>DASZMU010000119.1:0-16566 GCA_035551695.1 Solirubrobacteraceae bacterium
CTCGGTCACCCCGGGCCACGCGACGCTGAACGGATCGTCGACGGCGATGGCGCCGCGCGGATCGAGGACGGCGGCGCCGAGTCGCAGGTCAGACAGCGCCTCCTCGCGCAGATGGCCGCCGTCGATGTGGAACAGGCGATACGGGCCGCCGAGCTGCTCGGGGGTCAGCCGGTCCGAGGCCATGGCGAACACATCGAGGCGGTCAAAGCCGGATGCCAGCGCGGCCATGTTGGCCTCGAAGATGCCCCGGTCTCCGGAGCCGGAGTCCGAGACGTTCTGTTCCTGCGCTCCGAACAGGTCACATACGCCCAGACGCTCCCCGGGGCGGGCCAGATGGCTGAGTAGGACGGCGCTGCGGCCGTGATGGACGCCGATCTCGAACAGGTCACCCTGCACTCCCGCGCTCCGCTGCGCCTCGTCGAGCAGCCCGAACAAACCTGCCGCCTCGCTGGAGAACCAGCCCTGGATGCCTCGCGTGCGACGCGTGACGGCGCGGACCTCAGCGGGCTGCATATCCCCTCGTCTCTTCTCGTCGCGCCGTCCGCACCCACGTCTGCGCCCCGCGGCCCGACGCCACACGTCCCAGGACGTGCAGGCGGCCGGCCGCAAACGCCGGCACGTGGACGAGTGCATCGAGGACGAGGCCCGTCCCACCGGCTATGGCGAGGCCGCCGAGCACGTAGGACCCCTGCGCCGCGATCGTCGCCGCCGCGCCGGTGGCCAGCCGACGGTCGCGGGCCACCAGGCCGCCCGCGAGCAGCGCCAACCCACCGGCTGCCATGAGGCTCTGCGAAGGCAGCGCCAACTCGGCCGCGGCGCCCGGACACTGGACGTCGCCGGTGCGCAGCGTCTGCCACAGCAAGCCCGGCAGCTCTCGGCGGGCGAGCTGGGCGTTCCCCGACTCCCAGCGCAGCTGCTGCTCGGCCGCCTCGTCGGCTGAGGCCGGCATCCGCGAGGTGACGCCCGCGCCCTCGGCGTAGGCCACGCGGTAGCCGGCGCGCGTCAGCCGGACGAACAGCTCCGTGTCCTCGGTCACCGACTGCGGCCACGGCACCCGGCGAAGCAGCGCCGCCGAGAACCCCATCCCGGTGCCGAACAGGTTGCAGGACAGGCCCAGCCGCGCCCGGCCACGCGCACGGATGACGTGCTTGAGCGCGAACCCGGCCGCGCGCAGTGCCGCGGTGGGCGACTCCGACGGGTTGGACACCTCGTAGGGCACCTGGACCGCGTCGGCTCCGCCGCGGATCTCGGCGGCGATCGTGGAGCAGAGGTTCGGCGAGGCCGCGCAGTCGGCGTCAACGATCACCACCGCATCGGTCTGCGGCAGCTCCTGCCACAGCCGGTCAAGGGCCCACGCCAGCGCTTGTCCCTTGCCGGGCGCGTCGCCGGCGTCACGCTCCCACACGGCCGCGCCGGCCGCTGCCGCCAGCGGCGCTGTCTGATCGGAGCAGTTGTCGGCGATCACGATGACGTCGAGCAGGTGGGGGGGATGGTCCTGGGCCGTGAGACCCGCGACGGCGGCGGAGATACACGCCTCCTCGTTGTGCGCCGGCACCAGCACCGCCACGCGCGCGCCCTGCGGTGGGGGCTCCGGCGACCGTGGCGACTCCGGCGACGGTTGCGCGCTCGGCCGCCGGCCGGCGAGCAGCGACGCCAGCAGGTAAAGCGCCGAGCCGGACAGCCAGGCCTGAGCCGCGTAGGCGGCGCATCTCAGTGGGCCGGCGCCGTGGCTCCGCGCCGCTGTGGAGAGCCGGTACATTGGGGCCAGACGATGGCACAAACCGACGCCCAGCGCCCGGACAGCCGCGTCGCCTACCTGGTCTCGGCGTTCCCGGCGGTGTCGCACACGTTCATCGCTCGGGAGCTTGACGCCCTGCGCGCCCGGGGGGTCGACGTGGTGACGATGTCGATCCGCAAGACGCCCGCGGATCAGCTGCTGAGCGCCGCCGACCGCCGAGCGGCGGACGAGACGTTCTCGGTGTTCCCCCTGCAGAAGGCGCGGTTCGTGACCGCGCACCTGCGTGCTGCGGCGACCCGTCCGCGGCGGTACCTGGCGACGCTGCGGCTGGCGCTGGGCACGGGCGCGGGCGGAGTGCGGGCGAAGCTATGGCAGCTCTTCTACTTCGCCGAGTCGATCCTGGTGTGGTCGGAGTGCCGCCGGCGCGACGTGCGTCACATCCACGCGCACTTCGCCAACGTGGCCAGCGCGGTAGCGCTCCTGGCCGCCGAGTTCGGTCGTCCCGACGGCTTTCGGTGGAGCTTCACCATGCACGGCTACACCGAGTTCGACGAGGTCCGGCGGTACGCGCTGGCGGAGAAGGCGCGCCGCGCCGCGTTCGTTGTCTGCATCAGCGACTTCTGCCGGTCACAGCTGCTGAAGCTGGTGGAGCCACAGCATTGGGACACGCTCTCAGTCGTGCGCTGCGGCCTCGATGCCCGCGAGGTGCGGTCGCTTGCTCCTCGGGCCGAACGGTCAGCGGCGGGGCGTCAGGGCTCTGCGCTGCGCGTGCTCTTCGTCGGCCGGCTCGTGCCCGAGAAGGGCGCGCTTGTCCTCTTGCGAGCGCTGGCAGCGCTGAAGGACCGCGGAGTGGAGGTCGAGGCGGTGCTGGTCGGGGACGGGCCCTACCGGGGCGAGCTGGAGCGCGCCGCGCGGCGCCTCAAAGTGGCCGGACAGCTGACGTTCACCGGAGCCCTTACCGGAGCCAGAGTGGCGCCGATGTACCGGGAGGCCGACGTGTTCTGCCTTCCGAGCTTCGCCGAGGGCCTGCCGGTGGTGCTGATGGAGGCGATGGCGAACGAGCTGCCGGTGGTCACCACGCGGATCGCGGGCATCGCCGAGCTGGTGGACGACGGCGTGAACGGTCTGCTCCTCCCGCCGGGACGCGACGACGTGATCGCCGAGGCGCTCGAGCGGCTGGCCCGCGATCCGGCGCTGCGCGCGCGCTGGGGACGGGCGGGTCGCGAGCGCGTGCTGCGCGACTACGACATCGGACGGTCGGCGGCGCTGCTGGAGTCGTTGTTCACGTCACCCGGGGCCGGGGCGCCCAGGCGCGCCGCGGCCGGCCGCGCGGGACCGAGTCAGGGTCCCCAGCAGCGGGAGACGGTGGACGCCAGCGCTTGAAGGTGATCCCAGGGGAAGAACCGCAGAGCCCCGCTACCCGCTGAGCTTGGCCGGGCGCACCACCTGCAGGTCGTGCCACGGGAAGTACCGCATGAGCACGGCGGGACTCATGCCGTCAAGCAGCCCGTGCGGCCCGTAGTACGGGGTCTTGCCCAGCGGGGTGGGGTCCTGGGCGTACAGCGACACTGTACCCGCCTGATCGCGCACGATCATCCCGTAGCGCTGGGCCGCCTCGGCCAGGACCCGGACCACCGGCGGCACGTGCAGCGCGCCGATGTCGAGTCGTGGATCAAGCCGGAACCGGGTGCCCTCCGGGATTGCGCCCGGGCTGCGCTCGTTCCCGTCGCTGCGCTGCGCCGGGAACGCCACCACGCCTGTGGCGGCGTGCGGGATCGACATCGCCAGCGCGTGGTCGATGTGGCCTGATTCCAGCTCCCGGATGCCGATGAGGCCGCCCAGCAACGGCAGGCTCGTCGCCGTCGCACCCCAGTCGGACGGGTTTGAGAAATATCCCGGGTTGGATGAGACGTTCGTCATCTTCCCGCCCCAGCGGGCGTGCCACGCCCCGTTCACCTGCTGGGCATGCCAGAACTCCCACATCGTGTCGCTGCTCGGCTGCCAGATGACCATGTGCTGATCGTTACCGGCCGCCGGCTTGGCTCCCGGCGGGATCGGCACACCCTGCTTGAACGCCTGTGCCAGCTCGTCGACCGAGCCGGGGCCGCTCGCGTCAAGTGTCACGGGCACCCGACGCTGGTCGCGGCCGACCGTGTAAACCGGAACGCTGTAGCTGTAGGTGCTGATCCAGGCCCCGTACTCCCTGACCTGTGACAGAAGCTGCGCGGTGTAGGCCGACGAGCGCGGCGAGAGCGGCGCGTTTGCGGACTGCGGGGCGTTCCACACCGATGAGCACGCGAACGGGGATTCGCTGTTGCCGATCTCGCGGCACGTGCGCTGAACGGGCGCGGTCGGCTTGGAGCTACGCGATGTGGCGATCAGCACCACCACGACGGCGGCGATCACGCAGACCACGCCGACCGCGGCTCCGATCAGGTTGAGCTTGCGGTCGGTCCGGCGGGGAGCGCGCGTCACCACGGCGCCCCCCGTACGTCCGCTGCTTGACCCGCGGCGTCAGCGCCGTGCGGAGGCGGTGCCACGCGGGGACCTGCGCGCTTTGATGGCGTGCGAGGCAATGGATCGATGTCCGCTAGGGTAGCGGGACTCTGCTGCGGCTTGTTTACAACTCCGCCAGTCGGCACTGTGCAGTTTGCGCCGACGCCCCGTGTCAGCTCAAAACGAGGACCAATCATTGCTTGTAGAACGGAGGTTGGGAAACGGAAACGGCGTGCCTGACCGCGAGCCCGGTCAGCGCCGGGCACCACAAAGGCTGCCGGTGTCCGTGATCGTTCCCACGTTCAACCGATCCGACACACTCCCGCGCGCGCTGGCCAGCGTGAAGTCACAGTGGCCGTGTGCACCCGCGGAGATCATCGTCGTCGACGACCATTCCACGGACGCATCGGGTGATATCGCTCGGCGATACGGCGCGCGGGTCATCCGGCACGAGCGTAACCAGGGCGCTGCGGCGGCGCGAAACACGGGGGCGGCGGCGGCCACGCAGCCGTGGCTGGCGATGCTCGATTCTGACGATGAATGGCTTCCGGATCACCTCGACGTCCTGTGGAGGCTTCGGGACGGCCACGTGCTGGTCTCCGGAGCCAGCATGGCCTGCTTCGACCAGCCCGGCCAGCCGCCCGCCTACGCCGGCACGATCAGGCTGCGCGCTCACACGCTGCGGTCGCCGGCGGCGCTGATCCCGGTGAACCAATTGTCCGCCAGCGGTGTGCTCGTCGCGCGGGAGGCGGTGTTGGCCGCGGGCGGCTACAACACCGAGCTCGGTTACGCCGAGGACTGGGATCTGTGGCTGCGGGTGCTGGAGCGCGGCACCGGCGTGATCACCCCGTCGGTGGTGTGCCTGTACCACGTGCACGCCGGTTCGAAATCCCGGCACCCGGAGGGGCCCGCCCAGACGCACGACCGGATCGTACGCTCGTGCATCGGCCGGCCCTGGTGGTCGTCGCGGCTGCTTGACCGATGGTGTGGGCTGCGGATGTGGGCGGCGCTGGAGGCCGCGCTGGCGGAGGGCCGCCACCGCCAGGCGGGGGTGCTGGCGGCCAGTCTCGTGGCCCGGCCGCAGCGTCTGTGGGCGGTGGTGGCCCGGCGGGTGCAGTTCTCGCTATGGCGGCGCCGCAGCCGACGCCTCGCGGCGCACGATCCGCGCGTCATCGGTGCGCTGCAGGCGTTGACCGCCGCCGTGAGCGAGGAGCGCCTTTGAGCGTGGCCGACCTCAAGGCGCAGCTGGTCCGCCGCCGACGGGACATCCTGCGGCGAATCCGCGGGCAGCCCACCGACGCGTGGATGGTGCGTCGCGGACTGACGCTCGGAACGGGCGCGTACATCAACGAGACCGCCACGGTGGACCCGGACTTTCTGTGGCTCATCTTCGTCGACGACGAGGCGGTGGTCGCCGACCACGCGCACATCATCGCCCACGACGCGAGCACCCGTCATTTCACCGGCTACACCCGGATCGCCCGGGTTCACATCGGCAAGCGGGCGTACATCGGCGCCGGGGCGATCATCCTTCCGGGGGTCACGATCGGCGACGGCGCGGTGGTCGGCGCCGGCAGCGTGGTCCGCCGAGACGTCGATCCCGGCACGATCGTGGTCGGCAACCCGGCGCAGGCAGTCGGCACCGCCGACGACTTCGCCGCCAGGCACCGGGCGCGGCAGGCCGTGCGCCCGAGCTATCCCAGCCATGGCTTCTCCGGCTATGGCTCGGTGTCGTCCGAGAACATGGACCGCGTGCGCCGCGAGCTGGCCGACGGCAGCGGCTACGTGGGCTACCCGCAGCGCCAGGCGCCGCCGGGGCGCTGAGGCCACCCGCGAACCCATGGCGCAATACACGACCACCTACGTCTATCCCTGGCATGCGGAGTGGTGCGCGCGCGCCGAGTCAATCGATGTCCGGCAGGGCCGCGCCTGGGCACTCGCGCGCCTGGCCTGCTCCGCCCGGCCGGCGATACTCCACGGCGCCTCGGGGTTCAGCCGGGGCTACGTCGACCTGCTTGGCGCTGCGACGCTCGGCCGCCGCGGGTTCCCGGTGCTGATCCCGGACGCCACCTGGCAGCCGGGAAGCCGTGCGCTTGACCGGCTGCTCGGGGCGCGCGCTCCGGTCGGCGTCGACGCGGCGCCCCGCTACGGTCGCAGGCTGGGGCTTGGCGCGATCCGCATGCTCGACAGCGCGAACGTACATTACGCCGTGCTGTCGCGGCACGAACTCGACACCTTCCCCCGTGTGTGGGGCGTCGATCCTAGCCGGGTGCACTTCACCCCGTTCTGCGCCACGGACAGGACGCTGGCGCGTGAGCCGAGCGGAACCGGGGTGCTGGCCTGCGGCAACTCCCTGCGCGACTACAGGGCGCTCATCGAGGCCGCGGAGAAGATCGACGCCCCGCTGACGCTGGCAACCAGGTTGCGGCTGCCTTCGATCGCCGCCGGCAACGTCGAGGCTCGCTTTCTGCCGGCCTCCGAGTACAACGCCCGGGAGCGTTCCGCCGCCGTAGTGGTGGTCCCACTTCTGGCTGGCACCGAGCGCAGCGCCGGCCAGCAGACGTACCTGAACGCGATGGGCCGCGGCAAGCCGGTGGTGGTCACGGACGCCCCGGGCGTCCGGGACTACATCACCGACGAGGAGACCGGCTTGATCGTGCCCAACGAGCCCCAGGCGCTGGCGGAGGCGGTCAACCGGCTGCTGACCGACCGCGGGTTGGCACGGAGACTGGGGGACGCGGCACGCGCAGATGTGCAGTCCAGGTTCCTGCTCGGCGACTATGTCACACGCCTGCTGGAACTCGCCGACCAGGTCCTCCACTAAGTCCTGGCGAGCGCCGCGCGCTCTGCAGCGAGAAGTAGCCCAGGCCGAGCAGCGAGGTTGCGATGATGCCGGCGATACCGACCGGCACCGACCGGTCGGCGACGACGCCGAACCACACGATCTGCACCAGGAAGATCTGGTACGAGGCCTCGCCGAGCCGCTCCAGGAGGCGGTAGCTCGCGCGCTGCGATCCCGGCGCGAGCATCCACAGCCCAAACGACGTCAGCCATACGGCGTAAACACGCTGAGAAAGTTCGTGCTCCGGCTGAACGAGTCCATGAGCCAGCTGAATTCGCCCGGGCTGAGATGCACGATGACGAGATACACGAGGCTGAGGCACGCCAGAGCCGTCAGGGTCAACCGCCTCGTTCGGCGAAGCGGCGTCCGCCACAGCCACATCCCGGCGACAATGGCCAGCCCGTATTTGACGATTGCTGCCTCGTACAGATAGCCGCCGGCGATACCGACCGGAGTCAGCGCGTGGATGTGCGGCGCCACTAGCTCGAAGGCGACATCGACAACCGCCACCGCGGCCGTGGTGACGATGGGCGCGGGCAAAGCCGAAGAAGGGAGCCGGGAACAGGAGCGCGAACTCCAAGGTGATGGTGACGAAGTAGTTCCCCGGGGCGCTGGACATGGGGAACGCGCCGAGCAGGACGAGCGGCCCGATGTGGAATTCGCCGACCGCGAGCGCGACCGGGACGGCCATGATCCACATCCAGATGACCGGAACGATGAGACGCCGGAAACGCCCCACCAGGTAGCGGCGGCTGTATAACTGGCTCAGCGTGGCGTCCCGGTGGCGGGCCATCGACCGCGCGGCGTTCAAGCCCATGATCACGAAGAAGACCGGAACCGCCTGTCCGATGTGCAGCGTGTCCCATGACTCATACAGCGCCCGGCTGGTGAAGGCGTGCTGGACCATGATCCCCAGGATGGCCAGCCCCTTCAGGACGTCGATCTGGCGAATCCGGGCCGTGGATGGGGGGCACTGGGGAGACAACTACCCTAACGTCGCTTGGACAACCCTCGCAGACGTGCTGTCCTGACCGCGGGCCGCACATAGATCGAGGTCGTGCCCGTGACACTGGAGCCGTCGGCGCAGACGATATCAACGCGGACCCTGTGCCAGCCCTGCTGGGTGTAGCGAGCGGAGACGTTCGTGGAGTTACGGCTGACTGAGGCCGCGTTGCGACCGCTGCCAAGGACCCAAGTGACCGATACGCGCGGATAATTCAGAACAGAGTCGCTTGTGCTCAGTGTGACCTTCGAGCCGACGCGGGCTCTGCCTGAGACAGTGACGACCGCCTTCTGCGTCGCCTGGCATCCGGCGTAGCTCGTGCAGATTGGTGCATTGAGCACCTGCAGCTTGGCCCACGGGAACGCGGCCAGCGCGCTCATCAGTGACTGCCCGTCCAGCAGTTTGTACACCAGGTTCGGTTGCCCGGGGTCAGGCGGTTCCGCGTAGAACACGTCCGATGACGCTGTCTGGTCTCGCACGACGATGCCGTATTGCTGCGCCGCCCGTGCCAGCATCTTCACCAGCGGAGTGACGGGGAGCGCGTTGACGTTGACGGTGGGGGAGAGGCGGAGGTGGGCCCCCTCCGGCAGGGCCGCCGGGTCGGTCGAGTAGCCGTCCGTCCGCTGGGCGGGCCACATCCACTCGCGCGCGGCCGCGCTCGTGACCGCCATCGCCAGCGCGTGATCGATCGTGCCCGATTCCAGGTTCTGGTTGGTGATGACCCCGCCGAGCATCGACATCCCGCTTGCCGTGACATTCCAACCGTACGTGGCATGCCGGGCGGTTGGCGCGGGGGCCGTCGGATCGGTCCACTGCAACGGGGATGCGACGCCCCGGTCGGTCAGCACGTTGCCGATGGTGCCGCCCCACTCGGCGGTCCAGGCTCCTGTCGCCGACTTTGAGGCCTCCCAGAACTCCCACTCCTTGATCGCTCCCGACGGTTGCCTCTGCAGCACGGCGAAGTTGCGGTCGCTGCAGCCGGCGGGCGCGGCGCCACGCGGGAGCGGCACCGCCGACCACGCCTGCATGAGCGCCGGATCCTCGTACGAGGGATGGTTCAGGCGCACCGGCACCGTCGGCGTGTTCGCGCTCGCCCAGTATTCGGGCATCCCGCAGTTCGTCGTGTTCAGCCAGGCGCCGTGGGCGGCCACGCTTTGCGCGAGCCAGTCGACGTAGGTCCGGCTGTTTGGGCGCAGCGGAGCCGTCGGCAGCAGGCGCAGGTTCCAGATGGAGTCCGGGGCAAAGGGACGGAACCCGGCTGGGGGCGCGGCCGCGGCGCTCGCCCCGCACACGGCGAGGCAGAGCCCGCCCGCCAGCAGCGCGGCCCGATTTCGAATCCGAGCAAACACGGCGCTACCGATGCGTGACGTGACGCCGCGTACGACGGCGGCGGTGGGACGTTCGCTTCGCGGTGGCGCGATTGGCTTTGCGGCGCCGCGACGTCGCGGCCGCCGCCTTGGTCTGCACCCGCGGTAGCTGATTCGTGCGCGCCTGCGTGGCCGTGCGTGAGGCCGAGGCTGCCTTCGCGGCGCTCGTTGGCGCGGCGGCGATGGTCGCAGTGGCGATGCGTGCGGTCGGCGACGGTGCCGCGGCCGATGAGGGGGCCGGCGCCTGCGATGCCGGCGCCTGCGGTGCCGGCGCCGTGCTAGCTGTCGTTGTTACGGCGGCCGCTGCGCTCGACGACTGCGGCGAGACGACGAACGTCGTCGTGCCGGTGACGACGGTTCCATCTGCCGTCGTGATCCGAACTCCGACCGAGTGCGACCCGGCGGTCGTCAACGGCAGGGTCGCGCTGACCCCGGTGCCGCCGGGGGTGATGTACGTCCCGCTTCCGGTCAGGTCCCACTCAACCTGCGAGCGGGGGTAGTTGAGGACCGAATTGGTGGTGTCCAGGGTGACGGTCGAGCCGACCGCCGGGTTGCCGTCGACGTTGATGACCGCTTGGGGGGTGGCGGAGCAGCCGGACCAACTCGTGCACGTCGGCGCCGCCAGGACGTCCAGCTGGCTCCACGGGAAGGCCGCCAGCGCGCTGGACATGGACTGTCCGGCCAGCAGCGCCGGGACCGGGTTGGTCTGTCCGGGCAACGGCTGCTCGGCATAGAAGACGTTGGACGAGGAGGTCTGGTCTCGCACGACGATGCCGTATCTCTGCGCGGCTTCGGCAATCATCGCCACAAGTGGCGTGAGATGCAAGGAGGAGATGTTCACCGACGGGTTGAGCCGCAGGTGCGCGCCCTCGGGCAGCACGTTGGGGTTTGTTGAGTACCCGTCGGTCCGCTGGGCCGGCCACAGCCATTTGCCCGATGCGGCCGCCGGGATCGCCAAGGCGAGCGCGTGGTTGATGTGACCGGAGGCGAGGTCGGAGTTCGTGATGACGCCGGCGAGCATCGAGATGCCGCTCGCGGTCACATTCCAGCCGTACGTCGAGCGGCGGGCCGAATACGTCGGCGCGGACGGATCTGTCCACTCTAGTGGGGAGGCGACGCCGCGATCCGTCAGGACGTTGTTCATGGCGCCGCCCCACTCGGCGGTCCAGGCTCCTGACGCCGACTTTGAGACCTTCCAGAACTCCCACTCCTTGATCGCTCCGTTCGGCTGCTGTTGGAGGACGGCGAAGTTCTGGTCACTGCAGCTGGCGGGCTGGGCGCCGCCGGGCATCGGCACCGCCGACCAGGCGCGGATGAGCGCCGGGTCCTCGTACGACGGGTGGTTCAGAGTCACCGACACCGTAGGCGTGTTCGGGGCGGCCCAGTACTCGGGCATGCCGCAGTTCGTCGTGTTCACCCAGGAACCGGCCGTGCGCACACTCTGCGTCAGGTAGCTGTCGTATCCCGTGCTGTTCGCCGCGATCGGCGCGTCGCTGCGGAGCGGGAGGTTCCAGATGGAGTCCGGAGCGAAGGGCATGAAGCCCGCCGGCTCGGTGGCCGCATGGGCGGCGGCTGTGCCGAGCACGAAGATGATGCCTGTAAACATCGCGATCCGGCGCAGGGCGAAAAAGGGCATAGTTGCCAGGTCCTTGTCGTAACTGGAGAGGCGGTCCGCGGTGGACCGGGAGAACGCTCGACGACCACCAGGGGCACCCCTACGATCGCCGTCCCACTGTCAAGGTCGGTTCTGGGAGGCTAGGTCGCAACGAACCGCGCCATCTGCTGGACGTTTGTTCACCCCGGCCCGGGCGAACGAGCGAATTTGCGCGGCTCGCCGGGCCAAAAGCGCAGCAGAGCTACCAAAGCGCGCGCAGAAGTGCGGCATCGTCGTGCGCGACAAAGTAGGGTCAGTTGTGTTCGTACGGTCAGCATCCCGGTACGCAACCGACAATCCCCTCGCCGACCGGAGTGGCGGTCGTGACAGATCCCACAGTCGAGTGTCGGCTCGTGCTGTTGCTTGCCTCTACGCGCGCGGTGCGCGAGGCCCGGGCCGGAGAGATCACTGGTCTGGCGGCCCGCGCCGACTCGCCTGTCCTCCTTGACCTCCTGGACCGGCTCCAGCTCTCGGTCCTGCTCGGCCGCAGGCTGCGGGAGGTGACGGGCGGGTTCGACCCGTGGCTGGAGGAGCAACTCGTGGAGCGGACGTTGGCGGCGCGGGGAAACGGGGAAGCGCAGGAGATGGTGGCGCTTGGGATTCTTGCCAGTCTCAGCCGGGCCGGGATCCGCGCCCTTGTGCTCAAGGGCGTCGTCCTGGCGCGACAGCTGTACGGCGACGCCGGCGCCCGCACCTCCGCAGACATCGACATTCTCGTCTCCGCGGCCGATCTCGCCCAGGCCATCGAGGTCGTGGGCGTGATGGGCTGGCGGCGCAGAGAGCCCACCTCGGCAAGCTCGCAGCTCCCTATCCTTCACGAGGAGCTCGTCCACCCGACGCTGCCGATGGTGGAGCTCCACTGGCGTGTGCACTGGTACGAGACCCGGTTCGCCGCCGATCTCCTGGCCCGTGCCCAATCTCCCGCTCCCCATCAGCCACTGATCATGGAACCGGCGGACGGGCTGGCGACACTGACGCTCTTTTATGCCCGGGACGGCTTCTCCGGTCTGAAGATGGCCGCAGATGTCGCCACCTGGTGGGACAACCGCTGTGAGGCGGCCGACGCGGACGCGATCATCGCGGCGATTGCCACGAGCTATCCGGAGCTCGCCGGAGCCCTGTGGGTCGCCACCGGCGTCCTGGGGTCGCTCGTTGGCCTGCCGACCAATTTTGCCGGAGGCCCCCTGCGGTGGCAGATCGCCGCCGAGCTCGCGGGCCCATTCATCGAGCCGACGGCAGCGCACCTGGGGGCGAACGCCAGCCTGGTCGACCTCCTGCTGACACCCCGCGGCGGCCGCGCCGCCTCGCTGCGCCGGGAGGTCCAGAAGGTCCCCAAGGGACTGGAGCGTCCGCTGACGCGGGACGACGGGCTCCGCGCGTACCTCGCGCGTTCGGAGCACGTGCTTCGCGTCACCCGGCGCTGGGCGATGGCGCTGGCGCTCGCCACCCGCCGGGCCTATCGCCAGGGCGCTCATCCCCAACCCGCATCGGCGGCTCGATGGGCATGAACGTTCGCGACGCCCTGTTCACCCGCCCGAATGCGGAGACCAGACCGCCGGCTTCCGGCGCGGACGCGCTCATGACTCTTGACTGGATCTCGCGCTCCTGGGGGCGCGGCAAGCGCCGCTGGCCGGTCCTGCGCGGGGTCAACCTGCAGATCCCCGCCGGGGCCGCGGTGCGGGTCGAGGGCAGCAACGGCGCCGGCAAGACGACGCTGCTGCGGATCGCCGCCGGCATCCTCGCCCCGGACGCCGGAACCGTGACCGTCGACGGGCTGGCCAGCGATGGCAACTGGCGCGAATACCACCGCCGCATCGGCTTCCTCTCCGCCGGTGACCGCGGGCTCTACGCCCGCTTCAGCGTCAAGGGCCACCTCCAGTACGGTGCGCGGATCGCCTTCCTGCCGCGCGCCACCCGCAAACAGGCGGTCGATGAGGCGCTTGTCCGCTTTGGCCTCGCCGACCTGGCCCAGCGCCGCGCCGACCGGCTGTCCCAGGGGCAGCGGCAGCGGCTGAGGCTGGCGCTGACCGTCGTCCACCGCCCCCGGGTCCTGCTGCTCGATGAGCCGCGCAACAGTCTCGACGTCGACGGCCTGGCGATGCTCGCCGACGCGGTGGCCGATGTGCTCGACGCCGGCGGGGCCGCGCTGTGGTGCTCGCCGACGGGCGAGGAGCAGCCGATCGAGTTCGACCGCACGTACGTGCTCCGCGACGCGACGCTCGAGCCGTCCTGAGATGAGCCTCGTCGGCCAATACCTGGGCGCGGTCGCGGCGACGGTCCGGCGCGACGCGGCGATCTTCGTCAGCTACCGGCTGCGCATCGTCAGCCAGGCGCTGGGGATGCTGCTCAGCCTCGCCACCTTCTACTACGTCGCCAAGCTGATCAAGCCGGGCGCGGTCGGCCCGCGCGACCAGTACTTCGCGTTCGCGATGGTGGGCATCCTGACGACGTCGATTCTCACCTCGGCGCTGACGACGGTGCAGATCGTGCGGATGGAGCTGATGGCCGGCAACTTTGAGCGGGTGCTCGTGTCGCCGATGGGGCCGATGTGGGGCGTGGTGGCCATCGCCGCGTTTCCCATCGGCTATGCGACGGTGTTCGCGTGCGCGATGCTCGGCATCTCGGCCGCCGTGTTCGGGATCCCGCTGCACGCCGGCGGCTTGGCGCCCGCGTTTGGGGTGGCCGTGCTCGGCGCCCTGTCGCTGGCGTCGATCGGCCTGCTGTTCGTCGCCGGGCTGCTGGCCTTCAAGTCGGCGATGGGGGCGACATGGGTGATAGCCGGGCTGAGCCTGCTCGGCGGAGCCTACTTCCCCGTGCGGCTATTCCCGGGCTGGATCCGCTGGACGTCGGATGTGCAGCCGTTCACGCCGACGGTCGATCTGTTGCGCCACCTGCTCGTCGGCACCGCGGCGCGCGAGGCCGTGTGGCTGGAGCTCGTCAAGCTCGCCGGCTTCACCGTGGTCCTGGCGCCGCTCGCGCTCGGCGCGATGCGGCTCGCGCTCCGGGTCAGCCGGCGGCGGGGCACGATCATGGAGTACTGACCGACCGCCGGCCGCCGGCCGCCGGCCGCCGACTGCGGCCAGACGGCGGGCGGCTACAGCTCGACGAGCCGGGACTCGTCAAATCCGGCGGGGGAGAGCACCGGGCGCCCGTCGTGCTCCACCCAAGCGTGGGCGGCGAACTCCGGTTGCGAGCGTGCGCCGATCACCAGCGTGCTGGGGATCCCGCGCTCGGACAGCAACCGGGAGAGGACGAGCGCCTGCACCAGGCAGCGTGAATCGGTCGGCAGCTTGCGCAGAGTGCGAGCGACGGCGTAGCCGAGGCGGGCGGCCGTCAGCTCGCTGTCCTGGGCCTCCGATCCGACCTGGCCCGGGCGCGAGCGCATCGCCAGGACGACGTCGCGGACCTCGTGGCGCGCCATCATCCAGCGGGCGGTGGCGTAGCTGGCGAGGATCTCGGCCGCCAGGGTGACCTTCAGGGACGGCGGCATCGGTCCGGCGGGGATGGGGCGGGTCACCGGGGACAGCGTACGACGACCGCGATCCACGAACGGTGGATCGTGGTCATGGCCAACCTCGTAGGCAGCCAAAGACTGCCGGTTCCCTAGGAGGGGAGGTACGCCGTGTTCGGAAGCCCGTGCGGGAGGTCGCTGTTGGTCAGATGGCCAGCGGCGGCGGTGAGGTCGACAAGTGTCCCGTAGTCGCTGAGCGTGGGGTGCTCGTAGCGCTCCTCGGGCTCCTGCTGCGGAGTGGGCTTCTCAGGGGTCTCCATGACAGATCTCCTAGTCGTGGTTTGCAGACGGGAGACAGGTTAGGCGCCGAGTCTCGGAAAACCAGTCCACAATAGGTGCAGGTGCTGAAATGGTGCAGGTTGGCGGGTGGGGGCGACTACACCGCGGCCATATTGGAGGCGGCGACGCGCGGGATGCCCGGATCCCCGAGCAGCTCGTCGATCCAGTCCGGATCGGATTGCAGGCGCAGCCAGGCCTCGGCTGAGGCCAGGTGCCACAGGATCCCCAGCTCCGGCGCCTGGCTCGACGGCGAGCGCTGGAGGGCCTGCCAGTGGCGGCGCACCCATTCGAGGTCGACGTAGGCGGCGATATGGGCGTCCGGTGCGGTCAGCACCCGCTCCAGTCCCCCGGCGTCGGCGCCCGTGGCCGCCGCCTGGCAGAACGGCGAGAAATCAGCCTTCCGGCGCTGGAGCCGGACGGCCTCCGGGAGCAGCCCCCGCGCCGCGTCGCGGGCCAGGGGACGGTCGATGCGCGGGTCGAACTGCAGCTCCGGAGGGATGCTCAGCGCGTACTGGATGAGGTCCGGGTCATACAGCGGCGACGCGCCGGCCACGCCGGCGGCCGCGGCCCGGTGGCGCAGGTACTCCAGGCGCGGCTCGCGGTGGGGCCCGTAGACCTGCAGATCGGCCAGGTGGCGCCACCACAGGGGGCCGGAGCCGCGGAGCTTCCAGGCCCAGCGGTCCTCGAGCTCGGACTCCTGGGCGCGGAGCTGGGGCAGCTGCCAGCCGGGCCCGTCGCCCGCCTTGGCCCGGCGGTCGCGCACCGCCTGGCCGAGCCGATGCGACAACGCTCCCTTGATGGCGACCTCGCGCAGCAGCCAGAGCTTCTGGTGCAGCCTGGACGGCGGCCGGCCCGGCCAGCGCTCGATGAGACGTACTGCCGCCAGCAGCCGGCCGCGTTGAAGCCGATCTGCGATCAGGTACGGAGCGAACCCCAGCACCTCGTCGCCCGTCTGACCGTCCAGCATGACGCTCACCTCGTCGGCGCCGGCGCGGTCGGCGGCCGCGATGTCGACGATGGCGCCCATCCCGGCGAGCGGCACCTGCCAGGTGCGCAGGTAGCGCAGGGCCTGCCAGAGCACGCCCTGCGGCGCGACCTCAAACGTCCTGCGCTCGATGCCGAGTGCGCTCGTCAGCTCCCGGATCTTTGCGCTCTCGTCGTACGGCGCGCCGGGGAAGATCGCCGAGTAGGTGTGCAGCCGGCCGGGGGGGTGCTTGGCGGCGTGCGCGGCGGCCGTGACGAGCGAGGAGTCCAGGCCGCCGCTGAGGATCACCCCGTCAGTGTCCGTCGACAGACGCCGGGCGGTGGCGCCCAGCACCATCGTGCGCAGCCCGTCGACGATCTCGGCACGCGGGGCGGTCATCGTGCCGGCGAAGCGCGGGCGCCAGTAGGTCTGTGTCACCGCCGTACCCGCCTGGATCGTGATGCATTCCCCTGGGCCCACCCTGCCGATTCCGTCATAGAGCGTTCTTCCCTCCGGGCAGGCGCCGCTGACCAGCCAGGCGGGAAAGGCGACCGCATCCGGAGCGGGCCGGGTGGCGAGGAGCGGGAGCAGGTCGCGCACCTCGCCGGCGAACAGGAGCTCGTCGGCGACGCGGCGTGTGTACAGCTGCCGGGTGGCGAGCACGTCGGTGGCCAGCAGCCCGCACCCGGAGGCAGCATCCCAGATGACGACC
>DASZMU010000120.1:0-8186 GCA_035551695.1 Solirubrobacteraceae bacterium
GCATACAGGAACGCGGCCAGCGTCTTGCCGGACCCGGTCGGCGCCGAGATCAGGACGTGCTCGCCGGAGGCGATCGCCGGCCACGCCTGCGTCTGGGCGGCGGTTGGAGCAGCAAAGGCCCCGGCGACCCCTTCCTGGGTGCGGGGGCTGAAGTCTTTGAGAGGCACTGTCATTGAGGCTATTCCGGGTTCATGAAGGCAAGCTTCGGGCTAAGACCGGCCTCGGCGCTGAGCGAGGCGATCTGGCGCCCCGGCTGGACGGCATCGCGGATCTCACCGACCCGCGGCCCGAGTCGCTCGCGCAGCTCGTGAAGGTCTGGAACGGTCACCACCAGGCCCCAGAATCGTGCCGGCCCGGCCGGTCCACGCGGCACTTCGACGAGCTCCAGGATAGCCGGTCCGAGCCGGCGAAATCCCTGTCGGAAGGCACCTGTATCGACGATTCGCCGCAGCGGGATCCCGGCCTCGACAAGGGCGGCGGAGGTCCGGTCGAAGTCTGGCGTCGTGATCACCACCTGGTCGAGGCCGAGTGCGGCGTTGGGATGCTGGACGGCGTCCGGCGGCGGGTCGGCCGTCACCCCCGTCGGCAGCCCGTCGACGTCGTCGCGCACCGACACGCGGCGCAGCGTCCAGCCGGTGATCCCGTGGCCCGAGGCGTCGAGCCAGAGCTCGATCCCGCCGAGCGACACCACGCCGTCGACGACCGTGAACCCCAGCGCCTGCCAAGCGGACGGCGGATCGGCGATCTGCAGCGCGGCGAGCTCCGGGCGCTTCCCGGGCGGGTGAGCGGCCGCCGTCACTCGACGGTCAGCACGAGCTTGCCCCGCGGATGGCCCGTCTCGCTGATCCGGTGGGCCTCGGCGATCTGCGCCAGTGGGAACGTCTGTGCCACCGGCACCGCGAACCGCCCGGCCTCGATCAGCGCAACGGCGTCGCGCAGCGCGGTCCAGGCGCGCTCCGAACCCATCCCGCCGCTGAACGGCACGCCGGTCTCCTCGGCCCCCTTGTAGTCGGCGATCGTGACGACACGGTCCGGGCTCCCGGTCAGCTCCACCAATGCGGGCAACGCCCCGCCCCCGGCGGCGTCCAGCGCGCGGTCGACCCCGTCCGGCGCGAGCGCGCGCACGCGTTCCACCAGCCCCTCCCCGTACGTCGTCGGCTCGGCGCCGAACGACCGCAGAGAGTCGTGGTTGGCCGGGCTCGCGGTTCCGATCACCCGTGCCCCGCGCTCACGCGCGAACTGGGTCGCGGCGACGCCGACGCTCCCGGACGCGCCGTTGATCAGCAGGGTCTGGCCCTCGCCCACACCCAGCAGGTCGAGCGTCCGCACCGCCGTCTCGGCGGCGACCGGCAGCGCAGCCGCCTCGACGAAGCCCAGCGAGGCGGGGATCGGCGCGTAGAACCCGGACACGGCGAGCTCGGACGCGCCGCCGGCCACGCTGCCGAACACCCGGTCGCCCACCTCGACGTCGGTGATGCCATCGCCCAGCTCGTCGACGACCCCGGCCGCCTCCACCCCGGTCTGCCGCGGGAGATCCCCGCCCATCGCCCCGCTGCGGACCTTCCAGTCGATGGGGTTGACGCCCGCGGCGCGCACGGCGATCCGGATCTGGCCCTCCCCGGGATGCGGGTCGTCGAGCTCGACGAGCTCCAGCACCTCGGGATCTCCGAAGCGGCTGAACTGAATGGCCTTCATGATCTCGCTCCCGGGTTGTGTCGACGGCGGGTGGGCCACACGTTACGGAACCGAGGTCACCGGGTCGGCTCTGGACCACGTGACGTCAGAACGGCGGCAACGAAGGAGGGGAAACGGGCGCTAACGCTTCACGATCCCACTCGGCCGCCTCCGCGTCCCCCGCTCCTGCCGGGGGAACGAAGGCGTCGGGATGCGCACCGGGGTGGGGGACGTGCACGGCGCCGCGCTCGCGACCTTGGGCGCCGGGAGGGCCGCCTTGCGGTCGTTCGGCGCGCCGGCGAAGTTGAACGCCCTCGTCAGGTCGCCGGTCACCTTCCGCCGCCAATCGCTGAGGTTCGGCACCTCGACGCCGAACCGGGTCTCGACGAAGCGGAGCATCGAGGTGTGGTCGAAGGTATCCGAGCAGACCAGGCCCCCGCGCGTGAGTGGGGAGACGATCAGCATCGGCACGCGGAACCCCAGGCCGATCGGCCCGGCGATGCCGTTGGCCGCCGCCGGCAGGGGCGAGACCGTCAGGTACTCGCCCTTCGTTCCTGCGGGCGCCACCGGCGGGGCAACGTGGTCGAAGAAGCCCCCGTTCTCGTCCCACGTGATGAACAGCGCGGTCTTGGACCACACCTTGGGGTTGGACATCACCGCCGTGATGATCTGCGCGGCGGCGACCTCGCCCGCAGCCGCCGATGAGAATCCGGGGTGCTCGGTCTGCTGCAGGTCGGTCAGGATCCAGGAGACGGACGGCAACCGGTTGTGCCTGATGTCGGAGAGGAAATCGTTGGGGTAGCTGGTGTGCAGCGCCCGGTCGGCCAGCTCGCCCGGCCGGTTGTACGGCGCGAAGTACGTCAGCACGTTGTCGAAGATGCCGCCGCCCGTCTGGTCCATATAGACCTTCCAGCTCACCCCCCGGGCCTCCAGGCGTTCGGGCATCGTCGTCCACCGGAACTTGCCCGCCATCGAGGCGCGGGTGCCGACGAGCGTTTCAACCAGGGGGCCGCCCTTGGCTCCGGACGGGTCGAGCGTGGCGCTCATCGACATGATCCTGTTGGGGTCCGTCGGCCCGATGACCGAGCAGTGGTAGCCGTCGCAGATCGTGAACGCGTCGGCGAGGGCGTAGTAGAACCGCAGGTCGGCCCGCTCGTAGTAGCCCATCGTCTCGATCCCTGCGCCGGCGGGGGTGTCGACCCGCTCGTGCACGGCGACGAACTGGTTCATCCGCCCGCCGTTCCAGGCCGCGTGCTGCGGGCCCCAGTCGTGCGTGATGTCCGGCATGCAGTACTGCGTCCCGAGGTGGAACGGCAGGACCGTGCCTCCGGACGGATCCTTCTGGCGAAACGCGGCGGCGCCCCGCTTGTCGGCGAACCCGCGCACGCCCCGCAGCGTCCCGAAGTAGTGGTCGAAGGAGCGGTTCTCCTGGATGAGGAAGATGGCGTGCTCGATGTCGCGCAGCGAGCCCTGCCGCGGCGCGGCGGCCGCCGCGGCCGCCAGCAGCGCGTCGAGCCCACCACCGGCGACCGTCAGCCCGAGCCCGGTCGCACCGAGCCGCTGCAGTGTCTGGCGCCGCGTCAGCCCGCCGGCCTGGGCCCGCTCTTCATCCATGCTCTCTCCTTGGGTCGTGGCGGCGAGCAGCCTACCGTGATGCGGCGTCGCCCAACGCCCGCGCCCGGGCGAAGACCGCGTCGAGCATCTCCTCGGTCAGCCGACCCGTGAACGTGTTCTGCTGGCTGGGGTGAAAGCAGCCGAGCAGCATGTAGCGTCCGATCATGACCTCGGCGCCATGTCCGAACCGCGGGCGGGGACGAGGGCGCTCGAGGCCCAGCCCGTCGACCAGGATCCGCAGTGCCGCGTCCCAGGCGAAGGCTCCGAGGCAGACGATGACCCGGGCGCGTACGAGGAGCTCGAGCTCGCGCCCGGCGTACGGCAGGCAGTTGTCGCGCTCGGCCGGCGTCGGCTTGTTGTCCGGAGGGGCGCAGCGAACGGCGGCACACACCCAGCAGTCCCGCAGCTCGAGCCCGTCGTCGCGGCGGCGCGATGTCGCCTGGTTGGCGTAGCCGGCGCGGTGCAGGGCGGCGAACAACCAGTCTCCGGAACGGTCGCCGGTGAAGATCCGCCCGGTCCGGTTCCCGCCGTGCGCCGCCGGCGCCAGCCCCAGCACGATGAGCGTCGCGTCGGGGTCGCCAAACCCGGGAATCGGCCGCCCCCAGTACGTTTCGTCGCGAAACGCCGCCCGCTTGGTCCGAGCGACCTCCTCGCGCCAGGCCACCAGCCGGGGGCACTTGCGGCACTGGATGATCTCCTTCTCCAGCCGCTGCAGGCTGTCGGCCCGGCTCACTGCTGCGGAGCGTCGAGCAGGCCGAAGATCAGCCTGTCGATGACGGGCGCCAGGTCGAGCACGTGCTCCGGCACGCCGAGCCGCACCTGCCGGGACACGAGCTCGGTGATGGCTCCGACCACGGCGAACGGGTCATGGGGAGAGCGGAAGCGGCCGATCAGGCCGCGCCGGTCCGCCTCGGCATTCTCGGCATCGAGCACATCGGCGAACGCCTGCAGGACCTGGTCGCGGCGCTGCGCGGCCCGGGGGCCGGCGCCGATGATCTCCACCAGCAGCGTTTGGGCGAACTCCGGATGCTGGGCCAGCGCGCCGAGGAACGCTCGGGTGCCGGCCTTCATCCGCTCACGGGCATCCCCCGTGGGGGCCTGACGGGCGGCGTCGGCCATCTCCCGCTGGACGAGCTGGGCACCCAGGTCGAACAGCGCCAGCATGCACTCCTCCTTGTTGGCGAAGTGCTCGTAGAACGTGGCCTTGGACATGCCGGCCCGGCGGCTGATCGACTCAGAGCTGGCGCCGGCATAACCGAGCTCGGCGAACTCCAGAGCGGCGGCTCGCAGCAGCCGCTCCCGCTGCAACGGCAGCCGCACCTCCGGCGGTGGCGCGTGGCGGCCTCGCGCGGTGGCCACCCTAGCGCCTCGATTCGGAGACTTGCGGCACTACGCCTTCAACGAGCGTCCGTAGTGGCGCTCGTAGTAGTCGCGATAGGCGCCGGATCGGATCGGCTCCCACCACCAGCGGTTGTCTCGGTACCACTCAACGGTCCGCTCGAGGCCCTCCTCGAACCGCGTTCGAGCGCGCCAGCCCAACGCCGCCAGCTTGTCCGCCGACAGCGAGTAACGGCGGTCATGGCCCGGCCGGTCGGTGACGTACTCGATCAGCGACTCGTCGCCCCCGGTCAACCCCAGGATCCGCTTGACGACCTCCAGGTTCTCGCATTCGTCCGGGCCGCCGCAGTTGTAGACCTCACCCGGCCGGCCGTGCTCCAGCACGTGACCGATGCCGCGGCCGAAGTCCTCGACGTACAGCCAGTTGCGAACGTTCCTGCCGTCGCCGTACACCGGGAGGTGATCGCCTGCCAGGGCGTTGAGGATCATCAGCGGGATCAGCTTCTCCGGATACTGACGCGGCCCGTAGTTGTTCGACCCACGGCAGACGAGCGTCTCGAGGCCATAGGTGTGGAAATAGCTCGTGACCAGGAGGTCGGCGCCCGTCTTGGTGGCGCTGTACGGGCTGGACGGCTGCAGGGGCGACGTCTCGGTGAACGAGCCGGTCTCGATCGACCCGTACACCTCGTCGGTCGAGACCTGGACATAGCGCAGTCCCCGCTCGCGCGCCGCCTCCAGCAGGACGTGGGTGCCCTGCCCGTTGGTCACGCTGAACGCGAACGGATCCGCGATCGAACGGTCGACGTGCGTCTCGGCCGCGAAGTTGACGATCGCCTCGGCGTCGCCGACCGCGCCGGCGACGGCCTCCGGGTCCTCGATCGCGCCCTGGACGAACCGGATCTCCGATTCGACGCCCCGCAGGTTCTCCTGGCGGCCGGCGTACGTGAGCGCGTCGAGCACCGTCACGTCGTCGCCATGCTCGCGCACGCGCAGCTCGACGAACGTCGAGCCGATGAATCCGGCGGCGCCGCAGACCAGAAGCTTCACGCCGCCACCCCGGACAGCTCCGACAGGAACTCGTGCAGTCCCCGCTCCCACTCCGGCAGCCGCGGCGCGCCGCGTTCGGACTCGAGCACGCTGTAGGCGGGGCGCCGGGCGGGTGTCGGATACTGCTCGGAGGGGATCGGCCTCACCTGGCACCTGGCCCCTCCGGCGGCGACGATCGCTTCCGCGAACTGAAACCAGGAGCACGGGCCGGTCCCGGCGACGTGCCGCACGCCCGGGAGCGGATCCTCGGCCAGTCCGACGATCGCGCCCGCCAGGTGCCCGGTGAACGTGGGGCAGCCGATCTGGTCTGAGACGACGTTCAGCTCCTCACGCTCCGCGGCCAGGCGAAGGATCGTCTTGGGAAAGCACCGGCCGTGCGCGCCGAACAGCCACGAGCTGCGCACGATGGTGTGACGGTCCGGAGTGGCGGCGACGACCTCCTGCTCCCCCGCCAGCTTCGAGCGCCCATAGGCGGAAACCGGGTCGACCGGGTCGGACTCCACGTACGGCTCGGACTTCTCGCCGTCGAACACATAGTCGCTGGACACGTGGATCGTCCACGCACCCGCCTTCGCGGCCGCGGCGGCCACGTGCCCCGCACCGGCGCCGTTGATCGCCAGCGCCTCCGCGAACCTGTCCTCGGCCCCGTCGACATCCGTCCACGCGGCGCAGTTGACGACGACGTCCGGGGCCGCGGCGCGGACGGCCGCCGCGACGGCGACGGCGTCCGTGATGTCGAGGGCCGGGCGGGCCAGCGCCATCGGCTCGTGGCCGCCGGCCTCCGCCGCCCGGATCACGTCATTGCCGAGCATCCCGCCGGCCCCGGTGATCAGGATCCGCATCGCGCCAAGGCTAGACGGCTTGCACGGGAGACGTCCGCCGGACGGTCGATCGCGGGCGATCGGCACGTCGCGACCTGCACGACGCGCCAACCAGGGCAGCACGGGCTGATTTGGCGCAGAATCGGGACTGCGCGTGCCCTCGTGACAGAGCATCGGTGGGGTGAATGGCTTGACCCGAATTGCACGCTCATATCCGGAGCAACGGCCCGGGGACGGCCCCACTTTCCTCCGGTGCCGCACGCGGACGCGGAAGGATGAGCGCAACTGCGGCGCGGCGGCCGGGTTTCATCCTCAGGCCACACCGGTGAGGGTCCCGGCAAGCAGCCACGCCGGTAAGACTCCGAGGAGGGCTGGCCGTCGAAGCTTGGGAGCTACAAAAGCGGCAGCGAATCCCCACGGCTGTCCATTCAACCAATGAAGCCCGCGAAGCACACACAGCCCTCCTGTGCCGGCCAAGACGCCCGCGAGCACGATGAGGAACGCGCCTACAGCGTTGCGGATGAGCCTGAGCGCGTGTCGCAGCACCGGTTGACCGCGCGCGTTCATCAGTCGATTGTGGCGGCGCTGCTGCTGCTGGCGCTCGCGCCAAGCGGTGCGCAGGCGTTCAGCAAGGCGATCTGGGGACCCGTCTACCAGAACGGCGTCAGCCAGTTCCCCCTGTACCAGAAGCTTGGAGTCAAGATCGTCGAGATGGATCTGAATTGGTCCACCGTCGCCCCCACTCGACCACACAATTCCGCGAATCCGAACGATCCCGCATACCTGTGGCCGGCGGAAGTGCAGCAGGCGCTGGCCCAGGCGAAGACGTTCGGCATGCAGGTGCTGCTGCAGATCATCGGTGCGCCGCGCTGGTCGAACGGGGGCCATGCGTGGAACTGGGCACCGCGTCCCGGCGCTTTTGCCACGTTTGCCGGCGCCGCCGCTCGCCACTACCGGACGGTCCATCTCTGGATGATCTGGGGCGAGCCAAACCGCCGGCCGAACTTCCAGCCGGAGAGCCCCGCTCAGCCGGGACGTCTACTGAATCACGCGCAACAGGTGGCACCTCACAACTACGCCGGGATTCTCGACGCCGCCTACGGCGCGCTGAAGCGCGTCAACCGCCACAACCTCGTCATCGGGGGCGCGACGTACACCACGGGCGACATCGACACGGAGCAGTGGATCCAGAACCTCCGGCTCCCGAATGGACATCCGCCGCGCATGGACGTGTACGCCCACAATCCGTTCACCTGGCGCGTGCCGGCGTTCTCCAACACGCCCTCGCCCGACGGGGAGGTGATGTTCCCTGACCTCAAGCGCCTCGGCGGCTGGATCGACCGCTACCTCCACCGCGGGCTGCCGATCTTCATGTCCGAATTCACCATCCCCACCGCCGTCGACCAGGAGTTCGACTTCTACGTCGATCCGCCGACCCAGGCGACGTGGATCACCGACGCCCTGCGCGCAGCGCGGAGGTGGAAGCGCATCTATGCGCTCGGCTGGATCCACGTCTATGACAATCCGCCCGCGAGCAGCGGCGGGCTGATGACCGCCGACGGCAGCCCGAAGCCCGGCTTCTACGCGTTCGAGCACGGATAGCCGCCCCCGTCGCGGTCTCGTCAGAGCTGTCCGCTGTCGAGCATTTCGCGCCTCAGCCGCTGCCACAGGGGGAACGGCTCGTAGTAACGG
>DASZMU010000121.1:0-27586 GCA_035551695.1 Solirubrobacteraceae bacterium
CCCAGGCCCAGCGGAGCCGCTGCCGCGGCGGCCGTGGTTCGCATCCACCCACGCCGCTGCTCGTCGCCGGCCAGCCGCGCGCACAGCACGAAGCCGAGCGCCGCCAGCTCGCCCATGGCGTTCCAGTAGGTCAGGGGCTGCTCCAGACGGCCCTCGGCGGAGACCGAGCGGGCATAGTGCAGAATGCCCGGCAGCACCCGCCCGGCCAGGCCGTAGCCGATCACGATCAGCGCGCCCGCCGCCAGGCTGGGCTCGACCCACTTCAGCGCGCGTCCGCGCAGCAGCATCACCGCCGCAATCAGCGCCCCGGTGTAGAGGACCGCCAGCTGTCCGGCTGCGTAGGCGTTGCCGGCGATCGGCGCCCACAGCATCGACAGCAGCGTCCAAGCCGCAAGGCCTCCCAGACCGCCGATCACCAGCCAGGGTGCGGCGCTGCGTACACCGACTGCGCCGGCGGCCTCTATGCCGAGCGCCGAGCCGCCTGCGGCCGGCGGCCACCGCAGGAGCGCCGCCACCGCCACCAGCGCCCACGCGCCGATCCCGGCGGCCGCCCGCGCCGGGGCAAAGTACCCGCCGCTGAAGAACGCCAAGGCCGTGGGGCCCACCAACAGCACCGCCGACCCCGCCGCCAGAACCAGCCGGCGGAGCTTGTTGACGGCCCTGGCACCGGTTGTCGCGCCCTCGCTCAGGGCTGCGTTTCCCTCACTGCCCGGACCAGACGGGTCGAAGCCAGGGGACGACGCTCAGTCGGCAGCGGATCCATCCCTGCGTCAAAGGCAGCCGCAATCTCGTGGCTCATCCCTCGCTGAAACGATTGCGAATCGAAGCGGGCCGCCTGCCGTACGCACGCCTGCGGATCGACGGCGGCGTCGTCGAAGGAGAGTATGGCGGCGGCCAGGTCGGCCGGGCCTCCGGACCAGAAGCAGCCGGTGACGCCGTCGACGACCGTTTCGAGAGCTCCACCTCCGGCGCGGGCGATGACCGGTCGGCCGGCGGCCTGGCTCTCCACCGCGGCGATTCCGAACTCCTCCACCGCGGTGAGCACAAGCGCCCGCGCCCCCCGAAGCACCTCGGCCACGGCCGGATCCGGCAAGCGTCCGGTGAAGCGGATGGTAGGACCGGCCAGCCGCCGGAGCCGTCGCGCCGCCGGACCATCGCCGACGATCACGAGTGGCCGCGACAGCGAGTTGAACGCCTCGATCGCGACATCCAGCTGCTTGTGGGGCATCAACTCCGAGACGGTGACGTAGTAGTCGCCAACGGGGCCCGGCGAGAAGCGCGCGGTGTCGACCGGCGGATGCACGACGCCGGCCTCCCGGCCGAAGTAGGCGCGGATCCTGGCCTGCGTGATCTGCGAGTTGGCGACATAGCGGTTGGTGCGCTGCGCCGCGAGCCAGTCCCACTGGCGCCAGCGCCGGAACGCCACCCGCAGGAACTCGCGCGTCACCGGGTTGCGCCGGCTGGCGAGCGTGCTGTCGCGGTCGTTCCAGGCGTAGCGGAACGGGTTGTGGCAGTAGCTGACGTGGACGGTGTGCTCATTGCAGAGGACGGCGTGTGCCCAGGCCGACGAGCTGGACAACACCAGGTCGTAGCCCGACAGGTCAAACGATTCGATCGCCGCTGGGTACAGCGGCAGCAGCAGCCGGAACGTCCGCGCCGATGGCCGCAGCCGCTGGAGAAACGAGGAGTGGATGGTGCGACCGGCGAACCGGGCCTCGGTCCCCTGCTCGTCGTAGACGGCCGTGAAGATGTCGGCCTCCGGCCACATCCGGCACAGCTCGGCGAACACCCGCTCCCCACCCCGCAGATCCAGCAGGAAATCGTGCACGAGCGCGACGCGGGGAACGGCCGAGGACAAGACGAGGGGGGTCGCCACGCCGCCAGTCTAATCAGAGGTCTTTCTTGAGCCTTGCCGCTCCGGCGCCCGCCGGATAGCCTGCCGCCGGGTGCCCGGTGTCCTGTTCCTCAGCTACTCCGGCATCCTCGGCGGCGCCGAGCGGGTTCTGCTCGACTGCGCCGCGGCGCTCGAGGACAGCGTCGTGGTCGCCTGCCCGCCCGGACCGCTAGCCGACCGCGCCCGCTCGGCGGGGATGCCCGTGCTCTCGCTGCCTGGGCGCAGCCTGGGGCTGCGCGGCGACGTTCGCACCCGGCTGGGGGCGGCCGGTGCGCTCGCCGATCACGCCGTCCGCCTGCGCCGCCTCGCTCGCGGCCTGCAGCCGGACCTGATCGTCGCGTGGGGAATGCGCTCGGCGCTCGCCTGGCTCGCCGGATCGCCGGCGCGGCCGGCGGTGGTGGCCCACAACGACTTCTTGCCCGGCCGGCTGATCGGCGCCGTGCTGCGAGCGACCGCGACGAGGGCGGAGTTGGTGATCGTGCCCTCGGACGCGGTCGCCGAGGACCTGGATCCTCGCGGCCGGCTCGGGGAGCGGCTGCACGTCGTCTGCCCCGGCGTGAACGTGGACCGATTCGCCGCGACCCGCGAGCCGGTGGCCCCTCCGGAGGTCCTAGTCCTGGGCGCACTGGCCGGGTGGAAGCGCCCGGACCTGGCGCTCGAGATCTGCGCGCTGGCCCGCCGCCGGATCCCGGAGCTGCGGCTGCGGCTGGTGGGGACGACGGTCACCGAGGACCCGGGGCTGCCGGCGCGGCTGCGCCGCCGGGCACAGGCCATGGATCTGGCGGACGCAGTGGAGATCGCCGGTCCGCGCGCCGACCCCACCGCCGACCTCGAACGCGCCACCTGCCTGCTTCACTGCGCGCCGCGCGAGCCGTTCGGCCTGGTGGTGCTCGAGGCGCTGGCCGCCGGGCGGCCGGTGGTCGTCCCGGATGCGGCCGGCCCGCGCGAGATCGTCGATGTGACCTGCGCGCGTGTGTACCCGCCCGGCGACGCGATGGGGGCGGCAGCGGCGCTCGTGGAGCTGGTGAGCGACCCCGCGCTCGCCCGCCGCGCCGGGCGAGCCGGCCGCGAGCTGGTGCGCCGGCGCTTTCCGCGGTCCCGGACACAGGCGGGATTCGCGACCGCGGTGACGCCGGTGTTGGAGCGGCTACGTGAGCGCGAGCGGTGGCGCGGTCAAGCTGCTGTCGCGCCGGTCGCGGCGCTCACGGTCGTGACCGTCAGCCACAACTCGGCGCCGGAGCTGGGGACGCTGCTGGACTCGGTGGCCCGGCACCTGCCGGGCGCGCGCACCATCGTCGTCGACTGCGCGTCGACCGACGAGAGCGTCGCCGTGGCGCGGGCGCGGCCGGCCGTCCAGGTCGTCGAGTTGGCGGAGAACGCCGGTTTCGGCCGGGCCTGCAACCGCGGGCTGGAGCTGGTGCAGGCGCCGGCGACGGCGCTCCTCAACCCCGATGTGGAGCTGGTGGACGCTTCGCTGCTGGCGCTGGCCGCCGAGGCGCTGCGCGCGGACCGCGGCGAGCGCCTGCTGGCGCCGCGCGTGCTCAACGGCGATGGCCGGCTCCAGGACACCGTCCATCCGCTGCCGGGGTCGGCGGCCGACATGATTCGTTCCCTGGTGCCCCCGGTGGCGGTTCCCGGACGTCTCGGCGAGGCTCTGGCGCCATGGCGCGCGCGCCGCCCGCGGCGGGTTGGGTGGGCGGTGGGCTGCGCGCTGGTGGCGCGGACCGCCACCCTGCGGGCGCTTGGCCCGTTCGACGAGGCGCTGTTCCTGTACGGCGAGGACCTGGAACTGGGGCTGCACGCGCGCGAGCGCGGGGTCCAGACCTGGCTGTGGCCGACGGCGCGGGTCGTGCACCACGGTGCCCATTCGGCCGGCCGGGCGTTCGGCGGCGAGCCGTTCGAGCGGCTGGCGCGGGCTCGCCATGAGGCGGTGCGGTTGCGGCGCGGGCCGCGGTGGGCGGCCCTCGACGACGCCGCCCAGGCGGTGACGTTCGCCTCACGCGGCCTGTTCAAGCGGGCGCTGCGGCGGCCGGCCGGGCGGGAGCGACAGCAGCTCGCGGCGGTGCGGACGGCGCGCCGCGCGCGGTCGCGATGACGTTCGATCGCCGGCGGGCGCGGATCGCCGCAGCCGGGGCGCTGGCGGCGGCGGCCGCCGTGGCGGTCGTGGTGCTGGCCGTGACGGCGCCGTCGCCCCGGCACGCGCCGCCGCCGCCGTCGCCGTCGCCGTCGCCTCGTCCGGGTCTCCCGCCTCCCTCGGGGCAATCGTTCGGCGTCAACGTCAACCTGCTTTTCAACGACTTCAGCTACCCGGCGGCCCAGATCAACGCGCAACTGGCGGCCGTGAGGTCGACCGGCGCGACCGTGGCCCGCAGCGACGCGCTGTGGGAGGCGGCCGAGCCGCAGGCGCCGGCGGCGGGGCACCACCGCTACGACTGGCGGTTTGACGACGAGATCGCCGGCTCGCTGGCGGCGAACGGGCTGACCTGGCTGCCGATCCTCGACTACTCCGCGCCGTGGGCACAGTCCATCCCCGGGGTCGACCACTCCCCGCCCAGCTCCGACGTGGACTATGCCGCGTACGCCGGCGCGTTCGCGTCCCGGTACGGCCCCGGCGGGAGCTTCTGGCGCGCCCACCCGCAGATCACGCCGCAGCCGGTCACGACGATCGAGATCTGGAACGAGCCGGACCAGCCGGAGTTCTGGAAGCCGGCGCCCAACCCCGGCGCCTATGCCGCGCTCTATCTGGCGGCGCGGGCGGCGATTGACGCCGCGGACCCGGGCATCCGCGTGATCGTCGGCGGGCTCACCGACCCGAGGGCGTTCCTCCCCGAGCTCCTGCAGGCGGCGCCCCGGCTGCGCGCCCGCATCGACGGCGTCGCCATCCATCCCTACGGGCGGCCCGCGACCGTGCTGAGCAAGGTGGTGGCGGCCAGGGCGACGCTCGACAGCCTCGGGCTGGACCGGGTCCCGCTGTACGTGACCGAGTTTGGATGGACGACGAGCCCCCCCGGCGCTTCAGACTACGTCCCTGCCGCCCGGCGCCCGGCCGACATCGAGTCGACGTTGACGGCCCTCGGGCGGGCCGGCTGCGGCCTGGCCATGGTCGTGCTGTACACGTGGGTCACCCCCGGTGGGGACCCTGGCGACTCCCAGAACTGGTACGGCATCGCCAACCCGACGCAGCCGGCGGACGGCACCGCCGGCACGGCGGCGTTGACGGCCGGCGTGCGGGCGGCCTCCCGCACACCCGGCGCGGCGTCAACCGCCTGCCGCTAATGGCCGTCGGGGACGGCCATCAGAGGCTGTCTGTCAGCGGACGCAGCTGGTGGCGACCGCGCCCTTGGAGCGGCATCCCTCCAGCGCGAGGGCGCCCCGCCGGAACACCGCCAGCGCGGGCTTGGCGGTGACGACGCCGTCGTGGACCTTCAGCAGGCCGGAGAAGTTGAAGTCAGAAGCGCCGCGCGACTCGGCGCCCATCCACGTGTACCAATCAAAGCCGGCCAGGCCGAGCGCAGTCCGGTCCCGGTCAAGCAGGGGCAGGAGCGTCGCCAGGTTGTGGGCCTGGCCGGCCGGCGTCGTGTCGAAGTCGTAGTGGACCTGCCCCTGACCGACGGACGAAGGCCAGCTGAGCTCGGTGGCCAGCAGCGGCTTGGCCCGGTCGCCGTGCTGGTCCATCAGCCCGCGCACGAACTGCAGGGAGCGGATGACGTTGGCCGGCAGCTTGGTGTAGGCATCGACCGAGACGACGTCGAAGAGCCGGCGGGCGCCGCTGATCCGGTAGACCTGTCTCAGCCCACTCCAGGCGTACCCGGTCAGGGCGCCGAGCACGACCTTGGCCCCCGGATCGGCGCGCTTGATGGCGGCGTGGGCGGCCCTGAGCAGCGCGACGTACGTGCGGGCAAACGGCGGATTCCAGTAGGCGGGGACATCTGGCTCGTTCCAGATCTGCCACTCCCGGATCGGCATCCGCGGGATCGACGGGTTCTGAACCCAGAAGCTGCCCCGCGGGCCGTAGCGGTCGATGAGCGCCGTCAGGTACGCCGCATACGCGCCATCGGAGCGCGGCTGGGGGATGCCGCCCCTGGGGTTGGTGTTCGGACGCGCGTCCCACGACGGCGCGTACAGCACCGTTGGCAGGATCGAGAGGCGGCGGCGGGCGGCGGCGGCGGCGATCGCGTCGGTGGCGGCGAAGTCCGTCGGGACACCGCCGATGCCGGTGTATTGGGAGCTTTCGGCAGCCGGGACGTCGGCTGCCGTCGCATACGGCTGGGCGGCCGCCCAGCTGAAGGCGACGCGGATGGTCTGCACACCGCTGGCCACCATCGTTCGCAGCTGGGCATCGAGGTTGATGGTGGAGCCCGGTGTCAGCAGCGGCCCGTCGGCGTCCATGCCGACGAACCCCTGGGGCACGGGCCCGCGTGGCTTGGGCCCCTTGTGCTTTGTGCCGGCGGCGTGGGCGACGCCGCCGGAGATCGCGATCACCGTGAGCGCGACCAGCCGCGCCGTCCAGCGCAACTTCCGACTGCGGCAGGCCAGACGCGACATCAAGCGTGTCAGGCCCGGCGAGCGCGGCGTCGCAGCGTCAGCCCACCGGCGACCATGGCCGCGCCGAGTCCCCCGGCAAGCCAGCTGTCGTAGCCGGTGAACGGCAGGGTCGTGGGGCGAGCTGTGGTGGCGGTCGTGGCGACCGCGGCCGCCGCGGTCGCCGTGGCGGGTGCCGTCGCCGTGGCGGGAGCGGTCGCGACCGGCGTGGAGGCGGCCGGAGCCGTCGTCACCGGGGCGGGTGCCGTGGTCGTGTGGCTCTGGGTGCTTTTGGGATTGGAGGTGCCGGCGAACGGATCGGTGTACTGCTGGTCGCCGGCCGAGCCGCCCCCGCCGGAGGCGAGCGTGGCCGCCGGCCCTGCCAGGGCGAGCGCGGCGATCACCAGCACCCAGGTCATCAGGCGGCGCGAGGCGGGCACGGCGATGAGTATGACAATCACCCTCTCCGCTCGCCTTGGAGGCGCGCCGGCGGACTGCGCGTCGGCCCGGCAAATCGCTCGTTTGCAGGATCTCTTGCAGAGCAGGACGTTCCCGGCCTCCGCCGACGCGGCCGTGTTAGGGTGGCAGCCGCTCCGCCGTCCCCGCTGCGGAGAGCCGCTGTTTCACGGGGCGCGTCCCGCGCCGCCCATGCCCAGTCGAGCACGCCTCCCACGTGCAGGCGCGTCCGTCCACGCCCAGATACACCAGCCCATGAACAACTTCATTGCCGCCGCCCCCCCTCGCCGGATGCTGCGCGCCCTCGCCGTCCTGGCCGTGCTCGGCGCGCTGCTCGGGACCGGACTCACCCCGCGCAGCGCCGGCGATCTGCAGAGCCAGATCGCCGCCACCAGGTCGGCGACCGACTCGCTCAAGCACCAGATCGCCGGCGACTCTCAGCAGATCGCGACCACTCGCAACGGGATCGCCAGTGCCCAGGCCCGCCTGACCGCGATCCAGGGCACGCTCAATCAGCGCGTGGCCCAGCTCAAGGCGGTGCAGACGTCGCTGCTCGCGGCGCGCGACCACCTGGTGCAACTGGAGAACCGGCTGCATCTCGCGACCGAGGCGCTGGCCGCCAACCTCGTCGCCGGCTACGAAGGGTCACAGCCGACCCTGACGACGGTGATCCTCGACTCCCACGGGTTCAACGACCTGCTGGACCAGATGTCCTTCATGCAGCGCATCGCGCACCAGAACGCCACGATCGTCGGCATCACGCGCGTCGCCCGCACCGAGGTCGCCCGGGAGGCGACGCGCCTCGCGGGCCTCGAGGCGCGTGACCGGACCCTCGCCGACGAGGTCCTCGCACAGCGCAACCAGGTGGCGGCCCTGCGCGCCGCCCTGCTGCGCCAGCAGATGTCGGAGCTCTCCAGCCGTGCGAAGGCGACCCATCGCTACAACTCGCTCAACAGCCAGCTGAACTCTCTCCAGGCGCGGCTGAACGCGATCGAGGCGCGGGCGGCCGCCGCCGCGGCGCGCGCCGCCGCCTCCGGCAACGTCAACGTCGGCGGGATCGCCGTCAATACCGGCGGCATGGTGCAGCCGCCCGCCGGCGCCCCGGAGGCCGTGAGGCAGGTGATCGCCGCGGGCAACGCGATCGCGACGCTCCCTTACATCTGGGGCGGCGGCCACGGCTCGTTCCATGCCAGCGGCTACGACTGCTCGGGCTCGGTCAGCTACGCCCTGGCGGCGGCCGGACTGGTCAGCTCACCCATGGTGTCCGGAGACTTCGAGAGCTACGGCGACCCGGGCCCCGGGCGCTGGATCACGATCTACGCCAACGCCGGCCACGTGTGGATGGAGGTCGCCGGCTGGCGCTTTGACACCGTCGCGCTCGCCTCCGGCGGCACCCGCTGGTCCCAGGGCGGCGGCGAGTTCTCCGGCTTCGTCGTCCGCCACCCGCCGGGGCTGTAGCCGCGGAGTAGGGCGCCGGGGACCGGAGTAGGGCAGTGGGTGCGCTAGGCCAGCGCTAGGCCCCGGTGGCCGGCGGCGACATGGCGCCGGCGACCGTACGGCCGCCGGGGGCCGGTAGGGGTGTTGAGCCGCGGGCGGGCGGGCGCGTCGCGGGGTGCTGCGGCGAGGGCAACCCGTCCGGCGCCCGGCGCGGCTTGACGGCGCGGGCGTTGGGCGGTTCGTCGGTCAGGTAGCGCATGGCGAGGAGCGCGATCGCCGGGATGACGACGATGGCGATCATCGCGAGGAACCAGATCTGGCCGGCGTCGGTTCCCTCGCCGAGCGAGTGGGCGAGGCCGGCCAGCCAGAGCACGGCCGTGAACCGGTGGAGCTTGCGCCAGCGGTTCGAGCCGATGCGCCGGCGGGCGTAGTAGCTCAGGCCGAGCAGGACGAGTCCCCAGCCGGCGAAGATCCCCATCGAGGTCCAGACGGACTTGTAGCTGAAGACGAACGGGATCGAGATGTCGGCGAGCGAGGCCTTCAGGTACGGGTCGCCGAGCAGCGAGAGGCCGTGGACGGCGATGGCCACCAGCGCCGAGAGCGAGAGGATCTCGTGCGTGGCGATGAGGTCCGGCCCGCGGCGGCGCGCGAGCTTGAGGCTCATGACCAGACCGAGCGAGACCGCGAGGCTCGACAGCACGAGCGCGACGATCCCGGCGGCTCGGCTGGTGATCCAGAAGAGGTGCGGCGCGGCGTTGACCATACCCTCACGATGACGGGCGGACCGCAGACGGGCGTAGGACGCGGCTAAGAAGTAGGTGAGAGGGCGGGCGCGTGGACGATCCGCGCGGCCGTCACCCGCTTGGCCTGCAACGGCGTGAAACCGCTCGAGGAGCCGTTGTAGGTCACCGTGAAGGCGCTGTCCTTCGCTGTCAGCGATGAGGGCGTCGCCGTGGCGAAGGGGGCGCCGATGACACCGCCGACGATGAACTGGCGCCCGCCCTCGGCGAGCGTGATCTTCGTCGTCGTCCAGTGGCGATCGTCGATCGTGCCGGTGTGCCCGGCGGTGGTCTTGGCGCTGGCGGCAGAGAAGCCGGTCGAGCCGAAATCGGCCAGGGGCAGCGTCTGGCAGGTGGTGCTGGTGCACACCGAGGGGGCCTCGAGGATCCATTCCGCCGAGGTCGTGTCCAGCACGGAGGCGTGCAGACGCCTGGTGAAGGTTCGATGCCGGGTCTGGTTGGTCAGCGTGAGGGTCACCTCCGAGCCGGAGACGGCCACCCCGGCACGCATCCGGTCCCCGGCATCCACCGGGATCTTGACCGTCGCCGAGGCGGACGGGACGAGCTCGTACCAGGCGCTCGACGCCTCATTGCCGGCGGCGGTGCAGTCGGCCTCGGTCCCGATCTGCTCGAGGGCCTTGGAGGAGACGCTGTAGCCGCCGATCCCGACCCACACCGAGGAGTACGTGGCCTGCCCCGCGGTGCACACTGCCTTGGGCTGGGTCCACGTGCCGAGCACCTTCGTGAAGTTCACCTTCGAGTGGTGGACGGCGTAGCCCGCCCAGTTCGAGCTCTGGCTGGTGTCGGCCGCGGCGGCGGGGGCACAGACGAGCGCGAGCGCAGCGGCCGCCGCCAGCGGGAGTGAGCGGAATATCTGGCTGACTCTCATGATTTCGCCGCCACTGCGAGGATGGCTGACGCCCGTCCCTGACAGTCATAAAGCGTAGCTGTGCCGCTCGAGGTCCTCATGGTGTCGGCCTGACACGCCTTCTCGACGACGGCGAACGCGGCGGAACTTCCCTGGCGCCCGTCGCTGGGGCCGGCGAAGCCCTGACCGCCCTGGGCCAGGATCCAGCGCAGGTGCCCGTCGCGCACCTCCATCGCCAACCATGAAGCGGTGATCGAGCTCTCGCGGCCGGAGAACCCGCCGAGCCCGGCGACGTTGGCGTTCGAGGACAGGATGGCCTGGGCGGCGCTGCTCTGGCTCTCGACCCCGATGGTGCCGCCGCCGTGGGCGCGGGCGTAGGTGATCGCGGCGTTCAGATCGGCGCTGTCGCCGCCGAAGCCCCCCGGGCCGAAGCCGCCCCGGCCCCCGCCGAAGCCGCGGGGCACGAACCCGCCGCCACCGTTGCCGAACAGGCCCTGGATTCCGGGCAGACCGGACGAGTTGATGAAGCGCCCGCTGCCGCGACCCGGGATCCGCGGCGCGCTGGGGTTGGAGGGGGCGCCGCCCGGGACACCGGAACCACCGCCGGGGAATCCGGAACCACCGCCGGGGAATCCGCCCCGGCGGAAGGGGAAGCCGCCGCCCGGGCCGCCGCGACCGCCGAACCCGGCGAAGCCGGCGTTGGCCGGACCACCCGCGGGGAACGTGCTGCTGGTCGCATGACCGACCGTGTCGACCGCCCAGGTCGCCGGGGCGGCGAGCAGCGCGGCGAGCGCGGTCCCGAGCACGGCCAGCCGCAGCCGGGGGGAAAGCCTGAGGAGCAGCAGCCCGGCGCAGGCCGCGCCGACGGCGATGAGCAGGGGAGTGGCCCATGAGAGCTCGCCGTTGAGGTTCCCGAGCACGACCAGCTCGACGACGACCCCGCCGGCGATCAGCACCGGCCCGAGCCACCGCACCCACGACGGGCCGGCACGAGCGCCCGCGATCTCGCCGACCCCGGCGCCGGCGAGAGCGGCGGTGAACGGGGCGAGGAACGAGACGTAGTACGGGTGAAAGATGCCCTGCGCGTAGCTGAACACGACGGCGGTCACGAGGAAGGCGCCGCCGACGGCGATCAGCCACCCGGTCCGCGGGTCGCGGCGGCGCAGGCGCGAGGCGACCAACACCGCCAGCCCGGCGACGAGCGCGAAGCCGATCAGCCAGCCGCCCTGGCCACCGAGACTGGAGTCGAGCAGGCGGAAGACGCCGGTGGCGCCCCCGGACCCGACACCGCCCCCGCCTCCGCCCCCGCCGGTGAACGCCGGCGATCCGGCCTGCCCGGTGACACGACCGACGCCGTTGTAATTGAAGATGAGCGACCAGATGCTGTTGTCGGAGGTGCCGGAGACCCACGGTCGGTCGGCGGCCGGCGTCAGGGTGACGAGGACGGGCCAGGCCAGGCCGACGACGGCCATCGCCGCCCCACCGGCGACGAGCTGGCGGATCGCGGCGACACGGCCGCGAGGGGCGACCCAGAGGTAGGCGAGGGCGATCCCCGGCACCACCAGCAGCGCGACGCCCATCTTCGTCTCGAACCCCAGCCCGACGCAGACGCCGGCAAGCACCAGCCACTTCGTCCGGCCGTCCTCGAGCGCTCGGTCCGTGAACCACAGCGCGGCGACACAGCACAGGACGAGCAGCTGATCCGGATTGTTGTGACGGGACATGGCGACCGTGATCGGCGTAAGCACCAGCGCCACGCCCGCCGCGAATCCGGCGGCGCGGCCGAACCGTCGGCGGACGAGGTCATAGATCAGGACGGCCGCCGCGACGCCCATCAACGCCTGCGGAACGAGGATGCTCAGAGGGTGAAAGGCGAAGATGCGCGCCGACAGCGCCTGCACCCATAGGCTCAGCGGCGGCTTGTCGACCGTCATGAGCCCGCTGCGATCCAGCGACGCGAACAGGAAGTCATGCCAGCTGGTCGTCATCGAGCGAACAGCGGCCGAGTAGAACGTGTTCGCCCAGCCGTTGACGCTCAGGTTCCAGAAGTTCAGGACGGCAGCGATGCCGACCAGGCCCAGAACCTCCGGGCGCGCGCGGAGGGCGGCGGCCCACCTCGGCAGGCTCCGCCGCTGCAGGCGTGCGCCGCGCAGGGTCTCGCGGTAGGAGGCCGAGCTCGAACTCACTGGCTCAGGGTGCGCGGCATGGATGAGAGAAACCTAAGAGCGGGCGCCATTCTCAGGTATCTCTCAGGGCTGATCCGGGGCGTGATGCGTCTCCGTGTAGACGGCGGCCGCCAGCAGCGTGCCGGCAGCGCCGAGCGCGAGGCCGGCAAGAGCGCGGTAGAGGATCGTCATCAGGTCTCCAAGCGGTCGGCGAGCGGGTCTTCCAAACGATCGGCACGCGGGCGAAGGAGGCCCGAAGACCTCAATAAGTGCTTGGTAGGACGAGACTCGTAGAGTAGGAGCGACTGCGTCTGAATCCAGGAGTTTTGAGACATGCCCGCTTCCCCCAACAGCTTCGGCGCGAAGGCCACGCTCAGCGTGGGCGACCGCTCGTATGAGATCTTCCGGCTGGACGCGCTGCAGTCCCAGTTCGACGTCGCCCGCCTGCCGTTCTCGCTGAAGATCCTGCTCGAGAACCTGCTGCGCAACGAGGACGGCGACGCGATCCAGGCCAAGGACATCGAGGCGCTGGCGACATGGAACGCCAACAACGAGCCGTCGAAGGAGATCGCGTTCACGCCCGCTCGCGTGGTGATGCAGGACTTCACCGGCGTGCCCGCGATCGTCGACCTCGCGGCGATGCGCGACGCGATGGGCGAGATGGGCGGCGATGCGAACAAGATCAATCCGCTCGTGCCCGCCGAGCTGGTGATCGACCACTCGGTGCAGGTCGACGCGTTCGGCTCAGCCCGGGCGTTCGCCCGCAACGCGGAGCTCGAGTTCGAGCGCAACCAGGAGCGCTACGCGTTCCTGCGCTGGGGCCAGGGCGCCTTTCACAACTTCAGCGTCGTCCCGCCGGATACCGGCATCGTGCACCAGGTCAACCTCGAGTACCTCGCGCGCGTCGTGTTCGTCGACGACGAGCGCAACCTGGCCTACCCGGACACCCTCGTCGGGACCGACTCACACACCACGATGATCAACGGCCTGGGGGTGCTGGGCTGGGGCGTCGGCGGGATCGAGGCCGAGGCGGCGATGCTGGGGCAGCCGATGTCGATGCTGATCCCCCAGGTGCTGGGCTTCAAGCTCGTCGGTGAGCTGCCGGAGGGCGCCACCGCCACCGACCTCGTCCTCACCGTGACCGAGATGCTGCGTGAGCGGGGCGTCGTCGGCAAGTTCGTCGAGTTCCACGGCCTGGGCCTGGCCGGGCTCCCGCTGGCCGACCGGGCGACGATCGGCAACATGTCGCCGGAGTTCGGCTCCACGTGCGCCATCTTCCCCATCGACGCCGAGACGCTGCGGTACCTGGAGTTCTCCGGGCGCCCGAGGGAGCTGATCGACCTGGTGGAGGCGTACGCCAAGGAGCAGGGGCTGTGGCACGACGAGCACTCCGAGGAGCCGACCTACTCAGATGAGATCGAGCTTGACCTGGGAGAGGTCGTCCCCAGCATCGCCGGTCCGAAGCGCCCCCAGGACCGGGTGTCGCTGACGGAGTCAAAGGACGCCTTCCGGATGGCGCTGGACGGATTGTTGCCCGACGACGACGGCGAGGACGACTCGCTCGCCGGCTCCTTCCCCGCCTCCGATCCGGTCTCGACGCACGTGCGCAACGGCGAGGGTCACGAACCCCGCGGCGGAACCGGCGGCACGCAGGTCGCCGACCGGCGCTCGGCCAAGACGCCGGTCACGCTCGCCGACGGCACCGACACCGAGCTTGACCACGGCCACGTGGTGATCGCGGCGATCACCAGCTGCACGAACACGTCGAACCCGTCGGTCATGCTGGGTGCCGGGCTCCTTGCGCGCAACGCCGTGCAGAAGGGCCTGACGGTCAAGCCCTGGGTCAAGACCTCGCTGGCGCCCGGCTCGAAGGTCGTGACCGAGTACCTGGACCGCGCCGGCCTGACCGAGTACCTCGACGAACTCGGGTTCAACCTCGTCGGCTACGGGTGCACGACGTGCATCGGCAACAGCGGCCCGCTCCCGCAGGAGATCTCCGACGTCGTGGGCGCCGAGGATCTCGCGGTCGTCTCGGTCCTGTCAGGCAATCGCAACTTCGAGGGCCGGATCAACCCGGATGTGAAGATGAACTACCTGGCGTCGCCGCCGCTGTGCGTCGCCTACGCACTGGCCGGGACGATGGACATCGACCTCTACGACGAGCCGCTGGGGGAGGGGAAGAACGGCGAGCCCGTGTATCTGAAGGACATCTGGCCGGACTCCCGGGAGGTCGGCGAGGCCGTCGAGGAGGCCGTCCGGTCCGACATGTTCCGCTCCAGCTACAGCGAGGTGTTCGACGGCGACGAGCGCTGGAACTCCCTGGAGGTGCCGACCGGCGACAGCTTCGCCTGGGACGAGAAGTCGACATACGTCCGCCGACCGCCGTTCTTCGACGACCTGCCGGCCGAGCCCGAGCCGCTGCAGGACATCGAGAACGCTCGGGTGCTCGCCGTCCTCGGCGACAGCGTCACCACCGATCACATCTCCCCCGCCGGCTCGATCAAGAAGGACGGCCCGGCCGGTCAGTACCTGGTCGAGCACGGCGTGGCACCCAAGGACTTCAACTCCTACGGGTCGCGGCGCGGCAACCACGAGGTGATGATGCGCGGGACGTTCGCCAACATCCGCCTGCGAAACCAGCTCGCCCCGGGCACCGAAGGCGGAGTCACGATCTACCTCGGCGATGACTCCGAAGAGCAGCTGTCGATCTATGACACGGCGATGAAGTACGCCGAGTCAGGCACGCCGCTCGTCGTCCTCGCCGGCAAGGAATACGGCTCCGGCTCCTCGCGCGATTGGGCGGCCAAGGGCACCCGCCTGCTGGGGGTGCGCGCGGTCATCGCCCAGAGCTTCGAGCGCATCCACCGCTCCAACCTCGTGGGGATGGGCGTGCTGCCGCTCCAGTTCTCGGACGGCGAGTCGGTGCAGTCGCTCGGTCTGACCGGGAAGGAGACGTTCACGATCGCCGGGATCGCGGACGCCGATGAGATCCCGCGCACGCTGACAGTCCAGGCGGGAGACACCTCCTTCGACGTGACGGTGCGAATCGACACCCCCAAGGAACAGCGGTACTTCCGCCATGGCGGGATCCTCCAATACGTCCTCCGCGACCTCCTGCACTAGATTCCACCGCCATGGCCACTCCTGAGCTGCTCCACGCGCTGATCACCGCCCCCGGTCCATCCGGGCACGAATCCGGACCGGCGAAGGTGTGGCGCGATGGCTGCGCGGCGTTCTCCGACGATGTCCGCGGCGATCGGGTCGGCTCCTCGATGGCGCGGGTGCCCGGCACCGCCGGTGGTCCGACGCTGGCGATCATCGGCCACATCGACGAGATCGGCGTGCACATCTCGCACATCGACGACGAGGGCTACCTCCGATTCGGCGAGGTAGGGGGCTGGGACCCGATCATCCTCGTCGGACAGCGAGTGACGATCGCGTCCCGGGGCGGCAGCATCCCCGGCGTGATCGGCCGCAAGCCGATCCACCTGATCAAGTCCGACGAACGCGACCGCGCTCCCAAGATCAAGGACCTGCACATCGACATCGGCGCCAAGGACGGTGACGAGGCACGTGAGATGGTGCGCATCGGCGACGTCGGGGTGATAGAGGTCGAGCCGCTCGAGCTGCCCAACGGCAGGCTCGTCTCCCGCTCGCTGGACAACAGGATCGGCTGCTACGTCGCCGCCGAGGCGGCGCGTCTGGTGGCTTTGGACGGCGGCGCTCCCGGCGACGTCGTGGCGCTGGCCGTCGCCCAGGAGGAGACGTCGTTCGCCGGTGCCAGGACGAGCGCGTTCGCCCTGGAGCCGGATCTGGCGATCGTCGTCGACGTCACCTTCGCCACGGATCAGCCGGGAATCGAGCTCGGGCCGATGACCAAGCACCCGCTCGGGTCCGGACCGGTGATCGCCCGGGGGACGACGCTGCATCCCAAGGTGACCGATCTGCTCCACGACACCGCGGAGTCCGAGGAGTTCCCGCACACGGTCGAGTCCCTGGGCCGGGCGACGGGGACCGACGCCGACGCGGTCCACGCGAGCCGGGCCGGTGTGCCCACCGGGATCGTGTCGGTTCCGCTGCGCTACATGCACTCACCCGTCGAGCTGGTGTCGCTGGCCGACATCCAGGTCGCGGCCGAGCTCATCGCCGCGTTCGCCAAGCGGCTGGAGCCCGGCATGTCGTTCGAGCGGTAGCCGCGATGCCGGGAGCACCACCTCTGCTGCTCCTGTTCGACATCGACGGCACCCTGGTCTGGCGAGCGTCGACCGAGCACGCGGAGGCGCTCCGGATCGCGCTGCACGAGGTCCATGGGATCGATGTTCGCCGCACGCGGGCGCAGATCTCGGCCGCGGGACGCACCGACGGCGAGATCGCCCGCCTGCTGCTGCTCGACGCGGGCGTCTCGGCCGCCGCGATCGATGAGCGCGCGGACGCGGTCTGCGAGGCGTGCTCCGCCGCCTATTTCCGGCTGTGCCCGCCGGACCTGAGCGACAGGGTGGTCCCCGGGATCCCGGAACTGCTGGCGTGGCTGGCCGACCGCGACGACGTCAAGCTCTCGCTGGTGACCGGGAATTACGAGCCGGTGGCGCGGTTGAAGCTCAAGCGGGCGGGCATCGGCCGGCTCTTCGCGCCGGGCCAGGGGGCGTTCGGCTCGGACTCCGAGGAGCGGGCCGCGCTGCCGCACATCGCCCGCAAGCGCGCCGGCCACGACGGCATCGAGTACCCGCGCGGCCGCACGATCGTCATCGGCGACACGCCGCGCGACATCGCCTGCGCACGGGCCGACGGCGTGCGCTGCTTTGCCGTCGCGACGGGCGCGGCCGACGCGTCGGCGTTGTCGGAGGCGGACGGTGTGGCGAGCGACCCGGGCCAATTGCAGCAGCTGCTGGAAGCCGCTCTCGCCTGACAAACAGTGGCGCGCCAGCGCCACCGATCTATTTCAGTTGCGGACGAGCCTCTTGTAGGTGATGCGGTGCGGGCGGTCGGCGGCGTCGCCGAGCTGCTCGTGGCGGAAGCTTTCGTAGGCCTCGAAGTTGCCCTCGAACCACCGCACCTGTGACTCGCCCTCGAACGCGAGCACGTGGGTGGCGATGCGATCCAGGAACCAGCGATCGTGGGAGACGACGACGGCGCAACCGGCGAAGGCGAGCAGCGCCTCCTCCAGGGCTCGGAGCGTGTCGGTGTCCAGGTCGTTGGTCGGCTCGTCGAGCAGCAGCAGGTTGCCGCCCGCGCGCAGCAGCTTGGCCAGGTGCAGCCGGTTGCGCTCGCCGCCGGAGAGCTTGGCGACCTTCTTCTGCTGGTCGGTGCCCTTGAAGTTGAAGCCGGCGACGTAGGCCCGGCTGGCCACCGAGCGCTCACCGAGGGTGATCTCGTCGAGGCCGCCGGAGATCTCCTCCCAGACGTTCTTGTCCGGATCGAGCGCATCGCGGGACTGGTCGACATAGGCCAGCTTGACCGTCTCGCCGATCGTCAGGGTGCCCGCGTCCGGCTGCTCCTGGCCGGTGATCATCCGCAGCAGCGTCGTCTTGCCGGCGCCGTTGGGGCCGATCACCCCCACAATCCCTCCCCGGGGCAGGGTGAAGCTGAGATCGTCGATCAGCAGCCGATCGCCGTAGGCCTTGCGAACGCCCTCGGCCTGGACGACGGCGTCGCCGAGCCGCGGACCGGCGGGGATGTGGATCTGAACCTGATCGAGCTTGACGTTGCGGTCCTGGGCAAGCAGCGCCTCGTAGGCGTTGAGGCGAGCCTTCGGCTTCCCGCGCCGAGCCGAGGCGTTCATCCGCACCCACTCGAGCTCCTGCTGGATCGTGCGCTGGCGGTTGGATTCCTGGCGCTCCTCCTGGGCGAGGCGCTTCTGCTTCTGCTCCAGCCAGCCGGTGTAGTTCCCCTGATACGGGATGCCGCGGCCGCGGTCGAGCTCAAGGATCCAGCCGGCGACGTTGTCGAGGAAGTAGCGGTCGTGGGTGATGGCGACGATCGTGCCCTTGTAGTCGCGCAGGTGCTGCTCCAGCCAGGCGACGGATTCGGCGTCGAGGTGGTTGGTCGGCTCGTCGAGCAGCAGCAGGTCCGGCTGGCGCAGCAGCAGGCGGCACAGGGCGACGCGGCGGCGCTCACCGCCGGAGAGCTTTGACACCTCGGCGTCGGCCGGCGGGCAGCGGAGGGCGTCCATCGCGTACTCGAGCGTGGTGTCCAGGTTCCAGCCGTCGACGGCGTCGATCTGCTCCTGGACGCGCGCGAACTCGTCGGCCGTCTCCTCGGAGTAGTTCATCGACAGCTCGTTGAAGCGGTCGAGCAGGGCTCGGATCTCCGACACGCCGTCCTCCACGTTGCCCTTGACGTCCTTGGCCGGGTCGAGATGGGGCTCCTGCTCGAGGATCCCAACCGTCGCCTTGGGGGCGAGCTCGGCGTGGCCGTCGAACTCGGTGTCGAGCCCGGCCATGATCTTGAGCAGGCTCGACTTCCCGGCGCCGTTGTAGCCGAGCACGCCGATCTTGGCGCCCGGATAGAACGACAGCGAGACGTCGGTCAGGACCTCTTTGTCCGGCGGGTAGCGGCGGGAGAGCTTGTGCGTGGTGAAGATGTACTGAGCGGACATGGGTGTATGAGCATAGGAGGGGTGGGATCGACAAGTCGATCCCATTGGGAGTCGGCTTCGCCGACTCCAGGCGCGGAGCGTCTCGGAGCGGAGCCTGCCGGCTCCGGAGCAACGGGCTCCGGGGGTCGCGGGGTGGGGACGCGGCGAACTACAGGCCGGCGGCGTCGCGGAGCGTGTCGGCCTTGTCGGTGCGCTCCCAGGTGAAGTCCTCGTCGTCGCGGCCGAAGTGGCCGTAGGCGGCGGTCTTCTGGTAGATGGGGCGGTGGAGCTTCAGGTAGTGGCGAAACGCGCCGGGGCGGAGGTCGAAGTGCTCGCTGATCAGCTCGAGGATGCGCGACCGGCCGATCCTCTCGGTTCCGAAGGTCTCGACCATCACCGAGACCGGGCGGGCGACGCCGATCGCGTAGGCGACCTGCACCTCGGCGCGCTCGGCGAGTCCGGCGGCGACGATGTTCTTGGCGACGTAGCGGGCGGCGTAGGCGGCGGAGCGGTCGACCTTGGAGGGGTCCTTGCCGGAGAAGGCGCCCCCGCCGTGCCGGGCCATGCCGCCGTACGTGTCGACGATGATCTTGCGCCCGGTCAACCCGCAGTCGCCCATCGGACCGCCGATCACGAAGCGTCCGGTGGGGTTCACGAGGAAGCTGCGCTCGAGCTCGCGCGGGTCGTAGAGATGGTCCGGCAGCGACGGCTTGACGACGTGCTCCCACAGGTCGGCCTTGATCCGGTCCTCGGCGCCCTCGGCGTGCTGGCTGGAGATGAGGAGCTTCTCGACGGCCACCGGCCGCCCGTCGGCGTAGCGCACGCTGACCTGCGTCTTCCCGTCCGGCCGCAGGTAGTCGAGCGTCTCGTCCTTGCGGACCTGAGCCAGGCGCCGGGCCAGACGATGGGCCAGGGCAATCGGCAACGGCATCAGCTCCGGCGTCTCATTACACGCGTAGCCGAACATCATCCCCTGGTCTCCGGCTCCGGCGAGGTCAAGCTCGTCGCCGGAGCTCGAGCCGGTCCGGGCCTCGAATGCGGCATCGACCCCCTGGGCGATGTCCGGCGACTGCTTGTCGATGGCGTTGAGCACGGCGCACGTCTGGTAGTCGAAGCCGAAGCTCGCGTCGGTGTAGCCGATCCGCCTGATCGTGTCGCGGACGATGTCCTGGATGTCGACGTACGTGGTGGTCGTGATCTCGCCGGAGACGACGACGAGGCCGGTGTTGACGAGCGTCTCGCAGGCGACCCGGGCCCGCGGGTCGTCGCGGAGGACGGCATCGAGGACGCCGTCCGAGATCTGGTCGGCGATCTTGTCCGGATGCCCTTCGGTCACCGACTCCGACGTGAACAGGAACTCATTTTCGGCAATGCTCATTGGCGCAGGCTTTCCTTGCTCTTGCGGGTGATCTCCAGTAGGTAGGCGACCATCACATCGGCCCTCCCGAACCTCAGGTGGTACGCGTCGGAGTGCTCCTCCACGCGAGCGATCTGCTCGCGCTTGGCATTGAAAAGGTCTAGGAACTCGAAAAACGAGAAGTCGACCACACGGGCCTGGTAGCCGAGCCGGTCGAGCAGCTCGGCCGTGCGTCGCTGGCCGATTATCGACAATTGCATCATGTACGCGGTCCCGTCGTCGGCCAGGGCCTCCGGGAGCAGGCGGATGAGGTGGTCGAGGAGGTTGCGGCCCCAGTAGTCGAGTGGCCGGTGGGTCGTCACCTGCTCGAACGGATCGACGGGTGTCTGGTACAGGCTCGCCACGATCACGTCATAACGCTCCTCCGGCACCCACGGGTACAGGTCCTGGGCGGTGGCGCTGACCCGATCGGCGACGCCGTTGCGAAACGCGTTCGTGAGGGTGTTCTTGACCGCGCCGTCGTCGATGTCGATGGCGTGGACATGCGCGGCGCCGTTGGTGGCGAGCTGGACCGTCAGCAGGCCGCACCCACAGCCGACGTCCAGGCACCGCTGATGGGCCCCGACACCCTCTCGGTACAGGTACTTCCACGCCAGGAAGCTCCCCTGGGTCGGCACGAACACGCCGTCGTCGACCTCGATCTCCGGCATGTTCAGAGGGAACATCTCCCGTCCCCGCGGATCGGCCCACGTCGGCAGCCGGCGCCGTTTGGCCGCCGTCCCGTTCTCCTGGGAGAGAACCGCGGGCCGCTCGTGTCCCGGCTTGGTCTCCGCCAGCGCAGCGCGCGCCGCCTGCAGATGCTCCGGCCGCACGCCGCAGCACCCCCCGATGATCTGGGCCCCCTCGGCGCGCCAGTTCAACGCCAGGCGTGCGTACTCGCTGCCCTCCACTCCGGGCTCCTCGCGCCAGCCGACCGCCGAGAGGTACCCAAGGTTGGGATAGACCCCGAGGGGCAGGTCGGTGAAGTCCCGGAGCCAGGACAGCATGCCGGCGACGTGATCCGGCGGGATGCAGTTGATCGCCAGCGCCCCGACGCCCATCTCCTCGAAGCGCCGCGCCGCCCGGCCGAACGAGTCGCCCTCCGGGCCGCCCCAGTGCTCGCCGTAGACGCCGCAGACCCCGTGGCGGCACCGGCGGAAGCTCAGCCACACGGGGATGCCCGTGTCCAACAGCGCCTCGACCGTCGCGTACGTCGAGGTGCGGACGAGCGACAGCGTCTCGAGCAGGATCAGGTCCGGAGGCTCCTCCTCGAACGCCCGCGACAGAAGGTGGATCGTCTCCCGGCCATCCGGGGTGTCGACGTCGCCGTTGAGGCTGAACGCGACCGCCGTCTCGTCGGATCGGCCGGCGTCGGCCGCCGCCGATCGCGCAAGTCCAACCGCGCGCCGGGCGATATCCATCCAGTGCACGGGCTCGGAGGAATCCGAGATGCGGACGGTGGGATCGCGCAGCGCGGTCGGCAGACCCCAGGTGTTCGTGCAGATGACGTCACAGCCGACATCGATGTAGCTGCGGTGGACACGGGCGACATCGTCCGGCGCGTCGAGCAACGCGTTCAGTCCCCAGACCTGCTCCTCCACCTCCGGGGGACCGCCACGCACCTTGATGAGCTCGGTGCCGTTCGCTCCGTCGAGGATGACGCAGTGATCGGTGGCGATCATCCTCTCCAGCCGGGCATACCGGCCCGCGCTGCCGGTGGCGTTTTCCACCCGCGATTCGGTCGTCATCTGTGCCTCTCCCTCTGCTCCCGACTGGGGGCTTGCCTCAGGTCATGTGCCGGCCGCCGGCCGACCGCCGGCCACAGCTTCGCTGTGGGCGCGGCCGCGCGCCACTCCCACTTCTCCGGAACGACCTAGACTTTTGAGTAGGATGTCCGTCGAGGGAGAGATTCTCCACGCGCAGACGGCGATGGAACCGACCATACCTCCTGTTGTATAGGGTAACTCATGCCGATAGGGCAGGGTCAATCGGTTCGCCAGGCGGTACGTTGCCAGCGACTTGTCAGTCCACGCGCCAGTCCCCTTCCGACCAACGTCGCTCGATGAGATCGTCGAGCAGGCGGGTGGCGTCCGCGCAGTGCGCGACGGCCACCCCGTCGTCACCAGCTACGGCTCAGCGGCCGGGGAGCTGGCGGCATGCGTGAGGGCAGTCGGACTCGCCGATTGCTCGCAGCTCACCAAGCTCCTCGTCGAGGGACCTCCCGCCCAGGTCCGCGAGCTGACGTTCCAGCTGACCGGCAATTGGCTTGCCCCGGGCGGCGCCGCGTCGACCGCCGCCGCCTGGTGGTGCGCCGAGAGCACCGGGCGTACGTTTATCCTCTGCGAGCCGCGCTACGACAACCGAGTGCGTGCCGCCATCGCGGCGCAGGCCGCGCGCCGGCCTGGCGTCACAGTGACCGACCACACCGCAGGATGGGCGACGCTGGCAGTCGTCGGACGCCGGACATCCGAGGTGCTCGCACGGCTCGGGGTGTACGGGGACTCGGGCGATCCGCGCGAGGTGCCCCCCGTGACCCGGCACTGCTCCGACGGCGGGGCCGCCACGTGGCTGCTTCAGTCAGACGACGAGGCGTGGGCGGTGCTTCCGGGCGCCGACGCCCCGGCGCTCTGGCGGGCGATCGAGCGCACGGGACAGCCGTGGGGGCTCTGCGCCGTGGGGCAGGAGGCGCTCGCCCGGTACGAGCTGATGCGCCGAAGCGCCCTGCCGCGCTGACCCTCCCGCGGACGCAGCGCATCCCCTTCCCCGGACGTGGAGGGCGACGTGGCACGGGCGACGCCTGAGCGCGTGACCGACAGCCGCGGCACCGAGCGGGTTCTCCTCGAACTGCTCGCGCTCGAACGCGAGATCTCAGAGCTCCAGTACGTCCGGCGAAGCGACGCCATCGACCGCGTATCCGACGCGGCGCGGCGACTCGGGGAGATGGCGTGGTCGGAAGGAATCCTGACCCGGGCGGCGACGGAGCTGGGGGGCGCATCGGAGTTTGACAGGGTCTTGTTCAGCGAGGTCGCTGACGGGCTGATCGCACCGTTGGCGATCTGGGATGCCGACGGGCCGCGGGCGGGCGACGAGGCGCTCGCCGTCCTCGCCGGCACGCGGATCAGGCTGGAGTATCCGCTGCTGGAATACGAGGTGGCCAGGCACCATGTCCCGGAGGCGGTGCTGGTGTCGTCAGCCGGCGCGCGCACTCCCCGGCCGCTGGCCGCCGTGCTCGGCTGGGACTCCTACGTGGTCGCGCCGCTGACGGCTGGCGGGGAGACGATCGGTCTGCTCCACGCCGACGCCGCGCGGAGCCGGCGTCGCGTCGGGACCCTGGACGCCGAGGTGGCGGGCAGATACGCCGAGGAACTCTCCGGCGTCTTCGAACGAGCCGTCCTCCGGCACACGCTCGAGCTCCACCGCGCCGAGCTGGCGTCGGCCGTCCACTGGATGGGGGCGCGGCTGAGCCGCCTCGAGGACGCGGGCGAGCTCATGCGTCCGCGGACCGCGAGTCCCGCCGAGGTGCGGGCAACCGACGCCCTGACCCCTCGCGAGCTCGACGTGCTGCGCCTGCTGGCGCGCGGCAACACCAACCTCGCGATCGCCCGCGCCCTCGTCGTGCGCGAGGGCACCGTCAAGTACCACGTCAAGAACATCCTGCGCAAGCTCGGCGCGACGAGCCGGGCTGACGCGGTGGCGCGGTACGTCCGCGCCGGCGGCGAAGCGGACCGGTGACTTTAGCGATGGTGATCGACCAGCTCGAGCGACCGCTGAGAACACAGCTTCAGGACCGGCTGGCAGCGGCAACCGGCGAGGCGCAGCGGCTGCTCGGCGTGGACGCCCAACCGGTGGGCGCTGACGAGATCACCCACCTCCGGGGGCTGATCGACGGCCTCTCGGGGGTGATGGCACAGGAGGGCGGCGATGGGTTGGGACCGCTGGTCGCGGAGCAGCAAGCGGCCCTAGCTCGCCTGCACGACCGCTTCCGCACCCGGTTCGAGGCGTTGGAGGGCGTGCGCCGGGCGGTCGGTGAGCTGCGGGCCATCACCTCCCCCGCCGACATGCTCTCCAGAGCCCCGGCGGCGCTCGCAGGGGCATCGCGGTTTGATCGGGTGTTGCTCAGCCTCTCCGGCGACGGCCATCTGGCCGCGGAGGCGGTCCACTTCGCCGGCGAGCACGCCGAGGCGGCTCAGGTGCTCGCCGCGTTCGCGGCCAGTCCGATCAGACTGGAGCACCCGCTGATCGAGACCGAACTTCTGCGGCGCCGCCGAGCGACGATCGTCGACGGGGCGAACCTCAACCCACGCGTCGAGCAGCGGCTCGTGGAGCTGATGGGCTGGACCTCGTATGCCGCGGCGCCGCTCGTCGTCGCCGGACAGGTGATGGGGATGGTGCACGCCGGGCGTCGCGCCCCCGAGCGCCTTGATGTGCTGGACCGAGACGTTCTCTGGGAGTTCACCAGCCTGCTGGCCCAGGCGTACGAGAGCGCGAGCCTGCGCCGGACGCTGCGCCACGAGCGCGAGCAGACGCGGGAGTTCATGGATTGGCTCGGGGGCCGGACGAGCGAACTGATGGACGCGCCGATCCGGCTAGCGACGATGCTGCGCCCGCCAGAGCCGGCGGTACCCATCCCCGCGGTCGCCACGGCGCGTGGCGGCCGCGATGACCGGATCGTGTTCGAAGGCCTGCTGACACGGCGCGAGCTGGATGTGCTGCGGCTGCTCGCCGAGGGGAGGTCCAACCGGCGGATCGCCGAGGCGCTGGTGATCTCGGAGGGAACGGTCAAGTTCCACGTCAACAGCATCCTGCGGAAGCTGCGGGTGGCGAACCGAGCCGAGGCGGTCTCGCGCTACCTGCGACTACTCGGCATGCGAGCGCCGTAGCGACGAGGTGTCCATGCTGCGGATCCTCGCGCTGCTGCTGGCCCTGGTCGCCGTCGGCTGCATGTCGGTGGCGCTGGTCGGCATGGTGACCGGCCGTCCGGGCGATCGGATGGGCTGGGTGCTCCGCGCGACGGCGGTGGCGTGCTTCGGCGGCGCCGTCGCGCTGAATACCGCCGCTCATTGACGCCGCCGACCAGATCGACCGGGGCCCGGTCGTGTTACGACCTCACGATGCGCCGTCTTCTGCCAACGGCACTGCTGGCACTGGCGATCGTCGCGGGCGTCCCTTCGTCGGCCGGCGCGGTCACCTACGGCCTCGGAGACTCCGCCGGCGCCTTTGCCGGCTGCGTCGCCGGCGGTGCCTCCTGTTGTGCGGACACCGCCGGAACCTGCTCCCGGGGCTCGATCACCGGCTTTTACGACAACCCCACCTTCCGGGCGCTCGCCAACCCGCAGAGTGTGCACCGCATCAGCGAGATCAGGGTCTTCATCCCCTACGACTCCCTCGCGGAGTGGAACGGATCCACAACCGCGCCCGGATGCGTCTTCTCCCAGGTCCTCGATCATCACTGGTACGACGGCGCCGGGCGCTTCCACCCACCGGGCGAGAGCTGGGACGACCTGCGCGCCAGCCTCATCGAGGCCCATGCGGACGGGCTGACGCCGGTTGTCGCGATCGCCGGCTACTCGAGCCCGGCCGCCCGCCCAGCCTGGGATCCGCCGGCGCCGGATCCCACAACGATCGCCGGCTACTGGGAGCTGCGATGCGGCGTCCAGGGGATCCTCGGCGCCGTGAGCCGGCTCCCGGCCGCCGACCAGCCGCATATCTGGGAGGCGTTCAACGAGCCGGACGGGATTCCCGTGTACAACGGGCCGGGGCAGATCGGCCCCAGCGCGTGCCAGCCCTCGCTCGCCGGAGCGGCCGGCGTCGACGGAGCCGCCAAGGCGGCGTGCGACTACGTGCTGGTGTCCGGCGAGATCCACGCGTTCGCCGGCCGTGCGGCGGACACGGTGATCGCCGGCGCGCTGTCGCAGCCGTCGATTCCCTATCTCGCCGCCTACGCGGCCGAGCTCGACAGCCGGCTCCCGGGCGCGGAATTCCCCACCACGTGGTCGGTCCACGACTACGGCGATGTCACCAGCTCCCACGCAACGGTCGGCGTCACCGCCCTGAGCGCCTTCGACTCGGCTCTGAAGTCGGTCACCGGTGGGCGTGCCGGGGATCTGTGGGTCACGGAGGCCGGCACGGAGCTGACCGACCCGGTGCCTGACTCCGACTGCCCGGTCGTGCCGGGGGGTCCCGGGGCGGCAGCCGGCGGAGCGGGGGCGCCAGCCGGCGGAGCGGGGGCGGCGGCCGGCGGAGCGGGGGCGGCAGCCGGCGGAGCGGGGGCGGCGGCCGGCGGAGCGGGCACCCTCGGCGCGTGCGTGAACGGGAACGCCGCTCGGCAGGCTCTCGCCGCCGACGCGTTCTTCGCCCTGACCCAGGCCGGAGTCGCCGTGCCCGTAACCCACCTGTTCTGGTACCAGTGGCAGGGCGAGTTCAACTGGGATTCGGCCATCGTCGATGCCGCCGGCGTTCCCCGCGCCCCGTGGTGTGCGTTCTACGGCAGCGGGGTGTGCAACGGAGACCCCAGCGCTCCGTGACCGCCGGTGACCGCCGGTGGCCGTTGGGGGGCGGGGGCGAAGCGTTGCGGGCGGGGGCGGAGCTCGACGCTGCGCTGATTTTTAGCGCCCGCAGAGGTTTGTCGCGGAGAGACGCGGCGGTGTACGAAAGTGATAACCCGACAACCGGGTCTCAGACCCCACAACAGAGGGGTGTGTCATCTGATGGTCGTATAGCCCCCATAACTTGCACCACCCCCTGCTCGACGGCGCACCAGCACGGGCCCGCTCCGTCGCTCCACCGCAGACCCCCCGTTGATGGCCCCGTCGCGGGCCCCGGAGTTATCACTTTCTTGATAAGTCGCGGCCCTCCCCAGGTCTCGGCGACAGGCTCAATCTGCGCCGAATCAGCGAGCTCGCGGGTTTGGCACCAGTTGCACGCATGCATGCAGTCCTGAAATACCCCCCGGCGGACTTCATCCTCAGAGGTAGCCGGCGCGCCGGCCCGGGACGCTGTCGCAAACCCTGAGGGGTCTGCAATGCCCGCCACAAGGGGTCAAGTACGTCGGGTTCTCGTCGCCGACGGCCTGTAGGGGCGCGCACGACACCACATATGGGTCCTGTGACGTTGTGGGTGGGTGGGTCACGCCGGTGCTGCAGGGGGTGGGGCAGGGCGAGACCGACGTCCGCTCTGGGCGATGGGACGGCAACGACGGGCAACGACGGGGGCGTCAGCGGCCACCGGGACGCTCCGGTCGCCCCTGGACCGTGCCCCACGCGCCAAATCCGGGCGCGGCCAGACGATTTGGCACCCAGCGCAGGCTCAGCCCCAAGTGTGCGCCAGATCAGCCGAGACGATTCTGATTTGACGCCCGGTGCACGCCACAATCCGGTGCGGCAAGAGCATCGGCCATCCGTGCCCTCCCACGGGTGTTTCCCCACGTCGGGGCGCTCCCGCGCCCCGACGTCCAGGCCAGACAGCGCGGCGCGGCGGCGGCGGGCGCGCCCCGCCCC
>DASZMU010000122.1:0-16143 GCA_035551695.1 Solirubrobacteraceae bacterium
ACGCGCTTGCCGGCCTCGTAGTACCGGTCGATCTCCGTGAACAGCTCGTCCACCAACCGCTCGGTGCGGACCTTCTTGATCGGCTCGCCACGCGAGTAGATCATCCCCATGTCCTTGGCGCCCGTGATCCCGAAGTCGGCATGCCGAGCCTCGCCGATGCCGTTGACGGCGCAGCCGAGCACCGACACCTCGATGGGGTCGTCGTAGGCCTCGAGCCGCTGCTCGACCTCGGCGACGACCGAATCCATGTCGAACTGGAGGCGGCCACAGGTCGGACAGGCGATGAGGACCGGACCGCGCTCGCGCAGCTTCAGCGCCTTGAGGATCTCCCAGGCGACCTTGACCTCCTCCTCGGCGTGGAAGGTCGACAGCGAGATCCGGATGGTGTCCCCGATCCCGTCCGCGAGCAGCGTTCCGAGGCCGACCGCCGACTTCAGCGAACCGGACCACTTGGTCCCGGCCTCCGTGACGCCCAGATGCAGCGGGTACGGGATCTTCTGCGCCAGCAGGCGGTTGGCGCCGATCGTGTTCGGCACCGACGTTGACTTCATCGAGACCTTGAAGTTCGTGAAGTTCAGCCGCTCCATCAGCTCGACCGTCTCGACGGCTGCCGTGACCAGCGCCTCGACCGGGTTGTCGTACTCGAGCTGGCGCAGGTGCTTGGGCAGCGAGCCGGAGTTCACCCCCACACGCAACGGCGTTCCGAGCTCGGTCGCCCGCTCGATGACCTCCGCCACCTTGTCCGGACCGCCGATGTTCCCCGGATTCAGGCGCACGCAGTGGGCCCCGGCGTCGAGAGCCTTCAACGCCAGCGTGTGGTTGAAGTGGATGTCGGCGATCACCGGGATCGGCGACTCGCGGACGATCGTCCGCAGCGCCTCCGCGTCCTGCTCACGCGGCACCGCGACGCGCACCAGATCGGCTCCGGCCTCGGCGACGCGACGGATCTGGCTCATGGTCGCCGAGAGGTCGGCCGTCTCGGTCTTGGTCATCGTCTGCACGGCGACGGGTGCTCCGCCGCCGATCGGCACGGCTCCGACGTGGATCTGACGCTGGGAGGTCATGACCCGGAGTTTAGAGCGGCCGCAGGGCACGTCGGCGGGAGCGACCGCAGGGCCCGCCGACCGAAGCGGCCGCAGGGCACGCCAGCGGTACCGGGTGTTCGGCTACGCCGGCGGCCCGGTACCCGGTGGCCGCCGGCGGCGGGCGAGCGCCAGCCCGGCGAATCCGAGGGCCGCGACGATGAGCACTGCGAGGATGATGATCACCGGCGTGGGCAGGACCGAGCCGCCGGATCCGCCGGCGGACGGCGCCGGGCCTGCCGTGCCCGTCTTGCGGGCCTGGATGAGTGCCCGCTGGATGACGTCGTAGCAGTCCGTGTACTGCTTGACGGATGCCGGCATGACCGCCAGCGCGTGGCGGAGCTGCTTCAGCGTGTAGGCCTGGGTGAGCCGCCCGTTGGCCTGGCAGTCGTTGATGATCGAATTGCCCACCGCCGCGAGCGAGGTCTGCGCCCACAGACCGCTCGCGGCCAGACCGGCGGTCGCGCAGAGAACAGCGGTCGCCGTCGTCCAGCGTCTCATCGCCGACAAGCTTATGCGCAACGTGCCCAAAACCCCCGGGGGCGTGGGGCCTGGCGGCCACCGGCCGCCGGGCCGGCCGAGGGCCAGGCGACGCCGTCCGCGGGCACTGACGTTATTGTCACCGGCTTGCCTGAGGCCAGGAACACACCCGGACCCCACCGCTCGCGCCTCGCGCGCCGGACCGCGGGCATCGTCGCCGCCGCGGCCATCGCGGCGCTTGTGACGGGGTGCGGCGGCGGTAGCTCCGCGCCCGCCCTGCCCCCACTCCATGATCCCCCCGGGCCGGAGTCGATGTTCACGTCGGCTTCCGAGATCACGAATCCCGCCACGGCGGGCGCCACGATCGCCACGCTGAAGAGCCTCGGCGTCGACCGCGTGCACGTCCCGCTGTACTGGGCGACGATCGCCCCGGATGCGACCTCGCCCCACAAGCCGAGCTTCAACGCCACCGATCCGGCGGCGTATCCGGCGTCGGCCTGGGCGGCCTACGACTTGGTCGTGCGCGACCTCAAGGCCAGCGGGATGGGCATCGACATGACGCTCTCGCCGCCGCCACCGCGGTGGGCGGAGGGCCCCGGCGCGCCCCATCCCGCGACCCAGACCGAGTGGCGTCCGAACGCGCAGGAGTTCGGACAGTTCGTGCGCGCAGTCGCGACGCGCTACAGCGGGCACTACGTCCCACCCGGCGCCGACAAGCCCCTGCCGAGGGTCGACTTCTGGTCGATCTGGAACGAGCCGGACCTCGGTATCCACATGGCGCCGGAGGCCATCGACCACTCGACGGTCGAGGTGGCCCCTCGGTACTACCGCGCGTTTGTCGATGCCGCCTGGAGCGCGTTCGGCGCCACCGGCCACGGTCACGACACGATCCTCATCGGCGAGCTGGCGCCGGCGGGCATCCGCTACGGCGCCGGCCCCGGCAACTTCAACTCGATGCCGCCGCTTCAGTTCCTGCGCGCGCTCTACTGCGTGGACAAGTCCTACGAGCCCCTCCGGGGCGAGGCGGCGACCGTCCGCGGCTGCCCGGCCACGGCGGCCGGCTCCGCTCGGTTCGCCGCCGACCACCCCGGCCTGTTCCACGCCTCCGGGGTGGCCGACCATCCGTACCCGCAGGGTCTCGCACCGAACCAGGTGACGCCCGGCGAACCGGACTACACGGAACTGGCGGCGACCGGCAACCTGGAGACGATCCTTGACCGCCTGCAGCGGGTCTACGGCTCGACGACGAAGTTCGCCATCTGGAGCACCGAGTTCGGCTATCAGACGACGCCGCCGGACCCGGAGGCGGGAACCGTCAGCCCGGACAAGGCCGCCTACTACATGAACTGGGCCGAGTACCTGACGTGGCTGGATCCGCGGCAGAGGTCCTATGACCAGTACCTGCTGACGGATCCAACCACCGGCTACTTCGCCACCGGGCTGCTGACCGCGGCCGGCGCCCCCAAGGCGGGCTTCGACGCGTACCGAATGCCGCTGTTCCTGCCGGTCACGACAACTCAGAAGGGACAGCCTCTCGACGTCTGGGGTTGTGTCCGCCCGGAGCCTGACGCCGCCAAGGCCACCCACAAGCCCCAGTACGTGCAGATCCAGTTCAGCGCCGGCGGGACGGCACCGTTCCGCACCGTGCAGCGGGTCCCCCTCACCAATGAGCATGGGTACTTCGAGGTCCGCCACACCTTCCCGGGCAGCGGCAGCGTCCGCCTCGCGTGGAGCTATCCGCACGGCCCGGAGATCCACAGCCGGACCGTCGTCATAGCCCTTCGCTAGCCTGGCCGGGGGCTCGTCCCCCGGCCTTCGCTTCGCACTGAGCCGCCGCCGCCTCGACGCGGCGGTCACCGGGACCCCCGCCGCAACTCTCACCCCCTGGAGCTGTTATCGACACCATGCCCAAACTCACCGTCACAACTCGTCTGGTCCGTCGTGGGACCGCCCTCGCGCTCGGCGCGGTCGTCGGTCTGGCTGGGGCCGCAGCGCTGCCGGCAACGGCGCTGGCCAGCCATTCGCAGGTCTCGATCATCGAGGACTTCAACGATCTCTCCGATCCAGCGGGGACCCTGAGCCAATTCCGTTACCTCGGCGCGAACACGGTCCGGGTGATCCTGCCGTGGGAGGCGATTGCGCCGAACCCGTTCGGGACGAAGAAGCCGTCGTTCAACGCCGCCGACCCGGCAGCGTATCCGGCCGGCAACTGGGCACCGTACGACACGGTCATCAGGACGGCGCAGGCCGATGGGCTGAACGTCGACCTCACCGTCGCCGGAGGCGCGCCGCGGTGGGCTGAGGCAACCGCCGCGCCGAAGGCCACCGGCGTCAACCCCAATTACGTCGCCTGGAAGCCGAACGCCGCCGCCTACGGCCAGTTCATGCAGGCCGTCGGCAAGCGCTACAGCGGCACCTTCGTCCCCAAGGGCCAGTCGACGGCGTTGCCCCGCATCCACTTCTGGGCGATCTTCAACGAGCCGAACTTCGGCCAGGATCTCGGCCCCCAGGCGAGCAATGATTCGACGTACTTCAACGCGCCGATCATGTACCGCCAGCTCGTCAACTCCGGTTGGCAGGCGTTGCAGGCGAGCGGGCACGGGCACGACACGATCCTCATCGGCGAGCTCGCCGCCGAGGGCTTCGAGCCCGGTCCGTACCCGAAGAAGACGGGGGGGCTCCCGGGCAGCTACGGGCAGACGCGGCCGCTGTTGTTCATCCGCGACCTGTACTGCGTGAACTCGAGTTTCCGGCAGCTGCGCGGTGCCGCCGCGCGGGCGACCGGCTGCCCCACGACGGCCGCCGCCTCGCGGAGGTTCCGCAGCCAGAACCCCGGCCTGTTCAGCGCCAGCGGCTTCGCCGATCACCCGTATGACGGCGGGCAGTCGCCGGTGTCGCACGCGGGCAACAAGGTCGACTACGCAACGTTCGTCGACTTCGGCAACCTCGAGGGCACGCTTGACCGGGTCAACCGGGTCTACGGCTCCGGCAAGCACTTCACCATCTACAACACGGAGTACGGTGAGATCACCAACCCGCCGAAGGGCAAGTATCCGTCGCCCGCGACGGCCGCGCTCTACATCAACTGGGCCGAGTACCTCAGCTGGAAGTCCGGCCGTGTGGCGAGCTACATGCAGTACCTGCTCAAGGATCCGCCGCCGAACGCCGGCGTCTACTCCGGGTTCGCCAGCGGGCTCGAGTTCTCCAACGGCAAGCAGAAGGCGACGTACGCCGCCTACCAGTTCCCGGTCTACATGCCGCACAGCTCGTTCTCGCACAACGCGAACCAGGAGATCTGGGGCAACGCCCGGCCGGCGCCGTTCATGAACAAGGACGGCCACGGCGCCCAGGTCGTCTCGATCCAGGTCAACGGCAAGACGATCACGACGACCGGGGTCAACAACGGTGGCTACTTCGACATCCGCACGAAGTTCCCCAAGGGCCGGGACACCGTTCGCCTGGCGTACACGTTCCCCAAGCAGGACGCGTTCCTGCCGGTGAGCGAGCTGGGCAAGACGATCTACAGCCGGAGCTTCACGGTCAACGCCACGTAGGCCGACCCGTCATCGGGGATACTGATGGTGATGCCGTCGTCTGGCTCTCCGTTGGTCGCCGATTTGCAGGAGATCTGTGGTCGCGAGTTCGTGCTGTCCCACCAGGACGAGCTCGCGACCTATCGCTCAGACGGGCTTCTGCATTACCGGCAGGTGCCCGTCGCGGCGGTGCTCCCCGCAACCGCCGACGAGGTGCAGGCCGTCGTCCGTGCCTGCTTTGAGGCCGGAGTGCCGTGGGTGGCGCGCGGCTCCGGCACCGGGCTCTCCGGCGGCGCACTCCCGGTTTCGGACGGTGTCCTCATCGTCCTGTCGCGCCTGCGCCGGATCCTCTCGGTCGATCTGGAGAATGCGCGCGTCGTGGTGGAGCCCGGGGTGACGAACGTCGCGGTCACGCGAGCGGTCTCCCCCACCCATTTCTATCCGCCGGACCCCTCCAGCCAGATCGTCTGCTCGATCGGCGGCAATATCGCCGAGAACTCCGGGGGCGCCCACTGCTTCAAGTATGGCTTCACCACCAACTACGTCGTCGGCCTCGAGGTGGTCCTCAGCGACGGCTCGGTGGTCACGATGGAACGCGATCCCCCCGGGTATGACCTGCTGGGAGCGTTCGTCGGCTCCGAGGGCACGCTCGGGGTGGCGACCCGGATCGCGCTCCGGGTCATTCCGGCGCCGGAGAGCGTCCGCACGCTGCTGGCGTTCTTCCCGGATACCGGAGCGGCCGGGGATGCGGTCACCGCGATCGTCGACGCGGGCATCGTGCCCGGGGCGATCGAGATGATGGACGCGCTCGCGATCGAGGCGGCCGAGCAGGCGACGGGAGCCGGATACCGGACGGATGCCGGGGCGGCGCTGATCGTCGAGCTCGACGGCCCGCGAGAGGAGTGCCTGGTGGGGCTCGAGCGCCTCATGACGTTGTGTGCGGCCGCCGGCGCAATGGACGTCCGCATCGCGCAGAGCGACAGCGAGCGCGAGCTGATCTGGCGCACGCGCCGGGCGGCGTTTGCCTCGATGGGCAGGATCGCTCCCGCGTACTACGTCCAGGACGGGGTCATCCCGCGGACCCGCCTCGCCGAGGTCCTGCGGCAGATCGATGCGCTTGCCGCCGAGTACCAACTGCGCGTCGCCAACGTCTTCCACGCCGGCGACGGGAACCTGCACCCGCTCGTTTGCTACGACGCCTCGGTCGAGGGCGAGCCCGAGCGCGCCGAGGAGCTCGCCGGACTGATCATCAAGGCCTGCGTGGACGCCGGCGGCTCGATCACCGGTGAGCACGGCGTCGGCGTCGACAAGAAGGCCTACATGCCGTCGATGTTCGGCGAACCGGACCTCGACGCCTTCCAGAGGCTGCGCTGCGCATTCGACCCGCATGGGCGGGCGAACCCCGGCAAGGTGATGCCGACCCCACGGCTGTGCGGAGAGGTTCCCGGGCCCTACCGTCAGCACCCGCTCGAGCGGGCCGGGGTGGCGGAGCGCTTCTAGTGTCGACCGTCACCATCGAGGCGCCGGCGACGTTCGAGGAGGCGGCGGCTGCGCTCGCGGCGGCAACCGCCGAGGGTCGCCGGGTGCGGATCGTCGGCGCGGGAACGAAGCTCGGCTGGGGCAACCCGGGTACCCCGGCCGACACCGAGCTGCACACGACGGGGCTCGACCGCATCCTCGAGCACAACGCCGGTGATATGACCGCGACGCTCGAGGCCGGCGTCCCGCTCGAGCTTGCCCAGCGCACGTTTGCCGCGGCCGGCCAGATGCTCGCGCTGGATCCGCCCCTCGGCGGCCCGGGATCGGCCTCCGGAGCGACGATCGGCGGCGTCGTCGCCACCGGCGACTGTGGGCCGCTCCGACATCGCTACGGAGCTCCCCGTGACCTCGTCGTCGGCGTAACGGTGGCGCTCAGCGACGGGACGATCGCGCGGGCCGGCGGGAAGGTGATCAAGAACGTGGCCGGCTATGACCTCCCGAAGCTGTTCGCGGGCTCGTACGGCACGCTGGGGGTCATTCTGTCGCTCAACGTCCGGCTGCACCCGTTGCACGAGTGCAGCGTGACCGCGCTCGGTGCGGCGACCGACGGCCGCGTCCTGGGATCGGCCGCGGTGGCGCTGGCGGCGGCTCCGCTCGAGTTCGAGGCGCTCGACGTCGCCTGGAGCGGGGGTCGCGGCACGCTTCTCGCGCGGTGCGCCGGACCGGAGGCACGACGCCGGGCGGCCCGGGCGGCGCGCCTCATGGCCGATGCGGGGCTGGACGAGACCGAGCTCTCGGACCGGGACGGACGGCTCTGGGAGCGCCAACGCGACCATCAGCGCTCCGAGGCCGGGGCGCTGGTGCGGGTGTCGGTCGCGCCCACGGAGCTGGCGACGGTCCTGGCCGCCGTCGAGGATTGCGGCGGCAGATTGGTCGGACGCGCCGCGCTCGGCACGTCCTACATCGAGGTCGAGCCCGGCGTCGTCGACCGGCTGCGCGCCCTGCTGCCGGCGCGCGCCGCCACGGTGATCCTCGACGCGCCGGCGGCGCTGCGCGCCCAGGTCGATCCCTGGGGCGTCGATGGCGAGCGCCGCGCCGGCGAGCTCGAGCTCATGCGCCGCGTCAAGATGCGCTTCGACCCGTCCGGCACCTGCAATCCGGGCGTCTTCGTGGGCGGGATCTGATGCCCGCGTTCGATTCCCACCGGCCGCCGGAGCAGTCGGTGATCGACGACTGCGTGCATTGCGGCTTCTGTCTGGAGACGTGTCCCACGTACGTGCTCTGGGGGGCGGAAGCCGACTCGCCGCGGGGGCGGATCGTGCTCATCAACGACGGCCTCAACCGCGTGGAGTCGCTGTCGGATGAGACGGTGACCCACTTCGACCGGTGCCTCGGCTGCATGGCGTGCGTGACCTCGTGTCCCTCCGGCGTTCGCTATGACCGTCTGATCGAGCGCGTCCGGCCTCAGGTGGAGCGCCACCACCGCCGCACGCCGGCCGAGCGCGGCATCCGCCGCCTGCTCTACGAGACGCTGCCTCATCCCCGGCGCCTGCGGGCCCTGGCACCGATGCTCGAGGTCTCGCGCCGGCTCGGCGTCGAGCGGCGGCTCCCCGCGCGCCTGGCGGCGATCGCCAAGGTCGCACCGCGGGCCCCGTCCGGCCGGGCCGCCAAGGCCGCCGTGCCTGAGCACACGCCCGCGGTGGGCGCGCCGCGCGGCCGCGTCGGCCTGCTGCTCGGATGCGTGCAGCGCGTCTTCTACCCGGAGGTCCACCGAGCGACCGTCCACACGCTGGCCGCTGAGGGCTTTGAGGTGATCGCGTCCAAGCTCCCGGACTGCTGCGGGGCCCTCGAGCTCCACGGCGGTGAGGAGCCGGCCGCGGTCCGGCGCGCCGAGGAGACGATCCAGGCGTTCGCCGCCGCCGGGGGAGCCGGCGGGCTTGATCACATCGTCGTCAGTGCGGCCGGCTGCGGGTCGGCGATGAAGGAGTACGGTGAGCTGCTGGGCACCCCGGAGGCGAAGGCGTTCTCCGGGCGAGTCCGGGATGTCAGCGAGCTGCTCGGCTCGGTGGCGCCCCGGGCGCTCCGGGGGCCTGTGCCTCTGCGCGTCGCCTATCACGACGCCTGCCACCTGGCTCACGCCCAGGGCGTGCGCAGCGCCCCGCGCGAGCTGCTGCGGGCGATCCCGGGGCTCGAGCTCGTGGAGGTCGGCGTCGAGCGCGACGTCTGCTGCGGCTCGGCGGGGATCTACAACCTCGTTCAGCCGGAGGCGGCCGCCGAGCTGGGCCAGCGGAAGGCGCGCCACCTGATCGAGACCGGCGCCCAGGCGATCGCCGCGGGCAACCCCGGTTGCGCCGCGCAGCTGGACCTCCACCTCCGCGAGCTCGGCTGTCCGCTGCCGATCCACCACCCCATCGAGCTCATGTCCCGCTCAATCACGACGGCGGCCGCGCTGTAGCCGGCCGGGGTCCCGACTACCCGGCGTACATCGCCTCGATCGCGTCGGCGTACTTCTCGGCGATCGGCCGGCGCTTGAGCTTGATGGTGGGGGTCAGCTCGTCGCCGCCCGGCAGCCAGTCGCCCGGCAGGATGGTGAACCTCTTGATCTGCTCGACGCGGGCCAGGCGCGCGTTGGCAGCGTCGATGCCCGCCTGAACCGCCTCGATCATCCGGGGCTCCGCCGCCAGCTGCGCGAACCTGCGGTCGCCGAGCCCGTTCTGCTGGGCCCACTGGGGGGCGAAGTCGACGTCGAGGACGATCAGCGCCGTGTTGTACGGGCGGCGGTCGCCGATGCACACCGCCTGGCCGATCAGGGGGCTGCCGGACTTGAGCGCCGCCTCGATGTTCGCCGGGGACATGTTCTTGCCGGCCGCGTTGATGATGATCTCCTTCTTGCGATCGACGATCGTCAGGAAGCCGTCCTCGTCGATCGTGCCGATGTCGCCGGTGTGCAGCCAGCCGTCGGCATCGATCGCCTCGGCCGTCCGCTCCGGCTGGTTCCGGTAGCCGCTCATCAGAAATTGGCCCCGGCAGAGGACCTCGCCGTCGTCGGCAAGCGAGAGCTCGACCCCGGGCGAGGCCGGTCCCACCGAGCCGATCTTCACGTGCCCGGGCCGGTTGACGGTGCCGGTCCCGCATGTCTCGGACATCCCCCACAGCTCTGCCAGCTCGATCCCCAGGGCGTGGAAGAACTCGACGACGTCGACCGGCGTCGGCGCGGCGCCGGCGTTGACGGCCGCCACCTGGTCAAAGCCGAGCATCCGGCGGATGTTGGAGAAGATCCGCTCGTCGGCCTCGGCGACCTGCGCCTCGAGCTCCGGCGGGACCGGCTCGCCGCGCTGGCGCAGGCGCACCCGCTGAAGAGACGCCGACAGGGCGTCCTCGATGGGGCGGCGCTGCTCCTCCGGCTGGCCGGACAGCATCGCCTCGAGGCCGGCCTTGAGCTTCTCCCAGATGCGCGGGACGGCGAAGAACCAGGTGGGCCGGACCTGCGGCAGATAGGAGACGACCTCGCGCGGATTCGGCACCGAGGTCACGGTCCCGGCGAAGACGACGGGGATGTAGTGATGGGCCATGCGCTCGGCGATGTGCGCCGAGGGCAGCCACGAGACGACGCGGGAACCCGGCGGGAAGTCCATGAGCTCCTTGACGTGCACCGCCGTGAAGAGCGCGGCGCGGTGGGTGAGCTCGACGCCCTTGGGATGCCCGGTGGTGCCCGACGTGTAGATGAGCGTGAGCACGTCATCCGGGGAGACCCGCGCGGCGGCCGCGTCGGCGTCGAACTCCGGATCGGCCCCCTCCACCTCCGCCAGCGCGAGCACGCCCTCCGGTGCCGTGCCGTCGACGACGATCACGTGCTCGAGGTCCGGCAGCCGGCGACGGGCCTCGAGCATCGGCTCCAGGAACGCCTGCTCGACGATCGCGACCCGCGCCCCGGAATCGCCGATGAGGAACTCGATCTCCGGCGCCGGGTAGGTGACATAGATCGAGAATGGGGTGGCGCCCAGGGTGACGGCGGCGAGATCGGCGATGTGGAACTCCGGTCGGTTGCCGAGCATCAGCGCGACCGAGTCCCCGCGGCTGACGCCGAGTCCGGCCAGGCCGCCCGCGAGCGCGTCGACGCGCCCCAGGAGGTCCGCCCACGTCAGCGATACCGCGTCGTCCGGAGTGCGGACGGCGACGACGTCCGGGTGCTGAGTGGCGGTGGCGCGCACCGCCTGTGCAAACGTCACGGAATCGGCCGCCCGCGATGCTGTCGCTTCGCCGGTGGTGCTGCTCTCCATGTCTCTCACCTCGCCTGCAGGGGGTTGGCCTGCGCGCAGTAAAGCAGCGGCGGCGGGGTCAGCGCGGGACGTGGAAGCCCGGCCCGGTCAACGTCGAGATGTCGTTGCTCAAGCCGATGACGAACAGGAGGATGATGAGCGCGAAGCCGACCACCCCGGCCCGCTCCATCACCGAGAACGGAATCCGCCGTCCGCGGACCTTCTCCGCCAGCGCCCAGAACACGTGTCCGCCGTCGAGCGGCAGGAACGGGAACAGGTTGATGACGCCGAGCGAGAGCGAGATCAGCCCCAGGACCTCGAACGCCTGGCGGGGCCCCGCCGCGACGGACTGCTGCGTGACCGTGTAACCGCCGACGATCCCGTTGAGCTGCTTGCGGTCCTTGGGCTGGAAGATGTGGACGATCGTCGACACCGTCGTATGGGTGACGTACCACAGGTACCTGGCGCTGCCCGACGCGGCGGCGCCGAGCCCCACAGGAGCCGTCGCCTGGTTGAAGCTGACCCCCACCAGCACCCGCTTCTCGTTCGTGCTGTAGCGCGGGGAGATGGTGAAGGTCTCCAGGCGGCCGCCGCGGCGCACCGTGAGCTTCACCGGCGTCGCCGCAACGCAGCCCTCGGTCTGAGCGCCCGCGCATTTGTGCTTCTCGATCTCGTTGGTGATCTGCGGCACCGTCAGGCCGCTTCGGCCGTCGACGGCGACGATCTGGTCTCCGGGCTTCAGGTACTGGGACGCCGGGGGCGCGACCCCGGCGATCGTCCTGCTGATCACCGGCTGACCGCTCTTGGTGTAGACGGCCTGTCCGAGGGACGAGAAGATCGCCACGAAGATGATGAACGCGATGACGATGTTGACCGCGGGGCCGGCGAGGATCGTGACGACCCGCTTCCAGACGGGCTGGTTGTAGTAGGCGCGGCCGACGACCTCCGGCGGAATGTCCTCGTTGGGGTTCATCCCGGTGATCTTCACGTAGCCGCCGAGCGGGATGGGGCCGATCCCGTACTCGGTCTCGCCCCACTTGCGCTTGACCAGCATGGGGCCGAAGAACAGCGAGAAGCGCTCCACGCGCATGCCGACGGCCTTCGCAGCCGCGAAGTGGCCGGCCTCGTGCAGGATGATCAGGGCCGCGAAGCCGAGAAACGCCAAGAAGTAGGACATGCGGGGCTACCGAGTGTGGCAGGCGCGTCGTTAACCGATGATCAAGCGCGCGTGAGAGTCTCCACCAGCTCGCCGGCGGCCCGGCGCGCCTGTGTGTCCGCCTGTGCCAGCGAATCGAACGAGTGGACCTGCTGCTCCGGCAGCCGGGTCAGCGTCTCCTCAATCACCGCGGCAATCTGCAGGAAGCGCAAACGGCCGCCCAGGAAGGCGTGCACCGCCACCTCGTTGGCGGCGTTGAGCGTGCATGGCGCCGTCCCCCCCGCCGCTCCGGCCTCACGTGCCAGCCGGAGGCAGGCGAACGTGTCCAGATCGGCGGGCTCGAACGTCAGCGCACCGAGCTCGGCCAGGTCGAGTGGCCGAACGGGCACGTCCACCCGCTGGGGATAGTGCAGGCCATAGGAGATCGGAACCCGCATGTCCGGGTAGCCGAGGTGGGCCAGCGTCGCTCCGTCGCAGAGCTGGATCAGGCTGTGGACGATCGACTGCGGATGCACGATGACGTCGATGTCGGCATACGGGGTGCCGAACAGGTGGTGGGCTTCGATGAGCTCCAGACCCTTGTTCATGAGCGTCGCGGAGTCGATCGTGATCTTCCCGCCCATCGTCCACGTCGGATGGGCGAGCGCCTGCTCCACGGTCACGGTCTCCAGGTCGGCCGCCTTGCGCCCACGGAAGGGCCCGCCAGAGGCCGTGAGGATCAGCCTCTCGACGGTGCCGGGCTGCTCGGAGCCGAGGAGCTGATGCAACGCCGAGTGCTCTGAGTCGACCGGGATGATCGCGCCGCCGGTTGCCTCGGCGAGAGCCGTGACGAGCTCGCCGCCCACGACCAGCGACTCCTTGTTGGCGAGCGCGAGGTCGATCCCCTCGCTCAGCGCCGCGACGGTGGGCACGAGGCCGGCCGAGCCGACGATCCCGTTGAGTACGAGGTCGCAGTCCGCCTCGGCGATCAACCGAACCAGCCCGTCCGAACCCGCCAGCACCTCGCCGTCGGTCCACGCCTCGGCGGCCTGGGCCGCGGCGTCCGGATCGGCCAGGGCCACACGCTTGACGCCATGACCGCGGGCCTGCTCGATCAGCGCCTGCCAGTCGCGACCGGCGCTCAGGCCGACGACCTCCAGCTCATCCTCAGCGCTGCGGCTGACGACGTCGAGCGCCTGCACACCGATCGAGCCGGTGGACCCCAGGATCACCAGTCGGCGCGCCACGGGCCCGATTGTAGGCGCCCTCCCGGGGCGCTCCGTCTTCAGTGCTGGAGGGCGAGCCAGACGTAATAACCGGCGACGACGGTGAAGATCACGGAGTCGAGTCGGTCGAGCGCGCCGCCGTGGGCGCCGAACAGCCGCCCCGCGTCCTTGGCGCCCGCGTCGCGCTTCACCATCGACTCGAAAAGGTCGCCGATCGGACCGAGCACCGCGACGGTCACGCCGAGGAGAAGGGCGTCTCCCTGGGTCAGCCACGGCTGGTTGAGGCCGGCCACGAACACCGCCAGGATCGCGACCAGCATCCCGCAGACGAGGCCCTCGAACGTCTTGTGGGGAGAGATGCCGGGTGCCAATGGCCGGCGGCCGAACAGCCGTCCGCCGATGTAGGCGAACGTGTCGCCCAGGAACGTGCCGACCATGATGTCGATCAGGATCCCGCCGCCGTGCGGCAGCCGGCGCAGCAACTCGGCATGCGCGAACGCCAGACCGATCCAGTACACGCCGAGCAGCGTGCCGGCGATCGACACGGTCGGTATGCCGCCAGGTCCGCGGCCCACGATGATCAGGAACGCTACGGGGAACGTGGCCATCGCCACCTCCAGCACATAGCGCTCGGTGCCGAAGCGAGCCGCCAGCACCATCGCGATGGCGGAGGCGAATCCGACGACCGGAGACGGCCGCCAGCGCGACAGGAGCGCGTACAGCTCATACAGACAGGCGCCGGCGATGACGATCATCAGGACCGCCCAGGCCGTTCCCCCCAAGTCGACGAAGGCGATCGCCAGGATCGCGGCGGGGATCGCGACGAGGATGCGGGCCAGCAGGTCCGAGCGGCGCCGGGGCTTGCCGGCACGCTCTGACCGGGCCTGCCGCTCACGCCGGCGCGCGCGCTCGCGTCGGTCCACGGCCGCGTCGTTCTCGCTGCCCCGCCGCGCGCGACGATCGGCCGGCGGCCTGCGCGCGCCGGGCATCAGCGCCCCCCAAAGCGGCGTCGCCGGGCGGCGAACTCCTCGAGCGACTCCTCGAACACCTCGCGCGAGAAGTCCGGCCACAGCTCGTCGCGGAACACGAACTCCGAGTAGGCAGCCTGCCACAGGAGGTAGTTCGACAGCCGACGCTCTCCACTGGTACGGATCAGGAGGTCTGGATCGTGCATGTCCGGGGCGTACAGGTGGGCGCGGAACTCCGCTTCGGTGCTCCCGGTAAAGCTTCGCGCTGCGTCGACGATCTCCGCCCGGCCGCCGTAGTTGAACGCGACGAAGAACGTGATCCGGCTGTTCTCGGCGGTGACCCGTTCGGCCCATTCCATCCGCTCCACCAGCTCCGGCGCCACCGGTGAGCTGCGCCGCCCGATGAACCGCATCCGGACGCCCTCGGCGTGCAGCTCCGGGGTCTCGAGCTCGAGGCGACGGCCGAACATCTCCATCAGCCCGCGGACCTCGGCCTCGTCGCGTGACCAGTTCTCGGTTGAGAACGAGTACACGGTCAGTTCCTCGACGCCGAGGCGCACGGCGTCGCGGAGACGGGCCTTGACGACGTCGGCGCCGGCCTCATGCCCGGCGATCACCGGGAGTCCGCGGCGCTGAGCCCAGCGTCCGTTCCCGTCGGTGATGATGGCCACGTAACGCGCGCGGCCGTCCCCTCCGCCCTGATCGGCGGTTGGGGACGGCGTTGCGTGGCGGGTGGGACTGATGTGCTCCACCCGGCTACACCTCGAGGATGTCTTCTTCCTTGTGCTTGAGCAGTTCGTCGAGTTCGGCGATCCGGGCATCGGTCAGCTTCTGCAGCTCGACCTCGCCCCGGTGCTCGTCGTCGGAGCCGGCCTCGCCGGCCTCCTTGAGCTCACGGAGGTCGTGCATCACATCGCGGCGGATGTTGCGGATCGCAACTCTCCCCTCCTCCGCGATCTGACGGACGACCTTGACGAGCTGGCGGCGCCGCTCCTCGGTCAGCTCTGGAATGCTGAGCCGGATCAGATTGCCGTCGTTGCCAGGTGTCAGACCGACGTCCGACTCGAGGATGGCGCGCTCGATCGCCTTGATCGAGCTCTTGTCGTACGGCTGCACGGTCAGCAGCCGCGGCTCCGGCGCGCTGATCGTCGCCAGCTGCTTGAGCGGCGTCACCGCTCCGTAGTAGTCGACGAAGATCCGGTCGAGCAGCGCGGGGGTCGCCCGGCCGGTGCGCACCGAGCCGAATTCGTGGCGCATCGAGTCCACCGATTTGGCCATCCGCTCGCCGGCGTCGGCCAACAGCTCGTCGATCATCTCGGTCATCTACAACCCCCCTCGTCGTACAGCTGCTCCGACACTACCTCAGTCTCTCAGCCGCCGACGGAGAAGCGGGCAAATCGCCGGATCACGATGTTCTCCCGCGTCTCAGCCGACAGCGCGGCCCGCAGCTCCTCGATCGTCTTGCCGCCGTGCTTGTCCTCGTTGACGTGCTTCTGCCGGAGGAGGACGACGTCGTCGAGCCACTTGTCGAGCTTGCCGGCGACGATCCGCTCGCGCACGTTCTCCGGCCGGTCTGCGGCCTGCTCGGTCGCAATGCGCACCTCGCGCTCGCGGTCCTCCGCCGGGACGTCCTCCTCGCTGATGGCGATGACCGTGGACGCGGCGACGTGGAGGGCCACGTCCCGGGCGAACTCGACGAACTTCTCGTTGCGGGCGACGAAGTCCGTCTGGCAGTCGACCTCGACGAGCGCGCCGATCTTGTTGCCGGCGTGGATGTAGCTCTGGATGACGCCCTCCCGAGCCTCCTCGCCGGACCGTCTGGCGGCCTGCGCCTCGCCCCGGGCACGCAACAGCTCGACGGCCTTGTCCAGATCGCCCTCGGCCTCGGTGAGCGCGTCACGGCAGGCGAGCATGCCTGCGCCGGTGCGATCGCGCAGCGCCTTGACGTCCTTGGCGGTGACCGCGCTCATGACTGCTCCTC
>DASZMU010000123.1:0-3279 GCA_035551695.1 Solirubrobacteraceae bacterium
AGCGCGCCTCCGCCTACGGGGTCCCCGTCGACTGCCGCCTGGAGCGCGGCCGCACCTACCGCCACGCGCTGGCACAGACGATTGCCGATGAGCGCTTTGACCGGATCGTGATCGCCGCCGCCGTCGACGGCGCCCATGGCGTCCTGCCGGACGACGTCGCCTGGCTGCTCGCCCACGCGCGGGGCGAGATCCTGATCCTGCGGCCGGGCGCCGAGGACCACCTGGTGCCGAGCGCTCCGCGCCCGCCCAGCCGGGCCGCGGTCAATCGACGGCGGGCTCTGCGTCGTCGCCGCGACGCCGTGCACACCTCCTGACCACCGCAGGAGATCCCCAGCGGTTGCTCACCCGTGCTGGGTGCGCTGGATCCTCTGCGCCGCCTGCACGACCGCGCCCGCCGCCCGCCCCACGTCGGCGACGATCCGCTGCTCCGGCCCGGCGATCGACAGCCCGGCCAGGATGCGGCCGCGGCGGTCGAGGATCGGAGCGGCGACCGCGGCGGCGCCCGGATCGAGCTCTCCGGCGGTGTAGGCAAAGCCGGCTGACCGGATCTGCTCCAGCTGCCCGGCGAGCTTCGGTCGTCCCGACGCCTGGATCAGGCGGCTGAGCTCCGCGGGCTCCAGGTAGGCGGCCAGCACCTTGCCGGAGGCACCCTGGTGCATCGGCGCGCGGCGGAAGCGGGGATAGGACAGCCGGACGGAATGGCGCTCGGTCTCGACGGCGTGCACCACGATCGCCTCCAGCCCGCACGGAACGGTCAGGATCACGCTCTCGCCGACCTGCTGGGACAGCTCCCGCATCACCGCCGTCGCAGGCGCCACCAGCCGCTCGTGCAGGCCCGCCTCCGCGGTTCGCCCCAGCGCCACGAGCCGCGTTCCCAGGGTGACGGTCCGGTCTGGCCCCCGTGCCACCAGCCCAAGAGCCTCGAGCTCGGCGAGCAGCCGGTATGCGGTGCTGGTGGGCATCCCCGCGGCGCCGGCGAGCTCGGCGACCGTTGGCTGGACCGGCTCTTCGCCCAACCGGTGCAGGAGCTCGACGGCCCGCTGCAGCGCCCCCGCCGGCATTCTCAGATCCCGGGAGGCTCGTGCTCGGACAGCGCCGGCCGCCCGCCGGCCACGCGGGCCACCCGGTGCGCGAGCGCGCCATCGGCGACGAGCCTGGAGAGGCCCTCGACGTCGGCGTTCCAGTCCGTCTCGTCGGTCAGCGTCCCGGCATACCCGCGCACGACCGAATAGGCTCGCCCGGTCCCGCCGCCGAGCCCATCCGGCCCACCACGCAGATCCACGGCCTGCGCCGCCACGATCAACTCGAGCGCGACCAGCCGGTGGACCAGGCTCACCAGCGCCGAGGTGGTGCTGACCGACAGCGGAGCCATCGACGCATGGTCCTCAACCCCCTCGGCCAGCTGACCGCGGTAATCGAGCGAGACAGGGTTGGCGAGCAGGCGGGCCTCCGAGGCCAGCGCGGCGAACTCGCGCCCCAGCGGACGCAGCCCTCCGGTCGGCCCGTCCTGCCAGGCCAGCCCGGTCGGCAGGCCGCTGAAATGGCGCCACAACAGCTTCTGCGCCCGCTCGTTGGCGACCTGCGCAGCGTGCGCGATACCGACCCTGAGGTAGTCAAAGGCCATCGCCAGCGACGAGACATCGAAGTTGCCCACCGACACGATCGCCGACTCCTCGACGAGGACGAGCGGGTTGTCGGCGGCCGAATTGAGCTCGATCTCCATCAGCCCGCGCACCACCGACAACGCGTCGTAGAGGGCGCCATGCGTCTGGGGCACGCACCGGATGGAGAGCGGATCCTGCAGGTTGCGCGCCGCGCCCTGCTGCCACAGGCGCGAGTCCTCGAGCAGTTCGCGCAGCCGGGACATGGCCCGCTCCAGCCCGCTGTGGGGACGGGCGCGGGCCGCGGCCGGATGGATGACCGACAGGTTGGCCAGGAAGGCCTCGAAGCTGAGCGCGGCAGATATCTGCATGCTCTCAATCAGGTCCGCGACGTCGGCGAGCACGAGCGACCCCCGTCCCATCGTCACCCCGTTGGAGCTGATAAGCCCGAGTGCCTCCTTGGGGCCGAGCGCGATCGGCTCCAGCCCCGCCCGCGTGAGCGCCTCTCCCCCCGGGACCATCTTCCCCTGGTACTCGGCCCAGCCATGCCCAATCAGCACCTTGCCGATATCCGCCATTTCCGAGAGGTCGCCCTGTCCGACCGACCCCACCGTCCGCACGACCGGGTGGATGTCGAGGTTCAGCAGCCTGACCAGCAACTCGATGAGCTCACGGCGGACCCCCACCCCGGCCTTCAGCATTCCGTTCACGCGTGCGACCATCATCGCCCGGACCACATCGGTCGGCAGGGGCCGCCCATACGAAGAGACCTGGTCGGCGACGGTGGCGAACGAGAACGCCCCCATCTCGTCGAGCGAGATGCGGTGGCGGGCCAGCGATCCCAGGCCGGTATTCAGGCCGTAGACCGACTGGCCGCTGGCCAGCACCCGGTCGACGACCTCGCGTGCCGCCCGCACCCTCACCAGCGCCGCCTCGTCGAGCCCGACGCGGGTCCGACCGCGGGCCACGGCCAAGACGCGATCGACGGTCAGGCCATCACCATCGAGGACGACCCTCTCGTTGGTTGAGACAGTGGTCACGACAGCATCGTAATGTAACCTGCGGACATCTCAATCACCGAGAAGATCTCTGGGCAGATCCTGAGACCTGACGGATCCGCCGTCCGCGCGGGCCTCACTTTTCGCGACGGCCGGATCCAGGACGTCGTCTCGCCGGGCCGGCCGGGCGCGGGCGCCCTGGACTATGGGGAGGCCCTCCTGCTTCCGGGGGCGGTCGACGTCCACGTCCACACCCGCAGCTATGCCGGAGAGGGCATCGAGCGCTGCACTCGCGCCGCTGCGGCCGGCGGCGTGACGACGGTGGTCGACATGCCCTATGACGACGCCGAGGGCCCCGTCGACTCGCTGCGCGCGTTCGAGGCCAAGGCTGCCGACGTCGAGCGCCAGGCCGTCATCGACGTGGCTCTGTGGGCGACCGTCCCACCGCGCGGTCCGATCGACGAGGTGTCGGCGCTCGTGAACGCCGGCGCAGCCGCGTTCAAGCTCTCCACCTTCGAGACCCACCCGCGACGGTTCCCACGCATCCCGGATGGGCAGCTGCTCGCCGCCTTCGGGAAGATCGCTCGCGCCGGTGGGCTGGCCGGCGTGCACGCCGAGAACGACGAGATCGTCCGCGCCGGGATCGCCGCGCAACAGGCAGCCGGCCACGCCGGCGATCC
>DASZMU010000124.1:0-3718 GCA_035551695.1 Solirubrobacteraceae bacterium
CACGCCCGCGATCCGCAGCGGACGCTGCTGCAGTCCGCATGAGCGACTGCCGTACGACCGGCAGGAAGCCGCACCCGAGACGACAGCATCGCTGTAAAGCCACAGGCCACAGCCTCAGTTCATGACTTTGCCGTATCCCTGAGGGCAACGCAAGACCATCGAGGGCCAGCGGCACCTGGACCGCGACGGGGTGCGTCCTTTCAAGGATGTGATCTCGCTCTGATATCCGCTGGGACTATCCCCTTCCGTAGTCCGACGGGGCGACGGGCAACCTGCCGATGGTCCAAGATCGTCAACCTGAAGGTTGACACAGAGCGCCATGCGGTTCCTTGGAGGCGACAACGTGATGCGGAAGGGCAGGGACGGGGGCTACTGCGGGTCGACGTGCTGCCGCGGCAGCCACACCCGGAGAACGGTTTCGCCAGGAGGCAGGTCGATGCTGATGTCGCCGCCATGCCGACCGACGACGATGCGCCGGGAGATGTCGAGGCCGAGCCCCGTGCCCTGCCCGACCCCCTTGGTGGTGAAGAACGGCTCGAACGCCCGCTCCCTCGAAACCGGGTCGCTCCACGTGCCGGTGTTCGCGATCTCCACGGCGACGCCGTCGCGGTCGGGCCGGACGGATAGCCGCAACCTGCCGTCGCCGTCCATGGCGTCGAGGGCATTGGTGATCAGATTGGTCCAGACCTGGTTGAGCTCGGCGGGAATCGCGTCGATGGCCGGGATGTCGGGTGCATAGTCGCGGACGACGGTGACGCCGGTGGGCATTCGGTGACGTAGGACGACCAGGGTGCTCTCGAGTCCCTCGGAGATCACCGTCTCCTGCACCGAGGCGCGGTCCATCTGGGAGTAGCTCTTGATCGCACCCACCAGCTCAAAGATCCGGCGCGTGGATTCCTTCACCTCCGACAGCAGGTTGCTGACGTTCAAGGTGCTCACCACCCATGCCAGACCGGCGGTGGGGCAGCCGTGGAGGACCTGAGCGACGCGCTCGCACCAGCCGGCGTCGATTCCGGCCGCCGCCAGCGGCCCGGCGAGCTGCCAGCTGTCGGCGACGTCGTGGTCGTCGAGCCAGTCGGTCAGCTCGTCCTCGAGGTCGGCGAGCGCCATCGGGCTCAGCGGGGCACGAGGCGCGCCCGGGAGCTCGCGCCGCAGGGCGTCGAGCTCTCCGAACTGGGCCGCCGTGACGTCCGTGGCGGCGAGCCCGCCCAAGGTGTCCAGCAGTCTTTCGCTCGCGCCGTCCAGCGCGTCGACTGCTCGTGCGGCGGCCGCCGCCGGGTTGTTCAACTCATGAGCGAGCCCGGCGGACAGGGTGCCGAGCGCGACGAGGGCGTCGCGCTGCCGCGCTGCCGACTCGACCGTCCGCGCGGTCCGGAAGACGCCCTCGATGAGGTGGGCACCGAAGGGGTCCAGCGCGCTGGTCCAAGCCTTCAGGTCCGCGGAGGACACGCACAGCGCGCGACCGTCGGTGGCGGCACGACCGTTCGCCAGATAGACGGCGTGGTCGTCCCACGCGGTAAAGCCGCCGGCCCACTGTCCCGGCTGGGCCATCGCCCCGACGCGAGTCTCCTCGTGGCCGGCGAGGCGGACGAGGTCGATCCGGCCCTCCATCAGGACCCACCAGCGCTCGCACAGGCGGCCCTGAACCCACAGCTCGTCGCCGGCGCGGAAGACGACCTCACCGCCGAGGGCGAGCAGGGCCCGCAACTGATCCTCGGTGACCTTGTCGAACAGCGCGAGGCTGCGCAGCTCCGATGCGGTGATCACATCGACGCCAGGTAGCGGTGGACGAGGTAAACCGTCATGGCGCCCTCACCGACTGCCGACGCCACTCGCTTCATGGAGTCGAGCCGGACGTCGCCGGCGGCAAAGACACCGGGCAGGCTGGACTCGAGGGCGTACGGCGCGCGCGCGAGCGGCCATGCCGTCCGGTTCGTCGCGAGGAGGTCGTTGCCGGTGATGATGAAGCCGTGCGAGTCGCGTACGACGGCCTCGCCGAGCCAGTCCGTCTGCGGCGCAGCGCCGATGTAGACGAACAGCCAGCTCGTCTCGGCCTCCTCGGCCGGGCCGTCGCCGGTCGCGATCGAGATCGCCTCGAGGTGCTCGGTGCCCCGAGCGGCCACGACGGACGCACCGAGCCGCACCTCGATGTTGTCCGTCGCCTGGATCTGGGCGACGAGGTACATCGACATCGAGTCCTCGAGCCGGGCGCCCCGCACCAGCATGACGACGTGCTTGGCGTAGCGGGCGAAGTTCAGCGCGGCCTGACCGGCCGAGTTGGCGGCGCCGACGATGTACACGTCGTCGCCCTGGCATTGGCTCGCCTCACTGGCGGAGGAGCCGTAGAAGAGGCCGCGTCCGGAGAGCTCATCCAACCCGGGGCCTTGCAGCCGACGGTAGGACACCCCGCTCGCGATCAGCACGGCGCGGGCCTCGAGGTCGTCGGAGCCGGCGAAGCGCACGGCCCGGACGGGGCCACGGACCTCGAGGCTGACCACCTCGCGGGCCAGGAGCATCTCGGCGCCGAAGCGGGCCGCCTGCGCCGTCGCCCGGTGGGCGAGATCGGCGCCGGACAATCCTTTGGGGAAGCCGAGATAGTTCTGGATGGACGCGCTCTGGCCCGCCTGGCCGCCGGGCGCCTCCTTCTCGACCACCACCGCTCGCAGACCCTCGGAGGCCGCGTACACCGCGGCGGCGAGACCGGCCGGGCCGGCGCCGACGATGCACAGGTCGTACAGCGGCTGCTCGGCGCGGGTCCGCAGGCCGACGGCTTCGGCCACGGCCAGATTGCTCGGCGCGCGCAGCGGATCGGCGTCGGGAACGAGCACGAGCGGCAGGTCCATGACGCCGACGCCGGCCAGATCGGCAAGCCGCCGGGCCTCGTCGTCGCGCTCGAGTTCGAGCCATTGGTACTGCACGTGGTTGCGGGACAGGAACGTCTTGAGCTCATGGCTTTGTTGCGACCAGCGGTGACCCACCACTCGCAGGTCGCCGGTGTCGTCGGGCTGAGCCCGACGCCAGTCGCCCAGCAGGTCGTCCATCACGGGGAAGAGCCGGTCCTCCGGCGGATCCCAGGGCTTCTGCAGGTAGTAGTCGAGGCCGACCTCGTTGATCGCCGCGATCGCGGCATCGGTGTCGGCGTAGGCCGTGAGCAGCACGAACTTGGCGTCGGGCGCGTGCTCGCGGGCACGCGTCAGCATCTCCACGCCGGACATGTTCGGCATCCGCTGGTCCGAGAGCACGAGCGCCACCGGCCGGGCGCGCAAAGCGACCTCGGCGAGGAGTCCCAGTGCCTGCTTGCCGGAAGAAGCCCGCATGATCCGGTACTCCCCCCCGTAACGCGACCGCAAGTCGCGCGAGATGGAGGCGAGCACCTCCGGGTCATCGTCGACGGCTAGCATCGTGGGCTTCGGCATTGCTTCCCCCCGTGGCTTCGCTCTTGTGGGATACCGTTTCACGGTGAGACAGCCGCCGAACGAGGTGCGTCTGACCAGATGCATCAGTTCGGGGTTGTAATACCCAGCCACTGGCGGCCTGCCATCAGTAATCCTTTCGTAGCTCGCGGTCTGTGGCAAGGCAGGGATACGGCAAAGTCATGAACTGAGGCTGTGGCCTGTGGCTTTACAGCGATGCTGTCGTCTCGGGTGCGGCTTCCTGCCGGTCGTACGGCAGTCGCTCATGCGGACTGCAGCAGCGTCCGCTGCGGATCGCGGGCGTG
>DASZMU010000125.1:0-24155 GCA_035551695.1 Solirubrobacteraceae bacterium
CGGATGCGGATCAAGTCGATGACCTCCCCGCCCGTGTACCGCGAGCTCGAGGACGAGATCGAGGAGACGCGGCGCGCCAAGGAGGAGGCGATCGAGTCCCAGGAGTTCGAGAAGGCCGCCAACCTGCGCGACAAGGAGCGCCGGCTGACCCAGCGCAAGCGGGAGCTCGCCGACCAGTGGGAGGCGGGCGAGTCGACCGAGCGGCCGTCGATCGGCGAGGAGGAGATCGCCGACATCGTCTCCATGTGGACCGGCATCCCCGTGTTCAAGCTGACCGAGGCCGAGACGGCGAAGCTGATGCGCATGGAGGAGGAGCTCCACAAGCGCGTCATCGGCCAGCACCCGGCGATTGAGGTCGTCTCCAAGGCCATCCGGCGCTCGCGGGCCGGTCTCAAGGACCCGAAGCGGCCGACCGGCTCATTCATCTTCCTCGGACCTTCCGGGGTGGGTAAGACCGAGCTGGCGCGGACGCTCGCCGAGTTCCTGTTCGGGGACGAAGAGACGATGATCCGGATCGACATGTCCGAGTACATGGAGAAGCACGCGGTCTCGCGTCTGGTCGGGTCGCCTCCGGGCTACATCGGCTACGACGAGGGCGGTCAGCTGACCGAGGCGGTCCGTCGCAAGCCGTACAGCGTCCCGCTGCTCGACGAGATCGAGAAGGCGCACCCGGATGTGTTCAACATCCTGCTCCAGATCCTGGAGGACGGGCGTCTGACCGACGCTCAGGGCCGCACGGTCGACTTCCGGCACTGCATCGTGATCATGACCTCCAACATCGGAGCGTCGGAGATCGCGCGCAACACGCCGCTCGGCTTCGCGGTCTCAGACGATGAGACCGGGATCACGTACGACGACATGAAGAACCGGATCATGGGTGAGCTCAAGAAGGTCTTCCGGCCGGAGTTCCTCAACCGGATCGACGACGTCATCGTGTTCCACAAGCTCACCAAGGACGAGATCAAGTCGATCGTCGACCTGCTGCTTTTGCGGATCCGCGAGTCGATGGCGGAGCGCGAGCTCCAGCTCGAGCTCTCCGAGCCGGCCAAGGACCTCCTGGTGGACAAGGGCTGGGATCCGGCGATGGGCGCACGGCCGCTGCGGCGGGCGATCCAGCGCTACATCGAGGATCCGCTGGCCGACTTCGTCCTCCGCTCGCAGGTGCCCTCCGGTTCGACCGTGTTGGTCGAGCCGGGCGTCGACGGCACGGAGGACGAGGACGTCAAGCTCTCGGTCATCGAGCCCGCTCCGAAGCCGACGCCGGTGGGCGTTGGGGCCGAGGGCGGCGCCGATGAGGAGGCCGAGACTCCCGGCGCGCCGGACACCGACGGGCCCAAGGCCGACTCCGAGACCGAGTAGCCCACTTCTCTCACCGCGAGCTGTTTGGCATGCGGCTCGGGCCTTCTGGCCCGGGCCGCTTTGTCGTTGCGGGGTGGTGGCGGGGTGGTGGGTTCGCGCCGCGACCGGCGCCGGTCGCTCACCAAGCCTGCATCGGCCCGGAAAAAACGGCGCATCGAAGGGTCTTCCTTCGTTGCCCGAAGTTCCGGCCCGCAGCCGCCGATAGGGACGAAGCCCGGCGTCACAGGACCGTCTCAGGCGTCACGACATCGCAACGATCTCCACCGGCAACCCGCCATGGCGTCAGGGGCGCCCCGTACGCTCTCAGACGATCACCGATGCCCCGCTCCTCCTCCGTTCACGTCTGCTCGGCCTGCGGGCATGAGACCGCCCGCTGGGCGGGTCGCTGCCCGGGCTGCGGGGAGTGGAACACGCTGGTCGAGCAGGTCCGCGTCGCTCCGGCGCGCGGCGGCCCCTCCGCCTCCGCCGCCGGCGACGGTCGTGGGCGTGCCGCCGCCGTCAAGCCGGTGGCGCTCGCCGACGTCGACGCCGTCGACCATGCTCGTCTGAGCACCGGCATCGGCGAATTGGACGACGTGTTGGGGGGCGGGATCGTGCCGGGGTCGCTCGTGCTCATCGGCGGCGCCCCCGGCATCGGCAAGTCGACGCTGACGACGATGGCGCTGGCCAATCTGTGCGCGGCGGGACGCCGGGTGCTGTACGTGTCCGCGGAGGAGTCGGCGGCGCAGATCCGGCTGCGGGCGCAGCGACTCGGCGGGGGCGAGGCCCTCGCCGTGCCGGTGATCGCCGAGACCGACCTGCACACCGTGCTCGCGACGCTCGAGCAGGAGCGACCGGAGGTCTGCGTGATCGACTCGGTGCAGACGCTCCACTCCGTCGATCTCTCCTCCGCGGCCGGCTCCGTCGCCCAGGTGCGCGAGGTGGCCGGCGAGATCATGCGCGTGGCCAAGCAGCGGCGCATCGCCGTGCTGCTCGTGGGCCACGTCACCAAGGAGGGCGCGCTCGCCGGTCCGCGGGTGCTGGAGCACCTCGTCGACTGTGTGCTCCAGTTCGAGGGCGAACGCGAACGGACGTATCGCACCGTGCGGGCGATCAAGAACCGCTTTGGGTCGACAAACGAGGCGGGGGTGTTCGAGATGCGGGATCAGGGCCTGGTCGAGGTGCTCGACGCCTCGGCCCGGTTCCTGGCCGAGGCGACGCGGTCTCCGGGGAGCGTCGTCCTCTGCGCGATGGAGGGGTCACGGCCCCTGCTGGTGGAGGTCCAGGCGCTCGTCAGCGCGTCCGAGCTCGTTCCGCCGCGGCGCGTGGTCGCCGGTCTGGACCGAAACCGGGTAGCGCTCGTGCTCGCGGTGCTGGGCCGGCATGCCGGCATCGGACTCGGCACCGCCGACGTGTTCGTCAACGTCGTCGGCGGCGTGCGCGTCGATGAGCCGGGGGCCGATCTGGCGGTGGCGCTGGCGGTCGCCAGCGCGGCCAAGCGGGTGGCGCTGACCGGCGACAACGGCCGGCCCCTGGCCTGCTTCGGCGAGCTCGGGCTCACCGGCGAGCTGCGGACGGTCGCCCACGGCGATCGCCGCCTGGCGGAGGCTGCGCGATTCGGCCTGCCGCCGGTGATCGAGCCGGAGAGCCAGAAGTCTCTCCGGGCCGCCCTCGGCGCTGCGATGACGCCCGCCAAGCAGGTCCCGCACGCTGCCTGAGCCGTCAGAATCGAGGCTCCGCGCGTTCGTGTCGCGGTCGGCCGTGCGCATCGCGAAGCAGGGGGACGAGCGCGTGATCCGTGACGGGGCGGCCCTCACCGACCGTAAGCTAAAATTCATCCTGATGCCGCCGCGTTCCGGGGAAGAGCTCAAAGAAGAGCTCGAGTCTCGACAAGAGTCCCGGATAATGAGGGCGCTCGAGATGGTCGCGCCCGGAACGGCCCTGCGCGAGGGAATCGACAACGTCGTGGATGCCCGTACCGGCGCTCTCATCGTCATCGGCGATGCCGACGAGCTCAGCTTCCTGTTCTCCGGCGGGATCAAGCTCGACGTCGATTACTCGCCGACGTTCCTGTATGAGCTGGCCAAGATGGACGGCGCGATCGCGCTGAGCTCGAACGCGACGAACATCGTCCACGTCAACGTGCAGCTCACTCCGGATCCGACGATCCTCACCATGGAGACCGGCACCCGCCACCGAACAGCCGAACGCGTGTCCAAGCAGACGGACGCGATCGTCGTCGCCGTGTCCGAGCGCCGCGAGGTCGTGTCTCTCTACGTGGATGGCATCAAGTACATCCTCGAGGACATTCCGGTCGTGCTCGCCAAGGCCAACCAGGCCCTCGCGACCCTCGACAAGTACCGGAGCCGTCTCGACCAGGTGTCGACACGCCTGACCGCCCTCGAATTCGAGGGCGGCGTCACGCTCCACGACGTCTTGACCGTGCTCCAGCGTGTCGAGCTGGTGACACGGATGGCGGTCGAGATCGAGCGCTACATCGTCGAGCTGGGGACCGAGGGCCGGCTCATCGAGATGCAGCTCGACGAGACGATGGTCGGCGTCGCCGCCGACAAGGCTGCCCTGGTTCACGATTATCTTGTGGAGGACACCGACGACAGCTTCGCCGTCGTCCTGGACCAGCTGGCCAGGCTTCCGCACCAGGACTTGTTGGACTTTGGTCGGCTCGCCGAGTTGCTCGGCTACGACCGCAAGCTCAACACGCTCGACTACCCCGTATCTCCGCGCGGCTTCCGCATCCTAGGGCGTATCCCCCGGCTGCCCAGGCTCGTCGTACAGCGGATCGTGACGGAGTTCGGAGGACTCGAGGAACTGCTCGCCGCATCAGATGGCGAGCTGGAGACCGTCGACGGAGTCGGCGAGATCAGGGCGAAGGACATCCGGGAAGGCCTTCGCCGACAGCAGGAGATCAACCTCGTTGATCGCTACCTGCAGACGTAGGAAATCCCGCGAGCGGGTGGCTTTGCCCGCGCCGCCTTGACAGAGGAGGACACCATCACAGAGCTAATGGAAGAGCACCTGGATGACCTGGAGTCGATTGAGACGCCGCCACACATCGAATTCGAGATCGGCGACAGCGTGGTCTATCCGCATCATGGTGCGGGCAAGGTGCTCCGCAAGGAGGTCAAGGAAGTCCTCGGCGAGAGCCGCGAGTATCTGACGATCAAGATCCTCCACAACGACATGACGGTGATGGTCCCGACCGAGAACGCCGCACTCGCGGGTCTGCGCCGCGTCATCGACGAGGAGACCGTCAAAAAGGTCCTCGCCGTGCTCCAGGACGAGTGTTCGGAGATGCCCAAGAACTGGAACCGGCGCTTCAAGCACAACCGGGACAAGATCAAGACCGGTGACATCTACGAGCTCGCGGAGGTTGTCCGCAACCTCGCCATCCGCGAGGCCGAGAAGGGCCTTTCGACCGGCGAGAAGCAGATGTTCACCCGGGCGAAGAAGATCCTGGCCTCGGAGTTGATGTACGCCCTGGGCATGGACGAGCAGGAGGTGGAGGAGCACCTCTACGCTCTCTTGACCGAATCCGGGAAGGTCCCTGTGGCGGCCAAGTAGCTCGGCTGCAATCGATGGCGGTCGCGCTCATCGTGGCCGCAGGACGAGGCGAGCGCCTTGGGTCCGTCCGACCCAAGGCGCTCGTTCCGCTTTGCGGCCGGCCGATGCTCGATTGGAGCGTGGCGGCGCTGCGCGCCGTCGACGCCGTGGAGCAGATCATCGTCGCGCTGCCCGCCGGCGAGCTCGATGCGGCGCCGGAGGGAACGCGGGCCGTCGCCGGTGGCGTCCAGCGCTCGCATTCCGTGCGCAACGCCCTGGCCGTCTGTGCGGGCGGGGATCCGGTGATCGTCCACGACGCGGCCCGGCCCCTGGCGACCCCCCAGCTGTTCACCCAGGCCCTGCTCGAGCTCGAGCGGCACCCGGATGCCGGCGCGGTGATCGCGGCGGCGCCGGTGGCTGACACCATCAAGGAGGTCGGAGACGACGGCGTGACGGTGGCCCGCACGCTGAACCGCGCGCGCCTGTGGGCGGTGCAGACCCCACAGGTGTTTCGCCGCGAGGCGCTGGAGCGCGCGCTGGCCGGTGCCGGCGACGACGAGCTGGCGCAGGCCACCGACGACGCCTGGCTCGTGGAGCGAGCCGGCGGCACCGTGCGGGTTCTCGGATCGGATCCAGGCAACATGAAGATCACGACGCGCGAGGATCTCCGGATGGCCGAGCTCCTGCTGACGGAGCGCATCAAATGACTACCGGGATCGGCTACGACTGCCACCGCCTGGTGCCCGGCCGCCGGCTCGTGCTGGGCGGGGTGCAGCTCGAGCACGAGCTGGGGCTCGACGGTCACTCCGATGCCGATGTCCTCACCCACGCGATCATCGACGCCATGCTGGGGGCGGCCGCACTCGGTGATATCGGCCAGCACTTCCCGGACACCGACCCGCGCTACCGGGACGCTGATTCGATCCAGCTGCTGCGGGCGACGGTCGGCCTGCTGGGTGACGCGGGGTTTGCCGTGCGCCACGTCGACGCGACGGTGATCATGGAGCGCCCCAAGCTCGCGCCGGTCCGCGACCGGATGCGCGAGCGTCTGGCCGCGGCGCTGGGGATTGCCGTCGGCAGCGTCAGCGTCAAGGCCACGCGCGGGGAGGGCATGGGGTTCGTCGGCCGCGAGGAGGGCGTCGCGGCGCTCGCGATCGCGACGGTCGAGCCGGCCGGTACATGAACAGCGCATGAACTCCGAGCCGAGCCGAGCATGAACGCCCCGGCTCGCTGCGAGAATCCCGAGGATGGAGGAACAGAACCGTGGGTCCGTGCTGGTCGTCGACGATGAGCCGACGATCGCCGAGGTCGTCTCCCGATATCTCGAGCGCGCCGGCTACCGCACCCGGATCGCCGCGGACGGAGCCCGGGCGCTGGCGCTGATCGGCAGCCACCGGCCGGACCTGGTGGTTCTCGACCTGATGTTGCCGGGTATCGACGGGCTCGAGGTCATGCGCCGGCTGCGTCACCCTGAGCACGAGCCGATCGGAGTGATCCTCCTCACCGCCAAGGGCGAGGAGGCCGATCGCGTGATCGGTCTGCGACTCGGTGCCGACGACTACGTCGTCAAGCCCTTCTCTCCGCTCGAGCTGGTTGCCCGCGTCGACGCCGTGCTGCGCCGCGTCGAGACCGCGCCGGCGCAGCAGAGTGCGATCGAGCTCAGCGACATGACGATCGACCCCGCCGCGCGCCAGGTGTACGTGCGCGGCGAGGAGGTCGTCCTCACGCAACGCGAGTTCGACGTGCTGCTGTTCCTGGCTCGACACCCCGGCCAGGCGTTCTCCCGCAATCAGCTGATGGACGCGATCTGGCAGTACTCGTTCTACACCGACACCTCCACGGTCACCGTCCACATACGCCGGCTGCGCTCGAAGATCGAGGCCGACCCCGCCCGGCCGCGCCACATTCAGACCGTGTGGGGCGTCGGCTACCGCTTCGCGCCGTGACCGGCCACCGGGGAGGCGGCTGGTCGCTCAACGCCCGCGGCGAGCGCAGTGCGGTGAGCCGGGTCCGCTCGGGTGCCGGGTCGCTGTCGCGTCAGATCGCGCTCGTGGTCGTGATCGGCATGGCGCCGGTGCTGGCGGCGCTGGTGATCGTCTCGCTACTCATGGTCGTCTCCGGCCATGCTGCGCTGCTGGTGGCGGCGATCGTGATTGGCGCCGGCGTCCTCGCATTCCTCGGCGCCCGGCTGATCGCCGGTGACATCGTCAAGGATGTGGCGGCGATCCGCGACGGGCTGCGGGCCGTCGGCGGCGGGGACCGCACGGTGACGATCACCACCGATGCCCACGACGAACTGGCCCAGCTCGCCGAGGCTGCGAACGCGATGATCGGTGACCTCCGCGTCCAGGCGACGGCGAGAGACCAGTCCGAGTCGGCGCGCCGCCACCTCTTCGCCGCCGTCTCCCATGACCTGCGCACGCCCATCACCTCGCTGCGGCTGCTGACCGAGGCCGTCAGCGACGACATCGTGGCCGGCGAGACGCGCCGACGGTACCTGGGGCGCATGCGCACGCACATCGACGCCCTGAGCGCCCTGATTGACGACCTGTTCGAGCTCTCGCGGCTGGAAGCCGGGGACATCAGCTGGTCGCTGGAGCGCGTCCAGCTGTCCGAGCTCGTCGGCGAGACCGTCGATGCGATGCGACTCGATGCCGAGGCCAAGGGGGTGGCGGTGACGGCGAGCGTTCCGGAGACTCTCTCGCCGGCGCGCGGCAACCCCGAGAAGATCCAGCGCGTCCTCTTCAACCTCATCCAGAACGCGATCCGCCACACGCCGGCCGATGGAAGCGTCGTCGTGCGCGCCGAGCCCGCGGCCACCGGGATCGAGGTCGAGATCGTCGACAGCGGCGAGGGCATCGCCGAGGATGAGCGAGAGCACGTCTTCACCGCGTTCTACCGCGGCGGCGACCAGGCCTCGCGCACCGAGGACGGCGCCGGGCTGGGGCTGGCGGTGGCGCGAGCGATCATCGAAGCCCACGGGGGGCGGATCTGGCTGGCCGACAGCGCCCGGGGGACGAGGGTGCGCTTCAGTCTGCCGGCGGCGAGCGGCTGACCGGGGTCTGCGGGCCGCCCGACGAGGAGTCCCCCCGCAGGCACGCGTTCGCCCGGCCTCCGGGCGAGAGCAGGTCCCAGCGTCTCAGCCGGCCGACCGCGAGCTCGATGCCCCCGCCGCGCGCCGCTGCGCCGCCTGGGCGCGCATCCGCTCGTGCTCGACCAGCCGAGACAGCTGCCTGACGCTCGTGCGCAGGTGTGAGCTGACGACGGGCCGGGCGATCCGCTCGGCGATCCAGCCCGCGATGCCGGAACCGGCGACGCCGGCAGCGAGCCGGATCTCGGCCCGGGTGCGGCCGCCGGAGGCCGGGCGCAGGCGCCACCGGCCGCGCTGATCGACGCCGGTGATCGACGTCCACGCGAGCTCGCACGGCGGATCCCACTCGACGATCTCGATGAGGCCGCCGACCTCCGCGGAGCCCACGCGCAGAAGCATGCGATAGCGCGCGCCCAGGCCGGTCGGCTCGTCGCCCGCCACCTCCCAGCGGGTGATGCCGGACATGAAGCTCAGCGCCCGCTCCGGATCGGACACGACGTCCCAGACGGTCTCGATCGGCGCCGAGACGACGGTGCGAGCGGCGGCCCTCACCCAATCACCGGGAGCCGTCGCTCGGCGGCCAGGCTGTCCAGGGTGTCCTGCATGAGCCGGATCAGGTGGTCGTAGACCTCGTCGACGTCCGGATCCGGGCCGAACTCGGCCGTGAGCTCGATCGGCGGCAAGGTCTCGACCGTGATCTTGGCCGGCAGCGGAATGTGCCCGAGCATGTCGCCGACGTTCAGGCCCCACGGAAGGGCGAGCGAGATCGGCAGAACCTTGAGGCGGAACAGCCGGTCGAGCGCAAGCAGGCGCGCGAGGTGCTCGCCGCGCGACAAGAACAGCGCCGTCTCCTGGCCGCCGATGGACACCACCGGCACGATCGGCACGTTCTCCTGGAGGGCGAGGCGGATGAAGCCCGTACGCCCATCGAAGTCGACGCGGTTGCGCTGCCAGAACGGGCGGTGGACCTCGTAGTCGCCGCCCGGGTAGACGAGCAGCGCGGCCCCGGACCGCAGGGCCTTCCGTGCGTTGCCCGGAGATGCGGCAACGGTGCCGAACTTGCGCAGCGAGCCCAGGGCCGGCATCGCCAGGACGAGGTTGTGGGCCAGTTGGTAGAAGGCGCGCTCGACCCCGAAGTACGTGTTGAACGCCAGCGTGAACACCAGCGTGTCGGGCAGCATGTTGCCGCCGGAGTGGTTCCCGACGAGCAGGACCGGCCCGGAGTCCGGGATGTTCCCCAGGCCGCGGACCTCGCCGCGATACCAGAGGCTCGCGATCAGCCACATGAGTGGCAGTCGCTCCCGGATGAAGTCCGGGTCACGCTCGTCGAGGTCGGCCCGTGGGATCCGCCGCTGGGCCTCATGGGCCACTCCGCGCAGGGCGCGGCAGATCAGCGACCCTGCGGAACCGCCTCCGGGGTTGCTCTCGGCGTGGGGTTCCTCGCCGTTGAGATGTCCGTTGGCGCCGGCCCGGCCGGCGAGGCCGGTGTCAGCCATGGCGCGATCTTATTCCCTCAGGCCGCCTGTGTCCCGGTCGCGCCCCCGCCCCGCTTTGCCGGGCGGGACTCGTCGCCGCGCTCCGGGCGAGACGAGGGGGCAAGCGCGATCTCGCTGCGGGCGAAGAAGCGCGTCAGCAGGTCATTGGTCTCGTCCGGGCGCTCCACCTGGGGGACATGACCGCAGGCCTGGATCGTCACGTGCTCGGCACTCGGCAGCCACTTGCGGACGTGGCGGCCGAACGCCGCCGGGATCAGGCCGTCGTGGGTACCCCAGATGAACAGTGCCGGCGGGCGCAGCTCGGACAGGCGCGGATAGAAGCCGTTGCGCCCGTAGGGGGCCTCGAGGTAGATGTTGCGCGCCGAGGCGAGAAACGCCAGGCGGGCACCGGCAGAGTGGTAGATGCGGCGGAACTCGTCGACCATCAGTTCGCCGACCTCCGGGTCGATCAGGTCTCGGTCGTAGAACAGGCTCCAGAACTGCGACGCGACCGTGTTGCGCGTGAACCCGTGGGGGAGCAGCCCGAACTCCGGGCGCAGCAGCCTGACGAGCGGATGAAAGCCGCGCTTGACCCAGGCGACGGCCGGGCACAGCAGGCCGAGGGAGCGAATGCGCTCAGGCTCCATCAGGCCCATCTCGATCGCGATCCGCCCGCCCATCGAGTTGCCGACGACGTGCGCCTGAGCGATTCCCTGGGCATCCATGAACGCGAGCATGGTCTCCGCGTACCAGCGGGCGTTGTACGGAGCCCGCGCCGGCTTGGAGGAGGAGCCGAATCCCGGCAGATCCGGGGCGTGGACGCGGTGGCGAGGGCTGAGCGCCGCGGCCGTGGCAAACAGCGAAGCCCGGGTTCCGCCGAGGCCGTGCAGGAGCAGGACATCCGGGCCGTGGCCCATCGTCAGAGTCGAGATGTGGTGTCGGCCGACGGGCACGTCGTGGATCTGCAGCAGGGGCGGCCGGCCGCCGGGCAGCCGGAACAGCCCTTCAAAGCCGACCGCGTAGTCGAGGTTGCCGCGGACGCTGAGCCGGCGCAATTCGAAGGCGTCGATCCCGGACATCTCCCCTTGGCGCAGCGCCAGCCAGGTGGCGGAGTCGGTGCAGATCGTGACGTCCGGCGGCCGCCGGGTCGCGCCTTTGCGGACGCGGGCGCCGTGGGTCGTGCAGCGCACCTCCCACGTGTGACCGAGATCGGTCAGCTTGATGTGGTAGGTGGCGTCGAAGCCCGGATCGGCGCCGAGGTAGCGCTCAGGCAGCGTGCCGAAGGCGGACTCGACGGCCTCCAAACGCTTGCAGCGAGCCGGAGAAATTGCCATGCCTCCTACTTAACGCCCAGGTCCGGTCGGAAAGATCACGGGCGCTAGGGTTGCGCCACTGTGCGTACGTTTTCCCTCCACGACACGCGCAGCCGCCAGATCCGCGAGCTCACGCCCGAGGTCCCGCCCCGGGTCCGGATCTACGCGTGCGGACCGACCGTCTACGGGCGCGTGCACGTCGGAAACGCCCGGCCGTTCGTGGTCTACTCGCTGCTCAGGCGTGTCCTCCTCCACGAGGGCTACGAGCCGGTGTTCGTCTCGAACATCACCGACATCAACGACAAGATCTACGCGGCGGCCCGCCAGGCCGGTGTTCCGAGTGCCCAGCTTGCGGAGGAGATGACGGCCGCCTACAGAGCCGACACCGACCGTTTCGGCCTCGGCCGGCCGGACCACGAGCCGTTGGCAAGCGAAACCCTCGCGAGAATCGTGACTTGGATCGAGGTGCTGGTGGAGCGGGGCCATGCGTACGCGGCGGACGGGGACGTCTACTTTGCCGTGCGGTCCTACCCGGAATACGGCGAGCTATCTCACCGCAACATCGAAGAGATGGATCAGGGCGAGGGCGGGGAGGGCGCCGACCGCAAGCGCGATCCTCTTGACTTCGCGCTGTGGAAGGGGCACAAGGGCGGTGAGGACACGTGGTGGGACTCGCCCTGGGGACGCGGACGTCCGGGCTGGCACATCGAATGCTCCGCGATGGCCGAGGAGTTTCTGGGCGTTGGCTTCGAGATCCACGGCGGCGGAATCGATCTGATCTTCCCCCATCACGAGAACGAGGCCGCGCAGACGCGTGCCGCTCGAGGCGCCCCGCTGACACAGCTCTGGATGCACGTCGGCCTGGTCCGGCTGGACAGCGAGAAGATGTCGAAATCGGTGGGGAACGTGTTCATGCTGGGCGAGGCCCTGGACCGATACGGACCGCTGACGCTCCTGACCTACTTCTGCGGGGCCCACTACCGCCAGCCGATGGAGTTCGACGACGAACGTCTGGCCGAGGCAGCGGCCCGGGCCGAAGGGATCCGGAACACCGCGCGCAGGCTGGTCGACGGTCCGAGTCCGGAGTGGTCGGCGCCATTGCGGGAGCGCTTCTTCGACGCGCTGGCCGCCGACTTCAACACTCCACGGGCGCTGGCGGTCGTCTCGGAGTGGGAACGCGAGGCCAACCGCAGCCCGCAGCGCACCGTCGGGGCCGATCACCTGCGGGAGATGCTCGATGTCCTGGGGCTCGGCGACCTCGTCGAGACGTCCGCCGTCGCCGTCCCGGAGGATGTAATGGCGCTGCGGGATGCACGCGAGCGGGCTCGCCGGGAGTGCGACTGGGAGGCAGCCGACAGGCTGCGCGACGAGCTGCGCCGCCTCGGCTGGGACGTTCGCGACGGCCCCTCCGGGCCGGAGCTGTTCCCGGCCGGCTGAGCCGAGCGGCGGGTCTGCGCTTCTGGCCGTCTCGCAAGCGGCTGTGCATAACTCTCCCGGTCACTTGACAGCGAAGCGGTGCTATGTCAAGCTCGCGCCGCTGAAGTAAGGATCGACTCGAGCTTTAGGGCCGGGTTGAGGATCTGGGGGCTCGATCGAGTCCGCTTTTGGGAAGGCTCAACATATTGGTGCGGCGCCAGGGGAGGTAGCGCGCCACGACGATCGTCTGCCGCGGGCTCTGCGGCAGCGTGAAAGGCTGGTTTCGTGGCTCGACTGTCTTCTAACTCTCAGGCTCTACCTCGGGTTGAGGATGGCTTTCTCATCGCCCTTGCCAAGCAAGGGCATGCCGATGCATATGACCGCATCGTGCGCAGGTACTACGGCTTTGTCCGCCTGAAGGCCTCGTCCTACTTCCTGGCCGGGGGTGACGCAGACGACCTCATCCAGGAGGGCCTGGTGGGGCTCTACAAGGCGGTGCGCGACTACCGGACAGACCGGGAATCGAGCTTTCGGAACTTCGCCGAGCTGTGCATCACTCGCCAGATCATCACCGCGGTCAAGACGGCGACCCGTAATAAGCACACGCCCCTGAACCAGTACGTCTCCTTCTCCAGCACGCCCGCCGGCGGGACGGGGGACAGCGAGCCGACGCTCGACGAGGTGCTGCCGGGCTCGACGGTGCACGACCCCGTCAACCAGGTGATCTCCAGCGAGGAGCTGCGGGCGCTCGTCGCGTGCATCTCAACGGCGCTCTCCGATCTCGAGTCCCGGGTCCTGGCGCTCTACCTCGACGGGCACTCCTACGAGGAGGTGGGCCGGCGCCTCGACTGCGATTGCAAGACCGTCGACAACGCGCTCCAGCGCGTCAAGCGCAAGGTCGGCGCGCACCTGTCAGAGCGCAGCGTGGCCGCATAGACGGACGCGGCCACCGGCCGCGGCGCCCCGTCAGGCGGCGAGCGGTCCGAGGACGGGCTCCAGTCCGTAGGTGGAGAACGCCCGGAAGGCCGCGAACGTGTGGTGGTCCGGGCCGTGGAAGTCAGACGAGCCGGTGGTGAGCATGCCGAGCTCGGCCGCCCGGGCCGCGAGCGTCCGTGTCTGCCGCTCGGTATGGGTCACGTAGAACGCCTCGACGCCGTCGAGACCGGCGCCGTGGAAGCCCTCCAGCGCCGCCAGCACGCCGGTGGAGTCGTCGATGTCCCAGAACGGGTGCGCCCACACCGCGACACCGCCGGCGCCGTGGATGAGCTCGATGGCCTTCTCGACGGTCGGGGCGGCGCGCGGGATGAACGCCGGACGCCCCTCGATCAGGTACGTGACCAGGAACGAGGTTGGGTCGAGCAGGCCGGCCCGCCGCAGTCGCTCGTGGTTCTCCGGCCGGCTGACGACCGCCTGCGCGAGATGTGGCCGGCCGATCGACTGACCCTGCTCCGATCGTCGCGCCAGCATCTCCTCGTCGACGGCGAAGCCGAGCTCCTTGAGAGCGTCCGTCATCTTTGCGGCGCGCGCCTCTCGGTCGCCGCGCGAGCGCTCGAGCGCGCGCACGAGGTGCGGATCCGCGGGATCGATGAGATATCCCAGGATGTGGAGATCCTGCCGAGCGCCGAACATCGAGCTGACCTCGACGGCGGGGACCAGCCTGATGCCGGCCTGGGCGGCGGCCCGCTGCGCCTCCGCCACGCCCTCGGCGGTGTCGTGATCGCTCAACGCGAGCAGCCGCACGCCCGCGGCCGCCGCGGCGTCGACGACCTCACGCGGCCGCAGCGCACCGTCGGAATAGACGGAATGGCTCTGCAGGTCGAACGTCGGAGCGTCGGCTGGGGAGGGCAAGCCGCGAGATTAGTGCACCGGCGGCTGAGCGCGACCGGTGTCAGCTGCCGCCGGTAGCCGCCATCGCCCCAGGGCGGCAGGCGTCGGCCGCGGCCTGTGGCCGCGCCGGTGCCGGATCAACGGGAGGGCGGAGCCGCGGGGCACGCCGCAGCGCCAGCAGGCCGCCGCAGGCGACGATCACCGCCGTCGCGGCGCCCAAGCCGAGCCCGGCACGCGCGCCCAGGGCCCCCATCGTCGCACCGACGACCGGGCCGCCGATCGGCGTCGATCCCTGGAAGGCGACGAACCACAGCGACATGACCCGGCCGCGCATATCCGTCGCGGCGTTCAGCTGTAACGTCGAATTGCCGGTGGACATGAACGAGATGCTCCCGGCGCCGGCGAGGGCCAGAGCGAGCAGTTCAAGGGGGAGATTCGGCGCGAGCGCGGCCAGCGCCACCGCGGCGCCGAATCCGAACGCGGCCGCCACGAGGGGCCGCAGGCCGGTCTTCCCGCGGGCGGCCACGAACAGGCCTCCGGCAACGGCGCCGACGCCCATCGCCGCCGTCATGAACCCGAATCCGGCCGCCCCGACGTTCAGACCCCGGTCGGCCATCACCGGAAGCGAGACCTGGAACTCGTAGGTCAGGCACCCAACGAGGCCCATCATCACGAGGGGCACGGCCAGCGCCGGTGTCCGCCGGACATAACGCAGCCCGTCGCGCAACTGGCCCCGGGCGCGTCGCGTGGGCGGCGACGGGGAGAGCGCGGTGGCGTCCATTGTCGTCAGCGACACGACGACGGCGACAAAGCTGGCGGCGTTGGCGAGGAAGCAGACGCCGTCCCCGACGGTGGCGATCAGGATGCCCGCTACGGCCGGGCCGATGGAGCGGGCAACGTTGACCAGCACCGAGTTGAGGCTGACGGCATTACGCAGATGGTCCGGGCCGACCAGTTCCATCATGAAGGACTGGCGCGCTGGGTTCTCGAAGGCGTTGTTCAGGCCGAGGAGCGCGGCGAGGATGCCGATCTCCCACACCGTCACCATGCCGGTGACGGTCAGCAGCCCCAGGATCAGCGCCTGGACGCCCATCGCGCTCTGCAACGCAATCATCAGCCGCCGCTTGTCGACGCGGTCCGCGATGACGCCGCCGTACGGACCCAGCACCAGCACGGGAAGCGTCTGCAACGCGACGACGAGACCGAGGGCGGTGCCGGAGTGCGTGAGCGTCAGCACCAGCCACGACTGCGCGGTCATCTGCATCCACGTGCCGATCATCGACACGGCCTGCCCGCTGTAGTACCGGCGGTAGTTGGGGACGGAGAGAGCGGCGAAGGTGACGCGGCCGGCGTTCAGGACGCGCGTCACGGACGACGGTCCTTGAGCTGCTCGGCCAGCCCCTCCAATGCGGGCAGGGCCTGCTCGATCAGCCGGCGGTCGCCGGGGGAGAGGCACGCGAGCGCCTCGCTGAGCGCGTCGGTCCGCTCGCGGCGCATCCGCTCGGCCAGCTTCCTGCCGGCCGCGGTCGCCTCGACCCAAGCGGCCCGGCGGTCGCCGTCATCGCAGGTGCGGGCGAGCAGCCCGGCATCGACCAGATCGGAGATGACCCGTGAGAGCATGGTGGGATTCAGGCTCTCCGCGGACGCCAGCGCGGACAGGCGGACCGGCCCGTCCCGGACCACCGTCAACAGAACCGAGATCCGGGTCGGCGTCAATCCGGCTGCCGCGCCCGCCGCGGTGGTGCGCGTCCGGCGCGAGAGCCGGCCGATCGCCACCCGGAGGCGGGCGGCGGTATCGAGATCGAGGATGGGTGCGGTGTGGGCCAAGGTTCTCCAGATACTTGCTTGCTGGCAAGCACTAGGTTAGCAGCGGGCGCAGATCCTCCCCCCGTCGGACCGGGCCGCCACGGCTCTGAGCGCTGATCGCTAGCGGTGGTCGCCCGTGGCGACGATCAGCACGTTGCAGTTCGCGTGATGCGAGACCTTGTTGGGCACGTTGCCGAGGGCCAGCCGGCGTGCTCCGTGCATCCCCTTGCTGCCGACCACGATCATCGATGCCCCCACCTCATCGGCCACCTGGAGGAGCGCGTCGGCCGGATCACGCTGAACCGCATGGGGCGTGACCTCGACGCCGGCCATTCGCACGCCGGCGGTGGCCTCGCTGAGGATTCCCTCGACATGGTCGTCGGGATGGGGAGCCCACACCCGCGCGGCGCCCTCGGGGGCACCGGCGATCTTCGCGCCCCGCAGTGGTTCAAACGCGGAGACGACGTGGACGTCCGCGCCGAGTGCCTTGGCCAAGCGGACAGCCTCGGCGACCGCCTGCTTGGCCGTCTCCGAGCCATCGGTGCCCACTACGATCGAATCGTCCATCGTGCACGCTCCTCCTACTGCGCCTCCAGGGTCCGTAGACCCTATCCGGGGAGTCGCGCCGGCGCCAGCCGGGACAACGTATGGTGGGCGCGATGCCGGCCCTGGTCCTCTTCAGCGATACCGAACGCTCGCCCGCGATGCGCCACGAGGTGCCGCCCGCGATCGGCGATCCCTTTCTCTTCGTCGAACAAAGCGGCCGCACGGCGATCCTGACCTCGAGCCTTGCCAGGGCGAGACGGAGAGCGTCTGCTCGCCGAGCGCGTGCGGGACGGACTGCGGCGTGCCTGTTCCGAGCACGGTGCGACATGTCCGGCCGACATGATCGTCGCCTCGGTCCACAACGGCTATGGGCACGACCCCGGCAGCGGTCCGCTGTCGGCTCGAGCTGCACGGGCGCTTCCCATACGAGCTGACCCCTTCGTAGCCGCGATCGCGCCGAGGGGCGCGGCCGCATTCCTATCCTCTGAAAGGCCACCGACGCCGTCGCGATGGGTAGGCGGGACCGAGTTCTCTGCCATCTCAGGCACAATGGCAACCAACACGGTCGACAATCTCAGGAGGAATCAGATGACGCTGCAGCTTGGGGCTACCGCTCCGGATTTCGAGGCCGAGACCACCGAGGGTCGGATCCGCTTTCACGATTGGATCGGGGACTCCTGGGCCGTCCTCTTCTCCCATCCCAAGAGTTTCACGCCGGTCTGCACGACCGAGCTTGGCTACATGGCCAAGATCAAGCCGGACTTCGACCGTCGCAACGTGAAGATCATTGGGCTCTCCGTCGACCCGGTCGAGGACAACGTCGGCTGGGCGAAGGACATCGAGGACACGCAGGGCACAGCCCCCAACTACCCCATCATCAGCGACGAGGACTTCACAGTCTCCAAGCTGTACGAGATGCTGCCCGCCGACGTGAGCGGCGATGCTCATGACCGCACTCCGGCCGATAACCAGACGGTGCGCAACGTATTCGTCATCGGCCCGGACAAGAAGATCAAGCTGATCCTCGTCTATCCGATGACGACCGGGCGCAACTTCGACGAGGTGCTCCGGGTCATCGACTCCCTGCAGCTCACCGCGGAGCACAAGGTCGCCACGCCGGTCAACTGGCAGCAGGGCGACAAGGTGATCATCGCCGGCTCGGTCTCCAACGACCAGGCCAAGGAGATCTACCCGGACGGGTGGGAGTCCCCGCGGCCGTACATTCGGATCGTGCCCTCGCCGGAACCGGCGAAGTAGACGTTCCTCAGTGTGGGCGATGGCGTGAACGGCCGACCCGGCCGCTCACGCCACCGGCTCCCTACGCCTTGACGTCGACCTTCGAGGCGTGGAGCGCAGCCTGCTGCGCCGCCTGATCGCCGTCGTTGAGGGCGGCTACGCCCGTGCGGCCGTCACCGTCGTTCTCGGCTGTCTTGAGAACAGCCGCGGTGACCTGCTGGACCTGCAGCTGCGAGGTGGCAGAGCTGACGCCGGAGATGCTCATGTTCACTCCGTTTCGGTGGAGGAGGGTTTGGTCCTGGGGTGATAGTCGACCTTCCTGCGGTCGGCCTCGATCGGGCTCGACGAACGTCGTACGCGCCGATCTCCCTGCATTTCTAAGGATTTACCGAGGACTACGCGCCGAACGGCTCGGCCAAGCGTCGATCTACGCGAGCTTGGGGTAGTCGCCCGGGTCCCATCCCAGCAGCGCGAGGACCTGCACCATCGCGCTCTGGTCGAGCAGCGACGTCGGCGAGCCGGAGAAGTGAAAGCAGTCGTTGTCGTCGCGCAGCGCATCCCAGGCATGGTCGGCGTATCCGCGCATCGCCCGGACGATTTCGTCCCGGAGCTCGGCGTCGGTGGTGGCTGCGTGCAGCTGCAGCAGGTTGCGGAAGAAGATCGCGTTGAACGCTGCGGGTTGGTGCTCGTACTCGCCCTCGTAGTGGCGCAGCGCCTTGCCGGCGATGGCCAGGGCTCTCGCCATGTGGGTGCCGGCGCCGCCGCCGGTCCGCGCCAGCAACACGTTGAGCCCCACCATGCTGCCCTGGTTGTAGCTCCACAGCGTGCGGTCGACGGAGTTGTCGCCGCGGATCTTGTCCCAGAAGAGACCCATGCCCGGGCCCTCGGCACCGGGGCGCTCGCCGGACGCCGGGGCGCTTCCGGCATCCAGGGCGGCATTGACCCACTCGTACATGTCGTCCGGACCGGCGTCGCCTGGCTCGCTTCCGGGTGCGGCGCCCAGCTCGGCGAGGTGGAGCGCCAGCTGAGCATGCGGAGCATTGGACACCGTGTTGCGGTCATGGTTGCGGGCGCCGACACCCCTGCCCTGCTCGACCCAGAAGACGCCCCCAGGAGCGGGAACGTCCTCTCGCCGGTCCCAGCCGTTGACGGCAAAGCGAAACACCTCGGCGGCTCGGTCAAGGCGCGCGGCGCCCGGACGCATCCGCTCGAGCTGGACCAGGCACAGACCCACCCACGCGTTGTCGTCGTAATACCGATCGCCGCCGAACCGGGTCCCGATGACGTCGGACGAATACGCCGGCCAGGGGCCGCTCGGGTCCCAGTACCGGCTGAGCGTGTCCAGCCGCTCGGCGATTGCCGCGTCGGCGTCGAAGCCCTCGACCATCCCGGCCGGGGCTCCGGCAAGATCCAGGGTGGCGACGAACGCCCGGATAAACGGCCACAGGTGCGCCGCCGTGCCCGGGAGATGGAGCCGGGCGTCGCGCCGGTATATCCCGCGCTTCGTGGCAAAGCGCTGTTGCATCGCGGCGTACGCCCGCGCTGCCCGTGCGGCGTAGATCTCCGGAGCCAGACCCCCCTGGCGGTCGGCGGTCATGATGGTGCAGGGGCGGCGAGCCGGGCGATGGAGCGACGGTAGCGCCTACCGATGACCCAGGTCCGCACCCGCCCAACCTTGTCCGACGCGACCAGACGAGCGCGGGCTAGCCTCAGCTGTCCGATGCACACGACGCCGGACATGATCCGTGAGTTGCTGACCGAGACGCAGACCTGGGCTGTCGTCGGCTGCTCCCCGGATCCACGGCGCGACTCGCACCGGATCGCGCGGCTGCTCCAGCAAAGCGGGTTCCGGGTCATTCCCGTCAATCCGGCGGTCGACGAGCTGCTGGGGGAGCGGTGCTATCCGAGTCTTCTCGACATCCCGGCCGGTGCCGGCGTGGAGGTCGTCGACGTCTTTCGTCGCGCCGACCGGGCCGGCGTGCACGTCGACGAGGCAATTCGGATCGGCGCCCGCGGCGTGTGGCTCCAGCTGGGTGTGATCGATGAGGCCGCCGCGTCCCGCGCGCTTGGTGCGGGGCTGCAGGTGGTCATGGACCGCTGCCCCGCGATCGAGTTGCCCCGGCTGGCGGCGTAGCGGGTCGGTCGCCCCGCGGGAGCGACAGGTGGCGACGCCGTACGATCCGCCTGTGAGCGTTGTCAAGATCAATGCCATCACGGTTCCCCGGGCGCGCTTTGGCGAGTTCGAGCGCCGCTTTGCCACCCGGGCCGGGAAGGTGTCGGCGGCGCCGGGGTTTGAGAGCTTCGAGCTGCTCCGGCCCAACGACGAGCGCGAGGTCTGCCTCGTGCTGACGCGTTGGCGCTCGGAGGAGGACTTCCGCGCCTGGATGCAGAGTGCCGACTTCACTGCCGGGCACGCGCAGCACCGTCAGGAGGGGCCGGTCGGGACCGCCAGCGAGCTGTGGTCGTTTGACGTGCTCGAGCAGGAGGGTCCCGCCGCGGGCGCCTGACCTGGCCCTGCGAGGCGACCTCCGCCGGTGCCGCGAACCTCGGCGGGCCCGGCGCCCGGCTTGAAGCGGCCACGTCCGCGGCCGAACATTCGTCCAGTCGCGATTAAAGGAACCGCGCCCAGCGTCCGATACACGGGCCAGGATGCGTCTGCCTGGGTCGTCAGCGGTTGTACCGATGCTGGTCGCGGCGCTGCTGCTTGCATCCGGCACCGCGCTCGCCACAGTCGGTCCGCACTCGCTCCGGCCGGCTCCCGTGCAGCACGGCGGACTTCCCAGCCCGGCTCCGACCGCGGCGTCCCAGGCGGCCGCGCTGTCGCAGATGACCGGGCTGTCTCCGCAGCAGGTCTCGATGCGGAGCGCCTGTCCGGCGCCCGCTCCCGGTCAGGCGGCTTGTGCGGCTGAGGTCGCCATCGTCCGCTCCAGTGGGGCGCTTGTGCACCCCCGGGTCCACCCCCAGAACGCTCTAGCCGACGTCCGGCCGGGGCCGGCGGGGCGGAGACGGCTCCCGCGCTCCTCGGCACCGGCCGCTGGAGCGTCGGCGACGAGCGCGGTAGCGGTCGGCTCCTCATCGGCGGGCCAGTCGGCCCCAGCCCCGGGCACACCGGCCTGGCTGCAGCAGGCTTACGACCTCAGCTACCTCTCGGCCACCCAGGGCAGCGGCGACACGATCGCCGTCATCGACGCCTTCAACGACCGGTACGCCGAGTCAGACCTGGCGACGTTCCGCTCCACGTACGGGCTCCCGGCGTGCACCACCGCCAACGGCTGCTTCCGAAAGGTCAACCAGTCCGGGTTGAGCTCCCGTCTGCCTCCACAAAACTCCGCCTGGGCGACCGAGATCGCGCTCGACCTCGATGCCGTCTCGTCGCTGTGCCCCAACTGCCACATCATCCTCGTCGAGGCCAACTCGGCGTCGGAGACCGACCTGCAGGCGGCGATGGCCGCCGGGGTCAGCCTCGGAGCGAACCAGCTGTCCGACAGTTGGGCGATCACCTCCACCACGCCGATCACCGATCAGTTCACGTGGCCGAACGTGGCGACGATCGCAGCCACGGGCGACCTCGGCTACAACGGCTATCTCGGCACAACCTCCGGAGATGCCTATCCGGCTGCGGTGCCTGGCGTGACGGCCGCGGGGGGGACGACGCTGGCCGCCGCGACGAGCGGCGCCCGCGGGTTCGCCGAGTCCGCATGGTCAGATGCCGGGTCCGACTGCGCTGTCAACGAGACCAAGCCCTCCTACCAGACCGACACAGGCTGCACCGGACGCGCATATGCGGATGTCTCGGCCGTCGCGGACCCGAACACCGGCTTGAGCGTGTACGACACCGGCAGCGGCGGCTGGGTACTGATGGGCGGCACCAGTCTGGCGACGCCGCTGATCGCCGCCGACGAGGCCGTCACCGGCGTCAGCGGCGTGACGCCGCGGTGGGCCTACGACGACAGTTCTCTCCTCAACGATCCCGTCTCAGGCTCCAACGGCCCGTGTGCGGCGAGCATCTTCTACATCTGCAATGCCGGCCCAGCCTACGACGGTCCCACCGGCGTCGGCTCCATCTCCGGAGACGTGACGAGCGGGGGTCCGGGCATCGGCGGCCCCACGGCCGGCAGCGGCCCGAGCTACGCGGAGACGGTCGATGTCACCTCGGCGGCGATGATCGGCGGCATCTACCCCAACGGCAACGACACGACGTACTGGTGGCAATACGGGACGACCAACACCTACGGTGATCAGACGGCGGCCACTGACATCGGCGCCGGGAGCACCCCGGTCGCGGTGTCCGGCACGCTGCCTGACCTGAGCCCGGCGACGACCTACCACTACCGCCTCGTCGCCAGCAACAACGCCGGCACGACGTACGGCTATGACTACACGATCACCACGCCTGCGGCCGGAGCGGCTCCGATGCAGGCGGACGCCGGGACGAGCCAGGGGGGCGGGACGCCGGCCGAGGGTCAACTGGTGAGCCCTGAGTCGTTCACCACGACGGCATCCTCGTCGTCGCCGACCGCACCGGTCACGACGTCGCCGACCGCACCGGTCACGACGTCGCCGAGCGCGCCCGTCACGACGTCTTCGACGGGACCGGCGTCGTCGTCTTCGCCGGCGCCCGTGTCAGCGCCCCCCGTCAGCACCGCACCGGTCCCGGTCATCGTGGCTGCACCGGGGCTCAGCGGAGGCTCGCGAGTGGGCGCCACCCTCAAGCTGAGCGGCGGCAGCTATCGCAACGGGACGGTCACCGCCGTTCAGTTCGAGCGGTGCGCGCAGACGTGTGTCCCCGTCACTCGCGGCGGTTCCGCCTCGCTGACCGTGACTGCGGCGGACGCGGGGTACTACATGCGCGCGTGGGTGACCGTGAGCGGACCCGGTGGCAGCGTGAGCACGTGGGCGGGCGCGGCGATCGGCCCGGTTCGATCCAGGACGGCCGGGGCCGCTGCACTGCAGCCCGGAACCGGCACGATCCGCGGCAGCGCAGGGCGCGTGCTGGCCCGGGTCAGCACATCCCGGAAGCGGAGTGCGGCCCACCCGGCATCCGTCGGGACGGACAGTATGTCCACGGTTCGGTTCACCCGCCTCAGCGGGAGCCGAGCGCCACTGCGCGTCTGGGCCTGCGTTGCCCACGCGGGCTCGCCGGTGTCGTGCACCGCGCCGCGTGCGGTCCAGCATGTCGTCAGCTTCAGCCTCACCGTGCCCGCCGGCGATCGCGCCGAGCTGGTCGCCGTCACCCAGGGTTGAGGCCCGACCGGCCGGGACGCCCGCGCGGGCATCCCGGCAAGCTCGCCGAACGAGGCCGATCCGCGGGGGGTGACCAACCTCGGCGCGGGAGGTCCGGGAATGCATGGGCTGCGCGGGCTGCTCTGGCCGAAGTGGGCTCTCCAGTTTGCTCCCCCTCGTGGTCAGCGGGTGGATGCGGGTCCGGGGATTTGGGGGATTAAGCCGGTATGGGCGGAATGAGGCCCCAAACCTGTCGGCAGGCGGACGTGTGACCGGGCCCAGCCGGGGCCGGGGGACCGGTCCCCCGGCGCACCGCGGTCCCGTCCCCGGCGCGATCCAGGCCCGGCTCTCTCCATCGCTGGCGTGCCGTCGGCCGCGGCTGGGTCGTTTCGGCCTCGTCCCCGCCCCCACCGGGCGCCTCAGCCGAGCCGCGCCTCAACCCGGAAGTGGTGGGTGGATAGCCCCACCGGGTGGGTGATTGGGTGTGGGGGCTGGACAGGCCGTGCGCGTAGGTGACGTGGCCGCGGAAAACGACGAGCACCGAAGGTGGGTGAGCGGTGGCTGCGCCCCTGACTGACTCCCCGCCATCCCGGCGCGGCCCGGCGGCGGGTGTCCCAGCAGCGCCCATCACCTGTCAGCAGCCGCGCGGCCCGCGCGCACCCACCCGCCGACAACGGCTGCGCGACCGACGACGACCGGCCACGCTGACCCGCCCGCAACACCTCGGCTTACGCGGGCGGGGGCGCTCTGTGTTCTCGCCGCCGTCGTATCTCACGTACGTGTTGCGCACGCTCCACGTCGCCCGGCCGGCCCGTGAGTAGGCCGGCCGGGGGGCGTGCGGGGGGACCGCGAAAGGCGGTTTAGGAGACGGGCGAGGCGACCCGCCCCAGCGCTACGGCGAGGTCGCGACGGCGCTCACGGGTTCCGCTGCCGAGCAGGGTGCGGACGTGGGCGGCGGCGTGTTGGGCGGCGTCGAGTTCGCCGTCGTCGGCGGTGGTGTCGATGACGTTGAGGAAGGCGTCGACGACGGCGGGGTCAAATTGGGTGCCGGCGGAGCGGCGGAGCTCTTGGCAGGCGTGTTCGTGGGGGATGGCGGTGCGGTAGGTGCGGTCGGCGGTCATGGCTTCGTAGGCGTCGCAGACGGAGACGATGCGGGCCCCGAGGGGGATTTGGTCGCGGTGGAGGCCGTCGGGGTAGCCGGTGCCGTCCCAGCGTTCGTGGCTGGCGCGGACGAGGCGGGCGACGGGGCGGAGGGCGGGGGCGCCGTGGAGGATGCGTTCGCCGAGGATGGTGTGTTGGTGGATGAATTCCCATTCACCGGCG
>DASZMU010000126.1:0-1612 GCA_035551695.1 Solirubrobacteraceae bacterium
CGTGCTTTCCGCCGTCCAGCAGTTCATGCCGGAGCTGGGGATCCCGCCGGAGCGGATCGTGTTCATCACCGGCATCGGCTGCGCCGGCCGGTTCGCCTACTACATGGACACGTACGGGATGCACGGCATCCACGGCCGGGCCCCGGCGCTCGCCACGGGCCTCGCGACGGCGCGTGAGGACCTCTCGATCTGGGTCGTCACCGGCGACGGGGACTCGTTGTCGATCGGCGGCAACCACCTGATCCATGCCCTGCGGCGCAACGTCCCGGTCAAGATCCTGCTGTTCAACAACCAGATCTACGGGCTGACCAAGGGCCAGGCATCGCCGACGTCCGAGCTGGGGAAGATCACGAAGTCGACGCCGTTCGGCGTGGCCGATCATCCGTTCAATCCGATTGCGCTGGCGCTGGGGGCGGAGGCGACGTTCGTCGCGCGGACGATCGATCGCGACCGCCATCACCTGACCGAGGTTCTGCGCGCCGCGGCGGTCCACCCGGGCGCGGCGCTCGTCGAGATCTACCAGAACTGTCCGGTGTTCAACGACGGCGCGTTCGCCGCGCTGACCGACAAGGACGTCAAGGACGCCAACCAGATCCGCCTGCGCGCCGGTGAGCCGATCCGGTTCGGCGCCGAGGGCGAGCGGGGAGTCGCGCGGGGCCCGGACGGCTGCCTGACGCTCGTCGACGTGGGGGAGACGGAGGAGGAACTCCTCGTCCATGATCCCCGGCGGGAGGACCCGGGGCCGGCCCTGTCACTGGCCAAGCTGGCCGAGACACCCAGCGCCCCGACGCCGATCGGCATCTTCCGGTCGGTCGACCGGCCGGTCTACCGCCACCGGGGCTCCTCCGAGCCGCCGTCGGAAACACAGCTCGCGGAGCTGCTGCTCACCGGCGGCACCTGGACGGTCGCGTAGCGTCCCCGGTCTGGGGTGACGCAATCTAAGCGGCTCTATGCCGCATCAGACGACACACGTCCCGGTGAAGTCGCCGGGCCCGCCCGCCTAAGGACCTACGGCTCGGCGACGTAGCCGCCGTCAGGGTCCATCGGCAGGCCGGCCTCGTCCCACGCGACCAAGCCGCCGGCGAGGTTGTGGGCGTCGAACCCCGCCTGCTCGAATGCCTGGGTGGCCATCGCCGAGCGCCCGCCGGTCCGGCAGTAGAAGACGACCGGGCGGTCGCGCTCGATCGTGCCGGCCTCAGCGCCCAGCCGGTCAAGCTCGATCAGGCGGTCGCCGGCGATCCGTCCGGCCTCGTGCTCGTGTTGCTGCCGGACGTCGACGAGCTGGAGGTCACCCTGATCGAGCAGTTCCTTGACCTGGTGGGGCGTGTAATCCGCCATGGTCCGGCTCAGCCTAGCGACCTCGGTTTCCGCCGCCCCGGGAGGGTCGCGATCCGCGCTCATTCTCCTGCCCTGCAAGGGCGCGCCCAGGACCGTGACAGGCATCTTGCAGGTCGTGTAGTCTGCCGTGCCGAATAAGCACCCAGCCGAATCACCGAGGCACAGGGCCGAGGTGATCGGGGAACCCGATTGGGATCCGCCGCGGATCCCTTGGGGCGAATCGCCGCACGTGCGGCGTAGCGCGACTCTTTCAGCGCGAGCCCGTCAGCTAACC
>DASZMU010000127.1:0-2538 GCA_035551695.1 Solirubrobacteraceae bacterium
TGCAGCCATGAAGACGGTGCCTCAGGAGCCCGGCCCCGGACGTTCGACGTCCGCGGCGGCCTTCGGCGAGCTGACGAAGGAGATCGCTCTGCAGAATGAGCGAGCACACAAGGAAGCGCTGAAGCGGCGGGCCGTTCGCGACCAGGAGGCAAAACTCCGGCGCCGCGAGCAAGACCGCCTCTAGCGCGGACATCTGGGCTCGCATCACGGGCGCACAAACCCCCGTGATGCCGCCCCGCTGCCTCGGCTGAGGTTGTAGGGAAATGGGCGCCCCAACGCCCATTTCCCTCGCAGACTTCCAGTTGTTGCCGAGGCTGGGGTCCGGGCGACGGCCCTCGTGATCAGCGTGTTGGGCGTCAGGCTCCGTAGCCGGCGGGCGGCGGTCCACCGGGGCCGCCGGGGCCGCCGGGGCCCTGCATCACCTTGTACGAACTGTCGAGGTGGACCTCGACCTTGGTTCCGTCCGGCTTCGTGACGGTGGTCTCGAAGCCGGTGCCGGTGATGTCGGTGGTGACTGCACCTGCGGTGCCGCTGCCCACGCTCTTGACGGCGGCGGCCTGAGCCTTTGCTGCCGCGGAACCGGTCACGGCCTTCTCCGCGTCCTCATGCGCAGCGGTTCCGTGTGCTGGGCCCTTGAACGCCGGCTGAGCTTGCGTGCTCGACGTGCTGGGGGTCGCGGTTGTCGCCGTCGATGACGTCGTCGGTGACGTCGTCGGTGACGTCGTCGATGACGTCGTCGCGCCGGCGACCGCCGAGCCGCCGAGGGCGAGGGCGGCGACTGCGGCGATTCCCGTCCCCAGCTTCCTCATGGAGTGGAACATCGTTCGGTCCTTTCCGTTGTCCCGGAGAGTGCCCGGGTTGCTCTGAGCACGGTGCATCCCCGGTGTAAGACGGCGGTCTGACTGGCCTAAGAAGCCCGGATGAAGGCTCGCGACACCCGGATGGAGGTCCGCGACGAATAGGCTGCGCGCACCGGCGCCGCGGGCGTGCCCCGGCCAAGCGAAGGGAGGTGGGATGATCGTCGTGGTCGGACGGGTCCAGACCGACGCGGACAGGCGCGACGCGCTCGTCCGGATCGGGCAGGCGGTCTCCAAGGCGTCACGCGAGGAGACGGGCTGCATCAGCTATCGCCTCTATCAGGACACCGAACTGGACAACGCGCTCGTGTTCGTCGCGCCTCCGGACGTCAAGTTCCACACGATCGCGAGCACGATGGACCTCGCCGAGCTCAGCGCAGACCAGGCCTGAGCTTGGGGACATGAGCGGCGCACGTCGCGAGGCGCCTGCCGCAGCGGAACGGTGGCGGACGAACTCGGGCGAGTCGCGATTCTTCCCAGACTCAGATTGGTGTCGCAATGACTCGGAGACCGGGGACGCGTCGGAAGTCCGCGACGTTTCCGGTCGCGACGGCCAGTCCATGGGCGACGGCCGTCGCACCAATCCAGAGATCGTGAGCGCCAATCGTTTCGCCTTGTGCGGAGAGCTGTGCCCACAGGTCTGCGTGGACGCGGGCGACGGACTCGGTGATCGGGACGGCACGAAGGCCGGCGAGGAGATGCTCGACGAATGCGCCGCGGCGCGCACGACGGCTGCCGGTCGCACGATGAACGCCGTGGAGCAACTCGCTGACCGTGATCACGCTGATCGCCCGGTCTTCCTCACCGAGCAGGGCCTCGACGGCCGGGGAGCCGATGCCACGTTCCAACTCGATCAGTAGGTCGGTATCGATCAGGACGGCCATGGCTCGTCAGCCGCGGCGATCGCGGCGCTAGCCGACCGGACATCGGCCGCAAATTCGTCGTCCGGCCTCGGCGCGCTGGCGATCAGCTCACGAAACCGTACGGCGGACAGCAGCTGAGCCTTCGGCGGGGCGATCACTGCAACCGGCGCACCGCTGCGAACAACTTCGATCTCCTCCCCGGCAGCGACCCGGTTGAGGACGTCTGAGAAGTTGCGGGCGGCAACTGTGGCCGTCATTCGCGACATCTGTACGACAGTATCAGATAAATCTGATAGGTCTAGCGCGGTGAGACGACGGACCAACCGAGTGCTTCGGCGGCTCCAGCCATCCGGTCGTCGTAGGTGACGAGCTGCTCCACCGCCGCGCCGAGTTGCCTGGCGCTGGCGAGGTGGATGGCGTCCAGCGAGCGCAGCTCGGCCGGCTCCATTTGCCCGGCGCCGGTCAGCACGCGATCGTTGACCCGCAGCAACTGGATGCGCCGTAAGACGTCGTGGCCACGGGCGACGACCCCCGCGCCGCTTGGCAAGAGCGCGCGGGCTACCTCGGTGCGCGCCAGCGCGCTGGTCACGAGCGGCTGGCGGCGAGCGAGATACCGGCGCAGCGCCTTGGACTCCGGCTCGACAACCACAAGCTTGACGATCGCCGATGAGTCGACGTATGTGAGGCGTTGCTCAGCGCTCATCACGCCGTAGCCGAGCCAGCACCGACGAGGGCGGCTCCGACCCAGCCGGCAGCGACAACGCCTCTGGCAGGTCGGCCAGGTCTCGGTCGGCGGGCTGCAGATCGCCCGAGGCTCG
>DASZMU010000128.1:0-1514 GCA_035551695.1 Solirubrobacteraceae bacterium
CGCCGTCGCGATCCTGATCCTCCTGTACTTCGCGCACGCGCGTGAAACGGCGACGCTGCGGGACCGGCTCGACGAGGCGCACTCGAGGATCGGCGGTCTCGAGGCGCGGATCGCGCAGATGCTGCACGCCCAGGCTTCGGCCCAGCGCGGCCGCGTGCCGGCCCCGGTCGCGCCGCCGCCCGGAATGCCCGCCGCTGCGCGCCCACCGGGCAGCGCCAGCACCGCTGTGCGGCGGGTACCGAGGCCGGCGACCGCTGCTGCGGGCGCCGCTCCCGGCGGCGTGGGTCCCGCCACCGTGGCCAGCGCGGCGGCGATGCCGAGACCTGCGGGCATGGCGCCGGCGGCGCCCGTCGGGTTGGCGGCACCTGCGCTCGCATCGGCCACCAGGTTGATTCCAGCCGCCGGGGAGCCCGGCGCTACAGGCGTGCGGGAGGACACGATTGTCGTCCCCGCAGCGACGGTCGCTGTGGCCGCCAACGGCCAGGCGCCGGGGAGTGGCCAAGCGCCCGGCGTCGCGCCGGCACCCAGCCCCGCCCCGACGCCCGGCGTCGCTCCGGCACCCAGCCCCGCCCCGACGCCCGGCGTCGCTCCAGCACCCAGCCCCGCCCCGACGCCCGGGAACGGTCGTGAGCCTGTCGAGCAGACGGCGCCACTGACCGCCGCCACGCAGGCGATCCCGGCCGTCGCCGCTGCATCCGCCCGCACCCCGAGCGCAAGCCCGAAGGCTGCTGCTGGCCCAGTCGCGCCGCCCCCCGTCAGGATCGGCGCCCAAGCCGCGACTCCTGCCACTCCCGCCGCGAGCGCGCGACGGTCTGCCGCCAATCCGCGCCCCGCGCCGGTCAGCCTGCCCCGGCTGGACGAGCCTCGCCGCCGCAGCCTCTCAGGACGCGTGCTGCCGCTGCTGGTCGGCGGGGTAGCGGTCGTGGTGATCATCGTCGGCCTGATCGTGATCACCAACACCGGCGGCTCGACCACGGGCAACATCAACCACAACACGGGCAACCAGACCGGTGCCGATGTCTCCGCCAAGCACCACGCCGCCCCGCCCTTCAAGCCCGCGAAGTTCAGAGTCGCAGTGCTCAACGGCACGGCGGTCTCAGGCCTGGCCGGAGATATAGGCAGCAAGCTCGCCGGCCAGGGCTACAAGAAGGGCAACGCCACCAACGCCTCCTCCCAGACCGAGACGAACACGTTGGTCTACTACGTCACGGGCAAGGCGGCCAAGGTGAACAAGGTCGCCGCCCAGCGCGTCGCCACAGCGCTGAAGCTCAAGCCATCGCGTGTGCGCCCCGCCACGCGGTCATCGATCCAGAGCTGCTCGATCAGCGCCACCGGGACGCCGCTGAACTCGTGTAACGCCGATGTGATCGTGGCGGTGGGCTCGGATCGCGCATACCTCGCGTCGAGCGGCTCAGCCGGCTGAGCCGCGGGCCACATTCCGGTAGAGGTGCACGCGATGGACGAGGCGCTCGCCGCGGTGGACGAGGCGCCAGCCGCCATGGACGGGACGCCCG
>DASZMU010000129.1:0-17079 GCA_035551695.1 Solirubrobacteraceae bacterium
AGATCACCCTGCGCCACCGCCGTCGTCACCTGCGCGATGTTGCGCACCTGGTTCGTCAGGTTCGACGCCATGAAATTCACCGACTCCGTCAGGTCCTTCCACGTCCCCGCCACGCCCGGCACCTCGGCCTGACCACCGAGCTTGCCCTCGGTACCGACCTCGCGCGCGACACGCGTCGCCTCATCGGCAAACGCCGACAGCTGATCGACCATCGTGTTGACGGTCGTGCCGATGCGCAGGAACTCGCCCTTGACCGACTGGCCGCCGATCTTCAGCGCCATCTTCTGGGAGAGGTCGCCGTCGGCGACGGCGCCGATCACGCGGGCCACCTCGGTCGTCGGCCGGACGAGGTCGTCGATCAGCGCGTTGACCGATTCGACGCTCGTCGCCCAGGCGCCGGCCGCCCCGTCGAGCGTGGCGCGCTCGGTCATCCGTCCTTCCCGGCCGATGATCTTGCCCACGCGGACAAGCTCCCGGGACATGCGGTCGTTGCGCTCCAGCAGCCCGTTGAACGCGGCGGCGACCTCGGCGAGCGCTCCGTCGTCCGGGACGGTCAGGCGGGTCGAGAAATCACCGTCGCGCGCCGCCTGCAGTGCCGACAGCAGATCACACAGCTCCGCCCGGGCCACGCTGGTCCCGCCGTTGGTGCCTGCTGCCCCCTTATCGCTGCTCATCGCTGACGTTTCCTCTCGCAGGTGGTGGATCTGAACCGGCGCCGCGGCAGCGCCGGGCGGTACCCAGTCCCCTGCTATGCAAACAGTATCTCGCACGCAGCGGCACCGGAGAGTTTCCGACCCGCGATTAAACGAATGTCTGCTTGACGAGCTTTCTCTGCTCGTCGGATGCGAACGCGTCGAAGCGCTCGCCGAACTCCGCCCGCGCGGCGGCCTCGTCGAGCGCCAGGCGGTCGACGAGCACGCCCATCGCCATGCACGCGGCCCCGCCGCCGGACAGCGTCGCCACCTCGTCAGCCGCCGCCCGCAGCATCGCCATCTGGACCTCGCGGTCCTGATGGCGCCCCAGGACGTCCTGAAGGGCCTTGAGCGCCTTGACCATCGGCGCCACCTTCTCCTCGTCGAACAGCTTCAGGCCGAACAGCTCCAGCAGGTAGCGCAGCTCCTTGGCCTTTTTGCGGAGCTCGTGGTAGTCGGCCGGCGGGCTCGAGGCGTCGATCCGGCGGCCCATGTGCACGACCCGGCGGTAGACCTTGCGGATCCGCTCGCCGGTCACCTCGCCGATCGGCCGGTGGGCAATCGGCCGGTCCTCGAGCGGCAGCTCGACGAGCGTCTCGAGCAGGCGATCCCAGTCCTCGAACAGATCGCCGGCCCGCCGCGAGCGCAACGCCCGCTCCACGTCGGCGCGCGCCGTCATCCGGCCGTGGAGGAGCACCGGTCGGAGTGGGGCCAGATCAGGGCGCAGCCGCTCCGGCAGCAGCTCGGCCAGTGACTCCAGGTCGCTGACGTAGACATCAAGGTCCCGGGCCGGCCCCGTCGCCTGCTGCAGCCAGCGAAATTCGCTGCGAAACCCGGGGAGCTCGATCGGCGGGAACACGCCGGAGAGCTGCCGCTGAACGGTCCGAGACCGGCGCACGGCGATCCGCAGCTGGTGCAGATACTCGTCGTCCTCCCCGCTGATCGAACCCTCGACGTTGTCGCGGATGACCCCCAGCAGCCGTCGCAGCACGGCGACCGCCGCCGCGTCGGCCCGCTGGTCGTAGGCGAGCGGGACGTCGACCTTGGCCCGGGCGGCCGGGGTCGCCGTCCCGGCACTCATCGCGCCAGCTCGCCGAGCCGGGCCACGGCCTCGTCGATCTCCGTCTCGGTAACGATCAGCGGGGGCTCGAAGCGGATGGTGCTCGGCCCCGTGGCGTTGACCACGAGGCGCTGCTCGAGGAGCGCCCGCCGCGCCAGCTCCGGCGCGTCGACGTCCGGCACCACATCGACGCCCACCATCAGACCACGTCCCCGCACGTCGGAGACGAACGGCAGCTCGGTCAGGGCCGCCATCAGCCGCTCGCCGAGTGACCGGACCCGTTCCAGCAGCTCCGGGTCACCGCAGATGTCCAGCGCGACGAGCGCGGCCGAGGCGACGACCGGGCCACCGGCAAACGTCGATCCGTGGTCGCCGGCCTCGAAGACGTCGGCGAGCCGCGGGCCCGTGATGAGCGCGCCGATCGGCAGGCCGCCGCCGAGCCCCTTAGCGCTCGTCATCGCGTCCGGAACGACGCCGGTCTGCTCGTACGCCCACAGGGTCCCGGTCCGCCCCATGCCGGTCTGGATCTCGTCGAAGATGAGCGCTGCCCCGGTGCGGTCACATGCCTCGCGCGCCGCCGTGAGCAGCTCCGCCGGGAGCAGGTGGATGCCGGTCTCGCCCTGGATCGGCTCGAGCAGCACGGCGGCGGTGTCGGTGTCGACGGCGGCCGCCACCGCCTCAGGGTCCTTGGCCACGACCTCAAAGCCGGGCACGAGCGGCGCGAACGGCGCCTGCTTTGACTCCTGCGGCGTCGCCGACAGCGCGCCGTACGTACGGCCGTGAAACGCCTCCTCGAAGACGATCAGCTTGCCGCCGGGGCGCGCCCGGCGCGCCAGCTTGATCGCCGCCTCGTTGGCCTCAGCGCCGGAGTTGCAGAGAAAGACCTTGCCGCCCAGCGAGCTCTCCGAGAGGCGGGCCGACAGCTGCAGGCCGGCCGCGGTGTAGTACAGGTTCGTCGCGTGCGTCAGCCGCCCGGCCTGCTCGCGGACGGCGGCGACGACGCGCGGATGACAGTGGCCGACGTTGAGCACCGAGATCCCGGCCAGGAAGTCGAGGTACTCGTTGCCGTCGGCGTCCCACAGGCGAACGCCCTCGCCCCGGACGAACTGAACGGGGTTCCGCACGTACGTGGGGATTGCGTACCGGCGCTCCAGTTCCTGGAGCTCAGCGAGTGACGGCTCCGCGCTCATTGCGCCGGACCGATCTTCGTCCCCTGGCCGGCGTCGGTGAACAGCTCCAGCAGCAGCGAATGGGGCACGCGCCCGTCGACGATGTGGGCGTAGGAGACACCGCCGTTGATCGCCTCCAGGCACGCGGCGAGCTTGGGGCGCATGCCACCGGCAACCGCGGGCAGGGCGGCGGCGACCTCGTCGGCGGGGATCTCGGAGATCACGCTCGCCGGATCGCCCGGATCCCGCAGCCAGCCGGCGACGTCGGTCAGGAACATGATCTTGTAGGCGCCGAGCGCGCGGGCCACCGCGCCGGCCGCCTCGTCGGCGTTGATGTTGTAGGAGTTGCCCTCCCAGTCGGCGCCGACGGAGGCGATGACGGGGATGTAGTCCTGGGCGACGTGCTTGATGACATCGACGTCAACTCGCTCGATTCGCCCCACGAAGCCGATGTCCTGTCCGGAGGGCGAGGCCTGCCGCGACGTGCGAAACAGCGAGCCGTCATCCCCGCACAACCCAATCGCCGGCTGACCGTGGCGGTTGAGCAGCAGCACGATGTCCTTGTTGACCTTGCCGACGAGGACCATCTTGGCGACCTCGACGGTCTCGGCGCTCGAAACGCGCAGGCCGTCGACGAACTCCACCGGGATGTCGAGCCGGCGCATGTAACTCGAGATCTCCGGGCCTCCGCCGTGGATGACGACCGGGTTCATGCCCACGTACTTGAGCAAGACCACGTCGCGCGCGAACTCCTCCTTGAGCTCCGGGTTCGTCATCGCCGCGCCACCGTACTTGATGACGACGGTCTTGCCGTGGAACTCGCGGATGTAGGGCAGCGCCTCGAGCAGCGTGCCGACGTCGCGCATGCTCATTTACGTCGTGTACTCCGCGTTGATCGTGACGTACTCATGACCGAGGTCGGAGAAGTACACCTCGGTCTCGGCCGCCACGCCGGGCAGGCCGATCTCGTATTCGACCTCGTCGCGCGCGACCGCGGCGGCCAGGGCGGCCGCGTCATGGGGGACGAACGATCCCGCGGTGCAGACCTGGACGCCCTCGATCACGATGTCGACGGGCAGCGGCGCCGTTCCCGGCAGCGCCTGCCCGACGGCCTGGATGATCCGCCCCCAGTTGGGGTCCCCGCCGTACAGCGCGGTCTTGACGAGGGGAGAGTTCGCGACCGAGCGGGCAGCGGCATCGACCGCCGCCGCGTCCCCGCCGCGCGCCACCACCCGGCCCACGCGGCGCGCACCCTCCCCGTCGCGGGTGACCATCAGCGCGAGCTGGCGCATGACCGCGTCCAGCGCCTCGCCGAAGCGCAGCTCGTCCTCGGTCTCCGGCTCGACCCGGACGCCGGTCTGTCCGCTGCACTGGAGGATGACTGTGTCGTTGGTCGAGAGCTGGCCGTCGACGGAGATGCGCTCGAACGACCGCTTGACGCAGACCCCCAGCAGGAGGTCGCACGTCTCGGCCGACACGAGCGCGTCTGACTGGACGAACACCAGCAGCGTCGCGAAGTTCGGCGAGATCATGCCCGCCCCCTTGGCCTGGGCCGTGATCGTGACGGTGCCGGACGGCAGGGTCACCTGCACCCGGGCGCGCTTCTCAAATGCGTCGGTCGTCTGGATCGCCGCCGAGAAGGCGGCGTCCCCCGCGGGCGACAGGGCGTGGGAGGCGGCGACGATCCCCTGGGTGACCTTGTCCATCGGCAGCGGGACGCCGATCACGCCGGTCGAGCAGACCGCCACCTGGTCCTCCTTGACGCCGGCGACCAGTGCGCCAGCCCCCTGCATCTTGGCGGCGTTCTCAAACCCCGGACGCCCGGTGGCGGCGTTGGCGTTGCCGGCGTTGACGACGACCGCGCGCACAGCGCCGAGCCGGCAGCGCTCCCGGCACAGGAGCACCGGCGGCGCCTGAGCCCCGGACGCGGTGAAGCGCGCCGCGCTCGTCGCCTCCGACGAGTCACAGACGATCACGCCCACGTCGGGCGCGCCGGACGGCTTGATCCCCGCGGCGACGCCGGCGGCGCGAAACCCGGCGGGCAGGCCCTCGCCACCGAGTTCGGTCACGTGGCCCGGCCGCTCGATCCAGCGGCTGGAGAAGAAACTCATCCGATCCCCTCCCCCTCCGGCCGGCCGAACATCAGGTTGAGGTTCTGCACGGCCTGTGACGCCGCGCCCTTCCACAGGTTGTCGATCACCGAGAACACGATCACCCGCCCGGTGCGCTCGTCGCGGTGCACGGAGATCCGGCAGATGTTCGTCTCGCGCACGTCGCGCACGCCGGGCGGCCCGCTGACGACCTCCACGAACGGCTCGTCGGCGTAGGCCTCGCGGTACATCATCGAGACGTCCTCGGCCTCGGCGGCGTCGGCGGGGACGGTGACATAGCAGGAGACGAGCTCGCCCTGGTCGAGCGGGATCAGGTGCGGCGTGAACGTGATCGTGACGTCGGCGCCGAGCGCGGCGAGCTCCTGCTCGATCTCCGGCGTGTGCCGGTGACGAGGCACGCCGTACGGGTTGAGGTTCTCGTCGACGGTGACGAAATGCGTCTTGTCCGTGGCGCCGCGGCCGGCGCCGGAGACGCCGGACTTGGCGTCGATGACGACGTCGGCGATGAGGCCGGCGCGCGCCAGAGGCGCCAGACCGAGCACCGCAGCGGTCGGATAGCAGCCGGGGTTGGCGACGATCGCGGCGTCGGCGATCTCGTCGCGATAGTGCTCCGGCAGGCCGTAGACGGCCTCGTGGATCAGTCCCGGCTCCGGGTGCGGGCGGTACCACTCCTCGTACACGGCGGGGTCCCGCAGGCGAAAGTCGGCGCTGAGGTCGACGACCCTGACACCGCGGCGGTGAAGCTCGGCGACGACCTCGGCGGCAGCGCCGTGCGGGTAGGCGACGATCGCCGCGTCGACGTCGGCATGGCGGTCGAGATCGAGCTCCTCGAGCATGAGCGGCACGCGGTGGTGGGGGTAGATGTCATCAAGCCGCCGTCCGACGTCTGAGCGGGCGGTGACGGTCGTCAGCATGAAGTGCGGGTGGCGCTGCAGAAGCCGGGCGCTGAGCGCTCCCGCGTATCCGGCAGCCCCGAAGACGGCCACGTCAGGAGTCACGGACCCGCCCCTCCAGCTGGGTCGCCAGCGCTGCGGCGATCTTGCGCCGCCGGGTGGCGACCTCCTCGTCGGTCAGGGTGCGGTCCGGCGCCCGGAAGTGCAGGCGCAGCGCCAGCGACACGTTGCCGGCGCCGATCCGCTGCTCGTCGCGGTAGACGTCGAACACCCCGGCATCGGCCAGCAGCGCCCCGCCCGCCTGGCGAACGACGGCCAGGACCTCGTTGGCGGTGACGCTGTCGGCGACGACGACCGCCAGGTCCTCGCGCACCTCCGGGAAGCTCGTCACGTCCGAGTACCCGGTGACGTGGCCCTCGAGGGCCGCCGCCACGAGGTCGAGATCGAGCTCGAACGCGGCGATGGACTCCGGCCAGTCCCAGTGGGCCGCCACCTGGGGGTGGATCTCGCCGATCCAGCCGGCGCGCGCGCCGCCGACCAGGACCTGGCCCGCCCGGCCAGGGTGCAGGAACGCCTCCGGCTCATTGGTGCCCGTCACTGTCCAGTCGGCGTGCAGCGTGTCGAGCATGCCGGCGAGCGCGCCCTTGGCTGCGAAGAAATCGGCGGCGGGCGGATCCGGGTGGCGCCAGGTGGCGGCCCGGACGGCTCCGGACAGCAGCGCGGCGACATGGTATGGCTCGTCCGGCCGGCGCTCGCCAGAATCGGCCCGCGGGACGTAGATGGCGCCGGCCTCGAACAGCCGCAGCGCCTGGGCCCCGCGCGACCGGTTGCGCTGCCCCACGTCGAGCAGGGATCCGAGCAGCGTCGTGCGCAGCCGCGACTGGTCGGCCGACATGGGGTTCTCCAGCTCGACGAACGGCCGGCCGACGATGCGCAGCCGCTCGGCCATCTCCGGGCCCGTAAAGCTCCAGCCGACGATCTCGTGCAGCCCCTGCGCAGTCAGAGCGTCGGCGGCGCGACGCCGCAGCCGCTGGACCTCCGTCAGCCGTCCCCATGCCCCGTGGCGGGACGGCAGCGTTGCCGGCAGCTCCTGGAGCGCGCCCAGCCGCGCCACCTCCTCAATCAGGTCGGCCTCGCGGTTGACATCGGCGCGGCGGAACGGAGGGACGGTGACGTCGAGCCCGTCCGGTGCATCGGCGGTTGTGAACTCGAGCGCGGTGAGGATCTCGGCGCTGCGCTCCCGCGGGATCTCGACCCCTAGCAGGCCGCTGACGCGCGCGTCGCGCAGGCGGATCGTCTTGGGCGGCGGGCCGTCGCCGCCGATGTCGATGGTCCCGGGCACGAGCCGCGCGCCGCACAGGTCGATCATCAGCTGGGTGGCGACGGCCTGGGCCTCCATCGCCTGCTCGGGCTGCAGCCCCTTCTCGTTGCGGCTGGAGGCTTCGCTGCGCAGGCCGAGTCTGAGCGACGTGCGATGGATGTTGGCGCCGTCCCAGTTGGCGGCCTCCATGAGCACGCGGCTGGTCTCCGGCGTGACCTCGGAACGGGCCCCGCCCATGATCCCGGCGATCGACGTGGGGCCCTCGGCGTCGGCGATCAGGACCATGTCGGAGTTCAGCGTCCGTGTCTGCCCGTCGAGCGTCTGCATCGTCTCCTCGTCGCCCGCCCGGCGAACGGTGAGCTGCGCCCCGGCGATCCGGTCGAGGTCGAAGGCGTGCAGCGGCTGCCCGCTGAGCAGCATCACGTAGTTGGTGATGTCGACGATGTTGGAGATCGGCCGTTGCCCGGCGGCCATCAGCCGCGCCTTGAGCCACGGCGGCGACGGGCCGATCTTGACGTCCTCGAACGCCCGGGCGGTGAACCGCGGGCACAGGTCCGGAGCCTCGACGACGATGCGGGCCAGGTCGTGGACGGCGCGTTCCTTCGCATTGGCGGCGGCGGGATCCTCGGTCCAGGGCGGCGGGGCCAGGGGGGCCCCGGTGGCGGCGTGGGCCTCGCGGGCGACGCCGTAGATGCCCAGGCAGTCCGGCCGGTTGGGCGTGACCTCGAGCACGAGGACGTCGGTCGTGATCGGCAGCACCCGTTGCAGCGGGGTGCCGGCGGGGATCTCGTCCGGCAGCACCATGATCCCGTTGTGCTCGGTGCCGATGGAGACCTCGTCCTCGGCGAGGATCATCCCGTTCGACGCCTGGCCGCGCAGCTTGGCGACCTTGAGCTTCGTCCCGTCCGGCATGACCGCGCCCGGCTTGGCCACCGCCACCGTCTGCCCGGCGGCCACGTTCGGGGCGCCGCAGACGATCTGCGACGGGTCCCCGTTGCCGGTGTCGACGAGACAGACGCGGAGGCGGTCGGCGTCCGGGTGTTGGTGGGCCTCGACAACCTTGCCGACGACGAAGTTGTCCAGGCCGGCGACGCCGTGCGTCTCCACCCGCTCCACCTCGGTGCCGGTCATGGCGAGGCGGTCGGCGAGGCCGAACGTGCTCAGGTCCGGCGCGCAGTATTCGTGGAGCCATTCGACGGGGACGCGCACTAGTGCCCCCCTCCAGACACCGCTCGCCATTCGAGTGGCCTCTGGCGGCGCTGCGCGGCGTCCTCGTCGCCTCGCGCAGCGCTGCTGCGCGTCGGCTCCTGCGTCCTTGCGCAGCATCCACCAGAGGCCTCTCTCGGTGGCATCGGGTGTCTGCAGCGGGACACTTAGAACTGCTCCAGGAGGCGGATGTCGTTGTCGTAGAGCAGGCGCAGGTCCGGGACGCCGTGCTTGAGCATGGCGATGCGCTCGATCCCCATCCCAAAGGCGAAGCCCTGCACCGCCTCCGGGTCGTAGCCGTTGTCGGCCACCCCGGCGAGCACGTTGGGGTCGACCATTCCGGAGCCGAGGATCTCGATCCACGCCGTGCCCTTGCACAGCGGGCAGCGCTGACCGTCGGCGGTGACTCCGTCGACGCAGTTGAAGCAGGAGACGTCGACCTCGACGCTCGGCTCGGTGAACGGGAAGAAGTGCGGGCGCAGGCGGACCTGGCGCTCCTCGCCGAAGATGGCGCGCGCGAACGTCAGCAGCGTGCCCTTAAGGTCGGCGAGGGTGACGTCCTCGTCGACGGCGAGTCCCTCGATCTGGTGAAACTGCGGCGTGTGGGTCGCGTCGGAGTCCGGGCGGTAGACGCGCCCGGGCACGATGATGTAGATCGGCGGCGGCTGGCTCTGCATCGCGCGGACCTGCATCGGCGACGTGTGGACGCGGAGCAGCGCGGTCTCCGGATCGAAGATGTCGACCTGCTCCTGCTCGCCCTTGATGTAGAAGGTGTCGGTCAGCAGCCGGGACGGGTGCGTCAGGGCGTGGTTGAGCGCGTCGAAGTTGTAGTAGACGGTCTCGACCTCAGGCCCCTCGGCGACGTTGAAGCCCAGGCCGATGAACACGTCCTCGATCTCGCGCCGGGTCTGGGTCATCAGGTGCAGCCGGCCGATCGCCGGGAGCGGGTCGGCGGGCAGGGTCACGTCGAGGCGGTCCTGCTCGAGACGCTGCTCGAGCTCGGTGGTGGCGAGCTGCCCGGCGCGGTCCTCGATGGCTCGTTCAAGCGCCTGGCGGGCCTGGTTGGCGGCCTTGCCGGTGGCGGCCCGCTCCTCCGGTGGGAGCTGAGCGACGTTGCGGAGGAGATTGGGGAGCTCGGCCTTGCGGCCGAGGTAGCGAACGCGGACGTCCTCGAGGGCGTCGGTGGTGGCGGCGGCGCCGATCGCCGCCTGGGCCTCCTCCTGGATCTGGGCGACGCGCTCTGTCATTTGCGCCGGATCCTAGACGCCTCATACAGCGCCACCGTGGCTGCCATCGCCGCGTTGAGCGAGTGGTTGGCGATGGGGATCTGGCCGACGTGGTCGGCGGCCTCGAGGATCTCGTCCGGCAGCCCGTGACGTTCAGAGCCGATCAGCAGCGTGACGTCGGTGAGGGTGAGTTGGTCCAGCGGCGTCGGCGCGCCGGCGGCGAGGGCGACGGTGGTGCCCGGGAGCTGGCCGAGGTCGCCGTACGCACGCGCGAGCGGCACTGTGAATACGGCACCCATGCTCGCCCGGACGGCCTTCGGGCCGAACGGGTCGGCGGTGCCGGGACCGATCGCCACCGACGAGGCGCCGAACGCGTCGGCGGAGCGCAGGATCGTGCCGACGTTGCCGGGGTCGTGGACGCCGTGGAGGTATACGCAGAGCGGCCCCGTCACGGCGGGCGCCCACCGCTCCGGGAAGACGGCCAGCGTCCGCGTCCCGGAGCCGAGCTCGGAGGCCTGCGCCAACAGCTTGGGCTCCACCTCGGTGCCCGGCAGACCGCTGCCGGCGGCGGCGTATCGCTCGAGCACCTGCCACCCGGCCGCGTCGGCGGCCGCCAGCAGATCCTCGCCCTCGGCGACGAACCGGCCCAACCGCGCCCGCTCGCGCCGGCGCTGATTGAGCTTGCGGATCTCTTTGAGGTGTTCGTTGTGGGGGCTGGTGATCGTCACGTGGCTGGTCTGCCTTGGGGATAAAAAAAGGCGCCGGCTTCAGGAGAAGCGGCGCCCGGGTGGCGGTGCTGGTGATCGGCGTTGAGAGCTCAGCCGGCCGCCAGCGCCTCGCGGGCGCGGTCGGCAAAGCGTCGGAAGGTGTCGGCGTCGTGCACGGCCATGTCGGCGAGGATCTTGCGATCAAGCTCCACGCCGGCGAGCTGCAGGCCATGCATGAACTGCGAGTAGGACAGGTCGCTCTGGCGAGCGGCGGCGTTGATGCGGGTGATCCACAGGCGGCGGAAGTCGCGCTTGCGGTTGCGGCGGTCGCGATACCGGTACTGATCGGCCTTGAGCACCGCCTCCTTGGCGGTCCGGTAATGCCGGCTGGCATCGCCCCGGTAGCCCTTGGCCAGCTTCAGCGTGGCGCGCCGCTTCTTGCGGGCGTGCAGTGAGCGCTTGACGCGGGTCATGACTTCTTGGCCCCCAGGAGCGTCTTGACCCGGCCCTCGTCGTGCTTGGAGATGATCGCCGGCTGTCCGAGGCGCCGTTTGCGCTTGGGCGACTTCTTCTCCAGGATGTGGCTGGTGAAGGAGTGACGGCCGACGACCTTGCCCTTGGCGGTCAGCTTGAAGCGCTTCTTGGCGCCGGAATGGGTCTTCATCTTCGGCATTGCGACGCCAGAGTAAAGCAGACGCCCACCGCTCGACGATTGACCCCGGGCGCTCGCCGGTCTCCATCGCAGCCGGCAGCAGACCCCGGATTCGCCGCCGGCGCGCCGCCTCAGCGGCGCGTGTCAGGCCGCGGCGTCGCTCGGAGCCGGTGACGACGCGTCGGAACTCCCGTTCTGATGCTCCTGGCCACTGCTCTGCGCCGTGGGAACTGCACCCTCTCCAGCCGGAGCATCGGTGGTGCCCTCGGAGGCCGGAACGTCAGGCGTGCTGTCGGACGCCGGGGCCTCGGTCGTGCCGTGGGCGACAGCGGAGTTGCCATCCGGGGGCGGTGCCTCGGACTTGCCGTCCTTCTCCCCGGCCAGAACCGCCTTCGACGGCGCGAGCATCATCGTCATGTTGCGCCCATCCTGGATCGGATGCTGCTCGACAATTGCGAGCTCCGACAGCTCGCCGGCGAGCTTGTCGAGCAGCGCGGTGCCTCGCTCCGGGTGGGTCACCTCGCGCCCGCGGAACATGATCGTCACCTTGACGCGGTCCTTGTGGAGCAGAAAACGCTCGACGTGCCCCTTCTTGGTGTCGTAGTCGTTCTGGGCGATCTTCGGCCGGAACTTGATCTCTCGGATCGTGATCTGCTGCTGATGCTTGCGCGCGGCCTTCTGCTTCTGGGCCTGCTCGTACTTGTACTTCGAGTAGTCGAGCACGCGGCACACCGGCGGCCGGGCGTCCGGGGCGACCTCGACCAGGTCCAGGTCACGCTCCTGGGCGTACGCCAGCGCCTCGGATGTCTTGATGACACCGATCTGCTTGCCGTCCTCACCCACGAGCCGTACTTCAGGCACGCGAATGCGGTCGTTGATCCGAGTTTGGTCCCGCTCGGGCGGGCGCCGGTCAAATCTACGCGGTACCGGCACTAGCTGGTTGGCGCGGCGGCTTGCTTCAAGCGGGGCGGCGCCGTTTGGGATGAAGATGAATCAACGAGACGGATTATAGCGACGGATCAGCGATCCGAGCGACTTTTGACCTGGTCGACAACGCGCTGGGCGAAGGCGTGCACCGACGCGGTCCCGGTGTCGCCGGCTCGGTGCTCGCGCACGCTGACCTCCTCGCCCTCGGCCTCGCGGTCGCCGACGACCAGCATGTACGGGATCTTCCGCAGCTCGGCGTCGCGGATCTTGCGGCCCACCGACTCGGTCCGGTCGTCGACCTCGACCCGCAGCCCGGGCTCGGCCAGCCGCGCGTGCACGCGCTCCGCGTACTCCAGGTGCCGGTCGGCGATCGGCAGCACGATCGCATGCACCGGCGCCAGCCACACCGGCAACTCGCCGGCGTAGTGCTCAAGCAGGATCCCGATGAACCGCTCGTAGGAACCCATCAGCGCGCGGTGGATCATCACCGGCTGGTGCTCGGTGTTGTCGGCGCCCGTGTAGGTCAGGCCGAAGCGCTCCGGAAAGTTGTAGTCCAGCTGGCAGGTCCCGAGCTGCCACGAGCGCCCGAGCGAGTCGGTCATGTGCATGTCGATCTTGGGGCCGTAGAACGCACCGTCGCCCTCGTTGATCGCGTACTCCAGGCCCTGGCTGTCGAGCGCGGCTTTCAGCGCCGCCTCGCTGTGGTCCCACAGCTCGTCGGAACCGATCCGGTTGTCCGGGCGGGTCGAGAGCTCGAGGCGCACGTCGAGTCCGAAGACGGCGTAGGTGGCGAAGGCGAACTCCAGCACGCCGGCGACCTCGTCCTGGATCTGCTCCTCGGTGCAGAAGATGTGGGCGTCGTCCTGGGCGAAGTGGCGCACCCGCAACAGCCCGTGCAGCGTGCCGCTCGGCTCGTTACGGTGCAGCAGCCCCGGCTCGAAGTACCGGACCGGCAGGTCACGGTAGGAGTGCGGGCGCATCAGGTACAGCTGGCAGTGGCCGGGGCAGTTCATCGGCTTGAGTGCCATCGGCCGGTTCTCGGACTCCGTCGTGAACATGTGCTCGCGGTACTTCTCCCAGTGGCCGGAGGTCTCCCACAGCGAGCGGTCGTACAGCTGCGGAGTCTTGACCTCGGTGTAGCCGCGCGGGCGGCCCATCTCGCGGCTGAGGGCCACCAGCGAGTTGAAGACCTCGGTCCCGGCAGGGAACCAGAACGCCGAACCCGGCGCGGTCTCTGAGAAGGTGAACAGGCCGAGCTGCGGTCCCAGCCGGCGGTGGTCGTTGGCCCGGGCGCGCTCGAGCTGCTCGAGGTACTCGTTGAGGTCCTTGTCGGAGAAGAAGGCCGTCCCATACACGCGCGTGAGCATCTGGCGAGTCGCATCACCGCGCCAGTAGGAGCCGGCGACCGACTGCAGCCTGAACGCCTTGATCCGCTTGGTGGAGGGGGCATGGGGTCCGCGGCACAGGTCGGTGAACGGCCCGTTCGTGTACAGCGAGACCGTCTCGGCGCCCTCGTTTGTGATCAGGTCTTCGATCAGCTCCACCTTGTAGGGCTGATCCTCGGCGCGGAAGCGCTCGAGGGCCTGGTGGACGGGGATGTCCTCACGCACGAACGGCTCGTCGGCGTTGATGTGGCTCCGCATCTCGGCCTCGATCCGCGGGAAGTCCTCATCGTTGACGGTGACGCCCTCTGGGAAGTCGAAGTCGTAGTAGAAGCCGTTGTCGATCGCGGGACCGATCGAGATCTTGACGCCCGGGTAGAGGTCGAGCACCGCCGCGGCGAGGACATGGGCGGCGTCGTGGCGGACGAGCTGGAGCGCCTCCACGCCGCTGCGCTCGGTCAGGATCTCGAGCTTGGGGGCGTGGGTGGGTTGGGTCCCGTTCCCTCCCGGCAGGGGCCGGGCGAGATCACGCAGCTCGCCATCGACCTTGATCGCCAGCGCGGCACGGGCCAGCCCGGCGCCGATCGCGGCGGCGGCATCGGCGCCCGTCGCGCCGTCAGGCAGCGTCAGCGTCGTCCCGTCAGGAAGCTCGTAGTCCATCGCGCCCGCGGATGCTAGTGGCGCACGGTGCGCCACCGGGGGCCCCGCTGCGGCTCAAGTGCCCGGCGGGCGAGCCGGCGCTGAACGACGCGATAGGCGACCAGTCCCGCCGCCACCGGCACGACCACCAGCAGCAGGATGCCCAGGCCGGCGGTCAGCGACGTCAGGACAATCGCCAGCACGAGTGCGAGGACCGCATCCGTGAGCAGATCGCGCCGCCGGCGGCGGAAGTGCTGCTCGCGGCGCCGTCGCTCCGTCGAGCGGGGCGCAGTGCGCACCGGTGCAAGGCCGGTCTGCGGCCGGGCACGACGATGCTCGGCCGCTGAGTTCGCGCGCGGCGCCGCATGCGCTTTGGCCATGGTCGACCCCTTGCTTGTACCATCTTCGCCGCCCCGCGCGCGTTCGCCTCCCGCGTGGGAATGAAATTTCTCTCACATCCGGACGCCGGGCAGGATGGCGACGGACCGAGGCGAACGTGAACTCACGGCCGGTGCCCGGCCCACCGAGACCCGCTCGATGCCGCCTACAGGACAACTCGCCGCCGCTCGTACACCGTCCCCGCGCGGCCGCCGGCGGCCGCTGCCGCCGCTGCTGACGCCGTCGCAGCGCCTGCGTCGCGTGCTGTGGCTGACGATCGCCATCTGCCTCGTGCCGATCTCCATCTCCTACGGAACGACGATGGCGGGGCCGTCCAACTCCAGCTTCACGATCCGGACCTTCGAGTGGCTTCGTGACCACGGGGGCGCCGGAATCGCGACGACGATAGAGAGCTTTTACTACAGCTTGAACGCGCCGTCGACCGGAGGGCCGGCACTCCGCAGGCTCTCGCTCAAGGGCCGTCCCGTGGCCCAGATCCACCCGCGGGACATCAGCCCGCTCGTCTCCCCGGCGCTGTCCGGCGAGGGCGTGTGGGTACCGACCGAGACATGGAGCGGCTCAAATGCCCCCGTCCAGATCACGCAGTTCCGCAGCGATCCCAACTACCCCCAGATGGTCGCGGGTGTCGCGTGGATCGATCCCAAGCGGACGTCGGTCGTCCTGTACCCCGGCCAGCTCGAGCCGTCGGTGACGATTCCCAACCGTGGGCCGATGGAGGTGCCGCCGTCCTTGCGTCCGCGGCTGCTGGCCACGTTCAACAGCGGCTTCAAGCTTCAGGACTCAAACGGCGGGTTCGCGGTGGGCGGCCACACGTATGCCGCGCTCCACGACGGGATGGGGACGTTCGTTCACTACACCGACGGCCGGGTCGACGTCGTCAACTGGAGCTGGGGGCCCAGCATCCCGGCGGGTGTCGACTACGCGCGCCAGAACCTGCCGCTGATCGTCGAGGGCGGTCGGCCCAATCCGAACCTCAGCGACGGGCCCGAGTGGGGCGCGACGCTGGGCAACGCGGTCCGCGTCTGGCGCTCCGGCGTCGGCATCGACGCCCACGGCGACCTGATCTACGCGGCCGCCAACTACCAGACCGTCGGCTCCCTGGCTCAGATCCTGATTCGGGCGGGAGCGATCCGGGCGATGCAGCTCGACATCAACTCCTACTGGACGACGTTCAACTCATACGCGCAGCCGGACGCGGGGAGTCCGAGCAGCCTCCTGCCGAGCATGACGCGCCCGGCGACGCGCTACCTGTCCCCGGACGACCGGGACTTCTTCGCGGTCTATCTACGGTAGGCGGTCGGATTCCGCCACGCCAGCGGGTTGAGAGACGACGGGCGGCCGGCCGCCGGCGAAGAGAAGCCGGCCCGGCCCGTCGGCCGCCGGCGGATCCACGGTGCGCGACCTGCCTAACGCGCCAAATCCGGATCGCGTGAGGAGATCTGGCGCAGATTTGGGGCTATGCGTGCACGTGGTGACGAATCGTGTGGCGGGTGCACGATTTGGCACGAGCGGTCTCCAGTTCGCTCCCCCTCGTCGTCAGCAGTGACGGTACGTGTCCGGGAGGGGGTTTGGGGGGATTACCGGTGTATAGGACGCATGAGCCCCCAAAGCCTGTGGCGGGCGGACGTGTGACCGGGCCCAGCCGGGGCCGGGGGTCCCGTCCCCGGCGCGATCCAGGCCCGGCTCTCTCTCATCGCGGGCGTGCCGTCAGCCGCGGCTGGGTCGTTTCGGCGCGTCCCCGTCCCCATCGGCCGCCTCAGCCGGGCCGCGCCTGAACCCGGGGTACTGAGGTGGATAGCCCCGCTGGCACGATTTCCGCGGCCTGTTTCCGGTGCAACGGGGCCGCGGACGGCGGTGGCCGGGCGGCCCGCCCGGCGCGGGACGTCGCCTCAGCCGCGGACCCGGAACCGGAAGCGGCCGATCGTCTGGGAGGCGATCATCACCAGTGGGCAGGCCCGCGCCGGATTGGGGCCGCAGATGACCGATTGGCTCTCGGTGACGACGCCCTGGAAGCGGCCGGCACACCAGTGGCCGCCGAGCCGTCCCGGAACCAGCCGCACCCGCACCGTGCTGCCGGCCGCCCCCGCCGGGAGTCCCATCGCGGCGCGCCACACGCACCCGGTCCGGCGCGGCCCGGTGACGGTCAGCGAGTCCGTCCGGCGGTACTGCCCGGAGGTCCCGGTCGTGGTGGGGATCCGGAGGCTGACGGCGAACGCGCTGCGCGGGCCACCGGTCGCCGGGCGGACGTGCACGGGCGTCAGAGCGGTGTCCGCCGCGTGGCCCGCCGGACTCGGATTCGTCGCGCCCGCAACCGCCGCGGCGATCGGCGCCACGAGGGCCAGGATCCCCAGGAGCGCCGAGGACACGATGAGCAGACCGCGCCTCATCGGCGGCCAGTCTACCCGCGCGTGCAGCGCCCGCCGGCCCGGTCCGGCCCGGGGGCGCAGCGGCAACCGCCCCTCCCCCGCTCCGCCCGGCTCCCGCGGCCCACCTCCGCTACATTTACGTCCTCCCGGACGATTAGCTCAGCTGGGAGAGCGCCGCCTCGACAAGGCGGAGGTCGCTGGTTCGAGCCCAGCATCGTCCACTTCCTCTCACGGTTGCCGATGAGGCGCAGGGCCGACCGCCGTCTCTTGGGGATTAATTCAGGGGAGGCCCTGGTGCGGGCGCGGTCCGAGTGGAAACCTTGGTCGCC
>DASZMU010000130.1:0-8477 GCA_035551695.1 Solirubrobacteraceae bacterium
GGCGACCGCGCTGTCATCTTCGTGCACGGGTTCCTCGACGACCAGTTCGTGTGGGACAAGGTGATCGCCGAGCTGGAGGCACCGGGGTTTCAGAGCGTCCAGCTCGATCTCGCCGGTATGGGTGATCGCGCCGGGGCGACCGGGCCGTTCACATACGAACGCTTCGCCGCCGATGTCGGCTTCGTCGTCGACACCATCGGCAAACCCTTTGTGATCGTCGGGCAGAGCATGGGGGCGCCGGTCGCCGAGCTGGTTGCCGCCGACCGCCCGGGGCTGGCCTTGGGCTTGGTGCTGCTGGCTCCGGTGCCGTTGGCGGGCACGCGGCTGCCGGACGAGGCGGTCGCGCCGTTCCGAACCCTCGGTCGAGATCTCATGCGGCAGCGCGCCCTGCGTCGGCAGCTGTCGGTGGGCTTGCCGGACACCGACCTCGAGCGCCTCGTGCGGATCAGCGCGACCGTCCGACCCCAGGTCGTCCGCGCCTTGGTGGATTCCTGGAACGCGGGCCTGCCCGGCGGTGGCGCCAGGAGCGCCTACAGAGGACCGGTGCTCATCGTACGCGGCGCCGGCGATGGCTTCGTCACCGAGGATCTCGTGGCTGTGGGGGTGTCCTCGCGGTTCGCGTCGGTGGACACGGTGGCGATTGAGGGGGCCGGTCATTGGCCTCACCTCGAGCGGCCGTCCGTCGTTGCCGCGCAGCTCGGTCAGTTCCTCGCGCAGACCGTCTCCGATGATGAAGAGATCACGGCGGCGGAGGTTGGTCCGCAGGGCTGGACGGACGCGTTCGCCCGCAAGTCAGCTGAGCGGTTCGGCGCCGCATGTGCCGACGACGTCGTGCTGGAGGGGGCCAACCTCATGCGCCCGGTCGAGGGGCGTGAGCAGGTCATGCGGCTGATGGAGACGGCGAGCGGGATCTATGAATCGCTGCGGTTCACGCACGCGGCGAGCCGCGGCCCGCGGAGCTACCTGGAATGGGAAGCCACGGCGTTGGGAGGGCTTGAGCTCAGAGGGGTGACCATCCTGGTCAAGGACGAGCGCGGCGAGATCGTCAATGTCGCGATCCACCACCGTCCGCTCGGCGCGTCGCTGCGGTTCTCGGCCGAGCTGCGCAAGCGTTTGACCGGAGTGCTCGATCCCGGCTACTTCTACAACGGCGACCTGAGCGGGACCTGCTGACGTGACCGAGCGCGACGACGTCGAGTTCGAGGCCGAGGGCGCAGTCAGGCTTCGTGGATGGCTGCTCTGGCCTGACGGCCCGGGCCCGCATCCGGCGATCACGATGGCGCACGGTTACGCCGGGATCAAGGAACACGGTCTCGAGCGGTTCGCCCGGGGGTTCGCCGATGACGGGTTCGCGGTCCTGGTGCACGATCACCGCGGGTTCGGAGCGAGCGAGGGCGAGCCGCGCCAGGACGTCGACCCATGGCGGCAGATCGCCGATTGGCGCCGCGCGATCTCGTTCTTGGAAAGCATCCCCCAGGTCGATTCCGAGCGGATCGGACTGTGGGGCACCAGCTATGCCGACGGCCACGCGATCGTGCTCGGGGCCACCGACCGTCGGCTGCGGTGTGTGGTCGCCCAGGTCCCGACGATCAGCGGCTATGAGCAGGGACGGCGCCGGGTCCCGCCGGATCGTGTCACGGCGCTGGAGGACGAGTTCGCCGCCGACGAGCGCGCGCAGGCGCGGGGTGAGGCTCCCCACTATCAGGCGGTCGTCAGCACCGACCCGGCTGAGTCTGCGGCTTATCGTGCGCCGGAGGCGATCGAGTTCTATCTGCAGCCAGTCCGTGACGGGACGTTTGTCAACACGGTCACCGTCCGGTCCACGCGGGCTGCCCGGATGTACGAGCCCGGCGTCTGGATCGCCCGGGTCTCGCCGACGCCTTTGCTGATGGTGGTGGCAGTGGACGACACGATCACGCTCACCGATGTCGCCCTGGATGCCTATGCGCGGGCGCTCGAGCCCAAGCGACTCGAGCTCATCCCCGGCGGGCACTTCCACCCCTACCTCTCGAGCTTTCCGCAGGCGAGCGGGGCCGCGCGCGCGTGGTTCCGCGAGTACCTCACCTAGTGTCCCGTCAGGCAAATTCGCTGGCAGTCGAGGCACCCCTGGCGGCGTCCTCGGATCCTCGTGTGGCGCTGCCACACGTCGGATCCTGCGTCCTTGCCATGCACTCACCAGTGGTACCTCTTGGTGCCACCGAACTTACCGGACGCGACACTAGAGCGCACACGTCAACCCGTACATCCCATCATGCATCCACCCAGAGGTCGGTCATGCCCCATCTCACATGCTCCATCAACGACGGCGTCGCCACGCTGACACTTGACAATCCGCCCCAGAACCGAATCGACGAGCAGATGGCGGACGACCTCGAGGACGCGCTCCACGAGGTCGGCCGCAGCGACGCCCGCGCGGTGCTGCTCCGCAGCGACGGCCCGGACTTCAGCTGGGGCGGCGACATCACGCCCTGGCCAGAGGCGGACGCGCGCGCGCTGCGGACGCTGTTCGAGCGCCACATGTCCGTGTTCAACGAGTTCGAGCGGCTACCGCTCCCGGTGATCGCCGCGGTGCACGGGCTGTGTTTCGGTGGAGGATTGGAGCTCGCACTTCGTGCCGATGTCATCTTCGCAGCCGAATCCGCGCGCTTTGGGCACCCGGAACAGACGCTCGGGCTCGTCACCCTGCTCGGCGGCATCTATCGCGTCGCCGAGCGCGCCGGGCGCTCCCGGGCCTTTGAGTGGGCGCTGACCTCCGAGCGGGTTCCGGCAGCGGTCATGGCCGCCGCCGGCGTGGTGAATCGGGTCATCGCCGACGACGCGCTCCTCGACGAGGCCAGGGCCTTCGCCCAGCGCGCCGCGACGGGCCCGACCCGCGCCCACGCCGCGCACAAGGCGCTGCTGCGGGCCTGGGCTGTCGGTGGCGTCGCCGCCGCCGACGAGGCCATGCTCGACATCGCCATGCCCCTGTTCGAGACCGACGACGTCGAGGCCGGCCTGGCGTCCGCGGTCGATGCCATCAAGGCCGGCAAGCCTCGACCCGCGCTGCAGTTCCAAGGCCGCTGACATGGGAGCCGCAGCCTCCGGGCACCACTTGCGACCCAGGACAAGGAAGGGGCAGGACCTGTTCGCGGGACCAGTCGACGGCCTGGGCTGCCACGGGTACGGTGGCCTTCATGACTGACATGCAAATTGCAAGCCAGCTTCGGCCGGGGGTTGAGCGCAGCATCGATGGGACAGTGGGGCTGTTGACGATGCGCTATCCGCCGTACAACCTGCTCGACCCGGCGTTGTCGAGGATGATTGTTGAGGGGTTGGGGTGGGCGGCTGCGGAGGGTGCCCGCGTGGTGGTGCTTCGCAGTGGGCTGCGTCACTTCTCCGCCGGGGCTGATCTTGAGTCGATGCTGCCGGCCGCGGAGCGCGGCGATGGGGTTCTCGACTGGCCGATGCTGGAAGTCCTGCGGGCGTTTGATGAGCTGCCGGTTCCGGTCGTCGCTGCGGTGCACGGGGTGTGTGTCGGTGGCGGGCTTGAGCTGGCGCTGGCGTGTGATCTGGTGGTGGCGGCGGAGTCGGCGAAGCTGGGGTCGGTCGAGGCGACCGTCGGCCTGCATCCGTTGATGGGCGGGATTCAGCGGGTCGCCCAGCGGGCCGGCGCGGCGCGGGCGAAGGAGATGGCGATGTTGGGGCGTCGCTATGACGCGCGGACGCTGGAGCGCTGGAACGTGATCAATCGCGTTGTCGGCGACGAGCAACTCGATGCGGCGGTGATGTCGCTGGCACGGGAGCTGGCGGGCGGTCCGACCGTGGCGCACGCGGCGACCAAGGCGCTGGTGTCGATTGCGGTCAGCCGGGGGGTGGGCGCGGCTGATGAGGCGATGGCCGAGGTGCAGCGGCCGATCTTTCGCTCGGCGGATTTCCGGGCGGGGGTGGAGTCGCTTCGTGAGAATGGCGTGGGTCTGGCCCGGTTTGAGGGGCGGTGACGATGTCTGGTCCTCTCGCCGGCGTTCACGTTCTCGATTTCACGCGGGTGCTGGCCGGGCCGTTGTGTGGGGAGACGCTGTTGGATCTGGGTGCCGAGGTGATCAAGCTGGAGCCGCCGAGCGGGGACCTGTCGCGCCAGGCGGTCCCGCGCCGGGACGGCATCTCGGGGTATTACGCGCAACAGAACGCGGGCAAGCGCAACGTATCGATCGACCTCAATGTGGCGGGTGCGCGTGAGGTGGCGTTGCGGGTGTGTGAGTGGGCGGATGTGATCGTCGAGAGCTTCCGCCCGGGGACGTTGGCGTCGTTTGGGCTGGGCTATGACCGAGTGGCTGAGCGCAATCCGGGAGTGGTGTACGCGTCGATCACGGGCTATGGGCAGCACGGGTCCTGGCGGTCTCGGTCGGCGTACGCGCCGACGGTGCAGGCGGAGGCCGGGGTCACCGCGACGACCGAGGCGCAGTTTGGGCGGCTGGCGACCGATGCGCTGTCGCACGGCGACGTGTACACCGGGCTGCACGCGGCGATCGCGATCCTCGCGGCCCTGCATCACCGTGACCTGACCGGCGAGGGGCAGTATGTCGATGTCGCGATGGCGGCGGTGATGGTGGCGATCAACGAGCGGGTGCACGTCGACCTGGGCGGCGAGGACCTTGGGGCGGAGCCGCCGATCCTGGGCGCCGCTGACGCCGTGTTCTTCACCGCTCCGGGCGGGGGGACGTTCGTCAGCCCGATGAGTCTCGTCGGGAGCTTGTCGTTTCGCTTCTACCAGGCTGCGATGCGGCGCCCTGATCTCGCGGACGACCCGCGGTTTGCCACCCCGGAGGCGCGGGCGCAGAACCTGGACGCGCTGCGCGGGATCGTGCAGGAGTGGATCTGGACGTTCGATGACATGGCGTCGCTGGACGCCCAGTTCGACGAGGCGAAGATCGCCACCGGCCGCATGCGGACCCTCGCGGGCATGGCGGACACGGACTGGGCGAAGCAGTGGGGGGCGACGCGCACCGTCCCGGACCGCGACGGAGGCGAGATCACCGTGCCGGGGCGGCCGTGGCATTTCAGCGACGACGACGGCGACCCTGAGCGGGTCCCGGCGCGCCGCGGCGAGCACAACGAGGAGGTCCTGGCGGAACTCGGCTACGACGCCGTCGAGATCGACTCGCTGACGCGCCGGGGAGTTCTCGTACGCCATCGATGACGTCGCCTATCACCGGGCCTTCTTGATTGATTGATGGAGCTAGCCGGACTCGAACCGGCGACCTCCTGGGTGCGATCCAGGCGCTCTCCCAACTGAGCTATAGCCCCGAGCGGCGGCTATGGGCCGCGCGGTACGCGCCTAGTGTAGTCGGCCCCCGCGTTCATTTCTCGGTGCCCGGTGCGTTTTGTACGAGCGCGCCCAGCCTTTGAAAATCCCTGGAATCGGCGGGTACGCTCAGCTTCGGCACCGATGAGCTTTCGCACACGACTGACCTCCTTCTTCGTCGTGATCGTCGTCGTCCCCATGGCGGCGATGGCCTTCCTCGTCTTTCGGCTCATCGACGACAGCCAGTCCGGCAAGGCGGATGCCCGCGCCAACGGCGTGGCCGGCGTTGCCCGGAGCATCTACGCGAGCGCCAGCACGCAGGCGAGCTTGCAGGCCCGGACCCTGGCGCGGGAGCTCGCGCTCGTTCCCGTCGCGCAACTGCCCGGTCGCACGTCACGGCTTGGCGGGGAGGCGAGGCTGGCGCGGGTGACCGTCCGGGTCGGGGGGACGATCGTCGCCGCGGTCGGCACCCGCACGGCGATCGCTCCGGGGATAGCCGTGGTCACCGGCTCGACCGGCCGCCCCATCCGAACGTTCGCGGTCTCGCAGCTGACCGCGGAGCAGTATGCCCACGAGCTCGCTGGTCCGGGGATCCAGGTCGTGGTGCGCTCCGGGGCGAGCGTGCTCGCCTCGACGCTGCCAGCGACCACGGCCCGCTCCCTGCCGGCACGGCACGGGACGGTCACGGTCGGCTCGCGCAGCTACCGCCTCGCGACCACGGGCCCGGGCCTTGCGGGATTCGGCACCAGCCGGGTCGACGTTCTGATCCTCTCCGATGAGGCCGTCAGCGGGTCGGTCGCCGCCGACCGGCTGCTGGCGGCCGTCTTCATCGCGGGTTTCCTGGTGCTGGCGTTCTTCTTCTCCCTGCTCTCATCACGCGCGCTCCAGAGTCAGCTCTCCCGCTTCCTCGACGCCGCCCGGCGCCTGGCCGGCGGCGACTTCTCCTCCCCGGTGCCAACCGCCGGCCGGGATGAGTTCGCCCTCCTCGGGGAGGAGTTCAACACCATGTCCCGGCAGCTCGAGCGCCGCCTCGACGAGCTTGAACAGGAGCGCTCCCGGGTCAGGGAGTCGATCCGCCGAATCGGCGAGGCGTTCGCGTCCGGACTGGACCGCCAGGCGCTGCTCGAGCTGGCGCTGAGGACGGCGATGGACGCGACCGACGCGCAGCACGGGCGTGTGAGCGCGCGCGAGAGCGCCGCCGAGCCGCTGACCGAGGCGGGGCACGTCGGCCGCCTGGCCGACGTGGAGACGCCGATCCACGAGGCTGAGCGGCGGGCGCTGAGCGCCGGCGGCGTTGGTCAGGCGACCGCCGACGGCGTGCACATCGCGTCGGTCGCGCTGGGGCCGATCGTGCCCGGTGGACCCGCCCACGGCGTGATCACGGTCTGCCGCGAGGATCACTTCAGCGACGACGACCTGGAGCTCCTGCGTACCCTGGCCGCCCAGGCGACCCTGGCCATGGCGAACGTCAACCTTCACCACGACATCCAGCGCCAGGCGATCACCGACGATCTCACCGGTCTGGCCACGCATGGCCACTTCCAGCAGCTGTTGAGCGCCGAGATGGAGGAGGTGCGGCGCTACCGGTATCCGGTCGGCCTGATCATGCTCGATATCGACGACTTCAAGTCCGTCAACGACGTCTACGGCCATCAGCAGGGCGATCTGGTCCTGCGCGCGGTGGCCAACGCCCTGCGCGAGACCTCTCGTGACGTCGACGTCGCCGCTCGGTATGGGGGCGAGGAGCTGGCGTTGATCCTCCCGCACACCGACCTGGCGGGCGCGTATGAGATGGCCGAGCGCGCTCGCACGGCGATCGAGTCGCTCGCGATCCCCCTGACGGACGGGCAGGAGGCTCTTCGCGTCACGGCCAGCGCCGGGGCGGCATCGTCCTCCGAGGGCGACAAGAACGAGTTGATCGCCGCCGCGGACGGTGCCCTGTACGTGGCCAAGCGGGAGGGTAAGAACCGGACCGTGAAAGCCGAGCCGCGGACCGCTAACGTGGTGGGCGGCGAGTAGCCTTTGGCGTATGGGTCTTCTTGACGATGCGATACGAGAGCACCTCGACCTCAAGCGCCGACGCGGCGCTGATCCGTCAGAGGTGGAACGTGCCGAGCGTGAGGCGCTCGGCCCCGTCCGGCGCAACCGCGACCCCGACGATGCGGTCGAGCCGCACGATGAGCCTGTGGGCGGCGGCTTCGCCTACGACCAGGACGACGAGGACGGGTGGGACACCGAGGCCCCGGCGGGCACGGACGCCGCCGGTCTGCACGGCGACCTGATCGACGATCTCGACGAGGATGCGCTGGGGGCGCCGCCACTCCCGCCTGACACCCGGCCAGAGGCCGGCTCCGCCCGCCCGGCGCCTCCTGAGGAGGCCGCCCCGCTCGAGGATTGGACTGTCGCCGAGGACGATGTTCTGGACGCCGAGCCGTTCCCCACCACTTCCGGCTCGCCGCGCAGGCCCGCCGACCCGGGCGGCGACGAGACGACCGAGTACCACATCGAAGCGGCGCCGGGCCCCCACGCCGACGAGGCCGACGACGCCGACGAGGACATGCTCGAGGAAACCCCGGAGTTTCTCCAGGACACGCCGGACCACGACCGGCTGTGGTTCGAACAGCGCCCGCCGCGCGACTTCGACTTCGACGAGTGAGCCGGCGCCCCAGCCGGTAGAAGGCCGCTACCCGCCGGCGACCGGCGCCACCGGGGTGCACGCCGGCTGCGCCGGGTGCTGCGGGTCAAGCGCCGTCAGGACATCGGCGTCGGCGATGTGGGTCGTAGGCCATCGAGAGGTGCTCGCCCTGGTCGACCCCGCACTGCTGCTGGAGCGTCGTGTTGGTCACGCCGGGCCCGGTCAGGAACGCCGACGTGTACGGCGTGACGACCTCGTCGTTGGCGGATTCGATCGCCGTGTAGCGCACGCCGCTCACCGTGTCTCCGCCTGAGTTGAGCTTGACCATGAACGGCGAGCCGACCTCCTGCTCGGCGCACGCCGGGCAGTCCGCCAGCGCGGCGTTGGCTCCCGGGATGTAGCCGGCGAGCGTGAACAGGCCGTCGAGCGTCGTGCCGTGGTTGGACGGGGCGAGCCCAACGAGCGTGTGCACCTTCGCCGCTCCGCCGAGGAACTTCACGTAGTAGCGCGGCATCATCCCGCCCTGGGAGTGACCGACGATGTCGACCCGCGACGCGCCGG
>DASZMU010000131.1:0-25710 GCA_035551695.1 Solirubrobacteraceae bacterium
GGTCGTCATCTGGGATGCTGCCTCCGGGTGCGGGCTGCTGGCCACCGACGTGCTCGCCACCCGGCAGCTGTACACACGCCGCGTCGCCGACGAGCTCCTGTTCGCCGGCGAGGTGCGCGACCTGCTCCCGCTCCTCGCCACACGGCCCGCTCCGGATGCGGTCGCCTTTCCCGCCTGGCTGGTCAGCGGCGCCTGCCCGGAGGGCACAACGCTCTATGACGGCATCCACCGGCTGGGGCCGGGCGAGTGCATCACCCTGGAGGACGGCACCGCGGCCACGCGCACGTACTGGCGGCCGCGCTTTGCCGGGACGATGACCGCCGGCCGGGCCGAGATCGTCGATGGACTGCGAACGACGATCCTCGACGTCAGCGCCCGGCCGCTGTCGACGGGCACCGACGGCGTCATCCTCAGCGGCGGACTTGACTCCTCCATCGTCGCCGCCGCCGCGCACGCCGGCAAGGACGCCGCGAGCCGGCTGCACACGTACTCGGCGATCTTCCCGGGAGCCCCGTACGACGAGACCGCGAAGATCCGGGAGCTGACGAGCTCGCTCGGCGTCGACGCGCGCATGTTCGAGATCGCCCCCCGGGGCATGGTCTGGCAGGCGCTGGAGTACCTGCGCGCGTGGCAGGTGCCGCTCGCCGGCATGGGCGCGATCGTTGACCTGGCGGCCGCCGAGCGCGCCGCGGCCGACGACGTGAGCGTGATGCTCGACGGGCAGACCGGCGACGAGGTGCTGGGATTTGCGCCGTACCTGGTAGCCGATCGGCTCCGGCGCGGGCGATTGCTCGCCGCCCTGCGGCTCATCGAGCACTGGCCGGGACGGCCACCGGCACGGCTGCACCAGCGGCTGTGGCTGCTGCGTGAGATCGGCGTCAAGGGGGCGCTCCCGCACCGGCTGGGTCAGGCGGTGCGCGACCGCCGCGCCGAGGAGGGCGACGGTCCTGGCTGGCTGCTGCCCCATCTGCGCGTCCAGGAGTCCGGGCTGGAGGACCGGTGGGCCTGGAAGCTTCGCGGGTCCGGCCCGCTGTGGTGGCGACACCTGGCCGACCTGCAGGTCTACGGGCCCCATCGAGAGCCGCGCCTGGAGTACCTGCGCCACCGCGCCGCGGCGGTCGGCGTGGCCGGCGTGTCGCCGCTGTATGACCCGGACCTCATCCAGTACACGCTGAGCATCCCCCCGGAGCTCCAGTTCGACCCGCGGGTCGACCGTCCGCTGGCCCGGGACGCGGCGCGGGGCCTGCTTCCGGACAGCGTGCGGCTCCAGCGCCAGAAGGCGGACTTCACGCCGTTCTGCCAGGCGGCGATCACCGGCGCCGACGCAGACGGGATGGAGCGGGTCCTGACCGCGCCGGACGCCGAGATCGGAGCCTACGTCGACCTGGAGTGGGTGCACCGCCACTGGGCGGACCTGCGCCGATCGGCCGCAAACGGCCTGGCCAGCCTCGGCGTCCTCTGGCATCTGGCGTCAGCCGAGGCGTGGCTGCGGGTCCAGTCCGATCCGGCCTGGGTGGACGAGGTGCTGGCGGCGGCGGTCATTCCCCGCGTCGCCACCTCCGAGGCCCCGGCGCCCGTGTAACCCAGCCACCTGCACCATTTCTGCACCTGCACCAATTGTGGACTGGTGTTTCCCGGCGGCGCGCCTAACCTGTCTGCCACCTGCAAACCACGACAGGAGATCGCAAATGGAGACCCCTGAGAACATCACTCCAGAGCAGGAGACCGAGGATCGCTACGAGCATCCGACGCTCAGCGACTACGGGACGCTCGTCGACCTGACGGCGGCCGCGGGTCACCTGACCCACAGCGACCTTCCGTACGGGATGCCGAACACGGCCTACCCGTCATAGGCAACCATCAGCCTCCGGCTGTCCGGAGCAACCATCAGCCTCCGGCTGTCCGGAACGTTGTGTCACGAGCCACGGCCCCCGGCCGTGGCTCGTGTCGTCGTACTCTCACTTCGGTGACCGATTCCAGCCGCCACCTCGATCCCGCGCCGGCGACCCTCGCTCACGCGCGCCGCCCGGGCCTACGCCGGCTCAGCGTCGGTCGCGTCATTCCCACCGGGCCGATGCCCCCGGCGCTGAAGGCCACACTGGTGGCCGAGATCCTGGCCAGCTACGTCACCGCCCGGTGGATGATGGCCCGCCGCGAGATCCGCGACATCGTGCTGACGACACGCTCGCGCCTGGATCAGGCGCCGCCGGCTCCGGGCGCGCCGGACACCACCGTCACCGCCGCGCGCCTCGGATACGCCGTCACCCGCACCCTGCGCAAGCTGCCCACGGATTCCCGCTGCCTGGTGCAGGCGCTCGTCCTCTCCCGGATGCTGTCCGAGCGCGGGATCCCCAGCACGCTCATCATCGGCGCCCGCTCCCAGCCGGAGTTCGAAGCCCACGCCTGGGTCGAGCATGGCGGGCGGCCCGTGCTCTCGCCCGCGGGATTCGACGAGTCCCGGCTCGTCGAGCTCTGACAGTCGTTCAGTACTCCATGATCGTGCCCCGCCGCCGGCTGACGCGGAGCGCGAGCGCCAGCGCGCCGAGGGCCAGCGGCGCCAGGACGGCGGTGAAACCGACGAGCTTGACGAGTTCCAGCCACACGGGTTCGCTCGGCGCGGTCCCCACCAGCAGGTGGCGCAGCAGATCGACCGTCGGCGTGAACGGCTGGACCTCCGACGTCCAGCGGATCCAGCCCGGGAACAGCCGCAGCGGGAAATAGGCGCCCCCCAGCAGACTCAGCCCCGCGATCACCCACGTCGCCCCCATCGCCGACTTGAAGCCGAGCAGGGCGGCCACGAACAGCAGCCCTATCGCCGCCAGCGACAACGCCCCCAGCACGGCGACGCCGAACGCCGGCACCAGACCGACGACGTGCAGCGGGATTCCGAACACGGCCGCCGAGATGCCGAGCATCGCGCTCGCGAACAGCGTGGCGTAGCCGATGGGGAATGCGGCAATGGCGACGACGCCCCAGATCGGCCCCATCGGCGAGACGAGCACCCGCTCGAAGTTGCCGGCCATCAACTCCATCCGCACGATCTGCGCCGTCGTCAGCGCCGAGGTGAGAATCGACGTCGTGAGGATGCCGACCATCGCAAATGCGAAATACTGGTCACGCGGTCCCACCGCCCCTGGTTTCACCAGCTTGGCGACGTAGTAGAAGGTGGCGAGGCTGAGCAGCGTTCCCAGCACCTGGCTGATGATCCGCAGCCGATAGCTGACGAAGATCGCCGCGTCCCGCCGGACCGTCGCGGTGACCGCGCCGAGGTATTGGCCGACGAGGTTCATCTCACGCCGCCTCGAGCGCCGCGTCGCGGATCATGTACGTGCGGTCGAAGTCGACCGGCTGCTCCTCCCCGGCCGGAGAGCACCACAGCACCGCCCCGCCGGCGGCGCGAACGTCGGCGACCGCGTCGGCAAGCATCGCCAGGCCCTCGGCGTCCAGGCTGTTGCGCGGCTCGTCGAGCAGGAGAACACGCGGGCGGTGAACGACGGTCAGCGCGAGTCGCAGCCGCTGGCGCTGTCCCTGCGACAGCCGGTCGGCGCGGCGCTTGGCCAGGTCGCCGAGGCCAAAGCGAACGAGCGCCTCATCGACCGCCTGGGTGCACGCGGCCCGCGGCACAAAGGCGATGCGGGCGGCGTAGTCGAGATGTCCCCGGACGCTGAAGCGCGCATACAGCCCGCGGTCGCCGGCTGACAGGAAGCCGATGCGGCGGTGATATTCGCGCCAGTTGCCGTCGCTCGGAAGCCGGTCGACGGTCACGGTGCCGGTGTCCGGCGCGAGGATGGCGGCGCCGATCCGCAGCAGCGTCGTCTTGCCGGCGCCGTTGCTGCCCTCGACGCGCACGGCAGCGCCACCCGGGATCTGCAGGTGGACGCCGCGCAGCACCGGCCGGCGGTGCTTGCCGCGGCCCCAGGAGCGCGAGACGCCGACGAACGACATCACCGTCGCCGCCTCGACCGCCGGCGTCCACGGAGCGTCGGCCGGAACGGCCATGCGCCGGGCGCTCATGCGCGCCGATCCTCCGCCGTCGCGCTCCCGGGCTGCCACATCTTGAGCAGGGCGGGCAGGAGGGCCATCGCCCAGCGGCGCAGCATGCGCAGCGCATGCTCGGAGCGCTCCAGGTACGGATGCAGGCCGTCCTGAACCGTGAGCCGCCGCTCGAGGTTCTCCGGGATCTTCTGCAGCTCGCGCCCCACCGCGTCGCCGAGATGGCCCCGGGGCGCCAGCAGCAGATCGACGAGGCTGGCGTTGGCCAGGACCTGAGCGGGCTCCAGATCGGCAAACGGCGTGGCCAACTGCCCGGCCAGGCGCCGGCGCACGCCGGCCGCCTCGGCTCTCGTCGGCAGCCCCACGAGGTCGCGCAGCAGCGACCGGGCCACCTCCAGCGGCCCGGCGAGACCGGGATACGACGTGGCCACCGGATCGATCAACACGTCCGGATCCACCCCGGCGCATCGTGCGTCCCACCACGCGGCCACATCGGCCGCCATCCGCAGCCCGAAGAAGCCGTCGCGCGCATAGAAGAGCATGAGGGCGGCGACCCCATCGGCCGCCTGCATGACGAGCGGCTGGTGCGGCGCCGGGCGCTCGGCGCGTGCCAGAGCGTCGGTGGCAAACTTGGTCTCATACCAATGCACGCGCCAGTGGAGCTCGACCCGGGGCAGGTCCGGCCGACCCAGCGTCTCGTGCAGGACCGGCAGCCGTGTCGTCCGGGATGCGTGTCGCTCGTGACGCCAGCCCATCTGCTGGACGACCTCGATGGCCCGGTCGAGATCCGCCGCGGCGACGAGGATGTCGATGTCCCCCGCCGTGCGCGCGCCCGGGTCGTCGTAGACCTGCCGGGCCAGGATGCTTCCCTTGAGGCCGAGGGCGCGGATGCCGGCGTGATCGAGCCCGGTGAGGAGGGCCAGGCTGATCAGCTCGTGTGCCGTCCCGTTCTTGCCCGCCCTGTCCATGCGCGCGCCGATCTGCGCCTCCAGCCACGGATCGAGGCTGGGCCCTAGGTCCAGAAGGCGGCGGCCGAGGAGCCCCCCGAGCCGGAGCCGGTCCATGAGCAGGATGAGGCGCGAGGCATCGACGCGGTCCAGGAGCTCGATGGCCTCATGCCGGTGGTCTTCCCGCGCTGTGCGAGTGCCACACATGAGTTCCACGAGACGGCGCTCAGTCGCGCGAGCGGTGGGTGTGGGGCTCTCCGGGGGTGTGGTCGCCAACGAAGCCGAGGTGGTGCTCCGTCGCCCTGCGGGGATGCTCACGTCGACCAGTATGCATAGGAATGGTTCGAAAAGCGCTCACCAGCAGCACTGCATCTGTGTTTGCAACGCCTCCAGGTGCGACCACGGAAACTCATCCAGCACGTTGTTGGGGTACTGGTAGCCGAAGGCCGCAGGCCACGGGTTGTTCGATTGTGTAACGGGATCCTGTCCATAGAACACAACGGCACCCGCTTTGTCGCGCACAACGATTCCGTATCGCTGCGCGGCCCGCGCAAGCATCCGGTCGATGAGCGGGAGGTGCAGGCGGGCGACGTTCAGGTGGGGATCCAACCGGAAGCGCATTCCCTCCGGGATCGCCCAGATGCCGGGTGTGAAGCTGCTTCCGTCCGTCCGCTGCGCCGGCCACGTGAACTTGGCCCACTGCGTCTCGACGATGGCAATCGACAGCGCATGGTTGATGTAACCGCGCTTAAGGTCGGCAAACGTCACCAATCCTCCCAAGAGCGGGAGCCCCGTGGCCGTCGCGCCCCAGTTGTTCGTCTGCGCCGAGTGGGTGAAGTAGCCCGGATTGGTGGAGACGTTGTCGATCTCGCCGCCCCAGCGGGCATGCCATCCACCGTTCGCACGATGCAGGATCCAGAAGTCCCACAGGCGGTTGGTCGAGGGCTGCCACACGGTCATGCTCTGATCGGTCCCCCCGGCGGGCCTGGCGTGGGATGGGATCGGAACCTGGTCGAAGGCCTGTTGCAGATCCGGGCCCCATGTGTCGAGTGTCACATGCTGTGTGGGCTGGTTTCTGGGGACGACGTACACCGGCACGCTGTAGGAGGTGGTGTTCATCCATGGGTGGTAGTCGTGCACCTGACGAAGCAGCTCGTCGACGTACTGCCCCGAGGACGGCGACAGCGGCGCATTCGCGGCCAGCGGGCTGTTCCAGAAGCTCGTCGGCGAGAACGGGTTGCCCGGCCACGGAACGCCGGCGACAGCCCTGGCCTGTGCCCGGGGCGTGGTGGCATGCGCGCCCGCGGTCTTGATCGTGCCAAACGTCATCAGGGCGCCGGTGCTCCGCGCGGCCAGTGACGCGGTGGGGACGAGAAGTCCCACGGTCACTGTGCACAGCAGCAGGAGGAAATGATGTCGCGAGGTGCTCATAGCAGGCGCGGTCGGTCCCAGGCGCACTCGTGGTATCGGCTCTGAACCGCCGCGGCTTGAGTTGCCGGCCGATGCCGGCCCCGGGCTCGCGTGTGAACTTGACAGGACTTACGCGGGCTTTCTAGCCTGAGGTAGCTCTGATGAGCATTCCTCCCGCCGAGACGCAGAAAATCACTCGCGCCCCGCGGACGCGCCCCCCCGCGCGCGGCGAGCGATCCGCGGCGCCCACCGCCCGCGGCCGCGTGCGCCAGATCGACGTCGTCAAGGGGCTGGCGATCATCGGTGTGATGGTGCAGCACGCGTTCTCCAGCTCCATTCTTCAGGACTCGTGGGAGATCCTGTACGCGGGCCAGGCCGTGCCGATCTTCTTCGTGATCATGGGGCTCAACGCCGCCCAGTCGATGGCTCGCCGGCGCGTCAAGTTCCTCGCAGACCTGTACGACAGTGACTACGTCAAGGGGCGCGTCCAGCGTCTCGTCGCTCCCATCGGCTGGATCTGGCCGGTGGCGCTGATCGCGGCCGTGCTCGTGGGGGCGGTGCACATCGGACCGCTGGTGCTCGTCGGCGTGCTGCCGATCTCCAGCGCCCCGGGTAACTATTTTGTGACGATCATGCTGGAGTTCGCCGTGCTGTTCCCGGCGGTGTTCTGGTATTTCAATCGGGCTCCGGTCGCCACCACGCTCGTCGTCGCCGCCGCTGATGTCGGGTTTGAGCTGCTGGCGCCCCACGTCCATGCGCTCGGCGCCGCCGGACCGGCTCACGGCTACATCTACGACGCCGCGATCGTCAAGTACGGGCTCGCCATCATGGCCGGCGTCTGGCTGAGCCGTGTCGAGCTCGGCGGGCGCGGCTTGGCGCTGCTGACGCTGTTGGCGCTGGGGAGCGTCGTGTACCTGGTGGTGGTCCATCAGGACCCCAACGGGCTCACCTGGCTGGTCAGCTCGTTCAGCCGGACCACCAACTTCATCAGCGTCTTCTACGCGGTGTGGCTGACGTACATGGGGATCCGCCTCATTCCCGCCCAGTCGTCTGGGACGGTGTATCGCGCGCTGGAGAAACTCGGACGCGCGTCCTACCACGTGTTTCTGGTGCAGATCGTGTGGTTCGGCGCCATCACGACCCGCTCGTGGCCGATGGCGATCATCGGAATTCTCGCCTGCTCGGCCATCGGCTATGCGTTCTACCTGCTCATGACGTCCCGCCGGCCGCGGAAGGCGCGCCCACGCCGGTCGGCCGCAGCACGCGCTTGACCTGCGCCGGCGCGCCGACGGCCAGCACCCCCCGGGGAATCTCGCCGCGGACAACGGAACCGGCGCCGATGACGGCGTCATCGCCGATCCGGGCGCCGGCGAGGATGACGCAGTTGGCGCTGATCAGCACGCGATCGCCGATCACGATCGGCGCCGTCTCATAGGCGCCGAACCGCGCCGCGAGGTCGTCCAGCGGCTCGATCACGTGGTTGTGGTCGATGATCGAGACCCGCTCTCCCAGCCGGACGTCGTTTCCGATGACGACCTCCCGCATCGCCGCCAGCATCACGTCGCGGTTGCAGAACATGCCCGTGCCGATCCGCAGGCGCCCCTGGACCGAGAGCGTCAGGTCGCGGCGGGCGACGAATCCGGAGCCGATGTCGATGTCCGCCTCCGGGGTGATCTGCACGACCGTCCCGCCCGCGAGGGACAGCCCGTGGACGCGCCGCAGGGCGGGGTGGCGAATCGACGTCCACCGGCCGCGGGCGCGGACCGCCAGGCGCGCCCAGACCGGATCTCTCAGCGGGGGCGAAGTCAGCGGCACCCGCGGCAGGCTATACAACCCGGCTAGCATCGCTGGCGTGCGGCGGGTCATGGTCTGGCGCGAGGAGGTGCTGCCGGGCTCGGAGACCTTCATCGTCAACCAGCTTCAGGCGATGCGGGCGTGGACGCCGGTGCTCGCCGGCATCCGCCGGCGCGACAGCTCGTTGGCGGCCGAGCCGGACTTCGTACTCGAGGACGGTTCTGGGTCGGTGGCCGCCCGCGCGGACCGGTGGCTGTACTGGCGGCTCGGCACCAGCCCACGCCTGCAGCGCCGGCTCGCCCGCACCCAGCTCGTCCACGCCCACTTCGGACCGGACGGAGCCCGCATCGCTCGTGCCGCCCGGCTCGCGCGCCGGCCCCTGCTCGTCACCTTCCACGGCTACGACGCGACGATGCCGAGCTCGGAGCTGGGGGTCGATTACCGGCCGCTGTTCGATCGCGCCGCCGGGCTGATCTGCGTCTCGCAGTTCGTCCGCCGGCGGCTGATCGCCGCCGGCGCGCCGGAGTCCAGGACCACCGTCCTTCCGATCGGCATCCCCATTCCCGCGGACGCCGAGGCCGTGCGCGAGCCGCGCATCCTGTTCGTCGGACGTCTCGTCGACAAGAAGGGCTGCGGGGATCTCCTGTCCGCGGTCGCCGGGCTCGCCGACCCGCTGCCGGTCCACGTCATCGGCGATGGCCCGTTGCGGGCCGACCTCGAGCGTCGCGCCACCGACCTGCGCGTCCCGGCGCGGTTTCTGGGGGCACGGGAACCGGCCTACGTGGCGCACGCAATGTCGCGGAGCCTGATGCTGTGCGTCCCGTCCAAGACCGCCGCCAGCGGCGACCAGGAGGGGCTCGGCATGGTCTTCCTCGAAGCCGCCGCCCGCCGGCTGCCGGTCGTCAGCTACGCGTCCGGCGGGGTGCCGGAGGCCGTGGCCGACGGGGAGACGGGTCTGCTGGCGCCGGAGGGCGACGTCGCGGCGCTGGCGCGCTGCCTGGAGGCGATCGCCCGGGACCGCGAGCTCGCCGCCCGCCTGGGGTCAGCCGGGCGGGAGCGTGTCCACGCCCTGTTTGACATCGACCGGTGCACAGCCCGGCTCGAGCAGTTCTACGACGAGACGGTCAGGCGACCGGCTGCAGGTTGAGGATCGTCTCGTCCACGACGTCCAGCAGGCCCGGCGCCGCGTCCTCGTCGAACTTGCGGGCGAACGGCGCTCCTGAGGCGACGGCTTCCGCCAGCGTCGCACGGTCCAGGGTGACCGGGTGCGGCTTGGTCACGTCCTCCTCCCAGCGCAGCCACGAGACCCGGCTGCGGTTCACCCGGATCGCGCGGTCGTTGATGAGCGCCGTGGGGAAGTACGCCTCGTCCGGCACGAGCGTGGTGGCGAAGAACCGCTGCCACGACCGCGCCCGCTCACCATCCAGCGACGCGGCCAGCGCCCGGCGCGACAGCGCCAGCCACTGCTCGCCCTTGTAGCTGGCGATCCCCGGCGTCCACGGCACCCGGTGGCGGCGGATCCCCAGCATCCAGCCCTGCCCACGCGGCAGCTCGTTGAGGGTGACCAGCGCCTGGAGGTCGTAGATGTACCGGTACCAGACCGCGCGCACCACCCGCACCAGCCGGCGCGGGAGACGCGGAACGACCCCCAGCTGCGGAAGCCGGTACCAGCGGTGCGTGTAGCGCATGACGAGCCCGTCCCGGGCTTCCCGCGGACGCAGGCCGAAGCGCCCCTCCCCCAGCCGCTCCGCGGGAACGACGGCGTCGTGGTCACCGGTCAGCAGCTCCCGTTCCCATTCGTGCAGACGGCGGATCGGATAATCCTGCCCGGAGATGAGCACCATCCAGTCCGGGTCGTACCGGCGCCGAGCATCCTCGAAGGCCTCGATCGTGGCCGAAACGAGCGACCAGCCACCCCACCGCGTCGGCAGCGAGCTGACCAACAGGTCGGCACCGGCGGCGCGGGCCGGCTCGGCGTCGATGTAGCCGGAGGGCTGGTTGTGGCGGATCAGGACCCGGGCTCGAGGGCTGAGGCGCCGGATCGTCCGGGCCAGGCGCAGGACCTGTGGCGCCTTGTGATGGCACAGGACCACATATGCGACGACGGGGTCATCGCTCACCGCACTTCTCCCGCCGCAGCCGCCGGACGGCCTGGCCGTAGGCGAGGTCCTCGACCAGGTCGACGAGCCCGTCGACGACGGTGACCTCCGGACTCTCCCGGCCATCGCGCAGGCGGCGGCCGATCCGCCGGGCGTGGCGGGCGACGGCGTGCGGTGGGCTGAGCGGCGGCTCCACCGGCGCCCCGCGGTCGGCGTAGGCCAGCCTCAGCCGGGCGCCGCTGCGTCCGTACTTCGCCCACTGCTCCAGGAGCGCCCGGATCGTCGTGCGGGGGCGCCACTCCATCAGCGGCTCGTCGATCGCGCACACGCTGTCAAAGCCGGCCAGCTGCACGCGCCAGCACAGATCGGCGTCGCCGCCGCTGGGCATGATCCGAAAGCCACCAACCTCCTCCAGTGCCTCTCGCCGCACCGCGAGGTTGGCGGTGGGGAAGTACGGCAGGAAGTACGGAGTGGCCGCGTAGTGACGGGTCAGCAGGTGCTGACGGCGCTCGGCGACCCGTTCGGCGAGCCGGCTGCCCCCGCGCACGACGACGTCGGAGAAGATCAGGTCGCCGCCGTCGGCCGCCGCCTGGCGCAGGCGCGCCAGCCAGCCGGGGCGCACGACACAGCGCACGTCGGTAAAGACGGTGTAAGGCTGCACGCTCGCGCGCCACCCGTCGTTGCGCGCGGCGTACGGGCCGCCGGTGACGGTGCGGCGGATGACTTGAGCGCCGAGGCGCTCGGCGATGACCACGGTGTCGTCGCTGGAGGCGTCATCGACGACCACCAGGGAGTCGCCCTGTGCGAGCTGGCGCTGGATCGGCTCCAGACACCCCGGTAGGAGATTCCCAGCGTTTCGAACTGGCACTACAATGGCGACAGCGAGCTGCTCTCCAGAGCGGCTCATCGACTTTTCGCTGTTCGGCTGGGCAGGCGGCGCATCTTATCAGCGGCGTTCTGTCGCGTCCCGCTCAGCGTCCACACAGCAGTCGACCGTGGAAGAAGGTTCGGTGCCGATCCCCGTTTCGGTTGTCATACCTGCCTATAACCGCGCAGACCTCGTGGGGAGAGCTGTGCAAAGTGCACTGGCACAGCGGCCGACCCCCCCGGGCGAGGTCATCGTGATCGACGACTGCTCGTCGGATGCGACCGGCGACGAGGCTCGGCGCCACGGCGCCGTCGTGGTGCGCCATGACGCGAACCGAGGCGAGGCGGGCGCGCGCAACACGGGACTGCGCGCGGCCCAGTTTGACTGGGTCGGCTTCCTGGACTCCGACGACGAGTGGCTCCCGGACCATCTCGCCACGCTGTGGCCGCGGCGCAACGGCCACGTGGCGGTGTCCTCGAGCGCGCTGTACCACCTGAGCGACCAGGTGCGCTTCTACGGACACCCGGCGCCGCGGCCGACGGTCATCCGCAGCCCCGCCGACCTGGTGTTCCCCGGCAACCCGATTCCGGTCAGCGGCGTGCTCGCCAAACGCGACGTCCTGCTCGAACTCGAGGGCTTTCGGCCCTGGAAGACCGGTGCCGATCTGGACATGTGGATCCGCACCGCCGCCCGGGGCACGATCCTCGCCTGCCCTGAGCCGGGCTACATCTATCACCTGCATGATGGGCAGGTGTCTGGTGACTCGGTTCTCATGCGTGACAACCTGCTGCGTCTCGTCGAGAGTTACAGCGGGGAAGCGTGGTGCACGGAGCAGCTCATCGAGCGCGTGGCGGCCGTCAACGCGTGGGATGCCCTCCAGGCCGCCCGACGGGCCGGATCTGCCTCGTTGGCGGCGCGCCAGGCCGCGTGGTTGCTGGCCCGCCCGCGCCGGATCGCTGCCCTGGTGCAGATGCTGGGGTGGCGCTTTCGCCTGCGCCGGCGCACGGCGCGGGCCCCGACTCCAGTGCCGTCCGACGCCCATGTGACAATCGCGTTAGCAGACGAGAACTTCCGCTAATCCGACGTGCAGACTCCGGGGAATCCGGGTAGCGATTTCATAGCGCGGGCATCGGTTACTCTTTTGCCCGCGCGCATTTCCTATACTGCGACCGGCGAGGCAGAAGCAGGCGCTTGACTCCGAGCAAAGCCACCGCTCGGAGAGAAGATAAAGCGTCGCATAGGTTTGCCCGTTGCGACCGTTACGGGTCGGGTTGACCAGCTTCGCCGGTGACCGCGTGTCTGCTGTCGCCGGCCTTGCCAGGGCGAGTGACGACGCTCGTTGCCGCTGAAAAATCGAAGCCTCCGCTACACCAGAGGACAGATTCAATGACAACTCCCGTCTCAAGAAGCCCGGCCCCGGCCGACGAGTTCTACGCGCACGAGGACGATCCTCGCGCCACGGCCGACTTCTCGCGTCAGCGCTCGTTCTCGCTGGCTGCCGCCGTGCGTCACCACTGGATTCTGACCCTGCTGCCGGTCGTGCTCCTGCTTGCCGCCGGGGTCGTCGCCGGCGCCAAGAAGGCGCCGACGTATTCGGCGACGGCCACCATCAACGTCGGCAAGTCCGACATCGCCACGCAGGCGACACCGGGGTATCTGACCGCCGCCGAGGCGCTGGCCAGCAGCTACAGCCGCCTCGTGGCGAGCCAGAACATCGCCATCCCCGCGGCCCGGGCGATGGGCGAGAGCCCGGGGACGGCTCTGTCGCAGCTCTCGGCGGTGCCGATTCCCAACGAGCCGACCTTCACCATCACCGCCACCGGCACCTCGTCGGCCCAGGCGACCGGGCTGGCCAAGGCCGCCGTCAGCGCGCTGCAGCATTACGTCAACGTCAGCGCCACCCAGCAGGGCGGTCCGTCTCAGCTGCTGGCCAAGTACCAGCAGGCGCAGAGGCTGGCCTTTGAGCTTCAGCACAAGGCCGGAACGCTCCAGGGCAGGCTGAACGCCAGTACGAGCGGTCTCAGCACGAGCGCCCTGGGCACGACGACGGCGCCCAAGGTCACCCAGGCCGAGGTCACCAATGCGAAGGTCGCCGCCCAGATCGCCACGCTGAAGGCGCAGGCACTGAGCAGCCAGTACCTGAACCTGTCCCAGAGCGGCGTCGCTCCCAGCCTCGACGTGCTCGTCAGCCCCACCGGCGCGACATCCACCAACCGCAAGACGAACATCGAGAAGTTCGCCATCATCGGTGCGGTGGCCGGGCTGGTCATCGGCATCGCGTTCGCCGGACTGACCGAGGGCGTGGCCGGCGGCCGCCGCCGGCGCCGGGTCGGCATCTAGCCCCGGGGTTTCGCTCATGGCCGTTCGTGTACAACGGCAGTCGGCGCTGACCGTCTTCGTGGCGGCCGTCGCACTCGGCGGCATCGGGGGCGTGCTCGCGTCTCACCGCGTCACCGGGCTTGACCCGTTCATCGGCGCCGTCATCGGCATGGCGGCGGGCGCGGCGGCGGTGACGTGCCTGCTCGTGCTCGAGCCGGCACTGATCCTGACCGGCGCGATGATGCTGTCGGTGTTCTCCGGCAACTGGAGCGACATGGGGATCCCCATCCCGCTGGACCGCATCGCCGTCGCCTGCGGCATCGCCACCGCCCTCATCCGGTCCATCCAGCGCGGAGAGGGTCCCCGCATCCGTCCCATTCACTGGCTCATGCTCCTGCTGCTGCTCTATGCGGTGGCCTCGGCCGCCTGGTCGCACACCCTGACCCAGCACGCACCGCAGTTCGCGCTCATCGACCGTCTGGGGGTCGTCCCGTTTCTTCTGTTCCTCGTCGCCCCGGTGGCGTTCAAGACCCCGGAGCAGCGCCGGATCCTCGCCCTCGGCCTCGTCATCCTCGGCGGCTACCTGGGGCTGATGGCATTGTTTGAGCGGACCGGCCTCACCAGCCTGGTCGTTCCCAGCTACATCACCGATCCGTCCATCGGCATCACCTTTGGCCGCAGCCGCGGGCCGTTCCTGGAGGCCGGGGCCAACGGGCTGGCCATGTTCGACTGCATGGCCGCCGCCGCGATCACCCTGCCGTACTGGCAGGGCCGTCCCCGGATGCGGGCTGCGGTGATCGGCGTCATGGTGCTGTGCGCCGCGGGCCTGTTCTTCACCCTCACGCGCCAGGTGTGGGTGGGCGCGGCCGCCGGCACCGCCGTGGCCATGCTGTGCAACCGCCGTCTGCGCCGGGTGCTCCCGGTGGCGGCGGTCACCGCGGGCCTCGTCGTCGTTATCGCGCTGGCCTTCGTGCCCGGCCTCTCCAGCAGTGTCAACAGCCGCACCAATGACCAGAGCTCGGTGTGGGATCGCCTGAACTCCGATGCCGCCGCCCTGCGCATGGTGGAGGCGCGTCCCGCCCTCGGCTTCGGCTGGGGTGCGTTCGGCACCGCCAGCACCCCGTACTACCGCCTCGCCGCCACCTACCCGCTGTCGACGATCAACACGGCGCACAACATGCCGCTGTCCAACGCCGCCGAGCTGGGGCTCGCCGGAGCGGTGCTGTGGATCCTGATTGGGGTGATGGGCATCGTCGCCCCCGCCTTCGGCCGTGCTCCGCCGGCCGTCGAGCCGTGGCGACTGGCGCTCATCGCGGTGGGAATCGCCTGGATCGTGCAGGCCAACCTCAGCCCGCTGGACTACGCGTTTGACAACTACATGGTCTGGCTGTGGGCCGGGATCGTCGCCGGCGGTCGCGTGCGTGCCGCCGGGACGCGTGAGCCGGCGCTCGCCTCCCACGTCCCCAGCCTGAGCGCGGCGTGAGTCTGCCCACCCAGACCGAGCCTGAGCAGATGCCGCCGCAGCGCCGGCCCCCGCGCCGGCGCCGGCCGCCCGCCCCCACTCGCACCGCACGGCGGCGGTGGCTGCTGGGGGCCGAGCTGCTCATCGTCGCCGTGGTTGCCGCTGTGATCCTGGCGATCGTCCTGTCCGGTGGCCGCAGCGGACACGGGACGCGCGGGAGCCGCCCGGGGACGCCGCCCACAGCACCGCGTCCGACCGCGGCACCGCCTGTGTTTGCGGCAAATTCGGTGTGGAACGAGCCGGTGCCGGCGAACGCTCCGCTTCTCCCCCAGTCCTCCACCTACGTCGGCGAGCTTCAGCAGGAGATGCAGGGTCACGGTGAGTGGATCAATACCAACCAGTACAGCATTCCCGTGTACACCGTCGGTGCCAATCAGCCGCTGGTCCCCGTCAGGCTCGACCAGTCGGCACCGGGCAGCGTCGATGCACTGGCCCGGACGTTCGCGGCCGGTGTTCCCATCCCCGCCGGCGCCCACGCCGCCGCCGGCACCGATCAGTCACTCGTCATCTGGCAGCCGTCTCGCAATGTGGAGTGGGAGTTCTGGAGAGCACACCAGGTCAACGGCGTGTGGCACGCCTACTGGGGTGGGAAGATGACCGACGTCTCCGGGAACCCCGGGTACTTCACCAGTCCCTCCGACTGGGGCGGCTCGGCGACGAGCCTGGACCTGCTCGGCGGGCTGATGACGTTCAGCGACCTGCGCTCCGGGCACATCGATCACGCTCTGGCGATGGCGATCCCCACGTCCGCGCAGGGACGGTTCGTGTACCCGGCGCAGCGCGGCGACGGCCATGATTCCAGCCCGTCGGCCATCCCGGAGGGAACCCGCTTTCGCCTCAATCCCAACCTGAACATCGACGCCCTGCACCTGCCCCCCCTGACGCGCATGATGGCGCTCGCCGCCCAGCGCTATGGGATCATCGTGCGTGACCAGGCGGGCTCGATCTCCTTCTACGGCCAGGACCCCACGCCGACGGGCACCGACCCGTACAGCGGCCCACACGGCCTGTTCGACGGGTTGGCGCCGGACAAGCTGCTCCAGGCGTTCCCGTGGAGCCAGCTTCAGGTCGTCGACCCCAGCTGGAACCGGCACTGACAGTGCGTGGGGCATGACCGGCGCGGGCCGTGTCGCCCGGCACGCGCTGGGGCGGGCGCTGGCGCCGGGGCTGGCGGGGATCCAGGGATGGCTGGCGGCGTCGGTCGGATACCTGCTGGCGCTGCTGGCGGCGGGCGCGCGGTCCGGCGGCGGGGCGGGCGCGCGGTCCGGCGGCGGGCGGGGCGCGGGGTCCGGCGGCGGGCCGGGGGCGCGGTCCGGCGGCGGGCCCGGCGCGCGGCAGCCGGATCCCCCGCCCCGGTTGGCCGTGCTCATCCCGGCGCACAACGAGGAGCGTGGTGTGGCCGACGCCGTGCACGCCCTCATCGCCCAGGCATATCCCGCCGATCGGCTGGCGGTCATCGTCATCGCCGACAACTGCACCGATGACACGGCCGGCGTGGCGGCACGCGCCGGCGCGACGGTCTGGCCGCGGGAGGACCCCGTCGCCCGGGGCAAGGGGCCGGCGCTGTCCTGGGCCCTGGAGCGGCTGCGGCGAGAGCTCCCCGCCACCGAGGCCGTGCTCATCGTCGATGCCGACTGCATCGCCTCGCCGAACCTGTGCGCCGTCGTCGCGGAGAGGCTGGCCGACCCGCGGGTGCAGGCGGTGCAGGCGCGCTATGACGTCAGCAATCCGGACGCGTCGCCGACCGCGGCGCTGCGGGCCGCCGGCTTCATCCTCAGGCACGTCATCCGCGCGCGCGGCCGAGCGCGGCTGGGCCTATCCGCCGGTCTGTTCGGATCCGCGATGGCATTCCGCATGGATCTCTTCGACGAGGTGCAATGGCCGTCCTCCATCACCGAGGACACCGAGCTTCACCTCCTGCTCGTGCAGCGCGGAATCCGGGTGGACTTCGCCGAGGGCGCCGGGGTGCACTCACCAATGCCGACGACAGCCGACGCCGCCGTCGAGCAGCAGATCCGCTGGGAGAGCGGCAACGCGCAGCTGACGGGCGCCTACCTGATGCGCCTGGTGGCGCGGGGGCTGGTGACCGGGGACGTTCAGCTCTTGGTCGCCGGCGGCGAGCTGCTGGTGCCGTCGCAGTCGATGCTGGCGGCGGGCAGCCTGGGCGTCGGCGTGGTCTCGGTTGCGCTGGGGCGCCGCGGGACCGCGGCGCTGGCGGCGGCGACGGCCGTCGGTCAGGCCGTCTACGTCTTCGGCGGCCTGACCGCGGCCGGGGCGCCGCCGGCCAGCCTGCGGGCGCTGGCCCACGCGCCGGAGTTCGTGGCGGCGCGGCTGCGGGTGCTCGCCCGGGTGGCCAGCGGGCGGCGGGCCGAGACATGGGTGCGGACGACGCGGGAGCGCTGACGGATCGGTCCGCCCTGGCCCACCGGCGCGGCCCGTCCCTTCCTGCCGGCACGGTCACCCGCCACGTCGGCGGGGTCCGTACCACCCCGCCAACTGGGTCGGTCCGTCCCACCCCGCCGGCCGCGCGGTCCGTCCCACCGGAGCGCCGTCGCACCGGATTTCAGCGTGGGCAGTGCGCCAAATCACGCAACCGCCAGATGATCTGTCACAGCGCGCACGCTCAGCCCTGACGTTGCGTCAAACCGCGGGGCGCGGCTCAGATTTGGCGCATGGTGCATGCCATGCGACGGTGCCGGCTCCCGCTCGGTCCGGCGGTGGGCGCGGGCGGCGGGCGCGGGCGGGCGGGGCGCGGCCGGCGGGCCCGGGCGGCGGGCGCGGCCGGGGGGCCCGGGCGGCAGGCGCGGCGGGCGCGGGCGGAGGGCGCGGCCGGGGGGCGCGGGCGGAGGGCGCGGCCGGGGGGCGCGGCCGGGGGGCGCGGCCGGGGGGCCCGGCCGGGGGGCCCGGCCGGCGAGACGAACAGCGGGCAACGAAACGGGACGATGGACGACTCGGCGGCGGCAGCTCCGGCGGCCCGGGCGCAACCTGCACGGTGCGCCAGATCAGGATCGCCCCCGGCGATCTGGCGCAGATCCCGGGCGGACCGTGCGCGTGGTGCCAAATCATCTCGGCCGGTGCGGGATTTGGCGCATGGTGCACGCCGGAGTCCGGAAAACGGCACCGGGGCGGCCGGTCACCCTCCCTTCACTGCGCCGTTGGTGGCATCGCGGGCCTGGGCGCGCACCGGAGATGGCTACGAGCGCGGCGGCGCGACGAACGATGGGCGACGAAGACGGTCAGACACGGCTGGGCCGCGTTGATTGACGCGGAGCGGTGGACGACCTGCACGGTCCGTCACATCCGGATCGCCGCCGGCGATCTGGCGCAGATCCCGGGCTGAGCGTGCGCGTGGTGCCAAATCAGCTGGCCCCACGACGCTCACCGCGGAACCGGCGAGCTAGCAGCGTGACCCGGCGGTCGCCGCCGGGAGGTGGCGGTCGCCGTCAGGAGGTGGCGGTCGCCGCCGGGAGGTGGCGGTCGCCGCTAGAAGGTGGCGGCCGCCGCCAGGAGGTCGAGCGTCCGGGACATGTTCACGTCGGCATCGAGCTCGCGCTCGGCCTTGGCCCGGGCGGCGGCGCCCATCGCCCGGCAGCGCGACGGATCGCCGAGCACGGCGCCGAGACTCTCGCGCAGCGCCCGCACGTCGCCGGGCGGGACGAGGATGCCCGCCTCGGCGTCGACCAGATCCGGAATGGCGCCGACGTGGGAGGCGACGACGGGCAGGCCGGCCGCCATTGCCTCGGCCACGACATGCGGGACGGCCTCGCCGAGCGTCGGCAGCGCGAACACGTCGGCCGTCGCGTACAGGTTCTGCAGCTGGGGGTCGCCGGCCGTCAGCCCGGCGTGGACGCGGACGCCGGGACGCGGCGGCAGAGTGCTGCGCGTCACCACGTCAAGCTCCCAGTCAAACGGCGCCTCGTCGAGCGCCGCCAGCAGCTCCCGGCCGCCCTTGCGCTCGAACTCGCCGCCGACGAACAGGATCCGCCGGGGACGCCCGGACCGGGACGGCGCCGGCGGCGGCAGCCGCGTGCCCGGGTGCAGGACGACAATCCGCTGGGAGTCGATGCCGTAGTCGTCGATGAGCGAGCGGCGCACCCAGTCCGTCCACGCGAGCACGGTGTGCGCGGCCCGGAAGGCGCGGCCGACGACGGCCGCCTTCGCCCGCTCCACGCGCTCGGACGCGGTCAGGTGTCCATAGGCGGTGCCGACGCCGTCGAACTGGCGCGGAGTTGCGTCGGCGGAGATGACGGTGGGCACCCGGCGCATGTAGCCGACCGACAGCAGCGAGGCCGTCTGCGTGTGGATCAGCGCAGCGTCCAGCGCGGGCGCCCGCTCCAGGATGGCGCGGGTGCGGACGCTGGCGCGCAGCGACCAGTTGCTGCGGATCGCCGGAAGCCGCTCGACGAGGCCGCTGGTCGCCCACCCCAGGTCAAACTGGTGCGCTGCGATGTCCGCGTGGTTCGCCGCCGCTCGGCGCAGCGCCTCGGCGTACGTGGCGTGGCCGATCAGGTACTCGACGATGATGCCGATCTGGACCACTTCGGTTTACGCGAGAACCGCGTCCCGGTCGAGGACATCGAGGATCTCAGCGTCGATGTCGGCGTCGAACTTGCGGGCGAACAGCTTGATCCGCGCCTCGCCGCCAACGGCGGAGGACTGGCCCGCGGCCTCGAGCAACGCCGGCGCGTCGCCGGCGTCCAGCACCTTGGGATGCTTGGCGGTGGGCGTCCACAGGACAAACCACAGGTTCTCGTTGACGATCTCGCCGCTGGTGGCGGAGTTGAGCAGGGCGGTGTGGATGAACATCTCATCCGGCGTCCACGTGTGGCGGTAGAAACCGACCACGTCCGAGCGCTCGTCGACGAAGCGCAACACGTCATCGATCGCCGGGCGCGCGAGCATGAACCAGGAGGCTCCTGCGTATGGGTCAAGGCCGTGCGGCAGCGCTCGCGGGATGGGGATGCGAAACCGGCGGCGGCGGACGGGCTGGTGCCAGTAGCGCAGACGCTCCATGCCGCCGGCCAGCCCCCACATCGGCGACGGGAGCGACCAGGACGGCATGAAGGTGATGCCGTCGTAGCGCCGGCAGAAGGCCTGGATCTCGCTGGAGGGAACGAGCGGATAGTCCTGGCCGCTGAGGAGGACGGCGTGGGACACGCCGTGCTCGTGCGCCGCCCGGAGCCCGGCCAAGGCCGCCTCCACCTGCCCCCAGCTCGCCCACGCCGAGCGGCTGCGCGGCAGCAGTGTCACCTGATCGCGTGCGGCCGCGCCCTCCGCCAGCTGCCGGTGGACAGCGGGGTCGGCACCCCGGTCGACGTGCAGGAACACCGGCGCCGGGGCGAGCCGGTCGATCAGCCGCAGGGCCTGGCGGGGCCTGTGGTGGGCAAGGATGACAAACCCGCATCCCGTGCCGGAGCGGTCGTGCGAAGGATCGGTCATGGCGCCACCGCCTGGAGCTCACGCGCCTCCGGCGCCGGCCGGGCATCGTCCTCGTCGGCGCCGGAGACCAACCGGGCCAGCACCCGCGCCGACTGGTTGACGTCGTAGTCGCGGGCGACCCGGGCGCGGCCGGCCGCGCCCCACTGCGGGCGCAGGTCCGGCTCGTCGGCCAGCCGTCGGAGCGCGGTCACCAGCTCGTCGACCCGGGCGGCGGGGACGAGCGCTCCGGAGACGCCGTCCTCGACGAGCTCGGCGACGCCGGCGATCCGGGTGGCGATGACCGGCAGGCCGCGGGCCATCGCCTCCATGAGGACGACCGGGAGCCCTTCGGCGAAGCTCGGCAGGCAGAACACGTCGGCTGACTGGAATCGCTCGGCGACGTCCGATTGGCCGAGGGAACCGGTGAACTCGACGCACGCCTCAAGGTTCAGGCGCCGGGTGGCGCGTTCCAGCGCCGCCCGGTCCGGCCCATCGCCGATCAAGGTCAGGGTCACGGCCACGCCGGCGTCGCGCAGCTGGGCGACGGCACGCAGCAACAGCATCTGGCCCTTGTCCGGGACGAGGCGGCCGATCGTCAGGACGCGGAGCGGCCTCCCGGGCTCGGCCGGCGAGGGCGGCACCGCTGTGAGGTGCTCGGCGTCGAGTCCGCAGCGGACGATCGTCAGCTTGTCCCATTGGCTCGGCTCCACCAGGCGCATCATCTGCGCCCGGCAGTAGTCGCTGATGCAGGCGACGAACGCGGCCGAGCGGATCTTCTCGGCGAGGGCGAAGCGGCTGACATCGTCGAACTCGGTGGGACCGTGCATGGTGAAGCTCCAGGTGACACCGTCGTCGGCGGCGAAGTGGGCGAGGAGCAGGGTGACCGCGCTGGCGACGTTGGCGAAGTGGGCGTGGAGGTGGGTGATGTTGCGCCGGCGACACTCATCCCACAGCACGATCGCCTCTACGAAGTAGAAGTACTGCCACACGCCGGCGCGCACTCCACCGGAGCTCAAACTGAGCGCGCGGGCGAGGGTTTGAACGTACCGGCGCGGATGGGTGACCGCCGCCCGCAGGTGCGCGCCGAGCAGCCGGCCCGTGGCCACGGGCAGGATGGCGAACGTCTCTCCGGCGGCGCGCCGGTCGGCGGCGCTCAGCAGCTTCTCCTCCGGTGTGCGGCGAACCGAGAAGGTGCTGACGTCGACGCCGAGGCGGCGCAGCGCCGCCACCTCGCGGGCGATGAACGTGTGGGACACCAATGGATATTCAGCGGTGAGATAGCCGACTCTCCGCCGTTTCATGCGCCACCACATGTCGCCCGCTCCGTGGTCGCGATCATGCCCGTGCGCAGCGCATGCTCGACCGCGCCGGCGAGGTCGCCGGCGTCGCGGCCCAGCTGCAGGCTCCGCACGCCGAAGCGCTCGGCGGCGGCGACATCGCTGGGGGCGTCGCCGATCGCCACCGACGCGTCGACGTCGATCTCCGGAAACGCGCGGACGGCGTCGCGGAGCAGGCCCGGGCGCGGCTTTCGGCAGTCGCACTGCCCGTGATCATGCGGGCAGAAGAAGAAGGCGTCGACGTGCGCGCCGGCCTGCGCGGCCAGCATCGCGCTCAGCCGCTCGTGCACGTCGTTCAGGTCGTCGGCGGTCATCCGGCCGAGGCTGATCCCCCGCTGGTTGGTCACCACCACAACGAGCGCGCCGAGGTCGTTCAGCTGCCGGATCGCCGCCGCGGCCCGGGGCAGCAACCGAACCTGCTCCGGCGCGGTGATGTAGTCGCCCTCCGGGGCCTTGAGGTTGATCGTCCCGTCGCGGTCCAGGAACGCGGCGCTGCGGCGCCCTACGTCGCGCACAGCTCTCGCTCGACGAGCTCGAAGATCGTGTGCCCCAGCAGGAGGTGGCCCTCCTGGATGCCGGCGGTGCGAGCGGCGGGCACGGTGAGCGTGTGTTCGGCGACGTCCTCGACCGGGGAGCCGGGCTGCCCCACAAGGGCCACCGGCACCATCTCCCCCGCCCGGGCCGCCTCGAGCGCCGCCACGATGTTGGCCGAGCCTCCTGACGTCGACAGGCCCAGCACGACGTCGCCGGGCCGGCCGAGCGCGGTCACAGCCCGCGCGAACGCGTCGGCGTAGTCGTAGTCGTTGGCGATCGCGGTCAGGGCGGCGACGTTGCTGGCGATGGCGATCGCCGGCAGCGGCCGGCGCTCCATGCAGAAGCGGCCGATCAGCTCCGCGGCGAGGTGCTCGGCCTCGGCGGCGCTTCCGCCGTTGCCGCACAGCAACACCTTGCCGCCGTTCTGGATCGAGCCGACCATCGCCTCGACGATGCTGTCCACTCCGGCGGCGACCTCCTGGTCGTCGAGGAGCAGCTCCATCATCGTCAGCGACTCGCGGATGCGCTCCTGGAGCAGACCCGTCCGCGAGAGCTCAACGCTCGACATAGGCCCAACTCCGCAGTCCCTCCGGCTCAAACGCGAACTCGGCCTCCGGCAGCCCCATCTCCCGCATCCGCGCGGCAACGCGATGGCGGCAGCCGGGACGGCAGTAAAAGAGCATGAAGCCGCCTCCGCCCGCGCCGGTGATCTTGCCGCCGAGGGCGCCGTGATCCAGCGCCTCCTGGTAGGCCTCGTCGACGAGCGGCGTGCTGATCCGGGGTGACATCCGCTTCTTGTAGCTCCACGCCGTCCCCAACAGCTCGCCGAAATCGCTCAGCCTGCCGCGCAGCAGCGCGTCCTTCATCGCCGACGCGAGCTCCTTCTGGACCCGGAGCCCCTCCAGCGTGTCGCGGTGACTGGCCTGGTACCGGCTCGTCTGGTCATCGATGATGTGATCTCCGGCGCGCGTCGTGCCCGTGAAGCACAGCAGCAGGTTGGCCTCGAGCTCATCGATGGTGGTGCGCGGAATGCGCAGCGGGTTGACGATCACGCCGTTGGGATGAAACTCGATGAAGTTGAAGCCGCCGAAGGTGGCGGCGTATTGATCCTGAAGGCCGCCCTTGAGGCCGAGGTCCAGGCGCTCCACCTCCCAGGCCAGCTCGGCGATCTCATAGTCGGTCAGCGCCAGCCGGTGAAAGTCACGCAGCATGCCGATCAGGCTGACCATCAGGGCCGAGGATGCGCCGAGGCCGGACCCCGGGGGGGCGCCGGTGTGCAGGAACAGGTCGATCCCCCGTGCCTCGTCGAGCGCGGCCACGCGCTGAATCGCCGCCTTGACGAGATCCAGTTGCCCGTCGTACTCGATCGGGTCCTGGGCGCCGTACTCGAGCGCGGTGCCGAGATCGAGCGACTCCAGGCTCACCCGTCCGTCTGTCCGCGGACGCAGGATGCCGTGGGCATATCGGTTGATGGTGGCGCTCAGGACGAGGCCGCCCTCGCGTTCCGGGAACGGCGCCACATCGGTGCCTCCGCCGGCGAAGCTGACGCGCAGCGGCGCCTTGGCCCGGTACAGAGGCTCCACGGACGGAGCCCGGTGCGCGCGCTCGCGGGTGACCCGTGGCCGGCTCATCAGACGCCCCCTCATGGCGTGGGCGGTGAGCGATGCGTTGATGCTCGACACGGATGGCTCCTTAGCTGCCGCGCTCCGCGCGCCTGTCGAGATACGAGCGCCAGAACAGGCGCAGTGCAAACGGACCGCCCTCGACGAGATAACGCCGCGCCAGGCGACGGGGCTCCTGGATGAGGCGGTGCAGCCACTCCAGCCCCAGCTTCTGCATCCACGCGGGCGCCCGCGAGATGTCGCCGCAGACGAAGCTGAAGCTGATCCCCAGGCCGAGAAACCACGTGCCGGGCAGGCTGCGGCGCAGCTCGGAGATCAGGCGGCTCGCCTTCGGAAACGGAAGGCCGACGTAGACGAACTGGGGGCGGGCGGCCACGAGGCGGTCACGGATCTCATCCAGCTCGCGCCGGTCGCGCTCATACCCAAACGGCGGGCAATACGTGCCGACGACGTTGAGACCCGGCGCGCGCCGGCGCAGCTCCTCGCCGGCCCGCTCCGCGGTCCCGGGCTCTCCGCCCAGCAGGAACAGGGTCCCGCCGCCGCAAGCGATGGCATCGGCGAGCGAGAGGATCAGGTCAGATCCGGCGACGCGGGCGGGGAGCGGGCGCCCCTTGATCCGGCTCGCCCACAGCAACGGCATCCCATCGGCCACGCGGAGCTCGGCTCCCAGGGCCCGGTCCATCAGGTCAGGGTCGCGCGCCAGCCTGTACAGGTTGTCGAGGTTCGGCGTCATCACGTAGCCGCCTCGTCCCGCCGCGGATTCGGCGATCAGGTGCTCGACGGCGCCCGTCCGGGTCACCCCGTGCAGGGGCAGCCCCATCAGCTCGACGTGATCACGGGCTGGATCAGGTGGTGGGGTCAGCGTTGTCGTCATCGTGTCTTGGTGAGTGGTTTACGCATCCTGAGTGGCTCAAACGAGCCGGGGATTATCGATGTGTCGATTGGAACAGTGAGTGTTTACTCAGAGACCACGACGGCGCAGGACATACGGCACCGTCCGCAACAGGATCTTCAAATCCAGCCAGATCGACCAGTTGGCACCGTACAGGTAGTCGATCTTCACCATCTCCTCCATCGGGATGCGGGAGGACCCAAAGATCTGCCACATGCCCGTCATGCCGGGCTTGACGGCGAGGCGCCGCCGCTGCCATCCCTCAATCAGCGCGTCCTCATCCTCGACCAGCGGCCGCGGACCGACGAGGCTCATGCTCCCGGCGAGGACGTTGAACAACTGCGGCAGCTCGTCCAGCGAGGTCCGGCGCAGGAACCGGCCGGCCCGCGTGATGCGCGGATCGTCGGCGATCTTGAACAGCCCTCCCCCCTCCACCTCGTTGCGATCGCGCAGCTTGTGCTTGATCGCGTCGGCGTTGGGGACCATCGAACGGAACTTCAACATCCCGAAGTGCTCGCCGTGACGGCCGATCCGCCTCTGCCGGAAGAACACGGGCCCCCGGGAGCCGAGCTTGACCGCGAGGGCGAGCACGACGAGCAGCGGCGCCAGCAGGATCAGTCCGGCCGCTGCCCCGGCGATATCCATCAGGCGCTTGAGCATCTCCGACGACGTGGACAGAACCCCGTACTGGCGCACGCCGAGCAGGGTCAGGCCGTCGAGGTCCTCGTAGGTCGAACTCGACCCCACCACCTCCAGCAGGCGGGGCAGCACGCTGACCTTCACGCCCATCGCCTTGAGCAGGCGGATGACATCCAGGACATCGTCCTGATCGTGGCCGCCTGGAGCGATGATGATCCGGTCGACCTGGCGCTCGGAGATCGCCCGGGCCAGCGTGTCCGGCATGGTCATCGCCTGGCCGGGGCTCGATGGGCGCCCCTCGGCCTCGACCGTGCTG
>DASZMU010000132.1:0-58182 GCA_035551695.1 Solirubrobacteraceae bacterium
GCGCCGAGGTCATCGGCTGCGATTCCGGTCATGCCGGAACCCCAGCCCTCGACGACGCGGCCGGGAGGCTTTCCGCCGCCGGCGTCGAAGTCCACCTCGATGCGTCAGGCGACGCCCTTGCCGCCCGCGCCGGGACGCTCATCAAGAGCCCCGGCGTCCCCCAACACGCCCCCCTCGTGGCGGCGGCACGAGCCCGTGGGCTCCCTGTCCTCGGCGAGCTGGAGCTCGGCTGGCGGCTGCTGCGGAACGAGTTCGTCGCCGTGACCGGCACCAACGGCAAGACGACGACGACCGAATGGATCGGCCACATCCACCGTGAGGCGGCGCTGCCGGTGGCGGTCGCCGGGAACGTCGGCACCGCCGTCACGTCGCTGGTGGGCTCGATCGCCGATGACGCCACGATCGTCTGCGAGGCGTCGTCGTTTCAGCTGGAGGACACCATCGACTTCTCGCCGGAGGTGGCGGTGCTCCTCAACCTCACCCCGGATCATCTGGATCGCCACGGCACGTACGCCGACTACACGGCCGCGAAGCTGCGGATCTTCGCCAACCAGGGCAACGACGACGTGGCGATCGCGCCCGTCGACCTCGACGTCGAGGACCTGGGCGGCTGCGCGCGGCGGGTCCCGTTCGGATCCGGCGGCGGCGCCGAGCTGTCCGAGCGCGCCGGTTACTTGTGGTGGGACGAGGAGCCGTTGGTGGCGACGAGCGAGATCTCCCTTCCCGGGGCGCACAACCGGGAGAACGCGATGGCCGCCGCAGCGGCGTGCCTCACCCGCGGCCTCGACCGGGAGGTCGTCGCCGCCGGGCTGAGGAGCTTCCCCGGGGTCCGGCACCGTCTCGAGCTCGTCGCCGAGCGCGACGGGGTGGTGTTCGTCAACGACTCCAAGGCGACGAACGTCGCCAGCACGATCGTCGCCCTGCGCAGCTTCGCCGGCGGGATTCATCTCATCGCCGGGGGCCTCGGCAAGAACCAGGACTTCTCACCGCTGGCCCCGCTGGTCGCCGAACGCTGCCGAGCCGTATACCTGATCGGCCGAGACGCCGGCGAGCTGGGCCGGGCGCTCGCGCCGGCCGGGGTGCCGATCGAACGAGCCGGGGACCTCGAGACCGCGCTGGAGCGCGCCGAGGCCGCGGCACAGGCGGGGGAGACGGTGCTGCTGTCGCCGGCCTGCGCCAGCTATGACCAGTTCCGGGACTTCGAAGCGCGCGGGGACCGGTTCCGCGAGCTTGTGAGGGGCCGGTAGATGGCCGTGGCCGCCGCTTCACGCGGCCGCCGCGCGCGGGCCGCCGGGCGGCGCGTCGCTCCACCGCTCGAGCATCGGATTCTCATGACGGCCGCGCTCTGCCTCCTCGCCTTCGGCGCGGTGATGGTCTACAGCGCCTCCTCGCCGCTCGGCGCGCTCGGCCCTCACGGCGGCAGCGGCACCAGCGAATTGATCCGGTACCTGGCGTTCGGTGCCATCGGCCTCGTCGCCATGCACGTGCTCGAGCGGCGCGGCCTCGCGCTGCTCGATCAGCGCCTCGTCAACCTGATGCTGCTGGGGTCATTCGGCCTGCTGGTGCTGGTCATGGTCCCGGGCTTCGGCGTCGACGTCAACGGTGCCCGCCGCTGGTTCTCGGCCGGTCCGATCCAGTTCCAGCCCTCCGAGCTGATGAAGATCGCCCTCGTCCTGTACGTGGCCCGGTACCTGGCCGACAATCCCAAGCGCTTTCAGGAGCGCCGGACCGGCCGTGGCGGACGTCAGGCCGAGCGCCCGGGCCAGACGATGCGCAACTTCCGCCTGGCGATCGCGCCGATCGCCGTCGTGGCCGGGCCCGCGTGCCTGCTGATCGTCGTGGAGCCGGATCTCGGCACCACGCTCGTCATCGCCTTCACGATCGTCACGCTGCTGCTCGCGGCCGGGATGCCGCTGCGCTACCTGGCGATCCTCGCGGGCGTGGCCGCGGTCGCCATCCTCATCATGGCCGTGGCGCAGCCATACCAGCGCGCTCGCCTGACCTCGTTCATCAATCCGTGGGCGTCGAAGTCGACGGCCGGCTTTCAGGCCGTCCAGGGCCAGATCGCGCTCGGCTCCGGCGGGCTGCTGGGGGTGGGGCTCGGCAAATCCGTGCAGAAGATCTACTACCTGCCGGAGGCCCAGACTGACTTCATCCTCGCCGTCATCGGTGAGGAGCTCGGTGTGCTGGGGATCGTCGGCGTCGTCTGCCTGTACGGCATGATCGCGTACGCGGGGCTGCGGACCGCCCGGCGCGCCGCCGGTCGCTACGCCAAGCTGCTGGCCACGGGACTGACCTCGCTCATCCTCTGCCAGGGGATCCTCAACATCTTCGTCGTGCTGGGGCTCGCGCCGCTGACCGGCGTGCCCCTGCCGTTCATCTCGTACGCCCCCACCAATCTCTGCGTGATGCTGGCCTCCGTCGGCGTGCTGCTCAACATCTCCCGGCCGGGAGCGCGACGGCTGAAGGTGGTCGAGGGGCCACCGAAGGAGAGCGCCGCGGATCGCGAGCGGCGCCGCCGAGAACGCCGGGCCCGCCGCTCCGGAGCCGGTGGGGCGCGTCGCTCTGCGGGCTGACCGCGCAGGATCGACCACGGACGGCGGCTCGCGTCGCGTGATGTGGCAAGCTGCCGACTTCGAGTGAGCCCACCGCTGATCCTCATCGGCGCAGGCGGGACAGCGGGGCACGTCGTGCCGGCGCTGGCGGTCGCCGATGCGCTGAAGGCCGAGGGGGCGCAGGTGGTGTTCGTCGGCGGCGACCGCGCCGAGCAGGAACTGGTGCCGGCCGCCGGGTATGAGCTGCGCACGCTCCGGCTGCGCCCGCTGCCCCGGCGTGATCCTGTCGGCGCCGCTCAGGCCGTCGCCGTGGACGCGCGCGCCATGTCGGCCGCCCGGAGGCTGGTGAAGGAACTGCGGCCGGCGGCGACCCTGGGGGCCGGCGGCTACGTCGCCGGGCCGATTGGGCTGGCGTCGGCGATCGACAGGGTGCCCCTCGTCCTGATGGAGGCCGACAGTCATCTGGGGCTGACCAACCGGCTGCTGGCGCCGCTCGCGCGCCGGGTGTGCCTCGCCTTCCCGCTGGCCGGACGCGACGGCACGCGTTACCGGGTCACGGGCCGGCCGGGCCCGGAGCCGGCGACCGACCGCGACTCCGCCCGGCGGCGGTTTGCCATCGCGCCGCAGGACGCCTGCGTGCTCGTGTTCGGCGGCTCACAGGGAGCCCGCTCCATCAACCAGGCGGCGATCGAGGCCTTCGCCGGCGCCCGGTTCCGGGTGCTGCACGCGGCCGGGACCCGGGACCTGCCGGACCTGCGATCACCCGGGCCGTTCTACGACCTGCGCGGCTTCATCCCGGACTTCCGCGAGGCGATCCTCGCCAGCGACCTCGTCGTGGCCCGCTCCGGCGGCTCCATCTTCGAGGTCGCCGCCCATGGCCGGCCGATGGTGCTGATCCCGTACCCGTACGCCGCCGCCGACCACCAGGCCGAGAACGCCCGCTACTTCGAGCAGGCCGGCGCCGCCGTCGTCATCCCGGACGCCGAGCTGACGAGCGCCCGGCTGGCCCAGGAGGTGGGGCGGCTGCTCGGCGAGCCGGATCGGCTGGTGGCGATGGGGAGGGCATCGGCTGGGCTGGCGCGGCCGGAAGCCGCTCGGGAGATCGCCGGCGAGGTACTGGCCGCGGCGAGTGTGGGTGAGGGCACCTTGGCCCCGTAGAGGGCTACCGGGTGGCCGTCGAGCCGCGACCAGCCGCGTGCTGGACTGCGAGCGTGTCGTCCCCTATCACGAAGCGGTAACTGCGAGCCGCGAGCCGATCGATGGTCGAGGCGTGATCAGCACGTGAGAGGTTCCTGTGCTCAAACCTGACCACGGTCGGTGCAACGTCGATCTGATCGAGCATCGCCACGATCTTCGCCAGGTGCTCGCGGCTGAATGACGCCGCTTGAGCGACCCACCACGGATCATCAGGCTGGGGATCGCCGACCCGCCACAGCGTCATCGACCCGCGCTGCTCGGCGACCGCGGCATTGACGAGCACCAGCCCGTCGACGCCGGCATATGTCTCGCGGAGGCGGGCGAACGGCTCGGGCTGGGGTTCGACGAGGACGCCCCGCCAACCGTGCCGGCGCACGAGGTCATGGACGGGATCGTTCGTCCGGCCATCGAAGGCGCCGACCTGGACGAATCCCACTTGCGGCTTGGTGGCGCTCAACCACGCCCCGATGATCTCGAGGTCGACCTCAAGCGGAGACCGGAGAGCTGTCGTCGGCGCGAGCCGAAGATTCAGCGCCCGGGTGCCGCGCCCATTGAGGGTCAGGCCACCAGGGGTCGCGGCCGCCTCGAGCGTTCTCCGTTCCACGGCTCCTTTGATCCTGGACATGGTCACGCGGGCGAGCGTATCGACCTGGACTGAGTGGTACGGCCGGGAGCATGCCGCTCCGGGCTTTATGCGCCGAATCCGGCGCATGATGCGCCGGAAGCCGGACACTCAGTCGAACGGCGCCAGCTGGGCGAGGTAACGGCGCAGCAATGGGTTCGAGAAGCTCCACTCCGCCCGGCCACCGCTGTCGATGATCCCGGCGTCTCGGAGTGCCTCCAGCGCTCGGCGCACGGCTCCTCGCGGTAGGCCTGGATAGACGGGCTGCCCCCGCGCGATGCGCTCGGCGACCACGAGACCCAGTTTGTGCAGGCGCCGAACGCGCTCCACGACCTGCTCATGGGCGATGCGGTCAGCCGCCATCGCCGCCAGCAGCCCCTGCTCGACCACGCTCAGATCGACGAGGCGGGTGTCCAGTTCCACCGTCGTCAGGTGACTCTTCTGGGCGATCAGCATGGTGGTGCGGGGCTGCCCCTCGCCGTAGGCAATGATGCGACCGAGCGCCTGCGCATCTGCCTCGCAGTCGTCGGCGGCAAACCGCTTGCCAAGGCCCTGTACCCACGCCTCTGGCTCGATCGGCCGGAGGTCGTGAAACCCCCCGAACTGATGCAGCGCCCTCTGCGAGGGCGTGAACAGATCCCGCATCAAGTGCTCGAGGCTGCCGGCGAACAGGTAGCTGACGCCGGAGGATCGCTGGAAGATCGCGCGCATCCGCTTTGTCAAGCGGTCCGCATCCCCGTACGGCTGATGGGCGCTTCCGATCTCCTGAAACTCATCGAAGAACACCACCATCTGCTTGTCGTCGGCATCCGCGATGCGGCCCGGGAGCGTGAGCGCGTAATCCAGGTACCGCTCTGGGTCCCGGGCGGCCAACCCGGGCGTGAAGGCGATCTCGAGGTCCTCGCCGAGCTGTGACTTCGACTTGACAACCGCCGATGTGTGCAGCGCATCGGCGACGAACCGACCGGCCCGCCTTGTCTGGTGGATTACCCGCCTCAGCGGCGAGCGGTTGGAGATCGTCGCCGTCACCAGCGCCTCGGCAAGCTCCGACGCGCTGGCGATGCGAAACAGATCGACGCTTGCCGTGTACAGCCCGTGTCCGGCCAGGCGGCTGACAGCAGCGTCGCAGACGCTCGTCTTCCCAATTCGCCGCGGCCCTGCGACGACCAGGTTCGACCCGCCCTCGAGCGCCGTCACCATCTCCCGCACGTCGGTTTCCCGGCCGATCATCTGGCTGGCCGGGATCGGCTGATCCGTCGGGAAGAGGTCACCGCTGCGCTGGCGAGGCACTGCTCAGCGAGTCTACGCCATATTTGGCGCATCATGCGCCACGTGCGGCGCATCCAGGAGGTGACGTTAATACGGCTGGCTGGGGAAGCCGGGGCCGAGCTTCTGGTTGGCGTTCTGGGCGAGCATGATCGCCCGCGCCGGCCAGAAGACGCCGCCGGGAGGCCCGCCGCCGCAGCCGCTGCCGTTGCCGGGCGGGTGCGTCCACATGAACGCGTCGACGTACGGGTACTCGGTGGCGGTGTTCAGCAGAGGCCCGAGTCCGCGACCCGGCGGGTTGCACAGGTCCTCGTTGCCGTTCTTGACGCGGTCGCGGTTAAGCAGCGGGCCGCGGCCGTTGTCGGAGGTGTTGACGATAAAGTGGGCGCCGTGGGTGCGCTCGGCGACCTTCGTCGCCCAGCGGATCTCGTTGATCGTCCAGTTCTCATGCGTGTCGTTGGTGAAGAAGCCGCGGATGCGGTTGACGTGGATGGCGTTGAGGACCTTGGCGGTGTAGGCGACGGAGTTGCTGTCGGAGTAGCCGCCCTCGACGTAGACGACGGTGTGGGGGAGGGCCGCCATCGCGTTCATCTCGTAGCGCAGGTCGGCCTCCCACAGGCCCAGCGAGCCCATCTTGGCCACGCACCCCGAGGAGCCGAGTGCGTCGATCTCCAGGAGGAACACCGCCGGGCGCCGGTCGGTCGCCTCGGCCATCTCGTCGACCTGGCGGTGGAAGGTGGGGGTGTAGGCGCGGACCGCGGCCGGCGTCGGGCAGCCCCCCAGCTTGGGGTGCAGGAAGTACGTGTTGAAGATGGGGATCGACCCGGGGTCGGCCTGCATGTTGGAGCAGAAGATCTTCTCGGCCTGGCCGAAGATCGCGCCCGGCCCGCCCCCCTCGGAGTAGATGCTCAGCCGCTGGGCCTCCGGTTGGGAGGCAATCTTCGACAGCTCGGCCACCTCGTGGGCGAGGCCCGGGTTGTGCGCGATCCGGCCGCTCAGCGAGCCGCTGGCGAGGTCGCCCTGGAACCGCGCCCAGGACTCGGAGACCGGCATCGTCTTGGGATTGAGCCCCATGAGCTGCGCGATCGCTCCGGCCGCCGAGCCCTTGGCCGGGCCCGGGACGTAGAACTGCGCGCCGTTGAGCGGATCAGCACCGGGGGGCGCCGGCAGGTCCAGCGGATTGGACGGGTCACGCTGGGCCGGATACGGCTCCGGGCATTGCTGGCGGTAGCCGGCGCTGCGGGCCGTCGCCGCGCGGCTCGACGCCGTCGCCGCCAGCACGAGGGACAGCGCCGCGAGTGCCGTCAGAAGCATCAGCCCCGCGCGGGTCACGGGGCGCCGTGTCACGAACATGTTTTCTGACTGCCTGGGCACGGCCGGGGCCAATCTAGCAGCGGCTGGGGTCGTGAAACCGGTAGGTTTCCTGGGGCTTTGCGTGCCGTGGCGAGGTTTCAGGAGAGACTGCACCCGTGCTCCGACGGTCCCTCCGGACCGACTCGACAGGCCGTCGTATAGCCTCGCGGGTAGCGGTTTCAACCCTTGGGAGAGGTACAGCGTCATGCTCTTTGGCCAGCAACACGTCAAGCGATACCAGGAGACCGACGGCGCCGAGGGACACGAGTGGCAGGGGGCGCACGTCCTGATCCTCACGACCACCGGCCGGCGCTCCGGACAGTCGCGGAGCACCCCGCTCATCTACGGCCGCGACGCCGAGAACTACGTCATCGTCGCGTCCAAGGGAGGGGCCGACGAGCAGCCGTCCTGGTATCTCAACCTCATGGCTCAACCTGAGGTACAGGTTCAGGTACTCGGCGATCGGTTCACCGCCCGGGCGCGGACGGCGACCGTGGAGGAGAAGCCGGAGCTCTGGCGGGCGGCGGTCGAGCGCTGGCCGGCGTACGCCGACTACCAGCGCAATACCGACCGCGACATTCCCGTGGTCGTCCTCGAGCGATCCTGAGCACCCCCGCGGACACCGAGGCGGCCTGGACGGGCCGCCGGCTTCACTTTGTCGGAATCGGCGGCGCCGGCATGAGCGGCCTGGCGCTGATTGCGGCGGCGCTCGGCGCGGCCGTGACCGGCTCTGACCGGGCCCCCTCCACCTACACCGACCGGCTGCGCGAGCACGGCATCGAGCCGAGCTTCGGCCACGCGGCGGCCAACGTCCCGGACAGGGCGGAGGTCGTGTACTCGACGGCCATCCCGGCCGACAACCCGGAGCGGGGCGTGGCGCGCGCCGAACTGCACCGGGCCGACCTCCTCGCACAGATCGCCGCGCTGCGCCGCTGCCTGGCGGTGACGGGCACCCACGGCAAGACGACGACGTCGGCGATGGCCGTCCACGCCCTGCGCGGGGCCGGGCTCGACCCGTCGTACGTGGTCGGCGGCGAGCTGCGCTCCACCGGGAGCAACGCCGGCTGGGGGTCCGGGGAGTGGATCGTCGTCGAGGCCGACGAGTCCGACCGCTCCCTGCTCAAGCTTCGGCCGGAGATCGCCGTCCTCACCAACGCCGAGCTCGACCACCACTCCACCTATGCCTCGCGGCTTGATCTCGACGACACGTTTCGCGAGTTCATGGGTCGCGCCGGCGAGCGGGCCGTCGTCTGGGACCGGCCAGAGCTCCGCGCGCTGTGCCCCCCGGGCGCCGTCGCCTACGACGCCGGGGATGCCCGGCTGAACGCCGACGGATCCCGGTTCACCTGGCGCGGCCTCGAGGTCCGGCTGTCGGTGCCCGGCGCGCACAACGCCGTCAACGCCGCGGGCGCCCTGACCGCGTGCGCAGTCGCCGGCGCCGATCCGCAGCGCGCGGCGTTGGCGCTCGCCGATTTCCGCGGTGCCCGCCGGCGGATGGAGCGGGTGGGGGAGACACGCGGCGGCGCCGAGGTCTACGACGACTATGCCCACCATCCCACCGAGGTCGGCGCGGCCATCGCTGCCGCCCGCACGCTCGAGCCCCGCCGGCTGGTGGCCGTCTTCCAACCGCACCTGTACTCGCGCACGCGCGCGTTGGCCCGTCCGTTCGGCGCCGCCCTCGCCGCCGCCGACGCCGTCGTCGTGCTGCCGATCTACCCCGCCCGGGAGCGCGCCGAGGACTTCCCCGGGGTCAGCGGGCGGCTCGTCGCCGACTGGGCGGCCGACGCGCCGGGCTGCCGGCCGGTCGCGTGGCTTCCCGGATTCGACGCCGCCCGGTCGTTCCTGACCGAGACCCTGCGCCGCGGGGACCTGTGCCTGATGATGGGGGCCGGGAACATCGACGCGCTTGGCCGCTCGCTCGTGGGCTGAGCCAGCCGGTCCGCCATCTACCCTGGCCTGCGCAATGGCAGATCTCCCTGACGGCGTGCAGCGCGAGTACCCGCTCGCCCGGCTGACGACGATCCGCACCGGGGGCCGGGCGGAGCTGTTCGCGCGCCCGGGAACGGTGACGGCGCTCGAGGCGCTCCTGGCGTGGGCGGCCGAGCACGAGCTGGAGGTAGGGGTCGTCGGCTCCGGGTCGAACTTGCTGATAGCGGATACGGGCGTTCGCGGACTCGTCTTGAAACTCGACCAGCAGCTCAGCCAGATCGCCGTCGACGGCACCCGCATCGATTGCGGGGGCGGCGCCCGCCTGCCCGCGGTGTCGGCCCAGGCGGCCCGGGCCGGGCTGAGCGGCATCGAGTTCGGCGTCAACATCCCGGGAACGGTCGGCGGCGCGGTCCGGATGAACGCCAACGCCTACGGCGGCGAGCTGGCCCGGGCGCTGGACTGGGTCGACGTCACCAGCGCCGCCGGAACCGAGCGCCGCGCGCCGGAGCAGCTGGGCTTCGCCTACCGACGCTCCGGCCTCGCCGGCGGGGAGGTCGTCAGCCGCGCGTCGTTCGCGCTGACCCGCGCGGCGAGCGAGGAGGTCAAGCGGACGCTCAGCGAGATGCGCGGCAAGCGCCGGGCGGCGCAGCCGTCCGGGATCAAGACGTTCGGCTCGACGTTCAAGAACCCGGACGACCCGCGCGCGGAGGGCCGCAGCGCCGGCCAGCTGCTGGAGGCGGCGGGCTGCCGCGGCCTGCGGATCGGCGGCGCCGGCTTCTCCGAGAAGCACGCCAACTTCGTCGAGAACCTCGGCTCGGCGACGACGGCCGATGTCGTGGCGCTGATGGCCGAAGGCCGGCGCCGGGTCAGGGAGCGCTTCGGCATCGAGCTGGAGCCGGAGGTCCAGGCCCTCGGTCCCGTGGCCTTCCCGGCCGATTGGTCCGGGCGGTGATCGGCGGGGGGCGCAGCCAGACCGCGCCGCGGCGGCGGTCTGCCTCCGCCATGCCGCGTCGTCGCTCCCGGCCGAGCCGTTCGCGTCGGCTGCGCCGGCCCGGTCCACGGCTGCTCGGCGTGCTCGTGCTGCTCGTCGTCATCGCCGGCGGGGCGTGGCTGTGGCTGCGCAACTCCTCGCTGGTCGCCGTGCGACGGGTCACCATCGCGGGCGTCAGCGGCCCGGATGCCGGACAGATCCGGTCGGCGCTGACGAGCGCCGCCCGCGGGATGACGACCCTCAACGTGAAGATGAGCGCGCTGCGGACGGCGGTTCAGCCCTACCCGGTCGTCAAGAACCTGGAGGCGAGCCCCAGCTTTCCGCACGGGATGCGCATCCAGGTCGCCGAGCAGGTGCCGGTCGCGGAGATCTCGGCCGACGGCCGCCAGGTCGCCGTCTCGGCGGACGGCACGCTCCTGCACGACGCCTCCGCCACCGGCCCGCTGCCCACGATCGCGGTCTCGGTCTATCCGGGCGGGACCCGTGTCGACGGCGCCGTCCGGCCGGAGGTCAACCTGCTTGCGGCGGCGCCGTACGCGCTGCTGGCCAAGGTCGCCCAGGTCCTCACCGATCCCACCCACGGACTGGTCGCCGAGCTGCGCAACGGCCCCAAGGTCTATTTCGGCGACGCCACCAACCTCGGCGCCAAGTGGGCGTCCGCGGCCGCGGTGCTCGCCTCCTCCAGCTCCGACGGCTCCGACTACATCGACGTCAGCGACGCCTCTCGCCCGGCCGCCGGGACCGGCACAGACTCGGGATCCAGCAGCGGTACCACGACCACCGCCGGCGCCTTCTCCGGTGGGACCTCGACCGCCGCCGGCGGAGCGTCAACCGCGCCGGCAGCAGGAGGGACGGCGACGATCGGCGGACCCTGAGCGTTAAGTCGAGGGTTAGCCTGCCGGAAATAGCAACTCTCCGCTATTGTCGAGGGTTCGCCGATCTGCAACGATCGTTGCGACAGCGTGCGCAGCGTTGACTTCGCGCATCGCTAGGCCCTAACGTGCCAAACTGGCCTCGTGGCGCGGTTGGCGCCCAAACCTTCAACCCTAACTAGAGGGTCGGACGAATCTCATGGAAAGCGGAAGTTATCTGGCAGTCATCAAGGTCGTCGGCGTCGGCGGCGGCGGTACCAACGCCGTCAACCGCATGGTCGACGCGGGGCTGCGAGGCGTCGAGTTCGTGGCCTGCAACACCGACGCCCAGGCGCTCGCGATGTGCGACGCCGACATCAAGCTCAACATCGGGCACCAGCTGACCAAGGGCCTCGGCGCCGGCGCGAACCCGGACGTCGGCCACGGCGCCGCGGCCGAGTCCCGCGACGAGATCAAGGAGGCGCTCAAGGGCGCCGACATGGTGTTCGTCACCGCGGGTGAGGGCGGCGGCACCGGCACCGGCGCCGCGCCGGTCATCGCCGAGATCGCCAAGAACGAGATCGGCGCGCTGACGGTCGGCGTCGTCACCCGGCCGTTCGCGTTCGAGGGCACGATGCGCGCCAAGCAGGCCGCCGACGGCATCCAGCGCCTGCGCGAGAACGTCGACACCCTGATCGTCATCCCCAACGAGAAGCTGCTGGCGATCGTCGAGCGCCGCACCACCATCCTGGACGCCTTCCGGGAGGCCGACAACGTCCTGCGCCAGGGCGTCCAGGGCATCACCGACCTGATCACCATCCCCGGCTTGATCAACCTGGACTTCGCCGACGTCCGCACGATCATGCACGAGGCGGGGAGCGCCCTCATGGGCATCGGGACCGCCGCCGGCGAGAACCGCGCGGCCGAGGCGGCCAAGGTCGCCATCTCCTCGCCGCTGCTGGAGGAGTCGGTGGAGGGCGCCACGGGCATCCTCCTCAACATCACCGGCGGCCACGACCTCGGCCTGTTCGAGGTCAACGAGGCGGCCGAGATCGTCCAGAGCGCCTCGGACTCCAACTCCAACATCATCTTCGGCGCCGTGATCGACGACCAGCTGGGCGACGAGGTCCGGGTGACGGTCATCGCCACCGGCTTTGACCACGGCCGCGGGCCGGCCGGGGTCGGTACCGCGCGGGAGACGACGCGGCGTGAGCGGCGCGACCGCGACGTGACGATGGACGATCGCCAGCGCTCCTCGCTGGAGATCTCCGACGACGAGATCGACATCCCGTCGTTCCTCAAAGATCGCTAGCTTTCCCGCCGTGCCCTCCGCACTGATAACCGGTATCACCGGTCAGGACGGCTCGTACCTCGCCGAGCTGCTGCTCGAGAAGGGCTACGACGTCCACGGGATGGTGCGCCGCTCCTCAACCGAGAGGTTCGAGCGGATCGAGCACCTGCGTGACCAGGTCACCCTGCACCAGGCCGACCTGCTCGACCACCGCTCGCTCGTCGACGCGCTGCGCGCGGCCAAGCCGGATGAGATCTACAACCTGGCGGCGATGTCGTTCGTCGCCGTCTCCTGGATCCAGCCGACGCTGACCGCCGAGTTCACGGGCGTGGGCGTTACCCGGGTACTGGAGGCGGTCCGCGAGGTGTGCCCGGAGGCCCGCTTCTACCAGGCCTCGTCGAGCGAGATGTTCGGCAAGGTCCGCGAGGTCCCGCAGACCGAGGAGACCCCGTTCTACCCGCGCTCGCCCTACGGCGTGGCCAAGGCCTACGGCCACTTCATCACGGTCAACTACCGCGAGTCGTACAACCTGCACGCGACGAGCGGAATTTTGTTCAATCATGAGTGCGTAGCTGCGACGACGCCGCTGCTCGTCCGGCACAACGGGTTCGTCAAGGTGGTGACCCCACCGGATCTCATCCCGCTCATACGGACTGGGCCCAGCGTCCAGAGCTTCATGCCGGACCGGCTCCTGGAGGTCTGGGACGGCGACAGTTGGACGGAGATCACGGCGATCACCGCGACACGGCGGCGGGCGACCGACCCGGACCACCGCCTGCTCTCCGTCGAGGCCCGGGGGGGAATCGTCGCGGCGACGGCTCATCATCGGATGTTGGACTCCGACCGGGACATCGTCCGGGCGCGGGACGTCGAGCCCGGCTCGCGGGTTGCCCTGGCCGAGCAGTGGCCGGAGTCTCAGGACTGGACAGCCGTCACGCCGGAGATGGCCGAGTTCCTGGGGCTGATGCTCGCCGATGGCTGTGTGCCCGCCGATGAGCACCACATCGACTTCGCCAACAACGACGAGCGGCTCCGTCTGCACATGACCCAGCTGTGGTCAAAGCTCTTCCTTGGACGGGCGAAGGCCAGCACACTGCGCTCCGGCTGGAACCCGGACGCCACGGTCGAACACCTGCGGCTGACCGGCGCGCCGAGTGCCATCGCCTGGCTCCGCGAGCAGCTGTACACACGGACCGGGCTCAAGCAGGTTCCGCCGCTGATCCTCAATGCCGACGGGGACGCCCGCCGGGCATTCCTCGAGGGCTACTACGCCGGCGACGGCCTGAAGCGCGGCAACGGCGAATCGGTGAAGACGAACAGCGCCGTGCTCGCCCAGGGGCTGTATTGGCTGTATGCGCTTGACGGCCGTCCGGCGTCGGTCTACGCCGAGCAGCGCGGGCCGCGGACGTACTACCAGCTCAACCTCCCGAGCGCGGTCCGCGTGGGAGCGAAGGGCCAGCACCTTCGGCGCGACCCTGCGGAGGTCCGCAAGGTCACCGACGCAGCGGTTGCCGATGACGAGTGGGTGTTCGACCTGGAGACCCAGAGCGGCGTCTTCTGCGCCGGCGTCGGCGGCATCGTCGTCCACAACTCACCCCGGCGCGGGCTGGAGTTCGTCACCCGCAAGATCACGTGGCACGCCGCGGCGATCAAGCTAGGGCTCGCCGACAAGCTGCAGCTCGGCAACCTGGACGCCGAGCGCGACTGGGGCTATGCCAAGGACTACGTCGAGGCGATGTGGCTGATGCTCCAGCAGGACCACGCCGAGGACTACGTGATCGCCACCGGCATCGCGCACTCGGTTCGCGACTGCCTGGACATCGCCTTCGACCAGGCCGGACTGGAGATCGACGATCACGTCGAGATCGACGAGTCGCTCAAGCGGCCCGCCGAGGTCGATCAGCTGATCGGCGACCCCTCCAAGGCCAAGCGCAGGATGGGCTGGACGCCCCGGACGAGCTTTGAGGAGCTGATTCGGCTGATGGTCGACGCCGACTTTCAGGTCCTGTCCGGTCGCGGGCCTGCGTGAGTGCCGGGCGCAGACGCGCGCTCATCACCGGCCTGACCGGCCAGGACGGCTCCTTCCTGGCGGAGTCGCTGCTCGACGATGGCTACGAGGTCATCGGCCTGATCCATCCCGGCAGCGGTTTGGACGGTCCCCGGCTGGGGCTCGCGGCGCACCTGGAGGACCGAGTGCGCGTCGTCGAGGGCGATCTGCTTGCGCCGGACTCGCTGCGCGGGCCGGTCGCCGAACTGCAGCCCCACGAGCTCTTTCACCTGGCGGCCCCGACGTTCGTGCCTGAGTCCTGGCGGCATCCGGCGCGGACGGCGGCGGCGATCGTCGTCGCCACGGCGACCCTGCTGGAGGCGGTCCGCGACGAGAGCCCGGACACGCGGGTGCTCGTCGCCACCTCCGGGGAGATGTTCGGCGACGCGCCGGAGAGCCCGCAGCGCGAGGACACCCCGTGTCGTCCGCGCAGCCCGTACGCGGCGGCCAAGCTCGCCGGACACCAGCTCGTCGGCCAGCTGCGCGAGCACGACGGCATCTTCGCCTGCTCGGCGATCCTCTACAACCACGAGTCAGAGCGCCGGCCGGAGGACTTCGTGACGCGCAAGATCACCCGGGCAGTGGCGGCGATCAAGCTGGGGGTCGCAGACGAGCTGACGCTGGGGGACACGAGCGCCGTCCGCGACTGGTCGTTCGCCGGCGACATCATGCGCGGCTGCCGGCTGATGGTGGCCCAGCAGGCGCCGCGCGACTACGTGCTCGCCAGCGGCGTCGGTCACACGGTCTGCGACTTCCTCAACGTCGCCTTTGCCCACGTCGGCGTGGACCCCGAGCGCTACGTGCGCACCGACCCGGAGCTCGTCCGGCCGCCGGAGCACACCCCGCCGGTCGGCGATCCGAGCCGCGCCCGCGCCGAGCTGGGGTGGGAGCCGACGCTGACCTTCGAGCAGTTGGTGGCGCGGATGGTCGACGCCGACCTGGCGGATCTCAGCGGGCGGGGCGCGGGGTCCGGGTCGTGATGCTTGCATCGAGGTCCGGGAAGGACGAGACTCACTCGCTGACGACTATCCAGCGAGGGGGAATGTCATGCCGCTCTATCTGAGTCGATTCAGCTACACGCCGGACGCAATCAGTGCGATGGTCAAAAATCCGCAGGACCGTGCGAAAGTCGCCGGGGACGCCGCCGAGTCACTCGGCATCAAGCTGCTCGGCTTCTGGTATGCGCTCGGTGAGTTTGACGGGGTGCTGCTGGCCGAGGCCCCGGATAATGCGGCGGTGGCGGGGCTTGCGATGCTCGTCGGGGGATCCGGCGCGCTGTCGAAGTTCGAGACCACGCCGTTGCTGACGATGGACGAGGCGCAGGAGGCGATGCGCAAGGCCGGCGGCGCGGCGTACCGACCGCCGAGCTAGCTTCGCGCCGGCCGGCCCGCCCTCGAGCGACCGGCCGTTGCACCGAAGATCAGCGTGCAGAACGCGCCAGATCTGCACATCCCCTTCGTTGCCCGCCGTATCCCGTCTTCGTTGCCCGCTGTTGGGCCGGCTCTCGCCAGACGCGGACGCCTACGCCGCAGGCAGCCGATCACGTCGAGATCGATCAGGTGGACCAACGGAAGAGCAACGCGGTTACTCCGTTCCCCCAAAATGTGACGTCTCCTCTGATCGGCGGTCACGTTCGTGGCCGTTCGGAGGAACAGTCCCCTGGGCTCGGCCTGACCATATCGTTCAGAGTCCGCATGTAAGGCTAGGTATGACAAACGCCTGATGCACAGCAAGCGAGGTGATCGCTCCCCTCGGCGTTTGACCCCGGTCCTACGCGTTCTCCGGGCGGCGTGGTGGAGGACACCTCAGACCAGACGCGAGCCTCGCGGCCTCAGTGCCGGGAGCGGAAGGAGGACACGATGTCTGAACAGCGCGGTGACAGGGAGGATTCGAGGAGTGTCACAGCCGATCCGCGGATGTCTCAGAGGAGGTCCACAAAACTGCTGAGAGCGACGCGTCTGCGAGAGCCGCAGGAGGCGCTGTCGAGTCGTCTCGGACGTGCCCTGGCTCGTCACCGCCGGCTGGGGAGGTAGCCATGGCCATGCAGCCAATCGGTGGAGGAGCGCTCCAGCGCACGCAGGAGACGAGCGGTCTCGCGGACGTGGTGGGGACGATCCTGGACAAGGGCGTGGTCATCGATGTCTTTGCGCGCGTGTCGCTCGTCGGCATCGAGTTGCTGCGGGTTGACGCCCGGGTGGTCGTGGCGAGTGTGGACACCTACCTGCGATTTGCCGAGGCGGCCAATCGTCTCGAGCTGGGGGCACGTGAACCGGAAGCACTGGCCGACGTCGTCGGTGACATCACCAAGGCGGGCGCCAAGGGCATCGCCGAGGGCAAGACCAAGGGGGTGGTCGACGCGGGATTCGACCGGTTCGGAGAGTTGCTCAAGCCGCCCCGGCGCGGACATACGACGCAGAGACATTAGGAGAGCCACGGTGATCGATGAGAAGCAGGAGAAGACCTGGCTTTACGGAGTTATCCCGGCCGGCGTCACGCTGAAGGAGCTGAAACGACGCCGCGATCGGTTGCCCAGCGATGTCCGGGTGGAGGAGTTCCGAGATCTGGCGGCGATCGTCAGCCATGCCCCCGGCGAGGATGCCAAGGCCATCCGCGATCAGGCGCTGGCGCATGCACGGGTGCTCGAGGTGGCCGTCTTGGATGCGCCAGTGGTGCCGTTTCGGTTCGGCACGATCCTGCCGGGCGGGGCGGTGGGCAGCGACCTGCTGGAGCCGTGGCATGACCGGCTCGCCCAGATGTTGGAGAGCGTCAAGGACGTGGTGCAGCTGACGCTGAAGGCGACGTACCGCGAGGACGTTGTCCTGCGGGAGATCGTCGACAGCAACCCGGAGATCGCCCGGCTTCGTGAGTTGACGCGGGGGACTGACGAGGTCGTGACCCGCGACAGCCGAGTGCGTCTCGGCGAGCTCATCAGCATCACCCTTGAGGAGTGGCGACAACGCGACGCCGTTGCGATTTTTGACCGCCTCAATTCGCTGGCGGTCGTGTCCAGGATCGAAGCGCTGGAGAGCGAGTTCATGGTCCTGAACGCGCCGTTCCTCGTTGAGCGGGGGCGCATGCAGGACTTCGAGGACGCGGCCGGCGCGGTGGCCGACGAACAGGTGGACCGCATGAGCATGAAGCTCCACGGTCCGATGCCGGCGTTCGACTTCATCGATGAGGGGCAGATGCCGTGGGGGTGATGCGGGAGATCGCGCTGCTGCCGGTGGCGCCCCTCCGCTTCACGGTCTGGGTCGCCGACAAGGTCGCCGAAGAAGCTGACCAACGGCTGAACAGCCCGCAGGCGCATATACAGCGGCTGCGGGAGATCGAGGACGCCCGCGCGCAAGGCGAGTTGACCGACGAGCGGGCCGCGGAACTCGAGGCGCAGGTGATCGAACGGGCGAGCGGAGCGGGGGGTCACGGTGACTGACTCCCGGAGGGCGCCGCACGAAAATGGCGCCAGGGAGGGCCGCCGTCGCCTCGCGCCGCGAAGGCCCTCCTCGGTGCAGATCGCGCAACGTGTCTGCCGAGCCCTGGTGGAGATAACCGGTCTTCAGTCCGAGGGTGTGACGGCGCTTGAGCGGCAGGACGACGGGGTCTGGCGACTGACCGTCGAGTTGCTCGAGTTCACGCGCATTCCCAATTCCGACGATCTGCTGGGCACGTATCAGGCATCCGCTGACGCGAACGGCGAACTGCTCGGCTATCGGCGGGTCCGCCGCTACGCCCGCAGCCGGGCATTCCAGGATCAAGGGAGCTGATGATGAGCAGGAACGGGCCCTCGAATTCCCCCGGCGGGCTCGCACCCTTTGGACAGAGCGCGCTGTCCGAAGGCGGGACCAACCTCGCGGATGTCCTCGAGCGCGTGCTGGACAAGGGTGTGGTGATCGCCGGAGACATCCAGGTCAATCTGCTCGACATCGAGCTGTTGACGATCAAGCTACGGCTCGTCGTCGCGTCCGTTGACACCGCCCGCCGGATGGGCATCCGCTGGTGGGAAAGTGATCCGATGCTGGCCGGGGCGAAGGACCGGGACGACCCCAAGCAGCTTCGCGAGCGCATTCACCACCTCGAGCGTGAACTGGAGGAGAACTCACGAGCGGCGCACAGCGAGACATGACCGAGATGGCCCTCGCCTGGTACGTGTACTGCATCGTGCCCGCCGGCGAGGTCCCCACACTCGAGGGGCTCGCCGGGGTGGACAGCTCGTTCGACATCGGCTGCGTGACCGAGGGGGAGCTGAGCGCGGTTGTCAGCCGCGTACGGCTCGAGGAGTTCAGCGCCGAGGCGCTCAAGCGAAACCTTGAGGATCTCGTCTGGCTCGAGCGGGTTGGTTTCGCTCACAACGCCGTGCTCGCCCGGGTCATCACCGGTGAGGCCGTGGTCCCGCTGCGGTTATGCACGATCTTTGCCGGTGAGGAGGGCGTGCGGGACGCCCTCCGGCGCGAGCGCAATCCACTTCTCGCCGCCCTGAGACGCGTGCGTGGACACGCGGAGTGGAGCGTCAAGGTGCTGGTCGATGTGCGCACGCTTGAGGCGGCTGCTCGCGAGCGCGATCCGGTTCCGGTCGGATCGGATCCCCAGTCGGCCGGGCACGCGTTCTTCGCTCGCAAGAGGCTTGAGCACACCGCTCGGGACCACGTTCACGCCGAGATCGAGCAGGTGGCAGAGGAGACCCACGCGCGACTTCAGGGCCGCGCTGCAGCCGCGACACGGCTGCCGCCGCAGGACCGGCGGGTCTCCGGGCGCCCGGGACAGATGGTGCTCAATGGTGCCTATCTGGTCGAGGGCTCGCGGGCAGCCGAGTTCGCCGCGCTGGCCAAGGAGATCGACGCGAGCCACCGCGCCACCGGCCTTGCGCTGGAGCTCAGCGGCCCCTTTGCTCCGTACAACTTCGTGGCAGCCTGGAACGAGCGGACGTGACGGAGCGCGGCGTCGGCCTCACCACGGACCGCGAGGTGTCACTCGTGGAGATCCTCGACCGGGCGCTCGGCGCCGGCGTCGTCCTCACCGGGGACGTCACGATTTCGCTCGCCGATGTCGACCTCGTCTACCTGAGTCTCCGGCTCCTGGTCGGATCCGTCGGCACGATCGAGGACGGGCGGTACGACGCCGATGCCGACGCCGTGTCGATTGGACGCGGTTGACCGTGATTTACGTGTACGGCATCTGTGACCCGTCGGACGCCGCGCTGGCTTTGCGGCGGCGAGGATTGGGGGGCGCGACGTTACGAGCGCTCGAGCACGGGGGACTCGCCGCCGTCTACAGCCGCCACCGCTCACTGCAGCCCCGCCCGCTGCCGAAGCTCGTGCTCCACCACGAACGGGTGGTCGAGGCGGTCATGGCAACCGGCGCGGTGCTGCCGCTGCGATTCGGCACGCAGCTCGAGGACGAGGAGCAGCTGGTTGCCCTGCTCACCGCGCGCCATGACGAGCTCACGCGCTCGCTCGAGCGCGTGCGCGGGAAGACGGAGCTCGGCGTCCGGGTGATCTCGGTTGATCCGCCCGGCGCCGGCCAGGCTGACGAGCGCACCGGACGCGACTACCTGCTCGCTCGAGTACGCGCGCACCGTCGCCACGAGCAGGCTATCCACGACGTCCACGCCGCGCTGGGGGCGCTGTCTGAGGCGAGCTGCATCCGTGAGCCGGGGCCGATTCCGGCGATTCTTGTTGCCGCCTACCTCGTCGACTCAGAACGAGTCGCCGAGTTCCGCCGCCAGGCAGATCGGCTGGCCGGTCGCCCGGCCGGCACGCGGATGATCGTGACCGGTCCGTGGCCACCGTACAGCTTCGCGACGGAGCAGCCGTGAAAATCGAGGCTGACCGGGAGAACGTCGCGCGTGGTCTGGCGCAGCTGGTGCTGACGCTCATCGAGTTGGTGCGGCAGCTGATGGAGCGCCAGGCGATCCGGCGGGTCGAGGCCGGCAGGCTGAGTGACGACCAAATCGAGCGCCTCGGTCAGGCGCTGATGGCGCTCGAGGGGCGGATGGACGAGCTCAGGGAGGAGTTCGGACTCGCGGAGGAAGACCTGAATCTCGACCTCGGCCCACTCGGCAGGCTTCTGTGACGGCGCGGCGGCTTCGAGATCTCTCGGTGAGAACAATCGGTAACCGACGGACAAGGAGGAATCATCATGAAGAGCTCGCACCGCGACAGGGCGAAAGGCACGTTGGATCGGTTCGCCGGCCGGGTGCTGGAGGCGATCGGCCGCCTGACCGGCCGGCAGTCCTACATCGCCAAGGGTAAGGCGGCTCGCGGACGCGGCGCCTTCAGAAAAGGCAAGGGCCAGATCAGGCGAGTGCTGCACTGAGTGCGTGTGATCGGCGGTCTTCTCCGCACCGTCGGCGCGTTGCTCGCCGGAGTCGCCGGACTCCTGGCCGGCGTGCTGCGCGGAGTGTGGCGGCTCCTGCGCCGCATCGTGTAGCCGGCCGGCCCGAGACGTCAATTCCGGAGCAAAGCACCTATGCCCATATAGGTATATGATTGCCGCGCGGCCCGTCGACGCAGAGAACAGGAGGATGCGAGTGACGGCAACTGACGAGGCGAGGACTGTGATGCGAAAGCTCATCTACTCGATGTCCGTGTCGCTGGACGGCTTCATCGCCGCCCCGGATGGTCAGATCGACTGGACGGCTCCGGACGACGAGTTGATGCACTTCCACAACCTGCAGACGCGCGAGCTCGGTGCCCACCTCTGCGGGCGCGGCCTGTACGAGGACATGATGCCCTGGGAGACCGCCGAGCAGACGCGGTCCGATCCCCAGGACCTCGAGTTCGCCCGGATGTGGAGGGCAATACCGAAGGTGGTGTTCTCGACAACGCTGACCCGGGTCGAGGGCAACGCCCGGCTGGCGACGACCGACGTTGCCGGCGAAGTGGCGACGCTCAAGGCACAGCCGGGAAAGGATATTTCGATCGGCGGGGCAGGCCTCGCGGCCACGGCCATCAAACTCGGACTCATCGACGAGTTCCGGCTGTTCGTCAACCCTGTCGTGCTCGGCGGCGGGACTCCGTACTTTCCGCGGATGGGGGAGAGGATCAACCTCGAGCCGCTCGAGACACGACCATTTGACTCCGGCGTCGTCTACTCACGCTACGGGCATTTGAGGACTGCCTTACGCGCCGGCGTGTAGCGTTTGGCGACGACGGTCAGGCCATCGGTCGCCAGGGTCGATCGCGACCGGCGGATCACGATGTGGAACCGGGGGCGGCACGCTGGTGTGTCGGTCCGTCCTCCGCGCCGACTGTCCACACCGGACTGGACTCACGGTGGTCCGATGGACAGTTCCAACGGCTCGCCAGGGCAGCCCGTCGAGACCATTGCCTCCCACACCCTAGTGACACGCCCCGGACCGGGGAAGGTGGTAGCGAGGAAGCGAGGATGAGATGGTTGAGCACAGGGCGAGAGGCGCGTCCAGTTCTGTGAGACGGGGTGTCGCGGGGGCTGCCGGTGAGACCTTGAAAAGGACGGGATCGGCAGCCCGTGGCGCAACGGGCGCAGTTTCAAGGGCGACGGGAATAGATGCGGCCGAGGGCATTGGGGAGCGGGTGCAGGAAGCGACGGGAACCGCCGCCGGTGCCGTAGAGAGTGTTGCGCCCGGTGGCGATCAGCTCACGGTGCGTGAGGAGCTGCGAGAGATTGTGCGCGAAACGGCGCTTGAGATTCTCGTTCCGGTTGCGCGGAGGGCCACTCTGCAGGCGGCGAAGTATGCGATCGCCAGAGGACCACAGCTTGCACGCGACACGATCGCGCCGAAGCTGACCGAGACGGTCGGCGGAGCGATCGAGTCGGCGGGCGGCCCGGAGGCGTTTGCCAGGAGCTGGCTGACGTCGGTCGTTGAGGCGCGCTCCGGGATGCTCGAGAAGGTCGGTATCGGCCGTGAATCACACCCCCGTCCATGGCGCGAGCGGCGGTTGCCGGTGGAGGAGTCCATCGACGTCGTGGTGCCACTCGAGACGGCCTATGACCGGTTCGGCGAGTACGAGGAATACGCCAGGATCATGTCGCGCGGCGAGACGGTCGACGAGCGTCCAAACGAGCGAATCGCGTGGGAGAGAACCGACCGCGTGGAGGCGAGTGCGGTAATCACGTTTCACCGCTTGAGCGATCGTCTCACCCGCGTGATGGTCACCTATGACCGCGACCCCCACGGCCTGTTCGAGCAGACCACGTCGCTATTCCGCACCCCGCGCCGCGGCCTGACCGCCGACCTGATGCGCTTCAAGGCGTTCGCCGAGATGACCGAAGAGAGCATGGAAGCGCCGGACGACGATCTGGGGGAGGCGGCAGAGGCACCTGGTCCGCGTCAACGCCCGCAGGCGCGCCGTGCGGAACCGAAGGGCGCCCGGGGCGAGCACTCCGAGGGCGAGGACGAGGCGGAGGAGATGGGGTCGCGACCCACACGCGGCGGCCCAGCGCGACGGCGCGCAGCTGCCCGTCCCCGCCCGCCGAAAGCCAGAAGAGGCTGACCCGGATGGCCCGAAACTAGCTGAGGTGTGACTGATGGCAGAGCAACAGACCAGACCTCCAGAAGAGGCCCCGGCCGGAGATGAGGAACGGCACGAAGACAACGCTCGAGGCGGCGCCGGCGAGACGATCGCCCAGGAGCTCAAGGAGGCCGTCCGGGCAGCGGCGCTCGAGGTCTTGGGCCCCGCGGCGCGGGAGGCCACGAGTTCGGCCGCGAAGTATGCGGTGAGAAGGGGACCCGAGCTCGTCACCAAGAACGTGATGCCGGCCGTAATGAAAGCCGGCGGTCCGGGTGGCATGGCTCAGCAGGCGATGTCACGGGGTGGCGAGGCGCTCTCGGAGTTGGGCGGTATCGGTGGCTTTGCCGGCAGGCTGATGGCGAAGCTCGGCCGGAAAGGCGGAGGCGGCCAGGCGTCCGGCTGGGGTCGCAACAGGCGAATGCCCATCCAGCAGGTGATTTACGTCTCCGTCCCCATCAAGCACGCTTACAACGGATGGACGGAGTACAAGCAGTGGCCGCGGTACATGCACCGCGCGAATCAGGTTGATGTGCAGATAGACGACAAGGAAGCCCGTGTGAAGGTCACCGAGAAGATGTGGGGCTTCAAGCGGCCGTTCACGGCCGAGGTTGTCACCCAGCGGCCGGACGAGCAGATCAGGTGGAACAGTACGGAAGGGACGAAGCACACGGGCGTGATCAACTTCCACGAGCTGGGGCCGCGGTTGACGCTGATTGAGTTGAACCTCGACCATTCACCGAGTGGACCCGTGGAGAAGGTGGCGCGGGGGTTTCGATTCGTCAAACGGGGCGTCCGGGCCGACTTCCACCGGTTCCAAGGCTGGATCGAGATGAAGAGCGTTGACGAGCTCGAGGAGCTCGAAGGATGGCGCGGCACGATTGAAGGCGGCCAGATCGTCAAGAGTCACGAGGAAACACTCGAAGAAGAACAGCATGAAGAGGACGGCGGACAGCCGGAGCCGGAGGGCGAATATGACGAGCAGCCCGAGGACGCATATGACGAGGAGCCCGAGGCCGAGTACGACGAGGAGCCCGAGGGCGCGTACGACGAAGAGCCCGAGGCCGAGTACGACGAGGAAACCGAGGGCGAGTTCGACGAGGAGCCCGAGGGCGAGTTCGGCGAGGAGCCCGAGGCCGAGTACGACGAGGAGCCCGAGGCCGACACCGAATCCGCCGCTCCGAAGCCGAGACAGCCGCGGCGACGGACGAGGCAGCATGGGCAACCGGCCGGGCGTTCTCGGCAGACCGGCAGAGCACGGACCGGGGTCCGGAGGGGCGAGGAGTAGCGGCTCAGGCCTGCTTGGTCCGCTCCGTTGGCTGGCGCGCAAGGTGTCAGCCGCGGTGCGCCGGGCAGCAGCCCTACGGGCTCCGTTGCGGCCACTGGCGCGGTTGCTGATGGCGCGCTGGGTGGCGAGGCATCTGCCGGGGCGGCTGAGATGGCTTGGCCGTCTATTTGCTCCGGCCGGCGAGCCGGGCTTCGGCTTTTGGTGGCTGGTGGCGACGCTGGGGATCGCCGTCGCGCTTGGGATGGTCGTCGCGCTGCTGCTGACCCCGGTCGCTGGGCTCATCGCCTTGCTGATCGTGTCGATTTGGGCACTCGTCCGCCGGCATCGCCACAAGCGGGACGAACGCGGCCATCCGATCAAAGACAAGATCCTCCTTGGTCCCTAAATTGCTGTGGCGAACGCACCGCACCCGGGAGGCGAACTCATGCCAATCATCAGCGCAACCACGCTCCAGACCAGGACCCTGAAGGGAGCCGAGCACGGAGCGACGATCTCGTTGATCCTCGACCACGGCGAGCCGGGCGAGGGGCCGCGGCTGCACCGGCACCCTACGACGAGACCTGGATCGTTCAGGAGGGCAACCTCACCTTCCAGCTCGGCGAGACCCGCGAGCGCGCCGGGCCCCGGGACATCGTCATCGCCCCGCCCGGCGTCCCTCACAAGTTCACCAACGACGGCCCCGGAGCATCAAGTCTCGTCTGCATCCACGCCGGCCCGTCCTTCGTTACGGAGTGGCTCGAATAGAGGGTGGTCATCGTCCCGTCGTGGCCAAGGGGCAGGTCGAGACTGGCCAACCGGGCATGCTCCATTCCACAGCTTCTCGCGATGCTCGCTCGAACCATCCCCAATCGGGTCACGACCCCCGGTGAGATACCCGTGCCTCGTCGGCGAAGCCGTGATCGTGATCGCTGCACTGGTGTTACCGACGCCGAGACTCCTGACCGGGAGGAGAGCCAATGTCTTATGCGTGGCGGACGAGTCGTCTACCGAGGCGTGCCGTTTTGGCGGTCGCCGTGACCGCTGCGCTGGCGAGCGCCGTGCCTGTCGCCGAGGCAAGCGCGGCGACGCCTGTGCTCCCCGCGCCCGGTCTGCAAGCCCTCCAGACGGCTGGGCTGCTGACGGGGCTTGATCTCTCTCAGTTTGGGACTCTCGGCCCCGGAGTGGCGTACGCCTACGGCGGGCCCGCCATCGGAGATGTTCTGAACGGCGGCACGACGGTGTGCGTGACCACGGGGTCGAGCGCCTGCAGCACCAATGCGGCTCCCTGACGATCATCTCGACGGGGGCGCAGCGCCGCCCGGGCGCTCAAGGCGCCGGCCCCCTTTCAGCCCGCGGGGGACGCGTTGTATTGCTCGTCGGTGACGTGCTCACCCCAGGTGACGGGGCTGCCGGTGTCGTCGGCCTCCTGGATGGCGATGTGGGTCATGAACCGGTTCGGGGCGGCGCCGTGCCAGTGGTTCTCGGCGGGCTCGAAGTAGACGCGGTCCCCCGGGCGGATCTCCTCCACCGTGCCGCCCGCGCGCTGGCAGCGGCCGATGCCCTCGGTGACGTAGATCGTCTGGCCGAAGGGGTGGGTGTGCCAGGCGGTCCGGGCGCCCGGCGTGAAGTGGACGCTCGCCGCGCCGGTCCGCGCCGGCGCTGAGGGAGTGGCGATCGTGTCGATGTAGACATTGCCGGTGAACCAGTCGCTGGGTCCGGGGTTGGTGTCCAGAGAGTTGCGGATGATCTGCATGGGTCTGCTCCTTCATTGGTCGGGTTTACCTTGGCCGATGCCGAAGATGATCTGGGACGGCCGTACCCGCGAGGTGCGATCGAACCGTCAACGACGAAACCGGGAGCCTGCTGCTCCACGTCTGCGGGTACCCGCCGGAGGACGAAAACGCCGAGATCCTCGACTCGGCCCAAAACGTTGCACCAGCTTCCGGCGCCACCGTTTCGAGGCGTCTAGGTGCGCGCAGGGGTCAGCGTCCTTACGCCCGTGATTGATGCCAAGGCGCAAATTGGGTAACTTTCATCACCGAGGCGTTCCTCTGGGCGGCTGTCACCGACGGTGCGGGGGATTGCTTTTTTTAGGCGAACGGAACGAGTGTCCGGCACCTTGCCGTGAACGCTTGTTCTGTCTGCGCACCAACGTCCAAACTTCTGAGTTTCCAAACTTCCGAGTTTGGTCGGCTCCACGAGTGTCCCGTGCGTGTGTGGGGGGAACCGCGCCGGGGCGCGACCGTCTGCCGGCGGCAGGCGGACGGTCAGTCGGCCGCGTCCGGGGGCGCGGCCGACGAGCCGATCCATTTGAACTGGCTGCGTGGCATTCGAGCTACCCGCTCCCTGGAGGAGGCCAACACCACCCGCGCCGAGCGCTGTGCGCGGCGCCGACAAGCGGCGCTGGCCGAATCACGTCAGGCCACGGTCGGCTGGATCGCCGAGCCCGCGAGAGACTCGTCGATCAGGGCGATCGAGGACGAGCCCCGTACAAAGCGCACGGTCCGGATCCCGATCCGGCTCGGAAGGGTCCCGGCCGGCACGACGAGGGGCTCCGGCGCGACGTTGCCCGGCGGGTGCAGTGGATATGCCGTCGACGCTGCGGTGTGCATGACGACGTTGCCCTCCGTCTTGCTGATCAGCTGGTGGATGTGGCCGTTCAGCGCTGTCACCGAGCCAAAGCGCTTGAGCGCCGCGAGCACCTGGACGCTGTCCTCCGTCGCCCAACCCCACTGCGGATACACCGCGAGCAGGGGCACGTGGCCGAAGATCACGATCGGAGTGTCCGACGATCGCGCAGCGAGGTCTCGCTTGATGAAGGCCAACTGCTCTGGGCCGAGCACGCCCAGCCCGTTGTTGTTGGCCGTGCTCTCCGCTTCGGACGCCTGCACGTTGGCCAGGGCCAGGAAGTGCACGCCGCCGACGTCGAAGGTGTAGTAGCCGGTCCCGCGGGAGCCTTGCCGAAGAACTGGTGATACCGCCGGCCCTGGTCGACGAACACGTCGTGCTCACCGGGGACGTTGAATACTCGGTCGGTCTTGATCGTGCCGAGGATCTGCTTGACCGTGTCGAACTCGGCCGGAGTCGAGAGGTGGACGTGATCCCCGGTGTGGACGACGAACGACGGCCGCTGGGGTAACGCATTGATCCGCGCCACGCATTGCTCGAGCGTGCCGATCACATGCTTGTTCGCCGCCTTGTCAAAGCCGATGTGGCTGTCGCTGATCTGGACGAAGCTGAACGAGCCCGTCGGTTTGGCGGCCGGCGCGGATCCAAGCCGCGTGGTCGTGGCTCCGCATCCGGCCAGCGTGAACACCACGCCCGTGCCGGCCCAGGCCATGCATTTCAGGAAGCCACGACGGTCGACATCGTCGTCGTCAGGTTCGTGCTCGATGTAGTGGGTCATGCCGGCCGCCCGGCCACTACGACGGTGCCATGCATGAACGGATGGATCGTGCAGTGGTAGGTAAACGTCCCGGTCGTTGTGAGCACCCTGGCGTACGACTGGCCGGTGTCAAGCGCCTGCGATGAAAAGGCGGGTTTGTCAGTGGTGACGGTGTGGGGATCGCTGTCCTGGTTCGTCCACACGACGCGGGTGCCCGGTGAAACTTCAATCCGCGCCGGCATGAAGGCAAAGTTCATGATCTTCACGTGCACCAGGCGCTGGTGCAGGGCGAGGCGGAGGGGCCCGGCCGAGTTGGTGGTCGCGGTCGACATCGGCGTCGACATCGGCATCGGCATCGGCATGCGTGCCGCGGCCACCGAGTCCGTTGTGGCGCCGGTGGGGCCCGCGCCGCGGTTGGCGGTCGAGAATGCACCGGTTGCACCTGCCACTCCCACCGCCACCGCACCGGTCGCGGCGATCGCCATCAGTAAGCGTTTCATGCGGCTTACCTTTCGGTTGACGTTATCTACGACGAAGGATCGTAGCTCCGTCGGCAACGTCACACTGGGACCCTCATGCCAGGACAGGACTGGCCATCAGGACAGTCAGGAGGACAGCGTGGGTCGTGGGTCACCCGGGTACTGCGAGGTCTACCCTTAAGGACATGAGTGCGCTGGGACTTCTGGGCAGCGCCTCGTCGAGGCAGCGGCCCGTCCACCGACGAAGAGCGCTGGTCTTCGCAGTGGCAGGGCCATTGCTGATCGCACTGGGCTCGCTCCCGTTGCGGTCGTCGTTTGGGCTCGCCTGCGTCCTCCTGTGCGCGCTCCTGGTGGTGGTCGGCGTCGCGGTCATCGGCGGCGCCGGGCCGGCGCTCGTCGCCGTCGTCATCAGCTTTCTGGTGGGTGTAGCTCTGTTCACGGCCCCCTCGGGTGTTCTCGTGTTCCGGCCCGGAGACGCTGTCGCGCTGGTCGCGTTCGCGTTTGTCGGCGCCGTGCTCGGAATCGTGGTCGACGAGTTCGTCGTACTTGCCGACGAGCGCGGGGCTCTGATGGCGCTCGAGGCGGCATTGCGGCGGGTCGCGACGGTGGTGGCGGAAGGGGCCGGCCCGGACGAGGTGTTCGCGGCGGTCGCCGAGGAGGTGGGGCAACTGCTCGCGGCCGACTTCGCCTACATGGGCCGCTACGGGCCCGATGGGGCGGTGAGCATCATCGCGGCGTGGCCGAGGGAGGCTCCGGGCGCGCCCATTGGCAGTCAGTTCACGCTCGGGGGGATCAACCTCGCGACGAAGGTGTTCGAAACAGGCCGCACGGAGCGCTTCGACACTCTTGCCGACGTCTCAGGGCAGGCTGGTGTCGCCGCACGCGAGAGTGGGTTCCGTTCGGCGGTCGGAACGCCGATCATCGTCGAGGGGCGCCGGTGGGGTGTCATGGCCGTCGGGTCAAGCCTCGAGCGAGGACTCCCGGAGGACACTGAATTGCGCCTCGTCCAGTTCACGGAGCTGTTGGCAACGGCGATCGGCAATGCCGAGAGTCACGCGGGACTCGCCCGGCTGGCTGAGGAGCAGGCGGCGTTGCGGCGGGTCGCGACGCTGGTGGCGCGCGGCTCGCCCTCCGAGCGGGTGTTTGCGGCGGTCACCGAGGAGGTCGGCCAGCTGCTCGGGGTCGCGAGCGTCGGCATGTGTCGCTACGAGCCCGACGGCATGGTCGCCTCGGTCGCCGCTTGGGGCATCGCGGCGGGGCGGTTTCCCCTTGGCAGCCACTGGGTCCCTGCGGCGAACAACCTCGTGACGATTGTCTTCGAAAGCGGCCGTTCGGCACGGGTCGATAGCTTTGCGGATGCCTCCGGCCCGATCGGCGTGGCCGCCCGCGAGACGGGTTTTCGCGCGGCGGTGGCGACACCAATCGTGGTCGAGGACAGGGTGTGGGGCGCTGTGGTCGCCGGCTCGATCATCGAGCAGTCGCTGCCTGCCGACAGCGAGGCGCGCCTCGCCTCGTTCACGGAGCTGGTTGCGACGGCGGTCGCGAACGCGGAGAGCCGTACGGAGCTGAGCGCCTCGCGGGCGAGGATCGTTGCCGCCGCGGATGAGACGCGCCGACGGATCGAGCGCGATCTGCACGACCGGGCGCAGCAGCGGCTCGTGTCGTTGATGCTGGAGCTGCACGCCGCGTACGCCTCGGAGCCGACAGACGTGGATGAGCTGAAGGCGCATCTGGCACAGGCCCACGAGGGCCTGGCCGACGTGCTGGACGAGTTGCGGGAGATCTCACGCGGGATTCATCCCGCGATCCTGTCCCAAGGCGGGCTGGCGCTGGCGCTCAAAGCACTGGCACGCCGTTCGCCTGTGCCGGTCGACCTCGAGCTGCACACTGAGCGACGGCCGCCGGAGCCCGTCGAGGTGGCGGCGTACTACGTGGCGTCAGAGGCGTTGACCAATGCCGCCAAGCACGCGCACGCATCCCTCGTCAACGTCGAGCTCGATGAGCACGACGCGATCGTGCGGTTGGCGATCAGCGACGACGGGATTGGGGGAGCCGATCCTGGCCACGGCTCCGGACTGGTGGGGCTCAGCGATCGCGTTGAGGCGCTCGGCGGCACGCTCAAGGTCACCAGCCCCACCGGCGGCGGCACCACGCTCGTCATCGAAGTTCCGGTCGAGAGCAGGGCCGCCGCGGGCGCGCACAGCCAGTGAGGCGGTGCAACGCGCTGCGTCCACTGTCTAGGGATACGCTGTGGTGGCCTGTGCCTTTCTCGAACTTGCTCGTCCCCGTCACGGCCGCGGTTGCGATCTCCGGCGCGCTGGCCGTCGGTGGCTGCGGCTCGTCATCAGGCAGTAGTCGGTCATCTTCGTCGACGACGTCGTCGAGCGCCTCGAGCCCCCGGGTGGCTGCCGCGTCCCCGGGCAACCTCGAGCACGCGCTCCTCTCCGGCGGGGGGCCTCCGCGGCCGACATCCGCATCGTGTCGCCCGTCAACGACGGCCGAGCGACACCAGGCTCCGTTCGGCAACACCCAAGATCCTGAATTCTCGTGTGTGATGGTGGTGAATGGGGAGCGGGCCCGGTACGACGTGCAGGTGTTGGGAAATGGGTGCTACGTCGCCGAGCGGGCGAACGTCGGACAGGCCGTGTATGGCTGCGAAACCAGCGCGCCATAAGTGTGCAGTGCGATGTCCTGAGGACTGAGCAGCGTGCCGCCGCAGGCTCGGCAGCGGGCAACGTACTGCACGGCTTCATACGACCAGTCGGTATCGCAGATGGTGCAGCGGTAGAGCGGCTGATCCTGGGACGGGGAGGTCACGGCGCGTCCGGCTCGTCGTTGGCGATCAGCCCACGCGACGCGGCCCAATGAGCGACCTCGTGGCGAGAGCTCAACTGCAGCTTGCGTAGCACGGCTCCGACGTGGGACTCGACGGTGCGGGCGCTGATGTCCAGCCGTGCGCCGATCCGCTTGTAGGAGTAGCCCCGGGCGAGGTGGTGGAGGACCTCGCGCTCCCGGGGTGTGAGCGCCTCCAGGCTGGCGTCGTGAGCACTCGTTGGCTCAGGCGCGGAGAACTCCTGCAGAACGAACGCCGCCAGGCGCGGGCTGAAGTAGGCGTCTCCGGCGGCCACGCGTTCGATCGCCGAGAGCAGCTCATTGGTGCTGATCGTCTTCGTCACGTAGCCAAGCGCGCCGGCGCGGATCATCGGCACGACGTCCTCAGCGGCATCGGAGACTGACAGGGCCAGAACGGCGGGCCGTATCGTGCCTCCCTGCAGTGCGCGCAGCACGGCGACGCCCCCGCCGTCGGGGATGTGCACGTCGAGCAGCACCACATCTGGAGATGTCTCGGCGATCACGGCGATCGCCTCGGCGGGATCGGCGGCCTCGCCGACGACGTCGCAGTGTGCAAGCAGCTCGCTTCTGACCCCCGCTCGGAACAGGTGGTGGTCGTCGACGACGACGAGACGCTGCCGGAGGCCGTTCATCTCCCAGCCCTGCCCGGGCGCAGCCGCAGCGCCACCTCGGTGCCCTCGCCGGCGAACGACTCGACGGTCGCCACTCCGCCGGCGGACGCCATCCGGCCGATGATCGCATCCTGGATGCCGCGCCGCTCCGGTGGCACCGCGCCGGCGTCGAAGCCCGGCCCCTCGTCTCGGATGAACACCTCCACATTCCCGGCCGACATCTCAGCGAAGACGAACACAGGCGCGCCTTCCGCGTGGCGCGCGGCGTTGCGCAGCGCCTCCCGGGCGGCGGCGACCAGCGCCTCCCCGCGCGGGTCGAGCGGGCGGTCGCCGATCGCCGTGAGCTCGACGGTGATTCCGTGCTCGTCCTCGACGGTCGCAACAGCGTCACGCAACGCCGCGACGATGGTGTCAGAGAGCAACTCGGCCTCGCCGGCCATCCAGGCGCGGAGTGCGTACTCCTGTCGGCGCGCAAGGCGAGCAACCACGACCGGATCATGCGCTTGACGCTGCACCAGCGCCAGTGTCTGCAGGACAGAGTCGTGCAGGTGGGCAGCGAACCGTTGACGCTCGCGCTCCCGGGCGCTGCCCACCTTGTCGCGGTCGAGCCGCATCAACCCGCCGACCGCCACGGGGATGCCGATCAGCAGCGCGGCGGCACCAGCCACCAGCAGCAACACGATGACCTGTAACCCGGGACTACGGGTGACGTAGCGTCCGGCAAGGCTGATGCCCAGGAATGCCGCCAGCGCGACCAGTGCCACGCCGAGCAGCCCCCGTCCCGCGACCCCCTCCGTACGGTCGCGGGCCTCGGTCATCTGCCTCCAAGGCCCCCGCTGCAGCGGTGCCAGCCCCAGCCACACGCGGACCGCGTCGGCCACCAGCACCAAGCCACCGGCCGCGCTCATAACGGTTGCCGCCAGCAGTGGGCTGCCTCCGATCACCGACGGGGCCGACCCTCGGAAGAACCATGGGGGCGGCGACGAGGAGAGGAAGTCGAGGTTTGTGTGGGCGACTCGCGTGACGGTGGCCTTCGCCCACCACGACACCCCCACCAGTCCTACCGCGAAGACGATCCAGCCCCGGTTGCGCCGCATCGCGGCGAGGGCCGCTGGTGCCAGCGCCGACACGGCGACCAATGCACCGAGCGCAGCCACCCCAGCTGCGAGGACAGCCGATGAGCCCCCAAGGACCAAAGCCAGACCCCCCAACTGGAGCACACCCGCCGCGCCCGTCAGCTGCCGGGTCCGGAGCGAGGACCCGGTGGCGGTGAGCGCGGTGCCGTCGCCCGCGATCATCGTCGCGCTCCCGCGGCGCACGGCCCCGGCATCAGTGCGTCGATCACCCGCTGCGACTGGACCTGCTCGGCATGACGCACCCGCCAGGCGCGGATCAACCTGTCCGCCGCGCGCCGCGGAACCCCCTTGATGTCCGGGCGATGTTCCGGAAACACTCGGTAGCCCGGCCAGTCAGGCTCGACATTGGGGTCAATGGAATTGGGGTAATCGCGGACGTACAGGCTGCCGCCCAGGGAGGTGAAGTCGATCCGCACCCAGGGTCCAGCGGCGGAGCCTCCTGGGAAGACGCCCATGCCTCCCCGTGGGTCCACGACGTTGCCGAACACCTCAAGTCCAGAGATCGGCAGCTGTCCGGTCAGTTGCCCCGCCACTTGGGCCACAAGCGGCCGCACCTCGTAATGGAGCACCACATGCACGCACCGGTCTTGCGGGAGGGCGACGATCGTGCGCCGAACGCCGCCGTCGATCCGCATCGCCACGGTGCCGGATGGCGGGAGCGCGGTGTGGCGCAGGTCGACGAGCATCGTGCCCAGGCCGGCACGCAAGGTCACATGCGAACTCAGGCTCAGGGCCCGCGGGGCGGCCGTGACCGGGCCCGGTTGCGGCGAGAGGGTCAGTCCGCCGGCGGCGACAGCCAGCGACGGCAGCGTCAGCGCCGCGACCGGCAGCAGCGCCCACGCCGGGCCGAGCCGCGGCCATCCCACAAGTACGCCCGCCAGCACCACCACGGCGAGGGCCGCCACGATCCACCCAAAGCCAAACAGCGTCGCCGCTGCGCCAAGAGCAGCGACAGCCACCATCCCCACGCATACAGCGCACGCCCGCGCCAGCACCACGACCCAGCCTGAGCTTGAATCCTCGGCCGCCTCACCAGCCCGGGGGATGATCAGCCAGCACGTGACGTAGACGAGAAGCCCGAGGCCGCCGACCAATGCGGCCGCGACGAACCCCGCCCGGATCCATGTCGGACTCGTCCCGCGGGCACCGGCCAGGCCGGCGCACACTCCACCAAGCCATCCGCCGTCCTCGCTTCGAGCAAGCACCCGCGATGGGTTCGGTGACATGGGGAGATTGTTCACACTGATGCGGATCGGTGCTAGTCGTTATCGCCCGGATGGACCTCCGGGATCTCCCGGAGAGGCAGCGGCACGGCTCGGCGCAGCGCGAGAAGAGGACGGGACCCGGGCCGGCGGACCCGTTGCACCGGATTTCCGCGTACTGATCGGATCGCGCCAAATGACGGACCGCCACAGGCTGTCCCCCAAACCGCTGGCGGCCGGCCGGGCTTATCAAGAACCATCCGCCTCCAACCAAGGGCGTGATGCAAGTTATGGCCGTATATCAGCCGTCAGATGACACACCCCCTTGCCGCGAGACCCTCAACCCGCGTTTCCGCGCTATTTCCTTTGTACAACGACGTCGGTTTAGGATTTCGAGACACGAACCGACCCAGGAGGACAGGATGAGCACGAGCACGCCCTATGCATTTGTGGCACGGATCGAGGCCAAGCCTGAGAGGGCCGAGGATGTTGCGGCACTCCTGACCGGTGCGCTGCCGCTGGCGCAGGCCGAGCCCGGCACCGTCGAGTGGTACGCGGCGCGGACCTCGCCGACGACCTTCTGGATCTTCGACACGTTCGGCAGCGAGGACGCTCGCCAGGCGCATCTCAACGGCGAGATCGCAAAGGCGCTCATGGCCAAAGCCGACGAGCTCCTCGCCTCCGCGCCGGAGATCCTCGCGGCGGACGTGCTCGCGCGTAAATAGCCTGGTCGATGCGTGGCTTCAGCCGGAGGCGAGTTCAGGAAGCTCCTGCTTGGCCTCTTGCAACGCGTGGCGTAGGCGCCCGCTCTCGTTACATGCCGGGATCCGGCCCGGCGTCGCCTCCGGCAGCGGCAGTCTGCAGGCGCGCGAGGTAATGGGTCCAGCCGCTGGCGTGGGGTGCGGTCTCCGCGTCTGGCAGGTCGCGGTGCTCAAGCTCGACGCGTGTCCCGCCCGGTTCGGCGACGAGCCGCACCTCCAGCGTGCTTGCGCCCGGTGGAAGGCGCTCCGACCCGGCGTAGCCCCAGCTGATTACAAGCCGATGTGGCGGCTCGAGCTCGAGGTAGCGCCCGCGGACAGGCGTGCCTCCGATGTCGATCGCGAACCGTCCGCCGGGTTGCGCCTCGAGGAGGGCGTAGTCGCCCATCCAGCGCACGATCGCCTCCGGCTGGGTGAAGTACTCGAACACCTGCTCCGGAGCCGCCTGGACCAGCACCGATGCGGCGACCGGCTCAGCTGCCATCGCCCTCGACTGCCTGCTTGAGGTTCTCAAGGCGCTCGGGCCACAGCTGGGCGAGGTAGCCGCGGACCGACTCAAGCCCTTCGGTTCGCACCTCATACAGACGGCGTTGCCCCACCGGACGGACGGCGACCAGGCCCGCGTCCTTGAGCACACGGAGGTGTTGGGAGACCGCCTGCTGGGTGATGTCGAAATGTGCCGCAATCTCGTTGACGGACTGGGGCTCGTCGCGCACCAGCATCAGGATCGCGCGACGACGCGGCTCGGCGAGTGCCGTCAGGGCAGCTTCTGCGGTCACGACGCAAGAATATCAACCCTAGTCTTGTACAAGTGCTAGCTTGTATATCCGTTCGGATTCACCAACCATCAGGAGACAACCGTGAGCTCAGATGCACTGCCAGTCGTGCGCCGTTACCACGAGTCTTGGACCAGCGGCGAGTACACGGAGGCGATTGGCCTGCTGGCGCCGACGCTGGAGGTCGAGGTGCCGATCAACGAGTATCCGACGGCCAGCGCGTTCGCACAGGCCCTCCGTCGCTTCGGCGAGCGGGTCACCGGCGTCCATCTCCTGTCAGAGATGAGCGACGGGAACGAGGTCATCCTGCTGTACGACATGGAGATCCAGCAGGTGGGGCAGCTGCGCGTTGCCGAGCATTTCACCATCGTCGACGCCCGGATCGTGCGTCTTCGGCAGATCCACGACACCGCCCCGGTTCGAGCAGCGGGACTGGACCAGGCGAGCGCGGTGCCTGACCCGGCAATCGGCACAGGCGCAAGCGATGACTACGTCCGCGAATTTCTTTTCACGTCGGCGCGCGAGCGGATCGTCGAGGGTCTCGTCACCCTCGAGGGGCTCGCCGGGTGGTGGACGACCGCGGTCAGCGGCAACCCCGGCCCTGGCGGAGACCTCGAGTTGATCTTCGACCGGCACAACCAGAAGGTTGTGCTGCACGTCGATGAAGTGACCGACCCGTCACGGGTCGCTTGGAGTTGCGACATGCACACCGGCCACCCTGAGTGGGAGGGCACCAGGATCGTGTTTGAGCTCATCGCGGACGGGGAGGAAGGCGGGACCCTCAGGTTCCGGCACCTCGGGCTGACCCCCGCCCTCGAGTGCTACGAGTCGTGCGAGCGTGGCTGGGACTACTTCCTCGCCAGCCTCCTGAGCTACGCGCAGGACGGTGCGGGGACGCCCTATTAGCCCTGTCACCACGCGCACGCTCAGCCCCATCCGCGCCACATCGGACGGTGCGGCCCTGAATTGTCACCTTCTGCAGGTCGCATGGAGGCGTCCTGCGGGCCCGGAAATCGCCTGACAGGCGGCGCCGGCTTCGAGCTCACGGTGCCGGTGGCGCCTCGGCCGCCGGCGATGGTCAAGCGGCAGGAAGCGTGACCGTCAGGCAGCCTCCGGCGGGACTCGACGCGGCGGTGACCTCGCCGCCCGCCGAGCGGGCGAGTCGCCGGGACAGCGCCAGTCCGAGCCCGGCGCCGGCGATCGAGACTGTCGTCGTTGAGGCATCGGTTCGCCGCCCGGGCCGAAAGATCTCCTCTTCGAGGGCGGAGCCGATTCCGGGTCCGTCGTCCTGGACGAGGAATCTGACGGTCTCCGAGTCGGCCTGAACCTGCACGGTGATGAGCCGCCGCGCGTAGCGGGCGGCGTTCTCCAGCAGCGGCGCGAGGATTCGCTCCACGAGTTCCTGCTCGGCCGCAACGCGGGCCGGCTGCGTCGGCAGCTCGACCGCTATCCCGGGCCCGGTCGACCGGTCAGGGTTGGTAGTGGCGGCGACGGCGGCGCTGACACAGGCGCGGGCGTCACTGCTGCTTCGCCTCGGATCAAGCTGTGCGCGTGCCGCTGCCATGAGCGTCTCGAGGGTGCGTCCGAGCTGGCGCGCGCTCTGCAGGATGTGTTCGAGGGTCGCCTCGGTCTCCTCGGTGTGGCTGCCGTGACGAAGGGCGTATTGCGCCTCGGCGGTGATGTTCGCCAGCGGGGTGCGCAACTCGTGGGAGATCTCGGACGAGAGTCGCTGCTCATGACGGAGAGTGACCGCGATGCGGTCCAGCAAGGCGTCGAGCGTGTTGCCGAGCTGCGTCAGCTCGTCGGTGCCCGGTCCGAGCGCGAACCGACGGTCCAGGTCCTGCTCGCTCCACTGGGATGCCTGCCTGGTCATTCGTGCGACTGGGCGCAGCGCGCGAACGATCAGCCAGCGGGCGGCAGCCGCAACCGAGATGAGGACGCAGAGCGCGAGCACGAGCGACGCGATCAGGGCGGTGTGCGCCGTCTGCAGGTATGGGCCGAGCGACAGGGCGGCGACGACCGCGCCGATGCGCCTGCCCCCTTGCTCGACCGGGAGTGCGTACAGGCGGATGTGGGAATCCGGGACGTCCTGGGTGACGGGGCTGCGGGTCGCGGCGGCGGCCGCCTGAGCGTCGGTACCCGGGCTGGCGACAGGTTTCTCGATCGGTCGCGATCCTTGGAAGACCCAGATCTGGAGGTCAGGGTTGCGTCCGTCCGGGGACTCAGGGAGCTCGATCCGGCTGCGAGAGACGCGAAGCGCCGCAACCTCGCCGGATGCGCGCGCCTGCAGGATGCGGTTGGCCTCGGCGTTCAGGCGATCGCGGAGAACGAGGTTGAAGACCAGGGTGAGGGCGGTGAGGACGAGCGCGATCGCTGCGACGACGGTGACCAGCAGCTTTCCCCGGAGGCTCCTCGGAACGGCGGCAGTGAGTCTCATTGGAGGCGGTAGCCGAGGCTATGGGCGGTCGTGATCGTGGGGGCGCCGGGAAGGCGGCCGAGCTTTCGGCGAAGGCGCGCGACGTAGACATCGAGTGTGTTGTCCTGCACGATCGCCCCGTACGGCCAGGCGCTCCGGATCAGGTCACGGCGGCTGATCACCCGGCTCGGCCGCGCGGCGAGGGCGGCCAGGAGCCGGAACTCGGTCGGCGTCAGCGATTCGGACCGTCCGCGGTGGGCGATGCTGTGCTCAGACGGATCGAGCGCGAGCTCGAGCGGATCCGGCGCGGCGGCCGACGCGCCGCGCTTGAGCAGGGCGCGAAGCCGCGCGGCGACCTCCTCGATGTCGAACGGCTTGGTGACGTAGTCGTCGCCGCCCGCGCTGAATCCGCTGAGCCGGTCGGTCAGCGCGTCGCGCGCCGTCAGGAACAGGACCGGGCTGTCGATCCCCTGTGCCCGCAAAGCCTGGCAGAGATCTCGCCCGTCGGCGTCTGGAAGGCCGATGTCGATGAGCAGCACGTCCGGCGGGCTCTCCAGCCCGGTGGCCAGCAGCTCGCCGCCGCTGCCGACGGCCCGCGGGTCGAAGCCCTCGGCACGGAGGCTGCGCACCAGCACGTCACGCAGCGGCGCGTCGTCCTCGACGATCATCACACGGGCAGTCACGGTAGGGGAAGTATCGCGCCGTCGCTCGCTCGTCCGAGCCGCCGTTCAGGAGATAGTCAGATCGGCCGGTCACCCTGCTGGGCATGCGATCGATCCAGAAGAGCCTCCCGGTCGGCCTGCTCGCGGCCGCGGCGGCGGTGGCGGGTTGTGGCTCCTCCACGAGCAACTCGAGCTCCGTCAGTCTGCCGGTGTCCTCGTCCACGTCCGCGTCCGGGTCCTCCGCCGGATCGACCACGGCGGGCCCGGCGGCGCTGGCCGCCGACACACATTCGGCGGCGACCGGCGACATTCCGGACAACCAGGTCTTCCTCGTCTACGCCAACCGGGCAGCGGGTTTCTCGATGAAGTACCCCGAAGGGTGGACGCAGTCAGGGCCCGGGCGCGACGTCATCTTCCGAGACAAGAACAACCTCGTCCACGTCGCGATCTCTCCGGGCGCGGCTCCGACCGTGTCCTCGGTTGCGGCGCAGCTCAACGGGTTGGCCCACACCAACCCCACCTTGACCTTCAGCGCCCCGGTGCTCGTTCAGTTGCCCTCGGGCCCGGCGGTCAAAGCCGTGTACACGACGCGGAGTGCACCCAATCCTGTGACCGGCAAGCGGGTGAAGCTGATCGTCGATCGGTATGCGCTTGGCGGCAGCGGCCGGCGGACCGCGGTGGTCGATCTCGGAACCCCCAAGGGCGTTGACAACGTCGATGCCTACCGGATGATGATCGAGAGCTTCCGTTGGAAGTGAGCGACGCCCTTCCCCGCCGGCGGAGTCTGTGGCGAGAGCCCGCGCCCGTCGCGTCCCAGGTCGAATTCGCCGCGCTGCAACTCCACGACGTCTTCAAGATCTACCGCTCCGGCCCGGTCGAGACGGTCGCGCTGCGGGGAGTCGAGCTGCGTGTCGAGCATGGCGAGGTCGTCGCGGTTCTGGGCCCGTCGGGGTGCGGCAAATCGACGATGCTGATGCTGGCGGCGGCTCTCGACCAGCCCTCGGCCGGCGAGGTGCGCGTCGGTGAGCGTTCGCTGCAGCGGCTCGATGAGCTCGAACTTGCCCGCTACCGCGCTCGGGAGGTCGCGCTCGTGTTCCAGAGTGACAACCTCTGGCCTGCGCTGTCGGCACGGGAGAACGTGGCCCTGGGTCTGCGGCTTGCCGCCCATGATCACCCCGCCGATGCCGCGGAGGAGGCCCTCGCCGAGTTCGGACTGGCCAAGCGGGCGGGTCACCGCGTGGGCGCACTCTCCGGAGGCGAGCAGCAGCGGGTGTCGATCGCTGCCGCCTATGCGCGCAGCGCACGTCTGGTGCTGGCCGACGAGCCGACCGGCGAGCTGGATGCGGCAAACGAACAGCGAGTGCTCGAGGCACTCGCGCAGTTGCGCGAGACCCGCGGCGGCGCCGTGATTCTGGTCACCCACTCGGCCCAGGTCGCGGCCAGGGCCGACCGAGTGATCGAGATGCGTGACGGGAGGGCGGTCGGGTGAGCTCGCTGGCAATCCAGACCGCGCTCGCGTGCTGCCGCGGCGTGTCGGTCGTGCACGGCAGCGGCGGCGCCCAGGTGGCTGCGCTGACGGACGTCACCTTTCAGATCGACGCCGGTGAGCGGGTGGCACTGTTCGGTGCCTCCGGGTCTGGCAAGACGACGCTGCTGCATGTACTCGGTGGCCTGGTGGTTCCGCACCAGGGAGAGGTCCTCTGGCGCGGGCAGCCGCTGTCAACACTCGACGCGTCGGCGCGCGGACGCCGCCGTGCGAGTGGGATCGCGTTCGTCTTCCAGGGGGCCAACCTGCTGCCGACCTTCACCGCCTTCGAGAACGTGGCGTTCGCCGCGCGCGCCGCCGACGACTCGGCCGACCGGTCTGCACCTGCGTACGCCGCCGACGAGTTGCTCGGGCTCGTGGGGCTGTCGGCGAAGCTCGACGCGCTGCCGGGTGAGCTGTCCGGCGGCGAGGCACAGAGGGTCGCGATCGCTCGCGCGCTGGCGCAACGGGCGGCGCTCCTGGTGTGCGATGAGCCGACAGGGCATCTCGACTCGGACACCGGCGGACGGGTGCTCGACCTGATCGACGCGTTGCAGGCCGAGTTCGGATTCGCTCAGGTGACCGCCACCCACGATCCCGACGTCGCCGCACGGGCCGAGCGCGCCGTCGGCCTGACCGATGGTCGGATCAGCTCCGAGGAGCGGTTCCGATGAACGGGGCGGCCCGCCTCTCGGTGACGGGCCTGTGGCGCTCGCCGGGGCGCACGCTCGTCCGGGTCGTGGTGCTGGCCGCGGCCGTGGCACTGCTGGGGTCGATGCTCCTGTTCGTCGGCCACTCCCTGCGCACGATGACCGGCACCGCGGTGCGCAGCGTCCCGCTGGACTGGCAAGGCCCCGTCGCCACCTATGCGCAGGCACGCCAGGTCGCCACCGGCATCGCCGCCCAAACGGGGATCCAGCAGGCCTCACCCGCCGCGACCGCCCCGTTCGCCGGCGCGTCGCACACCGGTCCGGGAGGGAGGACCGACGCGGGCAGCGGCTCTCTGCTCGCCGTCCCTTCCGGGTATCTGGCCCACATCCACACGTTTCGGTTCCTGGAGGGGGCGCTGCGGCCGGGGGCGATCGTTCTCGACCAGCAACTCGCCGCCACGCTGCAGGCCCGGGTCGGCGACTCGGTCACGATCACGCCGCGTCCGGGCGCCAAACCGCAGCGCTTCCCGGTGTCCGGCGTGGCGCTGATAACCGCGCCCGACGTCGTCTTTCAGCCGTTGAACCCGCTGCTGGGTCCCGCCCCCGCGCAGCCACCCGCCAACGCGGCGATCATGCCGATCGACACGTTCTCGACGACGATCGCAAGGGCGCTGCCGGCGGTCGCCTCCGGAGCCGGCGGCGCCGCGGCGGTCCCGGGCGCGCCGACCGGCGTTCAATGGCAGGTCCAGGCGCAGGTCGCGCCGGGCGAACTGGGGAGCTCCCCGGGGCAGGCCTACACCCGCGCCGGCCAGATCGTCCACCGGGTCGAGCGCTCGCTTCCGGGCCAGGTGCAGTTCGTCGACAACCTCTCAGACCAGCTGAACACCGCCGCCGGCGACGCGCTCTATGCCGAGACGCTGTACATCATGCTCGCCGTCCCGGGAGCGCTGGTCGCGCTCGGGCTCGCGTATCTCGCCGCACTCGGCACCGTCGAACGCGACCGTCGCGACCTCGCGCTGCTACGCGCCCGCGGAGCGACACGCCGGGACCTACTCCAGGCCGCCATGATCGAGAGTGCCCTGATTGGGACGCTCGCCGGCCTGCTCGGCACCGCCGCCGCGCTCGCCGCGGTGACGCTCATCGTCACGGGCGGCGTGGGGTTGACCAGCGGCCGAGTCGCCGTTACCACCGGCGCCTGCGTCGCCCTGGCGATTGGCGGCGCGCTCGGGGCTCGCGTGGGCGCCACATCGTCCGTCTGGCGCGCGAGCGTCAGCGACAGCCGCCGAAGCGTCCGCCGGGCGCAGCGACCCCTGTGGCAGCGGCTGTACCTGGACGTCGGCGCCCTCGTCCTGAGCGGGCTGATCTACTGGCTCACCGCCAGCACCGGGTTCTCCGCCGTCCTCAACCCGGACTCCAACCCGACGCTGTCGCTCTCGGTGTACATGTTCTTCGCGCCCGCGCTCCTGTGGATCGGCGCGACGCTGCTCCTGGTGCGACTGCGCGGCGGCGCGCTCGCCTGGGCGTCGGCGCGAGCGGCCGGCGGACGCGCCAGCAGCCCGCGGGCGTTCCTGCTGGCGAGCGCCGGACGTCGCGGAGCCGCGATCAACCGCGGGTTGATCGTGCTCGGCCTGCTGCTCGCGTTCGGGGTCAACCTGGGGCTGTTCACGGCCACGTACGACCAGCAGGCGAATGTCGACGCCCAACTCACACTCGGCGCCGACATCACCACGACGGCGCCACCGGGCGTCACCGCCGGCCACGATCTGCAGGCCCGGATCTCCAGGCTGCCAGGTGTCCAGGCGACGACACCAGTCGATCACTCCTACGCCTACGTCGGGCCTGACCTGCAGGACACCTTCGGGATCAATGCCACCACCATTGCTCGGGCGACCACGCTCCGCGACTCATACTTCCTTGCCGCCGGCGCCCAGCAGACGATGTCGCGGCTCGCCCACATGCGCGACGGGATCCTCGTCTCCAAGGAGACGATCGTCGACTACCAAGTGCACGTTGGCGACCTGCTCAATCTCCGAGTCCTCAACCGTCAAACCGGACGGTTCCACGTCGTGCCCTTCCACGTCGCCGGGGTCGTCCAGGAATTCCCCTCCGCTCCCCGGGACTCGTTCATGGTCGCGAACCTCGCCTACCTCCAAGCGGCCGACCACGCCGGCGGACCGAACACCCTCTTCATCGCATCCACCAGCCCTGCCCAGACCGCCGGCCGCGTCGCCGCAGCCACTCGGGCCGACGGCACGATCGTCAGGAACATCGACCAGCAGGTTCAACAGACCGCCACCGCGATCACCACCGTCGACCTGCGTGGCATCAGCCAGATCGAAGAGGCGTTCACCATCGCGCTCGCGGCCGCCGCGATGGCCCTGTTCGTGGCCCTCACCCTCCTCGAGCGGCGCCACGAGTTCGCCACCATGGCGGCCGTCGGCGCCTCCGTGCGCAGCATCGGCGCCTTCGTCTGGAGCGAGGCAACGCTCGTGCTGTTCGCTGGGCTGGTCCTCGCGGCGGGCCTCGGCCTGCTCCTCGCGCTGATGCTGGTCGCGATGCTCCAGCACGTCTTTGACCCACCGCCGGATGCGCTCGCGATCCCCTGGGCGTATCTCGGTGAGCTCGCAGGCGCCGCGGTCGTGACCACCGCGATCGCCGTCGGCATCGCCGCCCTCCGGTTGACAAAGCTGCCCCTCGGCCAACTCCTCCGCGAGCAATAGCCCGAACCGACAGGGCATGCCGGAGCTCGAACCGGTCCGGGTCCTCGCGACAGCTTTCGCTACCGGCGGATCAGGCGCGGGCGGTGCGAGCCTGCGCGAACGTCACCAGGCGCCCGCGCTGCTCGTCCCAGAGCTTCAAGCGCACCGCGCGCAGCCCATCCCAGAGACCCAGCGTGGGGACATCGTCGAACATCTGCAGCTGCTCATGGGCGCGCGGGAGGTTGTAATTGGGGATGCGCGCACTCAGGTGATGAATGTGGTGATAGCCGATGTTGCCCGTCGCGAACTGAAGGGGCTTGGGCAGCTTGAGAAACGAGCTGCCGCGCAGCGCCGCCTCCGGGAAGCTCCAGTTGTCCGAATGCTCCCAGTAGGCGTCCTCGAATTGGTGCTGGGCGTAGAACAACCAGATCCCCGCGGCGCCCGCGAGGAACGCCGCCGGCGCCCAGACGACGAGCAGGTCGCCGATCCCCATCAGCCAGATCAGCGCTGCCGTTATGGCCGCCAGCGCAAGGTCGGTCCAGATCACGCTGTTGCGCATCCGCGGTCGAGCGTTGCGCGCGACGATTCGCGGCCCAACGATCATCGCGAACACCGGGCCGAGGCCGAACATTACGATCGGATTACGGATCAACCGGTAGCCGATCCGGCCCCTCCGGTCGCGGGCGTAATACTCGGCCACGGTCAGCGTGGGCACGTCACCGACACCCCGCTTGTCCAGGTCGCCCGAGGTGGCATGGTGCACCGCGTGGTCATGGCGCCACCGCACAAACGGCGAGAGAACCAACAGGCCGCACAGCGTCCCAAGCAACTGGTTGCCGCGCCGCGACCTTAGAAACGAACCGTGCGAGCAGTCATGGAAGATGATGTAGGTGCGCAGCAGGAACACGGCGGCCACCGGCGCCAGCCCAAGCGCGAGTAGGAGCGACACCTGCGTGGCGAAGTAGATGGCGACGCACATCGCCAAGTAGGCCACGACCGACGTGAACAGGTCGCCGACGCTGCGTAGCGGACGGGCCTTCGCATACGGAGACAGGACCTGTCGCCAGAACGCGAGGTCGGGCGAAACCTGGAACGGGGGCTCGACGGGGAGCTGGAGATCCAGGCGCGGGGATGAAGTTGTGAGACTGTCGAGCAAAGGTCAGCCTTCCTTAGCGAAGCCGACCCATGGATCCGCTCCATTTTCGGAGGAGCTTAGGGGCTCATGCCTTCAGCGTGCGTAAACGTCTGCGAAGACCTGCTCGCCGCGTGACACATCGCCTGATCAGAGATAATCAGGTTACTTGATCAAGACGCGGTATCATTTGGCGTGTGAAGTCTGCTTCAACGACTCCTCGGACGGTCGCGCAGGCGGTCGACCTGGCGATGGCGGTGACGAGGCTGCGTGCGCGAATGCGCAGCGAAGGGGGTACGCGTGGCGTTGCGGACTGGTCCATCGCGCAGCTGATGGTGCTGCGGCGCGTGCTCGAGGACGGGCCTATGAGCGGCGCGGCGCTCGCCGCCGCCGAGCACGTTACCCCGCAGGCGATGGCTCAAACCGTGGCCGGCCTGGAGCGCGCGGGGTTGGTCATCAAGCAACCGGATCCCACGGATGGTCGCAACCGTCTCGTCTGTCTCACGGATGCGGCGCGCGCGGTCATCGCGTCCGTGAACGCCTCGCGTCAGGCGTGGCTGGTCCGGGCAATCGATGACACGATCGCGCCCGCGGAACGAGCGGATCTTGATCGCGCGATCGAACTGCTGGAGCGTTTGGCGGCAGCGGATCTGGGCCCGGGATCCGAACTCTGGTGACCACGGAGGCAGCTTCGCCGCCTTCCGCGGTGCCATCGGCTCGCCGCGGCAACCCGTTCTCCTGGCGTTTCGTCGCGCCGCTGTACATGGGGTCGGCGCTGAATCCGATCAACAGCTCGGTGATTGCCACCGCTCTGGTTCCGATCGCGCTTGCTTTGCACATCCCCGTCGGCCGGACCGCGGTGCTGGTGTCCTCGTTGTATCTGGCCTGCGCAATCGCTCAGCCGACGGCCGGCAAGCTTTCGGAAGCATTTGGCCCGCGACGCGTGTTTCTCGGCGGCATCGTGCTGGTGCTGGCCGGTGGACTTGTCGGCGGTGCCGGCGGCGACCTGTTCACGCTGACCGTGGCTCGCGTGCTGATCGGCATCGGGACCTCGTGTGGCTACCCGTCGGCGATGCTGCTGGTCCGCCGCCGGGCGCAGTCGGCCCACCTGGACTCTCCGCCCGGCAACGTGCTCGGCGGTCTCGCGATCGCGGGGATGGCGACCGTCGCCGTGGGGCCGCCGATCGGCGGCTTGATCGTGGGGATCAGCTGGCGGTCGGCGTTCCTGCTCAACGTCCCGCTGACCGCTCTGGCGTTCGCGATGGCTGCCGTCTGGATCCCGCGCGACGCCGGCACGACGATCTCGTGGCGGAAGATTGCCGGTCGTGTCGATCTCCTCGGGATCGTTGGCTTCGGTGGCGCCGTCGCCGCCCTGCTGGTGTTTCTCATGTCGCTGCCTCACCCGCGGTGGATTGCGCTGGGCATTGCCTTCGCGCTCGGCGGCGCCCTGCTGGCCTGGGAGTTGCGGGCGACGACGCCGTTTCTCGACCTGAGGCTGTTGGCCGGCAACCTGCCACTCACCCGCACGTACGTGCGGACCGGTGTGTCCACGATCGGGTTCTACGTGGTGCTCTACGGCGTCACGCAGTGGATCGAGGCCGTCCGAGGTCTGTCGGTGGAGACCACCGGACTCGTCCTGCTTCCCATGGGAACCGTTTCCGCGCTGGTCTCTCGACCGCTGTCGAACCGCAACCTGATCCGTCGGCCGCTGATCGTCGGAGCCGCCTTCATGGTCATCGGATCGGTCGCAACGCTGTTTCTGAACGCCCACGCTCCGGTGATCGTGATCATCCTCATCACCCTGGTCGTGGGGGTGGTCATTGGGACCACCACGGTCGGCAACCAGACCGCGCTGTACATGCAGTCGCCTCCCGAAGTCGTCGGCACGGCCTCGGGGCTGCTGCGTACGTTCGGCTACATCGGCTCCATCGCCTCGGCCACGATCACCGGCATCGTCTTTCGCACCCGTGTCACCGACGCCGCCCTGCACGACATCGCCTGGATCCTGGTCGGCCTCGGCGCGGTCGTGCTCATCATGACGCTCGCCGATCGACGTCTTCCGCGGTCGGCCGAGGCTGTGGCGACGCTCTGAGCCCGTGCCGCGCCCGCCCATGCCTGGGCCGCTCGCTCATCTGAACGTCGTCGTTCACTGACTTTTCACATCCGCCTGGGGAACGCGGGGAAGACGGTATCCGTTAGCTCTTCCTCCACGGACAAGGACGGCTCCTCCATGAAACACGTGACTCGGCGGGCGTTGCTCCGCCGGACCGGGGCGCTCGCTGCTGCGCTGGCGGTTCCCGGCGTGGGTGAGGGGGCCTGGGCTGCGATGGCCGAAGCGGCGACCGGGATCCGGCGGCCGGACAGCCTGCCTGACCCCGGGCGTCCGGCCGGCACGGTGAACCCGTTGATGCCGTTTGACCACGTCGTCGTCGTGATGATGGAGAACCACTCGTTTGACAACCTGCTGGGCGCGCTGCCCCTCTACGGCCAGCGCAGCGCCGACGGCCTCTCGTTCAATTCAGCCGGGGTGCCGACCAACTCCAACCCGGGTGCTCCGGGCACGCCGTCCGCGGTCCGTGCCTTTCCATTCACCTCGACGGCGCAGGGCCCGGCGGTGACCCAGAGCTGGAACGCGACTCACCAGCAGATCGACGGCGGCAGGATGGACGGCTTTGTCCGCTCGGTCGACTCGATCCAGCCGATGGGCTACTACCCACGGGACGTATTGCCGTTCGCCTACTCGCTGGCGTCGACCTTCACGCTGGCCAACCGCTGGTTCTGCTCGGCGCCCTGCCAGACCTATCCCAACCGGCGCTTTCTCATGGCGGGAACCGCGTACGGCAACATCGCCACCGACAACGCGAGCATCCAGGACCCGCCGCCGCCCAACGGGACGATCTTTGACCGTCTGCACGCGTACCGGATCACGTGGGCCAACTACTTCAGCGACCTGCCCCAGACGGCGATCATCCCGTCGATCATCGAGAAGTACCCCGCCAACGTCCAGCCGATCGCCAAGTTCTTCGCCGACTGTGCCGCCGGCACACTGCCCGCGGTCAGCTTCGTCGACCCGGAGTTCGGCGTTGCGAGTGACATCGCCGGCTCCCTGGGTGGACTGCCGATGCTCAGCACGGTTGGTGCACAGGCCTCGACCGCTGGTGGTGACCAGGAGGACCCCCAGAACATGTACTACGGGGACGCGTGGGCATACACCGTGCTTGAGGCCGTACTGCACTCGCCGGCGTGGACCCGCACGCTGTTGATCTACACCTACGACGAGCATGGCGGCTACTACGACCATGTACCGCCACCGGCGGCGATCGCACCGGATACGATCCCGCCGGAATTGTCGCCGGGCGATGCGCCCGGCGGGTACAACCTGTACGGCCCGCGCGTCCCCGCGGTTGTCGTCTCGCCCTACTCCAAGCCGAAGGGAGTCACCAACGTGATCCACGATCACACGTCGGTCCTGTCGACCATCGAGTATAAGTGGAACCTGCCGGCGCTCACCTATCGGGACGCCAACGCGACCACGGTGATGGACTTCCTGGATGCCGAGCGAGCCGCCTACCTGAGCCCGCCTACGATCCAAGGGCCGTCGGCGACCGGACCGTCGGGGCCGCAGTCATGAGCCGCCGGGGACGCAGGCTCATGACCGGGATCGCGGTGGCAGCCTCGCTGGCGCTGGCGGCGCCGGGCGCGGGACAGGCGGCAACAAGCTTCAGGCTTCCTCCGGTGCGCCATGTGTTCGTCATCATGCTGGAGAACCAGAGCTACGCGTCGACGTTTGGGGATCCGGCCGCCGACCCGTATCTGGCTCAGACCCTGCCCGGTGACGGAGCGCTTCTCTCCGACTATTACGGCACCGGTCACGAGAGCAACGACAACTACATCTCGATCGTGTCCGGCCAGCCGCCGAACGCGGACAACCAGGCCGACTGTCAGATCTACTCCGACTTCGCCGGCGCGGTCACGCTGCCGGACGGCGTCGAGACGGGCGAGGGCTGCGTCTATCCGTCGGACGTGAACAACATCGGGACGCAGTTGTCGGCGAAAGGCCTGGGATGGAAGGCGTACGAGGAGGACATGGGCAACGATCCCAACCGGGAGACCGCGGCCTGCGGCCATCCTGCACTGAACTCACAGGACAACACCCAGAGCGCTGAGCCCGGCGACGGCTACGCCACGCGCCATGACCCGTTCGTCTACTTCCACTCGGTGATCGACAACCAGACGTACTGCGACCGCCACGTCGTCGCGCTCGGCTCGCCGACCGGCGCGATGCCGGCCGCGTCGCTGGCGGGCGAGACCGGCTTGGCCGCCGACCTCAAGCAGGCGTCGAGCACACCGGCGTTCTCGTTCATCACGCCCAACCTGTGCAACGACGGGCACGACTATCCGTGCACCAGCCAGCCCAGCGGTCCGTCGGCGCTCGCAGACATCGACCAGTTCCTGCAGACCTGGGTCCCGAAGATCACAAGCTCTCCCGCGTACCGGCAAAATGGGCTGCTGGAGATCACGTTCGACGAGTCCGAGGGCCCCACCTCCGACGCCTCGTCGTGCTGCGGCGAGATGCCCGGGCCAGGATCTCCGCTGCCCGGAATTCTTGGCCCCGGAGGGGGCAAGGTCGGCGCTGTCCTGCTCTCGCCGTACATCAAGCCCCACACGGTGACCACGACCGCCTATAACCACTACTCCTCGCTGGCCGGCTGGGAGTCGCTGTTCGGACTGCCCCGCTTGGCCTATGCCGCCGACGTACCGGCCACGTTTGGCGCCGATGTGTTCACAGCCGCCCCGCATTGACCTCCGCGGCAGTCAAGCGGCGGTGACCTGGAGCGGGTAGGCGCCGAGGGTCCTCTCCTCGGTCTCAGGAAGCTCTGCGCAAGCTCTTAGCGGCGTCTCACCATCGCGATCGAGGATGATCACCGTGAGCGACCCAGGCGAGCAGACGCGTGTGCTGGTCGTCGACGATGAGCCGAACATCGTCGACGTGATCTCGATGGCGCTTCGACACCACGATTTCGCAGTGGAGAGCGCCGGCACCGGCAAGGAGGCGCTGGAGCTGAGCCGCCGCCGGCCTGCACACGTCATGGTGCTCGACGTCATGCTCCCGGACATGGAGGGCTTTGAGGTCGCGCGGCGTCTCGCCGCCGAGCGCGCGTCCGTCCCGATCCTCTTCCTGAGCGCACGTGACAGCATCACCGACCGAGTGCACGGTCTGACGACCGGGGGCGATGACTACGTCACCAAGCCCTTCAGCCTGGAGGAGTTGGTCGCCCGGCTGCGCAACATCGTGCGTCGCACCCGGGGGCTCGACGAGTCGTCAGGCACGCTGCGGTTCGCCGATCTGCATCTCGACGAGGACACGTTCGAGGTGTTCCGGGACGGCCGCCCGATCGACCTGACGGTCACCGAGTTTCGCCTCCTGCGATATCTGATGCTCAACCCACGGCGTGTCCTCAGTCGCGCCCAGCTGCTCGAACACGTCTGGAGCTATGACTTCGGCGGGGACGCGCGCGTGCTCGAGACCTACATCAGCTACTTGCGAAAGAAGATCGACACGTTGGACCGGCCGCTGCTGCACACCGTTCGCGGCGTCGGCTACGTCCTCCGGCTCCCGAGGGAGTAGCGACGCTGTCCCTGCGGGCTCGACTGCTGATCGGTCTGGTCGCACTTGCTGCCATCGGGCTCGGCGCGGCCGCCATCGTCACCTATGAGGAACAGAGGTCGTTCCTGCTGACGCGGTTGGATCAGCAGGTGTCGGAAGCGCGGCTCCCGGTCTCTGTCGGTCTCGGCCTGGTCAAGCGGCGGCGGCCCGCCGGCGGCGTTCCGGGGGCCACGAGCAACCGTCCCTCGGCAACCTTCCAGGCCACGGGCACGTATGGACTCCTCCTGAGCTCCTCCGGTGACGTGCTGAAGATGCAGTCCTTCACCCTGGGCGGACCCGCCCCGCCTGCGCCCACGCTCCCCGCCCACTTTCCGATTACGCAGCCCCGCTCCTCTGCGCTGCGGATATTCACGGTCGACTCGAACGCCGGCTCGGGAGTGCAATATCGAGCCACGGCCCTGTCGCTGGGGAACGGCCAGGTGCTGGTCATCGCCGTCCCGGTGACGGAGGTCCAGCAGACGCTCCATCGCCTGATCATGGTGGAGACCCTCGTCGCCGGAGGAGTCATCCTCGGACTCATCCTGCTGGGATGGCTGGTCATCAGGCTGGGGCTGCGGCCGCTGGAGCGAATCGGCAAGGTCGCCAGCGAGATCGCGCGCGGAGATCTCTCTCGCCGCGTGACGCCGGGGAACCCGCGGACGGAGGTTGGGAGGCTGGGGGCCTCTCTCAACGAGATGCTCGTTCAAATCGAGCAGGCGTTTGCCGACCGCCGGGAGAGCGAGGAGCGCCTCCGACGATTCCTGGCCGACGCGTCGCACGAGCTGCGTACGCCGCTGGCCTCGATCCGGGGCTACGCCGAGCTCTTCCGGCTCGGAGCCGCGAGCGATCACGCATCCTTGGAGCGGGCGATGGCGCGCATTGAGTCGGAAACCGTGCGCATGGGGGGGATGGTGGACGATCTCCTGACGCTGGCCAGGCTCGATGAGCTGCCGGAGGTCCTGTTCGTGCCAGTGGACCTTCGCGCCCTGGCAGACAATGCCGTTCACGACACCCGCGCCATCGCGCCACGGCGGCGGGTCACCTTGATCGGCGACGATCCGGTGACAGTGTTGGGCGACCCCGGGCAGCTTCGCCAGGTACTGGCCAATCTGACGCGCAACGCCGTCATCCACACTGAGGACGGGACCCCGGTTGACGTCTCGGTCTCGCGTCAGGGCGGCCACGCGGAGATCGTCGTGCGCGACTATGGCTCCGGACTCCCCGCCGATGCGGACGGGCGCGTGTTCGATCGCTTCTGGCGGGCCAACGGAGGACGCAGCCGGGGGCCGGGTGGCGCTGGATTGGGCCTGGCGATCGTCAAGGCGGTCGTGCATGCCCACCACGGTGACGTGCAGAGCGAAAACGCTCCAGACGGCGGCGCGAGGTTCCGGGTCACCCTCCCCCTGGCGCCGGGTTCCCCCTCCGCCGACGCGGCGGCCGCCGAGCCCCAGAGTTCACGTCGCGTCGCCGTTCCCAGCTGAGCGGCAGGGCGCGGCCCTCTCACTCAGCAACATCTCAGGCGGCCCGGAGACGAGCCTCAGACACCTGGGCAAGAGTGAAGCCCCGGCCGTTTCACCGGACACCACTCGTGGCGTCGATGGTCGGTTACCGAAGCTGACACCCCCTTATCGGAGAGCGACATGACCAAACTGCGATCTCGAGCCTGGTACCTCTACGTCCTTGGCGTCGTTGGCCTCACCCTCGTCGCACTGGCGGTGGCAGAGATCGGTCCGCCGACAAGCTCCGCACGCACGTCGACGCAGATCGTCACCGCGGCCACCGGCGTGGTGCAGTCGACCGTGTCGGGCTCCGGGAACGTCGAACCAGGCACCGACATGGACGTGAACTTCCAGACCAGTGGAACGCTCTCGAACGTATACGTCAAGGTCGGCCAGCACGTGAACAAGGGGCAATTGCTGGCGACGCTGAACTCGAGCTCGGCCCAGCTCGCGGTGGACCAGGCCGAGCAGAACCTCACGGCGGCCGAGGACCAGCTGAGCTCGGCAGAGAGCAGCTCGTCCACCACCACCACGTCGAGCGGGAGCGGATCCGGCAGCGGCGGATCAGGCTCAGGATCCTCCACCTCGTCGGCCGGAAGCGTTCCGTCCGCGCAGGCGGCGGTCGACAGCGCGGAGGAGAGCGTGCAGAGCGCCACGACCGCCCTGTCGGCTACCAAGCTCTACGCGCCCACCAGCGGCACGATCGCCTCGATGGCCGGCCTCTCCGTCGGGGACGCGGTCTCGGCCGGTTCGACCTCCAGCGCCAGCTCTTCCAGCACAGGCGGCAGCTCGACGAGCTCGACGAGCTCGACTGGCTCGTCGAGCACGGGCGGGGGCGCCGGCGCGACCAGCGCGGGCAGCCTCGGCGGCTCCAGCTCCACCACCGGCTCGAGCTCTTCGTCAGGTACGTCGTCCACGCCGTTCGCAGAGATCGTCAACTCCAAGACCATGACCATGACCGTCGCCTTCAGCGAATCCGACATCAGCAAGGTCAAGGTTCGCCAGACGGGCACCATCACGCTCGACGCACTCACCGGCGTTGAGCTGGGCGCGCACGTCACCTCGATCTCCCCCGTGGCCACCACCAGCAGCGGTGTCGTCTCCTACAACGCCACCCTGACGCTCGACCAGACCGATTCGCAGGTCAAGCCGGGGATGAGCGCGTCGGCGTCGGTGATCACCGGCCAGGCCCAGGGGGTCACGGTTCCGAACAGCGCAGTGATCGGCACCAGCTCGCTGGCCACTGTCACGGTCCTCACCAACGGCAAGCAGACCAAGAAGCAGGTTGTCGTTGGGCTGCGAGGCGATACTCGCACCCAGATCGTCAGCGGCCTCAGCGCAGGCGACCAGCTGGTCGTCACGACCACCCTGCCGCCACTGACGTCGAGTACTTCAGGCACGTCCACCGGTGGCGCCCCGGGCGCAGGCGGCGCGGGCTTCGGAGGTGCCGGCGGCGCCGGCGGACGGCCGGGCGGATTCGGCGGCGGCGGATTCGGCGGCGGCGGGGGCTTCCCCGGCGGTGCCGGCGGAGCGGCCGGTGCGGCGGGAGGCGTGGCCAAATGAGCGGCCTCACGGAGTCCCCGCGCCGGGCACCCTCCCGGACCGCCCACCCAGCTGCACCGGTGATCGACATCGACGCCGTGCACAAGACCTACAGCGCCGGCGACATCTCCGTCCACGCTCTACGCGGGGTGCGCCTCCGCGTGGACCGCGGGGAGTACGTCGCGATCATGGGGAGCTCAGGCAGCGGCAAGTCGACGCTGATGAACATCATCGGCTGCCTGGACAGCCCCACCGGCGGCGTCTACCGCCTGGACGGCCTCGACGTTCGCGACGTCGACGAGGACAGGCTCTCTGACATCCGGGGCCGGTTCATCGGCTTCGTCTTTCAGAGCTTCAACCTGATCCCGCGAACCCGGGCGCTGGCCAACGTCGAGTTGCCGATGTCGTATGCGGGCGTCCCGCGCGCGGTACGACGAGAGCGGGCATTGGCTGCGCTCGACGCCGTCGGCCTGCGCGACCGTGTCGATCACATACCCGCCGAGCTGTCCGGAGGTCAGCAGCAGCGGGTGGCGATCGCTCGCGCGCTCGTCACCAACCCGGCGCTGATCCTCGCCGACGAGCCGACCGGCAACCTGGACACCGCCTCAACGGAAGAGGTGCTCGGGATCTTCGAACGGCTCAGCGACGAGGGACGGACGATCGTCCTGATCACCCATGAGAACGAGGTCGCAGCGCATGCCCGGCGGGTGATCCACCTCAAGGACGGGACGATCGTCAGTGACGAACGCACCGGGGCCGAGGCGAGGCTGGCATGAGCGAGACAATTCGCGTGGCCCTCGGCGGCCTGGCGGCCAACAAGCTCCGGACCGCCCTCACGATCCTGGGGCTGATGATCGGCGTCGGATCGGTGATCGTCTTGATCGCGGTCGGCACCGGCTCGTCCACCGCCGTCCAGCAGCAGATCGACGCCCTGGGCTCAAACGTGCTGCTGATCCAATCCGGGCCATCTCTGGGCGGCCTGCGGAACAGCGCCACCAGCAGCACCGCACTCACGATGGCTGACGCCACGGCGCTCCAGAACAGGTCCACGGCGCCTGACGTGCAGAGCGTCTCACCTGTCGTCAGCGCCAACGGCGTCACTCTGACCTACAACGGTGCCACCTACTCACCATCGACGTTCCAAGGCACGACGCCGAGCCTCAAGCAGGCGCGTAACTACACGCTCGCCGAGGGCTCGTGGTTCACCAGTGCCGACGAGACCGCCCACAACCGCGTGCTCGTCGTCGGTCCGACTGTCGTCAGCGCGCTGTTCAACGGTCAGGACCCTGTCGGCGACACCCTCCAGGTGAACGGCACCAACTACCAGATCATCGGTGTCACCGCCTCCAAGGGGTCCAACGGCACGTCCAACCAGGACGATGTGGCGTTCGCTCCGCTGACGGCGGTTCAGGACACGCTGACCGGCTACGGCAGCATCAGCCAGATCGTTGTCCAGTCCGCGTCCAGCCGGCAGCTGAGCGCGGCCCAGACCGAGGTGACCGGGGTCCTCAACCAGTTGGACCCGCCCAGTCCAGGATCGACCTCCAGCAACTTCTCGGTCATCAACCAGAGCTCGATCCTGCAGACCTCGGCCTCCAGCAGCAAGGTGTTCACGACACTGCTGGGCGAGGTGGCGGCGATCTCGCTGCTGGTCGGCGGAATCGGCGTGATGAACATCATGCTGGTCTCCGTCACCGAACGGACCCGGGAGATCGGCATTCGCAAGGCGGTTGGCGCGCGTCGCGGCGACATCCTCGTCCAGTTCCTCGTCGAAGCCGTGCTCGTTTCCCTGTTGGGCGGGATCGCCGGAGTGCTCGCCGGGGTGATCGGCAGCCAGTTCACGATCGCCGGGATCAGTCCCGTGATCGCGCCCTATTCGATCGCGATGGCGTTCGGCGCGGCGCTGCTCACCGGGCTCTTCTTCGGCACCTACCCGGCCAGCCGTGCGGCGGCCCTGCGGCCGATCCAGGCCCTGCGATTCGAATGACCGACCTGACCCTTTTCTCAGACAACCAGGAGGCACCATGAGCGCGATCACGTACGAAGACCACGGCCAGGCGCAGGACACCGAGAACTTCATGCCGCCCGGCCGGAAGCGGCGGCAGTTCTTCAATCGCCGCAGTGCCGCGCTGGCGGCGGTGGTCACGTGCGCGGCCGGCTTCTACGCGGGCATCAACATCGAGAAGCGGCAACTCGGCAGTTCGACGAGCGCATCTGCCGCCGGCACCGCCGCCGCCCGCGCAGGCGCCGGTGGCCCGGGTGCCGCGGGCGGCCCCGGCTCGTCGGCGGGCTCGGGTGCCGCCGGCCGGTTCGGCGGCGGCAACGCGTCGCTCGGGACCGTCGGCAGCGTGAACGGCAACACCATCTACATCTCCGACAGCTCCGGCAACACGGTCAAGGTCACGCTCTCCTCGGCCACGAAGGTCACCAAGAGCGAGAGCGTCTCCAAGACCGCCGTTCGGCCGGGCGACTCGGTCGTCATCCAGGGCGCGAAGAACTCCAGCGGGACGATCGTCGCCGGCTCGGTGAGCGACGCGGGCAACTCCGGCGCGAGCGCCGGCTCTCGTGCCACCGGGTCCGGCGCCGGCTCCGGCGCCACCAGCTCGGCTGCCGGCTCGACGTCTGGTTCAACGGGCGGCTGACCGGCCGTCCGCACCTACCCCCTGCACCTCTGACATCAAAAGGACACTGACGTGAACACCACCAGATTCGCCTCGCGGCGGGCTCGCCGGGCATCTCTCATGCTGGCCGCCGTCGCGACCAGTTGCACCCTCGCCGCCTGCGGCAGCAGTGCCGCGACCAGCACCGCCATGAGCACCAGCTCCAAGGCGAGCTCCCCGGCCGCGGCAACCGGTTCGAGCAGCAGCCGTTCGTCGCTTCTCGCCTGCCTGCAGCAGCACGGCGTGACGCCACCTGCCCATGCGCCCGGCAGCGGCGGCTCCGGGAGCGGTACCCATCCGACCCCCGCGGCCGGCGGCGCCGCCGGAAACTCCAAGCGAGCGGCAGCGTTCAAGGCCTGCGGCGCGACCGGCCACCGGCCCTCGAGCTCCCAGGGCTAGTGGTCGAGCCTCCCGTCGACCACGCCGATGATTCTCGGCCCTGTCAATCGGTCTGGCCGGGTGACCGTGAGGCGGTGCTTCACCCCACCGTCGCACGGTGCACGGGCGGCATGCCCGCGGCTCTATGCTTCGCCGGTCAGCGCGCTCGTTGTGCCGGATGACGACCGTGCAAGGCGACCTCCTGTCGGACGGCCGTCGGACCAGGGGGCCGCGATCGATGATCGGTTGGCAGCCGAAAGGGGAAGAGATGTCCGCGCAAGCAGAACGAGCTTTGGAGCAGGAGGCACGGCGCCTGTTGGAGCTCCTTGACGAGATGAACGTCGAAGGCCTGGAGGCGATGCTCACCGATGACGCCCAGGGGGTCGACGAGATCTCACGCGGCTGGCGGCGTGGACGCGCCGCGCTCAACGACTACCTCTCCGAGTTGGAGGGCGCGGTTGTCGAAGTGCAGTCGCAGATCAGCGACCTTCACGCCGCGGATTGGGGCGACGTCGGCGTGGTGACGTTCGTGCTCGACCAGACCTACGAGATCGACGGGCAGAAGCAGAGTCTGTCGGCGCCGACGTCACTCGTGTTCCGCCGTCAAGACGACGGCTGGAAGGTGGCCCTCATCCACTCGGTGCCCCTGCCGGAGCAGGGGCAGAGCTGATCCGGCCGTTTCGAACCGTTGCGGTGGCCCTCCGGTGGCGCTGAAGAGAAGATGTGCGGCAAGGGCCGTGGTCCGCCGGAGCCGCTGCCCTGCAAAATGCGGCAAATCCGGGCTGCCAGCCCTCGATTTGCGACGGATCGCACACCGGACATCTGATTTGTCGCACGAGACTCAGCCTGGTATCGGTGGATCCAGGCTCAGCGCGAACAGGACGACCGCCACCGCCGTCGCCAGGTTGAGGCTGGACACGCCCTGACGCATGGGGATCCGGACACGCATCGTCGCTCGGTCCAGGACCTCATCGCTCAGCCCGTGGCGCTCGGTTCCGAAGGCGAGAACGGCGCCCGGCGGGATGCCGTCGAAGCTGAGAGCGTCCCCGTCAGGATCGACGGCGACGAGTGGCCGGTCCCACGCTGCAGAGGACGGCACGCGCAGGACGGGCAGCGCGAAGTGGAGTCCCGCGGAGCCGCGGATCGCGCGTGGGTCCCACGGGTCGTGATCCCCCGTCGTCAGGACCGCCGCGGCATCCGCGGCTGCGGCGACGCGGATCACGGCGCCGACGTTGCCCAGGTCGCGCGGATCTTCAAGGAGCACGATCGGCCTGGTGCGGGGAGCGTCGCGGACGCGTTCGAGGGCATCGTCCGGCCGGCGCGCGAATGCCACGACGCCGGTGCGCGGGAGGCGCGGAGCGGCCAGCCCAATCACGTCCGGATCGGCCTGGTGCAGCAGATGCCGGAGCGCCGAGCGCAGATCAGGCGCCACCTCCGCCGCCAGGGCGTCCGCTGCCGCCAGGTCCGCCGCCACCGCCAGCTCGATGGTCGCCCGGAAGCGCATCGCGTGTTTGAGCGCGTGAAACCCCTCCAGGACCGCGATCTCCGGATCGCCGCGCAGCCGGCGCACCTGCGCCGTCAGCGCATCGTCACCCATCGACGCATGGAGCGTTGACGTAGCCGGAGCGAAACGGGCGTGCCGCGCCGGTGTCGTCGTCGTAGGTGTGACGCCAGATGCAGCCGGTGTCGTTGGCCAGAAGATGAATCGACACCGACGTCTCCGGTGACGTCGTCCGCACACGGTGAATGTCATCCCGTGGCGGCAGGAGCGTGTAGAAGTCGCCGGGATCCAGCGGGCGCCGACGCACGAGCTCCATCCGACCGCCGCCGGGGCGGTAGAACTCCTCGTCCTGGTTGCCGCGATACACGCCGACCAGGCCCCAGGCAAGGTGGTCATGGACGGGGGTCATCGCGCCCGGGGGAACGACGAGGCTGAACAGCGACAGGGACCGGTCGGCCGCCCGGAAGATGAGCCACTGGCCGATCCCACCACCCATCCCGCCGCCGGCGGCGGGCGCCTGGTACTCGGCCGGCAGCCAGTCACGGTCGGTGAGCAGGTCGGCGAACAGCGGACTGATCCGCTCGCACGCGTGCTCCGGCGAGTCGGCGGCTCGGATCCGCCGGCGCACCTCGTCGACGAATCGGCGCACCCGGCTTGAGCCCAGGACGTATTCGTCCGCCGGCAGCGGTGGCAGCGGGCCGCGATCATGGAGGTCGCACATCGCCGGCGGCGGAGCCCTCAGCCCCCGGAGATCGCCGGCAGCACCTCCACCCGGTCGCCATCGGCGACCGTCGTCTCCTCGGTGCCCAGATCACCGTT
>DASZMU010000133.1:0-18268 GCA_035551695.1 Solirubrobacteraceae bacterium
ATCCGCGACGACAAGGAGGGGCAGGTCGACAACCTGGCCAGCCCCACCTGGGAGGCAGGCGACGAGGAGGCCGCCGCTCAGGCCTTCGCCGAGGCCGACACCGTCGTCGTGCGCGACATGATCTATCCGCGCTGTCACCCGGCGCCGTTGGAGACGTGCGGGATGATCGCCGACTTCAACCCCCAGACCGGCCAGCTCGACATCTACAACGGCAACCAGGCGCCGAACGCCCACCGCACGGTGTACGCGCACGTCGCCGGTCTCGCCGAGCACATGATCCGCATCCGCTGCAACGACATCGGCGGCGGCTTTGGCAACAAGGTGCCGGTCTACCCGGGGTACGTGTGCGCGATCGCCGGCTCGATCGTCGCCGGCGCCCCCGTCAAGTGGGTGGAGGACCGCTCGGAGAACCTGATGTCGACGGGCTTCGCCCGCGACTACGTCATGCACGCCGAGATGTGCGCCAAGGACGGGAAGATCACCGGTCTGCGCGTCGACGTCATCGCCGACCACGGCGCGTTTGACTCGACCGCCCAGCCGACGAAGTTCCCGGCCGGGTTCTTCCACATCTGCTGCGGCTCCTACGACCTCCAGGCGGCCCACGTCAAGGTCAAGGCGGTGTACACCAACAAGGCGCCGGGCGGGGTGGCGTACCGCTGCTCGTTCCGGATCACCGAGGGGGTGTACATGGTGGAGCGGATGGTCAAGGCGCTGGCCATGGAGATGGGCGTCGACGAGATCGAGCTGCGGATGCGCAGCTTCATCGGCCCGCAGCAGTTCCCGTACGAGACGACCACCGGCTGGACGTATGACTCCGGCAACTACGCCGAGACGATGAAGGTGGCGATGGACCTCGCCGGCTACGACGACCTCCGCCGTGAGCAGGCCGAGAAGCGGGCCCAGGGTGAGCTGATGGGCATCGGCGTCGCCTTCTTCACGGAGGGCGTCGGCGCGGGCCCCCGCAAGCACATGGACATCCTGGGGCTGGCGATGAACGACGGCGCCGACCTGCGCGTGCACCCCTCCGGCCGGGCGATGGTGTCGATCAGCGCCCAGACCCAGGGCCAGGGTCACGAGACGACGTTCGCCCAGATCGTGGCCGAGGAGCTGGGGATCCCCCCGGAGGACATCGAGGTCCGTCATGGCGACACCGACCGCACCCCGTACGGGCTCGGCACGTACGGCTCGCGGTCGACGCCGGTCAGTGGTGCGGCCGTCGCCGTCGTGGCGCGCAAGGTGCGCGACAAGGCGCGGCTCATCGCCGCGACGATGCTCGAGACCCGGGCCGAGGACCTGGCGTGGGAGAAGGGCCGCTGGTACGTCAAGGGCGATCCGGAGAAGGGGGCGATGATCGAGGAGATCGCGGCGTATGCGTACAGCGGCGATCCCATGCCGGAGGAAATGGAGGGCGGCCTGGACGCCCAGGTCATCTACGACCCGCCGAACCTGACCTATCCCTACGGCGCGTATATCGCGGTCGTCGACATCGATCCGGACACCGCGCAGGTCAGGGTGCGGCGGTTCGTCGCCGTCGACGACTGCGGCGTGCGGATCAACCCGATGATCGTCGACGGCCAGATCCACGGTGGCCTGGCCGAGGGGATCGGCATCGCCCTGATGGAGGTCATCACGTTCGACGAGGAGGGCAACTGCCTGAACTCGTCATTCATGGACTACCTGATCCCGACGGCGCTCGAATGCCCGGACTTCGAGCTCGGCGCCACTGTGACGCCGTGTCCGCATCATCCAATCGGCGCCAAGGGAGTTGGCGAATCACCGAACGTCGGCTCGCCCCCTGCGATCGTCAACGCGGTCATCGACGCGCTGCACGAGACCCATGGCGTCGACCACGTCGACATGCCGTGCACGCCGGCGCGGGTGTGGGCGGCGATGCAGGGGCGCCCCGAGCCGCCGCAATGAGCACAGACGAGGTCCGTCATCTCGTCCCAGACGTCGAGACGCTGGCCCAGCGACTGGCCAACGTCGACTACCTGGTCGACGAGGGTCTGGCGACGGGGATGTTCCTGAGCCTGAGCCTGCCCCAACCGCTGTTGCTCGAGGGAGAGGCCGGCGTCGGCAAGACCGAGGCGGCCAAGTCGCTGGCGCACGTGCTCGACACCCCGCTGATCCGCCTGCAGTGCTACGAGGGGATCGACGCCGCCGAGGCACTGTACGAGTGGAACTACCCGCGCCAGCTGCTGTCGATCCGCCTCGCCGAATCCCGGGGCTCCGATCTCCGCGAGGAGGACCTGTTCGGCCCGGACTACCTCGTCGCGCGGCCGCTGCTGCGAGCGCTCCAGCATCCGGGGCCCCGGCCGGCGGTGCTCCTGATCGACGAGATCGACCGCGCCGACGACGACTTCGAGGCCTTCATGCTCGAACTGCTCGCCGAGGCGAGCGTCACGATCCCGGAGCTGGGGACCGTGGAGGCCGCCGTCCCGCCGGCGATCGTGCTGACGTCCAACCGCACCCGCGACCTGCATGATGCGGTCAAGCGCCGCTGCCTGTATCAGTGGATCGACTACCCCGGCGCCGAGCGCGAGGTGGAGATCATCCGCCGGCGGGTGCGCGGCGCCGCCGAGACGCTCGCCGTCCAGGTTGCGGACGCCGTCTCGCGGATGCGCGAGTCAGACGTCCAGAAGCCGCCCGGCATCGCGGAGGCGATCGACTGGGTGGCGGCATTGACCCTCCTCGGCGTCGAGGCCCTGGACGAACAGGCGATCGACCGGACGCTCGGCTCGGTGCTCAAGTACCGCGAGGATCAGGACGTGGTCCGGTCGGCCGGGCTGGCGAGGCTGGTCGGTTGATGCCGGATTTCGGCGTTGAGACCGTCGTCCTTGATCTCCCGCCGCTCGTGGGGGCGCTCAGCCGCCGGTTGCGCGACGCCGGCCTGCCCGTCGAGGCCGAGCGGGCGGCACGCTTTGCCCGGGCCCTGACGCTGACCGAGCCGGTGGCCCGGCGGAGGCTGTACTGGACGGCCCGCGCCGTGTTCGTCTCGGATCCGGCTCAGGTCCGGATCTTCGATCGTGTCTTCGCCGAGGTGTTCGGCTCCTCCGTCGCGCCCGACGAGGGGGCCGCCCCGGCGGCGGACGTGCGCCGCGCGCCCGCCGGGGATGACGAGCGGCCGGTGACCGAGTCCGAATCGGCACCGGGCGGCGAGCGCGGATTCAGCAGCGCGTCCTCGGCCCGGCGGCGGGATGGCGACCCGGTGCCGGAGGAGCTGCCGGTCCCGGTGCTTGCCTCCGACGAGGAGGTGCTTCGGAGCAAGCGCTTTGACGCGCTGGAGCCGGACGAGCTGGCCGCGCTGTACCGGCTGATGGGAAGGCTCGTGCTCGCGACCCCGTGGCGGCGCACCCGCCGGGCGGAACGGTGGCGCCACGGCGCGGCGATCGACATGCGCCGGACACTGCGCGGAAGCCTGCGTACGGGCGGCGATCCGATCCGGCTCGCCCGCCGCCGGCGCCGGATCGTGCGCCGGCGCCTCGTGCTGCTATGCGACATCTCGGGGTCGATGGAGCCGTATGCGCGGGCGTACCTGCAGTTCCTCACGTGCGCGACCGGTGCCGGCACCCGCACCGAGGCGTTCGCGTTCGCCACGCGTCTGACGCGCCTGACCCGGGCACTGCACTCGCGCAGCCCGGAGCGGGCGATCCAGCGCGCGGCGGCGACGGCCCCGGACTGGTCCAGCGGCACGCGGATCGGCGACGCGCTCAAGAGCTTCAACGATCGCCACGGCCGGCGGGGGATGGCCCGCGGAGCGGTCGTGGTGATCCTGTCCGACGGCTGGGAGCGTGGCGAGCCGGCGGGGGTCCAGCGCGAGATGGAGCGCCTGGCGCGTCTCGCCCACCGGATCGTCTGGGTCAACCCGCGCGTGGCAGCCGCGGGATTCTCGCCGCGGACGGGCGGCATGGCGGCCGCGCTGCCCTACTGCGACCAGCTCGTCAGCGGACACAGCGTGGCCGCTCTGGAGGAGGTCATCGACGCGATCGCCGGCGATCGGCCCGGCCCGGCCGCCGGCGCGAGCGCGCCCGTGTCCGAGCCAGCTGCGTCTGCCGAGGACACGTGGCCGAGCGCGACGCCGGCGCCCGGCAGCTCGGTCGCGATGCCGAGCGGCTACGGGCCCCGCCGGGGGCGCACGAGCCCGGGGTGGGGGAGCCGGCCGTGAGTGAGCGCCCGGCCAAGATCTGCATCTACCCGGGGTGCGAGCGGCCCGCGGTGCCACCGCACGTGCTCGGCGGGCCGCAACCGGCGTTCTGCGACCTGGAAGAGCACAACGCGCTCACCGCTCATCTGGAGCGACAGCGCCTGGAAAAGGAGGAGGACAATGGCCAATGAGGCGTATCGCGCAGTGTTCCTACGGGTGCACCCCACGGGCAAGATGGTGCTCAGCCTGACGACCGAGCCTGACGGCCACGAGCGCGACTACGCCGGTCAGGTTGCCGCGCAACTCGGCGTCCCGGCCCTTGACGTCAAGGTCGTCCCCGCCGACTCGGACCGCTTTGGAACCGGCCACGGGTTCAACACCAGCCCGTCGGCGGCAACCGGTTCGGCCGTCGCGTCGGCGACCGACAAGATCCTGTCCAAGGCCAGGCTGCTCGCCGGCGTGGCGCTCGACACCCCGGCGGAGGCGCTGGAGTGGCGGGACGGCGCGTTCGTCGCCGGCGCTGGTCCGGAGCAGGCCCGGACGATCGCCGACATCGCCATGTACGCCCACGGCACCGGCGCGCTGCCGCCGGGGGTGGAGGGGGGCCTTGATGCCCAGACCGTCTATCGCGGCTGAGCCGGTGCGCTCACGGCGCCGGCTTGAGCGTGCCGTCGACCTGCACCTTGACCTCGTCGGCGACCTTGAGCGCACCGAACAGCGCCGAGTACGGCTTGATGCCCCACTCCGTCTGCCGTACCGTGGCGCCGCCGGTCAGCCGGCCGTCGTCGCCGATCATGATCTCGAAGGCGATGAGGCTGATGCCGTTGGCGATCTCGAGATCGCCGGTGACGTGGAAGCGGCCGTCACCCTCTGGGCGCACCGCGGTCGAGCGAAAGCTGATCGACGCGCCCTTGAGCACCTCCTCGTTGATCGTCTTCGCGATCGAAGACCGGTCGTCGTCGCCGAGCGCCTTGATCCCGCCGGTTCCCTCCAGAACCTTCAACGACCGCGAGTCGGCGTTCAGCTCGAAGACGCTCTGCGCCGGGTCCGGCGCGATCTCGACCGTCGCGCCCCAGCGCTCCACCTCGATCAGCAGGTCGTGGCCTGCCCTGGACGCCGCGCCGGCCCTGCTGGTGTGGATCGTCAGCCGGGCGTCCGGCGTTTCCAGCGAGTACGTCCCCGGGGCAGTCGTCATGGCAGTGATCACCCTACCGACAGGGCAAGGAGGAGACAACGTGGTTGAGCTCGACCATCCGCTGGACACCGGCAAGCCGACCGAGGCCAACTGGGGGCTGATCCTCGACCTGGAGCGGCTCGTGCCGTGCGTCGAGGGAGGCCGCGTCATCGAGAAGACCGCGCCGGACTCGGTCAAGGCCGAGATCAGGGTGAAAATGGGGGCGATGTCGATGACGTTCACCGGGACGGTGAGCGTCGTGGAGCAGGACGCCGACCGCCACCGTGCGCTGCTGCGCGTCAAGGCCCGGGAGAAGGGGGGTCAGGGGCACGCCAACGCGGATGTCACGTTCTCGCTCAACGACGGCGGCGGCACCATCCACACCGCGGCGCAGATCACCGGCAAGGCCGCCTCGATGGGCGAGGGCATGGTCTCAACCGTGCTCGGCGCGCTCATCACGGAGTTCACGCAGAAGTTCGCGGCGGCGGCGTGACCCGGGGGAGCAGACCGTGACCGTCCGTACGATGCGAGCAGTGCAGGCGGGCGAGGTGCCGGTCGACGGCGGCACCGCCGTGCAGGAGCGCGCCGACCGGCCGGTGTTCCGCGGCAACGGCGCCGACGACTACGTCTGCGTCTCCTGCGGCAACGTGCTGGCGACGGGCATGGACCCGCAGTACATGACCCGTCGCGTTCGGGTCCGGTGTGGGCGGTGCGGGACGGTCAACATCGCCGCCGAGATCCCGGTGGGACCGGCCCGGCGGCCGCGGCGGAGCGGGTGAGCCGATGGCCGCCGGCGATCTGTTCGCGCGCAACGGCGGGGCCGGGCCGGGGTCGCCCCGGTTCGGCTTCGGTCGCCTGGCGCGCAAGGAGGATGACCGGCTGATCCGCGGCCAGGGCCGGTACGTCGACGACGTCCAGCTGCCGGGGATGCTCCACGGTGCGGTCCTCCGCAGCCCGCTCGCCCACGCCCGGATCCGGTCGATCGACGCGTCGGCGGCACTCGCGCATCCGCGCGTCCACGCCGTCCTGACCGGCCGGGATCTCGAGGCACGCGACTGTGCCTGGATGCCGACGCTGTCGCAGGACACCCAGGCCGTGCTCGCCACCGACAAGGTCCGCTTCCAGGGTCAGGAGGTCGCGTTCGTGATCGCCGACGACCGGTACTCGGCGCGGGACGCGCTGGAGTTGATCGACGTCGACTACGACCCGCTGCCGGCGGTGATCGATCCCCGCCGCGCGCTGGACGACGACGCCCCGGTGATCCGTGACGATGTACCCGGACGGTGCGACAACCGGATCTTCGACTGGGAGTCCGGCGACGCCGCGGCCACCGAGCGGGTGTTCGCGGCCGCCGACGTTGTCGTCGAGCAGGAGATGATCTTCCCCCGCTCGCACCCGGCGCCGATGGAGACGTGTGGCGCCGTCGCGGACTTCGACCGCGTCAGCGGCAAGCTCACGCTATGGGCGACGACCCAGGCTCCCCACGCCCACCGGACCCTGTACGCCGGGATCCTTGGCCTGCCGGAGCACCGCATCCGCGTCGTCTCGCCGGATGTCGGCGGCGGGTTCGGCAACAAGGTCCCGGTGTATCCCGGCTACGTGTGCGCCGCCGCCGCGGCGATGGCGATCGGACGGCCGGTCAAGTGGATGGAGGACCGGGCGGAGAACCTGATGTCGACCGGCTTTGCCCGGGACTACCGGATGCACGGGGCGATGGCCGCCGGTGCCGACGGGCGCATCCGGGCGGTGCGGGTCGATGTCCTCGCCGACCACGGCGCGTTCAACGCCACCGCCCAGCCGAGCCGGTTCCCCGCGGGATTCTTCGGCGTCTTCACCGGGTCATACGACCTCGATGCCGCCCACTGCCATGTCCGCGGCGTGTACACGAACAAGGCTCCCGGCGGCGTCGCCTACGCCTGCTCGTTTCGCGTGGCCGAGGCCGTCTACATGGTCGAGCGGCTCGTCGACATCCTGGCGGCACGGCTGGGCGTCGATCCCGCGGGGCTGCGCATGGACAACCTGCTCGAGCCCCCGCAGTTCCCGTATGAGTCCGCGACCGGCTGGGTGTACGACTCCGGCGACTACCCGCGGGCGCTGCGGGCCGCGCTCGATCTCGCCGGCTACGACGACCTGCGTCGCGAACAGGCCGACCGTCGCTCCCGGGGCGAGCTGATGGGGATCGGAATCTCGTTCTTCACCGAGGCGGTCGGCGCCGGCCCGCGCAAGCACATGGACATCGCCGGCCTCGGCATGAACGACGGCGCATCGCTGCGGATCTCGCCGACCGGCACGGCGCAGCTGGCGATCAGCGTGCAGACCCAGGGTCAGGGCCACGAGACGACGTTCGCTCAGATCGTCTCCCACGAGCTGGGCATCGCCTCGGAGGACGTCGACGTCGTCCACGGCGACACCGACACGACGCCGTACGGGCTGGGGACATACGGCTCACGCTCGACCCCGGTCAGCGGTGCGGCGGCGGCCGTCGTCGCTCGCAAGGTGCGCGACCGGGCGCGACTCGTCGCAGCGGCGATGCTCGAGGTCTCTCCGGACGACCTGGAGTGGGGCAACGACGGCCGCGCGCCAGGCCGCTGGTTCGTCCGCGGCGATCCCGAGCAGGGGGCGACGATCGCGCAGATCGCGGCGGCCGCCCGGGGCACGGTCGAGCTGCCGTCCGGGGTGGAGGCGGGGCTCGACGCCGAGACCGTCTATGACCCGCCGAACCTGACCTTTCCGTTCGGCGCCTACATCTGCGTCGTCGACGTCGACCCGGGCACGGGGAAGGTGCGCGTGCGCCGCTTCGTCGCCATCGACGACTGCGGCGTGCAGATCAACCCCATGATCGTCGAGGGGCAGGTGCACGGCGGCCTGACCGACGGCGTAGGGATCGCCCTGATGGAGACGATCGCCTTCGACGAGCAGGGCAACTGCCTCGGCGCGTCGCTGATGGACTACCTCATCCCCACCGCCCTCGAGGTGCCCGAGTGGGAGAGCGGCCACACGGTCACACCCTCGCCGCACCACCCGCTCGGCGCCAAGGGGATCGGCGAATCGGCCACGGTCGGGTCGCCGCCGGCGATCGTCAACGCTGTCTGCGATGCGCTGGCGCCGTTCAACGTTCGCCACATCGACATGCCGTGCACGCCGGGGCGGGTGTGGGAAGCAATGCAATCCGTTGGAAAGGCGGTGCCGGAGAGATGATCGCGGGCGATCTGGCGGTTGAGGTCGAGCGGCTGCTGAGCGAGCGCAGGCCGTTCGTGCTGGCCACGGTGGTGCGTGCGCGCCACCCGACCAGCGTGCGGCCCGGGGACGCGGCGATCGTGTTGGGCGACGGGGCGATTAAGGGCTTCGTCGGCGGCGTCTGCGCCGAGGCGTCGGTCCGGCTGCACTCGCTGCGGGCGCTTGAGACCGGCGACGCGCTGCTGTTGAGGCTGGTGCCGGATGTTGGCGAGGACCGGGTCGGGAGCTCCGATGCGCTCGAAGGGGCCGTCGTCGAGCACAACCCGTGCTTGAGCGGCGGCGCGCTGGAGATCTTCCTCGAACCGCATCTGCCGCCCTCCCGGATCATCGTCGTCGGCAACTCGCCGATCGCCGTCGCGATCGAGACGCTGGCCCGGGCGTCCGGGTACGACTGCGTGCGCGTGGCGGCCGGGGCCGGCGCCAGCCTCGAGGGGGCGGCGGCGGTCGTGGTCGCCTCCCACGGCACCTCTGAGGAGAAGGTCCTGGGGCAGGCACTGAGCGCGGGCGTGCCGTACGTGGCGCTCGTCGCCAGCCGGACGCGCGGAGCCGCCGTGCGTCGCACTCTCGACGTTGCGCCAGAGCTCGCCGGCCAGCTGATCACGCCCGCCGGCCTGGACCTCGGCGCCCGGACGCCGGCGGAGATCGCGATCTCGATCCTGGCACAGCTCGTCGCCGGTCAGCACGCCGGTCCGGCTCCCGGCCGCCCGGCAACCGGCACCGTCTGCCGTGATCGCGCGGCGTCGGCCGCATCGGCGGTCGAGGTCGTGACCGATCCGGTATGCGGGATGAAGGTGGCGGTCGCCGCGTCGACGCCCCGGCTGGAGGTTGGCGGCGCCCTCGTCCACTTCTGCAGCGAGCACTGCCGCCGGGCATACGCCGCTCAGCACGCCGAGGCCCATGTCGTCCGCTGACCGTCCCGTCGTGGCGGGTCTCGTGCTCGGGGCCGGGGGTTCGTCACGACTCGGGCAGCCGAAGCAGCTGCTGCCCTACCGCGGGGTTCCGCTGCTCGGCCACGTGCTCGAGGTGGCCCGTGGCTGTGGCTTTGACCAGCTGCTGTGCGTCGTCGGCGGCGCGTCCGAGGGGGTTCGCGCGGCGGTCTCGTTTGACGGAGTTGAGGTGGTGGAGAACCCGGTGTTCGGCGAGGGCTGCTCGTCGTCGATCGCCGCCGCGCTGGGAGCCGTCGACGCGCGGTGCGACGTGCTGGTGCTGATGTTGGGGGACCAGCCGGGGGTCTCGGTGACGACGGTTACGGCGCTGCTCGCCGGTCGCGGCGACGCCCCCTTGGCGGTCTGCCGGTACGACGACGCCCGGGGCCACCCGCTCGCCCTGTCCCGCGCGATGTTCGGCGAGCTGGCCGGGCTGCACGGTGACAAGGGGGTCTGGAAGCTGCTTGACCGATGTGCGGCCCGGGTGGTGGAGGTGCCCATCGAGGGCCGGGTCCCGCTGGACGTCGACACCTGGGAGGACTACGGTGCGGTGCTCGCCGCGGGCGCCGTCGGCGGGTAGCGCGCCGGAGTTGCAGATCCCCAACTCCAAACATCGGTGGAACTTCCGTACGTGCAAGTAGCGCATACGCGTCGATGCTGCGTCGCGTTCTGGGGTGAGGGCTAGCGTGCCGGTCGCAAGGACGCGGACGCGCGTGCCTAGCCGGCCCCCCGAGGCACGCGCCAATGGGCCCGCGGCCGCGCAGGCCGCAGCGGTCGCGGGCCCGCCGTGATCCGACCGTAGACGCTCGTCACCCGGGCTTGATCGCGGACTGCTCGTGGCCGTCGAGTTCTGCCGTCGAGGCCAGCACGACGCACGCGGCGGGAAGCGTCTGGCGGGTTCCGCGCAGCACCTCGATGCACTCCAGCACGGCGCCGAACGCCGGCCGCTGCAGGCTGTAGCGGCCGGCGACGATCGCCAACGGCAGGCGGATGGTCCCGGGCCCATGCGCCGCAAGTGCCGCGTCAGCCAGAGGGCTACCGAACGCGAGCGGGCGGACCGCAAGCCCTACCGCCTCAGCGGCGAGGGCCAGCTCGAGTGCCTCCCGCCCCTGCATGCCTACGAGCGCGATCTCCTCGGTGTCTGGTGAACGCATCAGTCCGATGGAGCATCGGGCCGGCTGGGGTGACCAGTCTTCACCCGATTTCGGTGATTGAACGCGTAACGCTCCGCGGCGCGGTCGCGATCATCGCAACACCGGACCGGCTCGGTCGCTAAAACTTGGCTTGCGCGAGCTGGGTCCGTGACTTCACGCCGAGCTTGCGGAACGCTTTGCGCAGGTGGTATTCGACGGTGCTCGGGCTGATGAATAGCTGAGCGGCGATCTTTCGGTTGGTATTTCCCTGGACCGCGAGGCGCGCGATCTGCGCTTCCTGCGGAGTGAGCTGGTCGATCGTATGCGCGGTCCGTTTGCGGGCGCGCTCACCCGTGGCCTCGAGCTCGATCCGCGCACGCTCGGCAAACGCCTCCATTCCAATGCCGGTGAGCATCTCGTGAGCGATCCGCAGCTCCTCACGAGCGTCAACGCGACGACGCTGACGTCGGAGCCACTCGCCGTAGAGGAGGTGCGCGCGCGCAAGCTCCGGCGCAAGACGCGTGCGGCCTAGTCGTTCGATCGCTTCGCGGTACAGCGATTCAGCCGCGTCGCGGTCTGTCAGCAACGCTCGCGAACGGGCCGCGATCCCCAGCCCCCAGTCGGTCCCGGCGACCGTGGTGTCCTCCGTGAGGCGCTCGAGGGCACTGGCGGCCTGTCCCGGCGCCCCGCTGCGGCTGGCCGCCTCGATCAGCTCGGCCAGCGCCCAGCTCGATATGAACAGCTCAGGCGTGTCGTCGCTCGCCCGCTGGGCCGCAACCAGCGCCTCCTCGTAGCGCCCGAGTCCGTTGAACAGGATCGCCTTCACGAACTCCCCCCATTGGACGGCAAATCCCTGACCCACGGCGGCAGCCTCGTTGATCGCCGACTCGAGCAGCGCGAACCCGTCAGCTTCCCGACCTTGAAGGGCCACGAGCAGCATCGCCGCGTAGGGCGCGAGACGGGTCCCTGTCGCCTCGACGATCGCATCGGCCTCCGCGGTCGCCTCCGCGGCCTTCGCGAACTCGCCCGACCACGCGTCTATGACAGCGCCTGTGATCAGCCCCATCGGCACGCGAGCAAGCGCGCCCGCCTCGCGTGCCAGCCCGAGCTGACGCGCGTTGATTGCGTGCCAGCTCTCATCGTCCCAGAGAACGTACGACGGTATCGGGGGCAACGCGGTCCACCGGACGCTGTTCTCCGCCGGAATCTCTCCGGCGGCAAAGGCGTTCGATGCGCGCCTCAGCGCCACCGCTGCCGCGGCACGTCCCTCGGTGATCAGCAGCGCAAGCCCGTCCAGGAGCAAATCGAACGGCTGCGACGGGTGGGTCGACGGGGGAGCTAGCCTGGCCGCGCGCGAGACCTCGAGCAGACCACCGGTGGTGGCCAGACCCCCGGCGAACCAGGCTGCGCCCCACGCGTCCAGGTACGTCTCTCGCGCCAAGTCCACATCGAACCGCTCGAGTCGCCTGGCAGCACTCAAGAGCAGAGGCGGCGCATCGCTGCCGATGTTGGATGAGAACGCGATCTGCCCGCGGAGCAGCTCGGCGTGAGCCTGTTGCAGCTCGTCCGGCGAACCTGCCTCGGCTATGGGAAGGAGCCTCAGCGCTTCATCGAACGTGCCGGCATACAGATTCGCTCGCGCGGCGGCAAGCGCGCGGTCCGCCCTTCGCGTGGGGTCACCCGTCAATGCGACCGAACGCTGCAGAAACGCCGCTGCGGCGGCCAGCCCACCTCGTGCCTGCGCACGACCGGCCGAGCGCTCCAGCTCACACGCCAACTCCTCGTCGGGTGCTGACGCCCCAGCGGCGAGGTGCCAGGCGCGGCGATCCGGGTCTGCCGCGCAATCGGTCGCCTCCGCCAAGGCCAAATGGACAGCCCGCCTCTGCTTCAGCGGGGCTGACCCGTACACCGCCGAGCGCACCAGCGGATGGCGGAACGTGACTTGCTCTCCGAGCTTGAGCAGTCCGTCGGTCTTGCCGGCGGCCGCGGCCCCGGCCGAGATTCCGAGCTTCTCGGCCGCGCGCCACAGCAACAGCGGGTCGCCGAGCGGCTCCGCCGCCGCCAGCAACAGCAGCAAGCGCGTTTCATCGGGAAGGTCTTCCAGCCGCCGCGTGAAGCTCTCCTCGATGCTGGCAGACAGCGGCACCGCGGCCGGCAGGCCAAACCCGCCCGCCAGGTCCGCGGGCGTCAGCCCCCTCGGCAATTCCAGCAGCGCGAGCGGATTCCCACGGGTCTCGACAACGATCCGCTCCAGCACGGGCTCATCGAGCCGAGCCGGCAAGACGGACTCCAACAGCGCCCGTGCATCCCGGCGCCGCAGGGGCTTGACGTGAAGCGACGGAAGGCCCTCGAGCGCGTCGTCGACCTGGCGCGTGGCGAACACGAGCGCGATCTTCTCCGCCAACAGGCGGCGAGCCACGAACGCAAGCGCCCGCGCCGACGCGTCGTCCAGCCAGTGCGCGTCGTCGACACCAGCCAGGAGCGGACGCTCCTCGGCCGCCTCGGACAACAGGCCGAGGACCGCCAATCCAACCAAGAACGGATTCGGCGCGGGGTGGGCGGGGTTCGCAATCAGTCCGAACGCGACGCCAAGCGCGTCGTGCTGGGGCTGCGGGAGACGGTCCAAAAAGTCCAGGAACGGGGAACACAGCTGCTGAACCGCCGCGAACGGGAGCTCCACCTCCGCTTCGGCCCCGGACGTCCGCGCGATCCGAAACCCCCGCGCAGCCTCGACCGCGTACTCGAGCAGCGCCGTCTTGCCGACGCCCGCTTCGCCATGCACCACCCACACGCCGCCACGCCCGCCGCGCACGCCGTCCAGCAGCCGGTCGAGCACCTCCCGCTCGCGTTCCCGGCCGATCAACCGCCCTCCTGACGACAGAACCGGGCTCATTCCGCGTAAGCATGACTCAGGACGGGGTCCCGTGTTGGCAATCGGGTGGATGGGTCGTAGCCTGTCGTTAGCTCTGCTTATCAATGGGGTGATTGGGTCGCGCGGGGAGAGGTTCGCGGTGGCGATGTCCTTACAGCTCACGATTCGTCATTTGCGTGCGTTCGTGGCGCTGGCGGAGGAGCTGCACTTTGGGCGGGCGGCGGCGAGCTTGCATTTGACCTCTTCGGCGTTGAGCCAGACGTTGCGCCAGCTCGAGGTTGCGGTGGGCACGACGCTGGTGCGGCGGACCACCCGGGCGGTTGAACTGACCCCGGCCGGTCGCGCTGCGCTTGAGCATGCGCAGGCGGCGCTGACGGCGTTCGACACCGCCGTGGCGCGGATGCAGCGTGCCGCTCGCGGTGAGGTGGGGGATCTCGCCGTGGGCTACGTGATCGGGGCGGGGCTTGAGCTGATGCCCGCGGTGATCCGGGCGTTTGAGCGCGCGACACCGGACGTTCGGCTTGAGTTGCGCGAGTACGACTTCACGCACCCCGCCGCGGGTCTTGATGTGGGCGATGCGGACGTGGCGTTTGTTCGCCCGCCACTGGATCTTCCAGGGCTGGAGTATCTCGATCTGCTCGAGGAGCCCCGTGTCGCATGCCTTCCGACCGGGCACCGGCTGGCGCGACGTAAGCAGGTGCGAGTGCGCGACGTGTTGAGCGAGCCGATCGTCGCCGCTCCATCGGTCGACAAAGTGTGGCGGGACTACTGGATCCTGGTGCCCGAGCGCGAGGGTGAGCCACCCAACGTGGTCTTGGACGCGCCGACGTTCGAGGCCGAGCTTCAAGCGGTGGGCGCGGGCAGGGGTATCTCGATTACGGGTTTGACCGCGGCGCGATATTACGCGCGGCCGGGGGTGACGTTCGTGCTGATCTCTGATCTCGCCCCGTGTCGCGTTGCGCTTGCGTGGTGGCCGGAGCGCGTCTGGGGCGGCCTGGAGCGGCTGGTGGCGATCGCGCGCGACGAGAAGACGGCGTATGAGCGGTCGGCGCTGACGGCCGCCACGATTAGGTAGCACTGCTTATCAATTCGCGCTGCCTTCGAATGACTGCCGCGAGCAGCGTTCCTATATTCGCGCCATCACTTCGCCACACCCGCCGGGAGTGACCTCGCGACCAGGCGGAGGAGAGTCGTCGTGGCGAGCACTGTTTGGTCTCGCTGCGCCTGTTGGATGTGAGTGGCAAAGGAGCAGAGATGGCGACGCAACCCATACTCGATCCCACGGTTCTGGAGGCCGGCCGTCGTGCGTTGCTCGCGCGGGGCACCAGCGGGCGTGGCGATGAGGACATCGTCCTGACCCGAGCACGCGGCTCGCTCGTCTGGGACGTCGACGGCCGGGAGTACATCGATTGCACCTCGCAGGCGTGGTCCAACAACCTCGGGGCGAACGACCCGAGGGTAGTCGAGGCCGCGATCGAGCAGCTGCGAGAGATCACGCACATCCGGCCGGTCTATTCCTCGCTGCCGCTCTTCGAGCTCTCGGCGAAGCTCGTCGAAATCGCCCCGGGCGGCTTGGACCGGGTCTCGTACAGTCTTCATGGGAGCACCGCGGTCGAGACCGCGATGAAGGTCAGCCTGCGCAATCGACCGGCTGCCCGCAACATCCTGGTTCTGCAGGATGCCTACCACGGCCGGAGCCTCGCCACGCTGGCCGCGAGCTGGCCGCACCCAGGCGACCCGTTCAGCCCCCTGCAGCCGCGCTTCACCCGGGTGCCGGCTCCGAACCCCTACCGGCCTCGCATCGGACTGGACCCGGAGGCCGACGCCGCGCTCTGCCTCGATCTGCTGCGCGACACCATCCGCAAGGGCGTCGACGGCGGTGTGGCCGCCGTGATGATGGAGCCCATCCAGGGGAACGGAGGCCATATCGAGTTTCCCCGCTCGTGGTACGCCGGGGTTCGCCAGATCTGCGAGGAGGAGGACGTCCTTCTCGTCCTGGACGAGATCCAGACTGGCTTTGGCCGCCTCGGCGCCATGTGGGGCTCGGAGTACTACGACATCACGCCTGACATTCTTGTCTTCGGCAAAGCGGTCGGCGGGGGCTTTCCGCTGGCAGGCGTGCTGGTCGCCGAACACATCCAGGCCTTCGAGTCAGGCGACGACCAGCTCACCTTCGGTGAGTTCCCGGTCTCGCTAGCGGCCGGCCTGGCCACCATCAAAGCGAGCGAAGAAGACGATGTCTGCACCCAGTCGCGCGACCGAGGCATCCACGCAACAAAGCGCCTGCTTGACATGCAGAGACGCCATCCACTCATCGGCGACGTCCGCTGCCCAGGGCTGATGGTCGCAATCGAGCTCGTTCAGGACCGCGAAACCAAAGCGCCTTCTCCGGCAGCCGCGCGTGAGATTGCCCGCCGATCGGCACAGCGCGGCGTCCTTTTCGGCGAAAGCCGATATGCCGGCCTCGGAGACATCATCAAAGTCAAGCCGCCACTTGACATCCCGTACGAGCAACTGGATCAGGCACTCGACGTGCTCGACGAAGTCATCGCCGAACTGGAAGGCGAAGGCCTCAGGTGAGCCTGCCTGTCCCGCCAGCTCCTCCCGCGGGGTTCGCAGCGGGACGACGGCCGCCCAAGCTCGTCAGAACAGAGGAGAGAACATGAGGTCCCTGCGGCGGATCGCCTTTCAAGGCGATCAACAGCTGACCAAACAGGCAACGCGCACAAATCTCGATCTCCGGAAGGCCACTCGATGAGTACCATCGAAGCGAGACGCACCGAGGCGCTAACGGACGCCACGTCTGCGGACACTGACGACCTCGAAGGGTTCGGCTATGAGCCGAAGCTGCGCCGCGCGATCGGGCCGCTCGCCTCGTTCGCAGTGGCGTTCTCGATGATCAGCGTCTCGACGGGCGTGTTCGCCTTGTTTTCTGGACCGTACACGACCGTTGGTGGGTGGGGGATCTGGCTTTGGCTCCCAGTAGCGGCCGGATTGATGTGTATTTGCGCGGTGTACGCGCACGTCGGCGCCCGGATCCCGCTAACCGGGTATGCGTACCAATGGAACAGCCGTCTTATGGGCCGCCATTACGGGTGGTTTACAGGCTGGATGTGCTGGTTGGCGTTCGCCACCGGCACCGCCTCGGTCGCGATAACCATCTCGACCGTGTTCGCGCCCGAGCTGTGGCATGTACCGACCAAGGGACAGATCGTGCTGTTGGCCGGGATCGTGACCGCGGCGGCCCTCGTATTGAACCTCATCAGCATCCGGGCCACTGCGATGGTGAACAACATTGGCGTCAGCTTCGAACTGGCCGGCTCGCTCGTCGCCGCCGCGATCTTGCTCGTCGGAGCCGTCTTCTTCTTCAATCATTCCGAGGGTCTCCATGCCCTGGTGCAGAGCGGCCCAGTCGGAGGCGGAACGATCAACCTAACGGCGGTCGGCCTCGCGGCACTCCTTCCCGTCTTTGTGCTGCTCGGTTGGGAGGGTGCCGCGGACTTAGCCGAAGAAACCAAGGACCCGAGGCGCTCGACCCCATACGCGATGCTCCGCGCAAACTGGGTGTCGATCTTGACGAGCATAGTCATGATCATCTGCTTTGCAATCGCGATTCCTCGCGGCATCCGGGCAATGATCAACCAGCCCGAGAACCCACTGTTCTACATCTTTAACATACAGGTTGGTGCCGCGGCGGTGGCTGTGCTGAAAGCCGTTGTGTTTCTCGCTATGTTTTCCGCTCTTCTGGCGAACATGGCTGTCGGAACTCGGATGACCTTCTCACTAGCCCGCGACGGCATGCTCCCGGCCTCGCGCGCGCTTGCATGGGTCAATCCACGCACCCAGACTCCGATGGTCGCGATTGTGCTCGTGGCGATCATCTCGTTCGCGGTGAACTTCTTTTCGACCGGTATCGAGAACCGCGTGGTGTCGATCACGGCTGTTTGCTATTACGGAACCTACGCGCTAACTACGCTCGCGGCACTTTGGGCGCACTCGCGTAAGCGTCTCCCGGAGACGTATGAAGGCGGCTTCAGCCTGGGCCGGTGGCTCGTTCCACTCGCCGGCATCGGCATCGTCTTCGCAATCATCATCGTCATCGACCAAACGGTGCCCTCAGTGAACCACATCACGGCTGAGTACACCGGCGGTGCGCTAATCCTGGGAGCGCTGTGGTGGCTGCTGTACCTCCGGCCTCGACTCAACAAAGGTGAGGTCGGCATCGCGCGCCCAGAGAACCGCGGTAGTTAGACGATCAAGGTCACGCGAGATCGCCGGATACACAGGGCCGCGGTAATCGAGCGCGGTCGGTTGAGGATGGACCTCTCGCGGGTCGTGCGCCGTATATCTGACGTGCTCGCTATTCGGGCGGTGTTGGTCGCCATCCTCGTCGGGGTCGCTGTTCTGGCTCCGCGTGCGCTCGGCGACAAGCCGAGCCGCCGTTGCGGCGACCGCGACTGGTGTGTGGGCCTGCGCCTGCCAGCGCCGGTTACGATCGCCGCCGGCCGGGTCATCGGCACCGTGAGCTTTTTGATCGGCCGTGATGGTCGCGTCCGTCGCATCGACAACCCTCGGAGTCAAGGCCCGTTCCCGCGGGACGCGGTCAGGTTTCCGGGCATCGGCACGTGGTTTCGCATTCGCCATCGCCATCTGATCGTCGGTCGTGGGCGGACGGCTGCGTGGCGCTCACATGGCGAGATCGCGTCACGGTGGCAACTCGGTGTGGTCACGCTCGGCCCTCACACGGTGGCCTACCAGCACGACCACAAGCTCTACGTGGCG
>DASZMU010000134.1:0-12479 GCA_035551695.1 Solirubrobacteraceae bacterium
GACGCGCCTGCGCTTTCGGGGTCGGCAGCCGTTGTGCGCCTGAGGCGTGACGTCCTTGACGCCCGTCACCTCGAGGCCAGCGGCCTGCAGCGATCGGATCGCGGTCTCACGGCCGGAGCCGGGGCCCTTGACGAACACCTCAACCTTCTGAAGGCCGTGCTCGATGCCCTTGCGCGCAGCAGCGTCCGCGGTCACCTGGGCCGCGAACGGGGTCGACTTGCGCGAGCCCTTGAAACCCGCACCGCCGGCTGACTCCCAGGCGATCACGTTCCCCTCACGGTCGGTGAGCGACACGATCGTGTTGTTGAACGAAGTCTTGATGTGGGCCTGCCCCACCGGGATGTTCTTGCGGACACGGCGGCGCCCGCGCTGTGGTCTACGAGGGGCTGGACTCACTTCTTTCCGGCCTTCTTCTTGCCGGCTACCTGCATGCGCTTCGGACCCTTGCGCGTCCGCGCGTTGGTCTTGGTGTTCTGACCCCGGACGGGCAGACCGCGGCGGTGGCGCAGGCCGCGGTAGCAGCCGATCTCCTGCAGACGCTTGATGTTCTGCGAGCGCTCACGGCGCAGATCACCCTCGACGGTCAGCGAGCTGTCGATGAGATCACGGAGTTGGACGACCTCGTCCTCGGTCAGGTCGCGGACCTTGCGATCAGGCTCGATGCCGACCTTCGCCAGCAGCTCGTTGGACTGCGAGCGGCCGATCCCGTAGATGTAGGTGAGGCCGATCTCGACCCGCTTGTTGAGGGGGATATTGACCCCGGAAATTCGAGCCATGAAAAGACTTCCTTACCGCAGGGTGGTCTTAGCCCTGCCGCTGCTTGTGACGGGGGTTGGGACAGATCACGAGCACCCGCCCGTGGCGACGGATGATCTTGCACTTCTCGCACATCGGCTTGACCGAGGGTCGTACCTTCACGCTGATTCGCTCTCAGGATTCGAAGACATGGTTGGATCCTCGGCGTGAGCTCTGGCGACCGGTTCGGTCGCCGCTACTCCGCCGAAGAGGCGCCACCGCAGCACCAAATGGCCGCGCTGCAGGCGCACCGGGGGATGTTAGCAGGGGTCCACCGGCAGCCGCCGGTGGCCGTGCTATGGGCGACTGAGCAGCGCCGGAGGCCTCGAGCAACCGGATTATGCCGCAGCGCGCCCGCGCCGGACGGGGGCCGCGTCCTCGTGCCAGGGGGTGAGCACCCGTGGCCCGTCGCCGGTGATGGCGATTGTGAACTCGAAGTGGGCGGCGAGCGAGCCGTCCTGGGAAAAGATCGACCAGCCGTCGTCGGCGACGCGAACGCTGTGGCGCCCGGCGGTCACCATGGGCTCCACCGCCAGCACCATTCCCTCCTCGAGCGCGATGCCGGTGCCCGGGGCGCCGTAGTTGGGGATCTGCGGGTCCTCGTGCATGTCGCGACCGATCCCGTGGCCGACGAGCGAGCGCACGACCGAGAGGCCGGCCGCCTCCACGTGCTGCTGGACCGCGTGGGAGACGTCGCCGAGGCGATTGCCGATCCGGCACTCGGGGACCGCCACCAGCAGCGATTCCTCGGTCGTCTGCAGCAGCTTCTGCGCGACCGGGCTGACCGGGGCGACCGGGAAGGTCCGGGCGGCGTCGGCGACCCAGCCGTCGAGCACGACACCGATGTCGACCGAGAGGATGTCGCCCCGGTTGAGCTTGTACGGACCGGGGATCCCGTGGACGATCATCGAGTTGGGCGAAGCGCAGATCGAGCCGGGGAAGCCCCGGTAGCCCTTGAAGGCGGGCGTGGCGCCCTGGGAGCGAATGAAGCGCTCCGCGGCCTGATCAAGCTCCCCGGTCGTGACCCCCGGCCGGATCTTGCCCGCGAGCAGGTTCATCGTCCGCACGAGGATGGCGCCGGCGGCCGCCATGCGCTCAATCTCCTCCGGGCTCTTCTTGATGATCATCTGCGTACGGTCCTTTTTGGCCTCCCGGTCGATGCTAGCGGGAGCCCCCGGGGCCGTGCACAGCGACTCCTGTCCGGCGCGGCGCCGACGATCGGGGCCCAGCGACCCCGCGAGTTCGCGCGAGCGAACTCGCAATTTGATCGCCCTCAGGGCGATCAAACGTCTTCTTCGAGGCGCAGCGTGGCGATGACCGCGCGGATGTGGCCGTGGACGTCGGCGGGCTCGCGCGTCCCGTCGATCCGGCGCATGAGACCGCGCTCGTCGTAGTACTCGACGAGCGGCTTGGTCTTCTCGTGGTAGATGCGCAGCCGGTTCTTGATGACGTCCGGCTTGTCGTCGTCGCGCTGGATCAGTCGAGACCCATCTTGATCGCACACACCCTCGTGCTTGGGCGGGTCGAACTCGATGTGGTAGTTGTGGCCCGCCTTGACGCACACCCGCCGGCCGGAGAGGCGGCGGATGACCTCCTCGTCCGGGACGTCGATCAGCAGGGCCGCGGTCACGCGCCGGCCCATCTGCGCCAGCTGATCGTCGAGCGCATGGGCCTGCTCAAGCGTGCGCGGGAATCCGTCGAGGATGAATCCGTCCTGGGCGTCGTCCTCCCGCAGGCGCTCGGCGGCCATGGCCACGATCAGGCCGTCCGGGACGAGATCGCCGGCGTCCATGTACTCCTTGGCCTTGCGGCCGAGCTCGGTCTCGTCCTTGACGTTGGTGCGCAGCATGTCGCCGGTCGCGATGTACGCGAGCGGGAAGTCCCCGCGCAGCCGCTCGGCCTGCGTGCCCTTCCCGGCGCCGGGGGGGCCAAACAGAATCAGGTTCAACTGCTGAGCCACGCGCGCACTCTATCGGTCAGCCGCCGGAAACGTGGAACGGAGACGCGGGGTCAGCCCGCATGGGAGCGGGTGGCAGCGGGGGAGTGGTTTGGCTCCCGCGCGGCGGGTACGCCGACAGGTCTTGTGTCCCGGCGCGCCGGGGCGGATGATGGGTCACGGTTGGAAACGTGCCGACGACCTCGACCGGGAGGTGGTGCGGATGGAGAAATGGATGGTCCCGTGGCTGTTCCCCGTGACACTGCTGGGGGCGGTGGCACTGGTGTCCCGGCCACTCGTCTGCGTGGTCTGGGTGAGCGCGTGCGTGGTCGCCGGCCGGCTGGCCACCGCGTTCGCGGCCTACCTCGCCTCGACCCGGGGCCGTACCGCCCCAGGGACGCACGACTACTTGAGAAAGCCCTCGTAGTTGCGCATCATCAGCTGGGCCTCGAGCTGCTTCATCGTGTCCAGCGCGACGCCGATGACGATCAGGATCGATGTTCCACCGAAAGCGAAGTTGGCGCCGGTCTGAGAGATCAGGATCGTCGGCAGCGCCGCGATGGCCGCCAGGAACAGCGCGCCCGGGAATGTCAGCCGCGCCAGGATCCGGTCCAAAAACTCGGCCGTCGGCCGACCGGGTCTCACCCCGGGGATGAACCCGCCGTATTTCTTGAGGTTGTCGGCCTGGTCGACCGGGTTGAAGGTGACCGCCGTGTAGAAGTACGTGAACAGGATGATCAGGACGGCCTCGCCGGCGACGTAGTGCCAGCTGTTGGGCGCGAAGAAGTTGTACAGGTCGGTGCCGAAGCCGCTCCGGTTCTGGCCGATGAGCTGGCCGAGCGTCGGCGGGATCGCCATCACGCTGGCCGCGAAGATCACCGGGATGACGCCGGCCATGTTCACCTTCAGCGGGAGGTAGGTCTGGCCGCCCTGGGTCATCCGCCGTCCGATGACCCGCTTGGCGTACTGGATGGGGATCCGGCGCTGCCCCTCCTGCACGAACACCACGGCTGCGACGACGCCGATCGCGATGAACGGCATGATCACCTTGAATACCTGGTCCGGGTTGTTCCACCAGGACTGGATGCCGCCGGGAATGCGCGAGACGATCGAGGCGAAGATGAGCAGGGAGATGCCGTTGCCGATGCCGCGCTGGGTGATCAGTTCGCCCATCCACATCAGCAGGACGGTCCCGGCGGTCAGCGAGATCACGATCAGGAACACCTTGAACAGCGTGAAGTTGGAGATCAGCGTGACGCCGGCCGACTTCTCGAAGCTGCGGAAGAGGAACACGTAGCCGATCGACTGAGCGAAGGCGAGGCCGACGGTCAGGTACCGCGTGTACTGGGTGATGCGCGCCTGGCCCACCTCGCCCTCCTTCTGGAGCTTCTCCAGGGAGGGCACGACGACCTGCAGCAACTGCAGGATGATCGAGGCCGTGATGTACGGCATGATCCCCAGGGCGAAGATGGCGATCCGGCCCAGCCCGCCACCGGAGAACAGGTTGAGCAGCCCCAGGATGCTGTTGCCGCCGAGGTTCTTCTGGATCGAGTTGACGGCGGTCGAGTTGATCCCGGGCGCCGGGATGTAGACGCCGAGCCGGTAGAGGGCCAGGATCCCCGCCGTGAACAGGACCTTGGTGCGGATCTCGCCGACCCTGAACGCTCCAAGGATCGTGGAGATCACGGTCCGCCGCCTCTCAGCCTTCGATCAGCTGACAGGTGCCGCCGGCGGCTTCGATCTGCTCGCGGGCGGAGCGGCTGAAGCCGTGGGCGTGAACCGTGAGGGCCTTGGAGAGGTCGCCCTTGGCCAGGATCTTGACCGGCACGTCCTTGCGGGTCGCCAGGCCGTGGGCATGCAGCGACTCGAGCGTGACGGCGTCGCCGGCCTCGAAGCGAGCCTCGAGGTCACGCAGGTTGACCGGCTGCGTGTACGTCCGGAACGGCTCGAACGGCATCGATTTCTTCATGTGCGGGCCGCGCAGCTTGCGCATCCGCATGTGAATCGGCATCTGGCCGCCCTCGAAGCGAGCGCGCTGCTTGGCGCCTGACCGCGAGCCGTAGCCCTTCTGGCCGCGGCCGGACGTCTTGCCAGTGCCGGATCCCTCGCCGCGGCCGACGCGCTTGCGCGCCTTCCGGGAGCCGGGAGCCGGGTGCAGGTTGTGCAGGCCGATCGGCTCGTCGCGCTCGGTGGTCTCAGCCGTGGCGCTCATGATTCCTCGACATCGACGAGGTGGCGCACCTTGGCGATCATGCCGCGGATCTGCGGCGTGTCGGACACCTCGACCGTCTGACCGATCCGCCGGAGGCCCAGCGACCGCAGCGTGTCGAGTTGCCGCTTGTCGGAGCCGTTGCGGGACCTACGCTGGGTGAGGCGCACGGTGCTCATCAGGCGTCAGCGGCGGCAGTAGCGTCGGCGGTGGACGTGGCCTGCGTGGAGCCGGACGTGTCGTCGGCGGAGGCGGACCCGTTGCCGTTGCTGGTCTCCGCGGTTCCGTCTCGCCTCTCGCCGGTCAGGCCGAGGACTTGGTTGATCGACAGACCCCGGAGCTTGGCGACCTCGTCCGGGGTGCGCAGCGACTCCAGGCCCGCCATCGTCGCCTTGACGAGGTTGATGGGGTTCTGGGAGCCGAGGCTCTTGGAGAGGATGTCGTGGATGCCGGCCAGCTCGAGCACGGCGCGGACGCCGCCACCGGCGATGACGCCGGTACCGGGCGCGGCCGGCTTGAGGAACACACGACCCGAGCCGAAGATGCCGGTCGTCTGGTGGGTGATCGTCGAGCCGTGCTTGGGAACCCGGTACAGGTTCTTCTTGGCGCGCTCGACGCCCTTCTGGATCGCGACGGGGACCTCGTTGGCCTTGCCGTATCCGATCCCGACGACCTCGCGTTCGTCGCCCACCACAACGAGTGCGGTGAACGAGAAGCGACGGCCGCCCTTCACGACCTTGGCGACGCGGTTGATCTCGACCACGCGCTCCTGAAGGTCAAGTCCGGCTGCTGAAACTGTTCGATCGGCCATAGGTTTCCGTTTGAGAGTAGCGACTCGTGAAAGTGCGCTAGAGCGTCAGTCCGCCCTCGCGCGCGCCCTCGGCCAGCGCCTGGACGCGGCCGTGGTACTGGTAGCCGCCGCGGTCGAACACGGCGGTCTGGATGCCGGCGGCGATCGCCCGCTGCGCGAGGAGCTCGCCGGCGCGCTTCGCCTGCTCGGCGCCGGTGTGTGTCCGCAGCTCGGCCTCCGTCCAGCTGACGGAGGCCAGCGTTCGCCCGGCCTCGTCGTCGATCAGCTGGGCGAAGATGCCGCGGTTGGAGCGGAACACGGAGATCCGAGGACGCTCGGCCGAGCCGCTCACCTTGGCGCGGACGCGACGCCGGCGCCTGAGGCGCGCCTGGGGCTTGGTCCTAACGGTCATGGAAATGTCTCCCCGCGAGTTCGGCCGCCATGTTCGCCGCCAGGCGAACTCGCAATGCCAGCGAAGCTGGCACGGCCAGGCCGATACTCGCAATCGAAGACGCAGTCTTCGACGTCATGCGCGCTTACCGACCTTCCGGGCGACGTACTCGCCCTCGTAGCGGATCCCCTTGCCCTTGTAGGGCTCCGGCTTGCGCTGCTTGCGGATGAACGCGGCGATCTCGCCGACCTGTTGCTTGGAGGCCCCGCGCACGACGATCCGCGTCGGCTGGGGCACCTCGAACTCGATGCCGTCCGGCGCAGGGATCGAGACCGGATGCGAGTACCCAAGCGCCAGCTCCAGGTCACGGCCGCGCAGCTGCGCGCGATAGCCCACGCCCTGGATCTCCAGGCGCTTCTCGAAGCCGTCTGTCACGCCGACGACCATGTTGAACACGAGCGTCCGCGTCAGACCGTGGAGCGCGCGGTGCTCCCCCCGGTCGGTCGGCCGCTTGACGACGATCTGGTCGCCGTCCTGCTCGACCAGGATGTCGCGCGGGATGCGCTCGAAGAGCTCTCCCTTGGGGCCGTTGACGGTGACGCGCTCGGGCTCGATCGCGATCGTCACTCCCGCGGGGACGTTGATGGGTTGTCTACCGATCCTGGACATCGCTGCTCAATGGTTACCAGACCCGGGCCACGACCTCGCCGCCGACGCCCTGCTGGCGGGCCTCGTGGCCGGTCATGACGCCCTTGGACGTCGAGATGATGGCGGTGCCCATGCCGCCCTGGATCCGGGGAATGTGAGCGTGGTCGACGTACGTCCGCTGACCGGGTCGCGACACCCGCTGGATACCGGAGATCACCGGCCGGCGATCGTCGGTGTACTTCAGTGTGATCGTGATCTGCTCGCCTGGTCGCCCGGGCACCGGCGGCTCGATCTGGTAGGCCTCGATGTAGCCCTGCTCCTTGAGGATGCGGGCGAGCTCGCGCTTGAGCTTGGACGAGGGGATGGCGACATCGTGATGCTGCGCCTTGGCGCCGTTGCGCAGGCGCGTCAGGAAGTCCGCCACGGGATCGGTCATCGACATGGTCTGCGCTCCCCTACCAGCTCGACTTCGTCATGCCGGGGACGTAGCCGTTGTGGGCGAGCTCGCGCAGGCAGATCCGGCACAGGCCGAACTTGCGATACACGGATCGCGCGCGGCCACAGCGCCGGCAGCGGCTGTACCCCCGCGTCTTGAACTTCGGTGTCCGCTGCTGGCGGACGCGCTGTGAAAGCTTTGCCACTTTGCTCCTTAAATCCTTGTCTTGGTCGCAGCGCCCTCGGCTGCCAGTTCGACGGCGCGTTCGGTGGGTGCGCGGCCCTCCCTGGAGAACGGCATCCCGAACGCCTCCAGCAGCGCGAAGCACTCGGCGTCGCTGGAGGCCGTCGTGGTGACGGTGATGTCGAGTCCGCGCACCTGGTCGATCTCGTCGTAGTCGATCTCCGGAAAGATGATCTGCTCGCGGACGCCCATCGAGTAGTTGCCCCGGCCGTCGAACGAGCGGGGGTTCAGCCCGCGGAAGTCCCGGATCCGCGGGATCGCGACGGACATCAGCCGGTCCAGGAACTCAAAGGCCCGTTCCCCTCGCAGGGTGACGGCGACGCCAACCGGCATCCCCTCGCGGACCTTGAACTGCGCGATCGACTTGCGCGCCCGCCGCACGCTCGGCCGCTGACCGGTGATCGTGCCCAGCTGCTCGATGGCCGCGTCGAGCACCTTGGAATCCTGCTTGGCGTCGCCGCAGCCCATGTTGACCGTGACCTTCACGATCCGCGGGGCCTGCATGATGCTCGAGTAGCCGAACCGCTGCATGAGAGCCGGCCGGATCTCCTCCAGGTATTTCGTCTTCAGTCGTGCTGTTGTCGGTGCTGGTGCTGTCGCCATCGTCGTCCTAGTCCAATCGGGCGCCGCTGCGCTTGGCCACGCGCAGGCGCTTTCCGTCTTCGATCTGAATGCCAACGCGGGTCGGCTTGCCGTCCTTGGGGTCGACGAGCATCACGTTGGAGATATGGATCGGCCCCTCGCGCTCGATCACGCCGCCGGCCTGCTGGCCGGCCGCGGTCTGGGTGGGCCGCTGGTGGCGCTTGACGATATTGAGGCCCTCGACGTAGAGCCGCTCCTTCTTGGGCTCGACCCGCAGCACGCGCCCGCGCTTGCCGCGGTCCTTACCGCCGATCACGATGACCTCGTCGTCTCGCCTGATCCGTGCCGGCATGACTACAGGACCTCCGGGGCGAGCGAGACGATCTTCATGAAGTTGCGCTCGCGCAACTCGCGCGCGACCGGGCCGAAGATGCGCGTTCCCCGCGGGTTGTTCTGGGCGTCGATGAGCACCGCTGCATTCTCGTCGAAGGCGATGTAGGTGCCGTCCTCGCGCCCGTACGACTTCTTGGTGCGCACGACCACGGCGGTCACGACCTCGCCCTTCTTCACGGCGCCCTGCGGGTTGGCGGTCTTCACGGTGGCGGTGATCGTGTCGCCGACACCGGCGTACCGCCGGCGCGATCCTCCCCGCACGCGGATCACCAGGATCTCGCGGGCGCCGGAGTTGTCGGCCACGCGCAGACGTGTCTCGTTCTGGATCACTGGCCGCCTACCTCGCCCTCTCGATGACCTCGACCAGCCGCCAGCGCTTCGTGCGCGACAGCGGGCGGGCCTCACGCACCGTGACGGTGTCGCCGGTGTGAGCGTCGTTGCGCTCGTCGTGGGCATGCAGGGTCCGCGATGTCCGGACGATCTTCTCGTACCGGCGGTGCCGGCGCGCGACGTCGATGCGCACGGTGATCGTCTTGTCGGCCTTGTCGGAGACGACGACGCCCTGGCGAACCTTCTGGACCCGCGGGGCGTGCTCGCGCGGCGGCGTGGCCGCGGAGCCCTCGTGTGTCACCTTCGCCTTCGCCTTCACGCGACCGGCCCGCCGGGCCACCGCCTTGCGACCGCGCTCGGCGGCCCGCTGCTCCTGGCGCTCCTCAGCCGTGCGCTGCGGACGAGCCTTTGACCGGGCCGCCTTTGCGGCACGGGAACGGCGGCGACGCTCCTTGGGCGGGAGTACCTCCTGGGGCTCCGAGGGCGCCGCGGCCGTCTCTTGTACGTCTTGGGGTGTCTGATCCTCAGCCATGTGTCCTGTCTACCTTGCGATCTCGGTCTCTCGTGCCCGTGCGAGCTCTCGTTCGTGCGCGACCGTGAGCGCGCGCGCCACTTCACGCTTGGCGCGCCGGAGCGCTGCCGAGTTGTCCAGCTCGCCGGTGGCGTGTTGGAAGCGCAGGCCGAAGAGCTCGCGCCGGGTCGTCGCGATGTGCTCGGCCAGCTCTGTGTCAGTCAGCTCCCGCAGGTCGGCCGCGCGCATCAGGCGTCCTCTCGCATGACGAACTTCGTGCGGACGGGCAGCTTGTGACCGGCCAGCCGCATCGCCTCGCGTGCGAGGTCCTCCGGCACACCCGCCAGCTCGAACATGACGCGACCGGGCTTGACGACCGCGACCCAGCCCTCAGGCGAGCCCTTGCCGGAGCCCATCCGCGTCTCGGCGGGCTTCTTGGTGAACGGCTTGTCCGGATAGACGTTGATCCACACCTTGCCGCCGCGGCGGATCTTGCGGGTCATCGCGATACGGGCAGCCTCGATCTGGCGGTTGGTCAGCCAGCCGGCGTCCATCGCCTTGAGGCCGTACTCACCGAACTGCACCTTGACCTGACCACGGCTGAGACCGGCTCTGCGGCCGCGATGCTGCTTGCGGTGCTTGACGCGCTTGGGGGCGAGCATCAGCGGGCGCCTCCTGAGGCGCCGCCGCCGGAACCACCAGCGCCGCCACCCTGACGCGGGCCGCGACCGCCGCCACCAGGACCGCGACCACCACCGCCGCCGCCACCAGGACCGCGACCACCACCGCCGCCGCCACCAGGACCACGACCACCACCGCCCCCACCGCCCGGACCACGACCGCCGCCACCGGGACCACGACCGCCACCGCCGCCGCCGCCGCCCGGACCACGACCGCCGCCACCGCCGCCGGGACCACGACCACCGCCGCCGCCCCCCTGGCCGCCGAAGCCACCACCGCGGCCACCCGGACCACCGCGACCCGGACCACCCGGACCACCCGGTCCGCCACCGCGTCCACCGGACCCACCCGGACCGCCACGACCGCCACGACCGCGTCCGCCGCCCTCGCGCCCGTCGCGGGGTGGGCGGGACCGGTTATCACGGCCACCGCGCTCAGGGGCCTGGGGTGCGGGCTCGTCCATGATCGTCAGGTCGGCACCGGTGTAGCCCTCGGGCATGATCTCGCCCTTGTTGATCCAGCACTTGACGCCGATCCGGCCGAAGGTCGTCCGCGCCTCGTGGAAGCCGTAGTCGATGTCGGCGCGCAGCGTGTGCAGCGGCACGCGGCCGTCGGAGTAGCCCTCGGTGCGGGCCATCTCGGCGCCGCCCAGACGGCCGGACACCTGGACCTTGACGCCCTTGGCGCCGGAGCGCATCGCGCTCGTCAGCGCGCGCTTCATGGCGCGGCGGAAGGCGACGCGGTTCTGCAGCTGCTCGGCGATCGACTGCGCGACGAGACGCGCATCCAGCTCCGGGCGCTTGATCTCCAGGATGTTGACCTTCACCTGCTTGCCGGTGATCCGGTGCAGGTCACGGCGCAGCTGGTCGACCTCGGACCCGGACTTGCCGATCACGATGCCGGGCCGGGCCGTGTGGATGTTGACCTCCACCTCGGTGGCGTTCTTGCGGATCGTGATGTCCGAGAGCCCCGCGTGCGACAGCCGGCCGACGATGTGGTTGCGGATGAGCGTGTCCTCGTGGAGGAAGTCCGCGAAGTTGCGCTCGTTGAACCAGTTCGACTTCCAATCGTGGATGTAGCCCACGCGGATCGACTCGGGGTGAACTTTCTGACCCATGTGTGTTCGTTAGTCCTTTGGCGTGAGCAGGATCGTCAGGTGGCTGGTTCGCTTCCGGATCCGCGTGGCGCGACCCATCGCGCGCGGCCGGAAGCGCTTGATCGTCGGACCCTCGTCGGCGTGGACCGCCTTGACATACAGATCCTCGCCCACGAGCTCGTGATTGTGCTCGGCGTTCGCGACCGCCGACTCGAGCAGTTTGCTCCAATCCTGTGCGATCGCGCGTGGCGTCAGAGCCAGGATAGCTCGCGCCTCCTCAACTGACTTGCCGCGGATGTGGTCGCACACCAGCCGCGCCTTGCGCGCCGACGACCGCACGTACTTGGCCTGCGCCCGGACCACGGGCACCGGCGCATCCGGATCCCGCCTGGCACGTCGCCGCGACGGGGTCGGCCCAGCCTGGCGGCCCGCCCGCGCCGGCGCCGCAACCTCGCCGGCCGCCTCGGCAGGCTCAGGTTCAGCGGTCTCAGCTTCTGCTTCGGCTTCGGCCTCCTCGGCCGGCGCCTCAGCCTCCGCCTCAGCGGCGGACTCGTCAGCGGACTCGGACGGGGCGGCGTCAGGCGACGACGTCGCTAGCGTGTCGTCCGCAGCGGCTTCGGGCTCAGACTCAGGTGAGCGCGCGACGTCAGCGTCAGGCGTCGTCTCGTCCGGAGTCTTCTCGTCAGGACTCATCGCCTCTTACCCGTCCCGGCGTGGCCCCGGTACAGCCGCGTCGGTGCAAACTCCCCAAGCTTGTGGCCGACCATCGACTCGGATACGAACACCGGCACGTGCTTACGGCCGTCGTGCACGGCGATGGTGTGCCCCACCATCTCCGGGAAGATCGTCGAGGCCCGCGACCACGTCCGGATCATGCGCTTCTCGCCGGAGGCGTTCATCGCCTCGATCCGCGCCATCAATCGCTCCTGAACGAACGGTCCCTTCTTGCTCGATCGGCTCATCGCTTCTTCCCTCGTCTGCGACCGCGCACGATGTACTGGTCGGATTTCTTGTTCTTCTTGCGTGTGCGGTAGCCGAGCGTCGGCACGCCCCAAGGTGTGACCGGATGGCGCCCGGGCGTGGTGGAGCCCTCGCCGCCGCCGTGCGGGTGGTCGACCGGGTTCATCGCCGTGCCGCGGGTCTGCGGGCGCACGCCCATGTGGCGCTTGCGGCCCGCCTTCCCGACCTTGACGTTCTGATGATCGGAGTTGCCGATCGTCCCGACGGTGGCGCGGCACTCGGCGCGGACCATCCGCATCTCGCCGGAGGGCAGGCGCAGGGTGGCGTAGTCGCCCTCCTTCGCCAGCAGTTGGACCCCGGTGCCGGCCGAGCGCGCCATCTGGCCGCCGCGTCCCGGCGTCAGCTCCACGTTGTGGACGATCGTCCCGGGCGGCATGTTGCTCAGCGGCAGGGCGTTGCCCACCCGGATGTCGGCGGT
>DASZMU010000135.1:0-32468 GCA_035551695.1 Solirubrobacteraceae bacterium
CACCGCCACCACCGGCACCCGCAACATCACCGTCACCAACCCGGACACCGGCACCGGAACCGCCACCAACAGCTTCACCGTCAACGCCGCCCCCACCGTCACATCCGTCAGCCCCAGTTCGGACGCACACGGCTCCAGCTACACCGTGACGATCAACGGCACCGGCTTCATCAACGGCGGGGCGCTGGCGACGACCTTCTCCGGCTCCGGGATCACGGTCAGCTCGACGACCTATACGAGCGCCACGGCGCTATCGGTGGGCATCACGATCTCCGGCTCGGCGACCAAGAGCGCACGTAACGTGACGATCACCAACGGCGACGGCAGCACCGCGACCAAGGCAAGCGCCTTCACGGTGAGCTAGCTCACGGGCCGAGCACCGACCGCAGCGCCGTGGCCACGCGGTCCACCTGTCCCTCGGTCATCGCCGGAAAGAACGGCAGCGCAATCGAGCGCGCAGCGACGTCCTCGCACACCGGAAACTGCCCCTCCCGGTGACCGAAGCGCGCGCGGTAGAACGTCATCAGGTGGATGGCCGGGAAGTACGGCTTGCTCGGGATCGACCGCTCCCCCAGAGCCCGGACAGTGGCATCCCGGTCGACCCCGCGCGGCAGCTGCACGACGTACACGAACCAGCCGCGCCGAGCGCCCCCGGAGTCCGGACAGGGCAGCTGTAACCCCTCCATCCCCTCGAGCGCCGACTCATACAACGCCGCCACCCGCGCCCGCCCCTCCAGCATCTGGTCGAGACGCTCCAGCTGCGCCAGACCGAGCGCGCACGCGACGTCGGACAGGCGGTAGTTGAAGCCGAGGCGATCGTGGTCCAGCCAGCCCATGTCCGGCGCGCGCCCCTGGTTGCGCTCGGAGTCCATCCGCTCCTTGATCCCGGCATCGCCCACCGTCACCATCCCGCCCTCGCCGGTCGTCAGCTGCTTGTTGGCGTAGAAGCCGAACACGGCCGGGTGCCCGCGCCCTCCCACCGCGCGGCCGTCGGCGTAGACGGCGCCGAGCGCCTCGCACGCGTCCTCGACGATCGGCACGCCGAGACGCTCGAATGCGTCCATGTCCGCGGGATAGCCGAACACGTGGACCGGCAGCAGCGCCGCCGTACGGCCGGTGATCGCGGCGGCCGCGGCGTCAGGATCGAGGTTGAGCGTGACCGGATCGATGTCGGCGAACACCGGGCGAGCCCGCTCGTACAGCGCGACGTTGGCGCTGGCCACGAAGGAGAACGGGCTCGTCACCACCTCGTCGCCATCGCTGACGCCGACCGCGCGTAGCGCCAGGTGCAGACCGGCGGTGCCGCTCGACACGGCCACGGCGTGCGAGGCGCCGAGCCGCGCCGCGAACGCCTCCTCGAACTCGGCCAGCAAAGGCCCCAGCGACAGACGCCCGGACCGCAGCACCTCCACGACCCGCTGCTCCTCCTCGGCGCCGAGCACCGGGGAGGCGAGCGGTATCGGCTCGGCCCCGGCGCCGCTCACCGGCGGCTCGGGGCGATGCCGGCGTCGCCCGGCTGGAGGCTCGGCTGCATGCCGTACTCGAGCGAATCCACGAGCGCCTCCCACGATGCCTCGATGACGTTCTCCGAGACGCCGATCGAGCCCCACTCACGGTCGCCGTCGGAGACGTCGAGCAGCACGCGGGTCACGGCGCCGGTGCCCTTGGTCTCGTCGAGGATCCGGACCTTGAAGTTGACGAGTTCGATGTCGCGCAGGTGCGGGTGGATCTCGACCAGCGCCTCACGCAGCGCGCGGTCCAGGGCGTTGACCGGGCCGTTGCCCTCCGCCGTGCGCACGTAGCGCTCCCCGCCGACCCAGATTTTGATCGTGGCCTCTGTCTCGACCCGTCCATCGGCCCGCTTCTCAACGATCGCCCGCCATGACTCCAACCGGAAGAGCGGCTCGTAGTCCCCGGTCTCCTTGCGCAGCAACAGCTCGAACGAGCCGGCGGCGGCCTCGTAGTGGTAGCCGCGATGCTCGAGCTCCTTGACGCGCTCCACCACGGCAGCCGCGCCGGCGTCGTCAAGGTCGATCCCCGCGTCCCGTGCACGCGACTGCACCGTCCCCTTGCCTGAGAGCTCGGAGATCAGCATCTCCCGCTGGTTGCCAACGACCTCGGGCACGATGTGCTCGAAAGTCGCCGGGTCGGCGCTGACCCCGGCAACGTGCATGCCGCCTTTGTGCGCGAACGCGTTGCGGCCGACGTACGGGGCATCCGGATCCGGGGTGAAGTTCAGGAGCTCGGCGATGTAGTTGGCGGTCGGCGTCAGCGATGCCAGCTGGGCGTCGGTCAGGCACGCGCAGCCGAGCTTGAGCTGGAGGTTGGGGATGATGGAGATCAGGTTGGCGTTGCCGCAGCGCTCGCCGTACCCATTGATGGTCCCCTGGACGTGGGTGGCGCCCTCCTGCACCGCCGCGAGCGCGTTGGCCACGCCGCAGCCCGCGTCGTCGTGGGTGTGAATGCCGATGCCCACTCCGCCGAGCGAAGCGACCACATCCCGCATCGCCGCCGCCACGACGTGCGGCAGGCTGCCACCGTTGGTGTCGCAGCAGACGACGGTCTCGGCACCGGCCTCGACCGCCGTGCGCAGACACCGGAGCGCGTACTGCGGATCGTCGCCATAGCCGTCGAAGAAGTGCTCGGCGTCGTAGATCACCCGCTTCCCGGCGCCCACGAGGAACATGATCGACTCGGCGATCATCCGCAGGTTCTCGTCACGATCGACCTTGACGACCTTCTCCAGATGCAGCGTCCACGTCTTGCCCACGAGCGTGCACACCGGCGCGAAGCAGTCGGCGAGCACGCGCAGAGCCGGATCGGCGTCCGCGGCCAGCCCCCGCCGCCGCGTCATCCCGAACGCGCAGATCTGCGCGTGGGCGAACGTCTCGCGGGCGAGCAGCCCGAACAGCTCGAGCTCCTTGGGATTGGAGCTGGGGAACCCGGCCTCGATCAGGTCGAGGCCGAGCTCGTCGAGGCGGTGGGCGACGCGGAGCTTCTCGCCGGCCGAGAGCGACATGCCCTCGCCCTGCATCCCGTCGCGCAGGGTCGTGTCATACAGCTCTATGCGGCGGGGCATCTGGTGCGACCTCGCGCAATTCCGTTCGGCCGCGCTACCCGGCGGTCCGGGACGGGACCTTGACGACGTCCAGCCACTCGCCGTAGCGCGCGTCGCGCCCATGGAGCGCGTCGATGAAGACGCGCTGGACAGCGGCCGTCACCGGGCCGCGCGACCCGGCGCCGACGATCTGGTCATCGATCTCGCAGACGGGCACGAGCTCGGCCGCCGTCCCGGTCAGAAACACCTCGTCGGCCAGGTACAGCTCGGCGCGCGCGAGGTCGCGCTCCACCAGCTCGATCCCCAGGTCGCCGGCAATCGTCAAAATCGACTTGCGGCTGATCCCGTCGAGGATGCCGGCGGTCTGCGGTGGGGTCACGATCTGCCCGTCGCGAACGACGAAGATGTTCTCGCCGGTTCCCTCGGACACGAAGCCGCGGGAGTCGAGCAGGATCGACTCCTGATAACCGGCCTTCGTCGCCTCGATCTTGGCCAGGACGCTGTTGAGGTACTGGCCGGAGGCCTTGGCATGCGGGATCAGCGAATCCGAGGAGATCCGCCGCCAGCTGGCGACCTTGGCCCGCACCCCCTCGACGGCGGCCTGCTCTCCCAGATAGGCCCCCCACGGCCAGGCTGCGATCGACACCGAGACCTCGCAGTCGAGCGGATTGAGGCCCATCTGGCCGTAGCCGCGGAAGATGATCGGCCGGATGTAGCACTCGCTCAGGCCGTTGGCGACGATCAGCTCGTGCGTGGCCGCGCGCAGCTGCTCCAGCGTGTACGGCACCGGCATGTAGTACAGCTTCGCCGAGGCCAGCAGCCGCGCCAGATGGTCGTGGTGGCGGAAGATCGCGGGTCCCTGGGCGGTCGCGTATGCCCGCTCGCCCTCGAACACGCCGGTCCCGTAGTGGAGGCCGTGCGTCAGTACGTGAACCTTCGCGTCCTCCCAGGCAACGAGTTCTCCGTTGTGCCAGATGAGGTCGGCTTGTTCCACGACTGTCCTTTCAGTTGTCCTAGACCGGCGACGCCGCGCTAGAGATGTTGGAGTACCGCCCGAGTGGCCTGCGCGGTCGTCGCCTCGCCCCCCAGGTCTGGCGTGCGAAGCCCTTCGGCCAGCGCACGGTTGACGGCCGATTCTACCGCCGCCGCCTCCGATTCCATCCCGAATCCGTGGCGGAGCATGAGCGCCGCGGACAAGAACATCGCGAGCGGGTTGGCGACCCCGGTCCCGGCGATGTCCGGCGCCGAGCCGTGGACGGGCTCGAAGACGCCGGGGCCATCCGGGCCCAGAGACGCGCTTGGGAGCATCCCCAGCGATCCGGTCAGCATCGCCGCCTCGTCGGAGAGGATGTCGCCGAACATGTTCTCGGTGACGATCACCTCGAAGTGCCGGGGCGCGGCGACCAGGCGCATCGCGGCGTTGTCGACGAGCAGATGCTCGAGCTCGATGTTGGGGAACTCCCGAGCGTGCAGGTCGCTGACCACCTCGCGCCACAGACGGCTCGTCTCCAGCACATTCGCCTTGTCGACGCTGGTCACGCGCGACCGAGCGGCGCCGAACGCGACGCGAGCGATCCGCTCGATCTCCTCCCGGGAGTACACGCAGGCATCCGAGGCGCTGTCGGCCGTGCGCGTCTTCTCGCCGAAGTAGATGCCGCCGGTCAACTCCCGCACGACGAGCAGGTCGGTCCGCTCGATGATCTCCCGTCGCAGCGGGCTTGCGTCGTACAGGGCCGGCAGCGGCTTGACCGGGCGCAGGTTGGCGAACAGGCCCAGTCCCTTGCGCAGGCCGAGGAGTCCCTGCTCCGGGCGCGGCTTGTCCGGGTCGGTGGTGTCCCACTTTGGGCCGCCGACCGCCGCAAGCAGGACGGCGTCGGCCGATCGGCACGCCTCCAGCGTCTCATCGGTCAGTGCGGTGCCGTGGGCGTCGATCGATGCGCCACCGAACGTGCGCTCCTCGTAGTCCAAGGCGCCGGGCGCGACGGCGTCCAGCACCTCGACTGCCGGACCGGTTATCTCCGGGCCGATGCCGTCTCCGGGGAGGAGGATGACTCGTCGTCGGGCCATGGTGGACCGGCACGGTAGCCGATCTCGTCCTCGCGCCCCAGCGAGGATGGCCACCAGTTGCGCCGGCCGAGCAGGATCACCGTCGACGGGACGAGCAGCGTCCGCACCAGGAACGTGTCCATGAGGATCCCGGCCGCCAGGCCGAAGCCGATCGCCCGCAGCTGACTGCCGGATGATCCGCCGCCGCCCACGATCCCGAACACGGCAAAGGTGCCGCCGAGAATGATCCCGGCCGACGTCACCGTCGAGCCGGTGCGCGAGATCGCCTTGACGACGGCCTCACGCAGCGGCAGATGCCGGGCCTCCTCCCGGATGCGGGTCATGACGAGGATGTTGTAGTCCTCGCCGAGGGCCAGGAGGAAGATGAACATCAGGAACGGCAGGATGAAGCTGATGCCCGCCGTGCCGCCGATATCGATGAACACGATCGTGGCCAGGCCCAGCGAGGCCAGGTAGGAGAGCGCGACCGACACGATGAGGTACAGCGGCGCCACCGCGCTGCGGAGCACCAGCGCCAGCAGGATGCCGATCGCGATGATCGCGACCGGGATCACGATCTTGAGGTCGTGGTTGGCGGTCGTGTTGATGTCGTAGACGGCGGCGGCCTCCCCGGCGACCCCGCTCGCGTCGGCCCCGGAGCGCCGGGCCGCGCCGGCGACGACGGCGCGGATACGCGGCGTGGCGTTCATCGCCTGGGTGGAGCTCTGGGAGCCCGCGCGCAGGGTGGCCTCGAACTGGACGACGCGGCCATCGGCCGACACGAACGCGGCCGCGCCCCGGTAGGCGTTGTAGGCGCGCCTCGGCACCGGCAGCCCGGAGGGCTCGATGACCGGCAGACGCTGGGGCGGCCCGAGCCGGGCGGACAGAGCGCGGAACTGCGCCGAGGTCAGCTGAAGCCCGTTGGCGTTGAGCGGCCCGGCCAGCTGGGTGAAGACTCTGGAGGAGGTCAGCACCGACTGGGCGGTGGCGAGCCGGCCCGGGTCGTTCCACACCGGCTGGGAATAGGCGAACACGAGGTTGGCCGGATTGCTGCTCGTTCGCGGGAAGTGCTGGGCCAGGGCGGCGTTGCCGGCGGCGGCGTCGGAGCCCTTCGGCGCGGTGGTCGCGCCACCGAACCCCCCGGATTTGAATCCGAGCGCGCCGGCGGCGAGCGCCAGGAACAGGAGGATGCCCGCCGCCAGGGTGGCGCCGGGGTGCTGGACCAGGCGACTCGCCACCCTGCCCCAGACGCCCTCGCGCTGGGTGCCGGGCTCGATCTTCGCGGGCCAGAACGCGCGCCGGCCGAGAATCGCGAGCAGGGCCGGCAGCAGGGTCAGGCCGAGGGCGAGCATGACGGCAACCCCCACCGCCAGTGGTATGCCGAGGTCGTGATAGAGCCCGAACGACGCGAGCAGCAACGTGAGCAGCGCGAGCATCACCGTGCCTGCCGAGCCGGTGATCGACTCCCCGACTCGGACGAGGGCACGCTCGACGGCCTCATGGGGCTCGGCGCCTCCGCGCAGCTCCTCGCGGACGCGGAACACGAGGAACAGCCCATAGTCGGTACCGGCGCCGATCAGCAGCACGATCAGCAGCACCTGGGTGATGGAGGAGATCAGCAGGCCGCCGGATCCCAGCGCGCCGATGAGCCGCTCGGAGATGATGAGGGCCAGGCCGCTGGGCAGGAGCGTCACGATCGCCGCCGGAACGGACCGGAAGACGACGAGCAGCAGGACGATCACGAACAGGAGCGAGAAGGTCTGGACCTGGTTACCGGCCTTGTTGGAGCTCGCCTGATTGGCCACGACGGTCGCGACCTGGCCGGCGAGGTGCAGCTGCAGCCCGGGAGGTGGGTTGGCCTGCGCGAACGTGCTCTGGAGCGCGTCGACGACCGTCTTGTCCTTGCTGATGTTGTTGGCGCTGAGGGCCACCCGCACCCGGATCGAGGCGGCCTGGCCGTCAGCGGAGATCCCCTCGAGCGCTGATGACCGGACGTTGGGTGCGCGCGCCGCCAGCCGTGCCTCGCGCGCCATCGCCGCCACGTCCGCCGCGGTCAGCTGCCCGGAACGAGACCCGAGGATCGTCACCTCACTCACCCGGCCGGTAGCGCCGCCGCCGAGCAGCGGGGCCGCCAGGTTGGCCGCCTTGCTGCTGGGGGCGTCCTGGCTCAGGAACGCGCTGTTGTTGTCGTTGACCTCACTGCCCAGCGACGGGAGCGCGGCCGTCGTGACGACCGCCGCGAGCAACCAGAAGACGACGACGGCCCACCGGAAGCGGACGACGAATCGCCCAAGCGCCTCATAGGCACCGTTGACCGAAAGGGATCTTCCCACGACGTCTCCTGAGTCCGAGATGTTTTGCAGTCCGTGTAACGACGCTACGGGCTTGCGCCACGCACGAAAACGCCCCCGGGAATGAATCCGCATCCTCCTCTGGAGGTAGGCCGGATCGCTCGGCCGGCGGATATGAAACGCCTGGCGGCAGCGATACGCTCAGCGTGTCGTGGCCGCCACTCGGACTGTAGCGGGACCGCTGAGCACCCGGCCGGAAGCCCGGCTGGCCATCGACATCGTGCTCGCGGCCGTCGCGTTCGCCGCGATCCTTCCCTACGGCGCCGGCGCGTGACCCGGGTCCTCATCGCCGACGACGACGATCTGATGCGGGCCGGGCTCGCGGCGGTGCTCGAGAGCGACCCGGGCATCGAGATCGTGGGGCAGGCGGCGACCGGGCGCGCGGCGGTCGCCCTCGTGCATGCGCGGGCCCCGGATGTCGTCCTGATGGACGTGCGGATGCCGGACCTCGACGGAATCGCGGCGACCCGGCAGCTGGCACGCGAGGCCCCGCTGACGCGGGTCCTGATCCTGACGACCTTCGAGGAGGACGACTACATCTTCGGTGGCCTGCGAGCCGGAGCGTCCGGGTTCCTGCTCAAGCGAACCCGGCCTGAGGAGCTCATCGCGGCGGTCCACACCGTCGCCGGGGGTGAGTCGCTGCTCTCGCCGTCGGTGACGCGCCGCGTCATCGACCGCATGTCGCGGGAGCCGGCGGACCGGGTCGGCGACGGCGAGCTCGAGGCGCTCACGCCGCGCGAGCGGGAGGTGCTGGTGCTCATCGCGCGCGGACTGGCCAACGCCGAGATCGCGCAGGAGCTCGTCATCGAGTCATCCACGGTCAAGACCCACGTCAAGCGAATCCTGATGAAGCTCGGCCTGCGCGACCGCGTCCAGGCGGTCATCTATGCGTACGAGACCGGCGTGAGGTAGAGCTCAGGTGCGGCGGGCGGTCAGGTTCAGGCGTACGTAGTCGAGCACGAGGGGCTGCTCGAAGCGACTGAGCACGGCGTCGATGAACGCGTCGTGCAGCTCCGGGGGCAACGGGTCGAGGTGGCGCACCAGGCAGACCGTCCGGACGAAGCTGCGCGGCTCGTCGAGCCGGGTCGGCCTGTCCTCCAGCCACGTGTTGACGTCCTCAAAGCCGGCCCGCGTCAGCCGCTGCGCCGTCTCCTCGGCGGTCGCGTAGTTCCACGGTCGCTCCCAGCCGGTGAAGAATTCGGCGAACGGCTCGGCGAACGCGACCTCGTCGGCGGCGCGGCGGAAGGCGTCGATGTTGCCCCGGCCGCCGCACTGCGCCACCAGCCGCGCCCCCGGCTTCATGTTGCGGTGCAGCGCCGCGAACAGCGCGTCGTGATCCTTGATCCAGTGGAAGGTGGCATTCGAGAACACGACGTCGACCGGCTCCGGCAGGGCGAGCTCCACGAGGTCCTGGCACATCGCGGTCCCCCGGTCGCCCAATGCCTCCTGCGTATGCCTGACCATCGACGGCGCAGCGTCGACGGCGTAGATCACTCCACGCGGCACCCGGCGTGCGAGCTCGAGCGTGATCCTGCCGGATCCGCACCCGGCGTCGAGCACGACCTCGTCGCCGGCCAGCTCGAGCCGGTCGAGCTGCTCGGCTGCCCACCGCTGCTGCGGCGCGGAGATCCGGTCATAGGTCGAGGCGTCCCAATCGCGGGCAACGTGCCGAGAGGGCGATTCGCTTGGGAGTTCACCTCCGGCGAACTCCGGGCGACTCATGCCCGCTCCTTGAATCCGACCAGGACCGCCAACTGCCAGTTCTTGAACACGCAGTCGACGCCGGCAAAGCCGGCTTCGGTCAGCCAGCGCAGGAGCGACGGGACGTCGGCACACCGGTCGTGGCCCATGCGCTGACGGGTCGCGCCCAGTTCGTGCTCGGTCGCGCCGAGCGCGCGGCATTGGCGCACCCACACGTCGGTGTAGACCCGCGTCAGCTCCGGCACCGCGGTCGTGACCTGCTCGGCATTGACGAAGACGCCCCCGGGGCGTAGGCGTTCTCGGACGGCGGCGAACAGCTGCCGCTGCGCCGGGTGCTCGATGTGGTGGATGGCGAGTGCCGAGACGACCCCGTCAAACGGTCCGTCCGGGAGCGCCTCGGACATGTCGGCGACGTGCACGGCGGCGAGCCGGTCGCCCAGCCGCTCCCGCGCGTGGCGCAGCATCGGCTCGGAGGCATCGAGCACTTCGACCTCCGCGTCCGGGAGGGCGCGGAGGACCTCGGCGGTCATCAGGCCGGTACCGGCGCCGAGATCGAGCACGCGCCGCACGCCGCCGTCGGCGCGCCGCAGAACCTCGACGGCGGCGCCGTAGAACTCGTCGTAGCCGGGGATCAGCCGCCGGCGCGTGTCGTCGTATTGGTCGGCGTGGGCCGAGAAGGCATCCGCCGCCGCCGGCCGGCCGGTGTCGTGCCTGTGGGGGGCCGGCTCGCTCACAGCGCGCTCGTCACGGGGCCGCTGCGCTCTCGGTCCCTCTCATACGCGGAGATCGACTCGTCCTGCTCGAGCGTCAGCGCGATGTCGTCCAGACCGTTGAGCAGGCGGTGCTTTATCTCCGGGTCGATCTCGAACTGCGCCCTCCCGACCCAGCCAGCTTCGTCGCCGGTAGGTCCTTCATCGCCAGCTGGGCTGTGTGCCCGCCAGCGGACCTCCTGACCAGCGAGGTCGACCTGGGCCTCCCCCGCCTCGGCGATCGCCGCGCACTCCGCGCTGGTCAGCTGGACCGGCAGCAAGCCGATCTTCGTGCAGTTGGAGCGGAAGATGTCGGCGAAGCTCGAGGCGATGATCGCCTGAAAGCCGTAGTCCTCCAGCGCCCACGGGGCGTGCTCGCGGCTTGACCCGCAGCCGAAGTTGCGCCCGGCGACGAGGATGGGGTTCTTCGGCAGCTGCCAGTCCGGCTCCTTGGCCCAGTCGTAGAAGAGGAACTCGCCAAAGCCGGTGCGCTCGACGCGCTTGAGGAACTGCTTGGGGATGATCTGGTCGGTGTCGACGTCGTCGCGGTTCAGCACGCTGACGCGGCCCGTGATGGTCTCGATGGCTTTCATGATTCGGATCCCTCCCGCCCTTCGTCCCACTCTCGGATGTCGACGAAATGTCCTTCGATCGCCGCCGCTGCCGCCATCTGCGGCGAGACGAGATGCGACCGGGCCCCGCGACCCTGACGGCCCTCGAAGTTGCGGTTCGAGGTCGAGGCCACGCGCTCGCCCGGCGCCGCGATGTCCGGGTTCATGCCCAGGCACATCGAGCAGCCGGCCCCGCGCCAGTCAAAGCCGGCCCGGCGGAAGACCTCGTCGAGGCCCTCCCGCTCGGCCTGGGCCTTGACCTGCTGGGACCCGGGCACGACCATCGCGTAGACGCCGTCGGCGACCCGCCGCCCGTCGACGACGCGCGCCGCGGCGCGCAGATCACCGATCCGTGAGTTCGTGCACGAGCCGATGAACACTCGATCGAGCTTGATCTCCTCGATCGGCGTGCCGGCGTCCAGGCCCATGTAATGCAGCGCCCGCTCGTCCTGCTCTGATTCCGGGGCCGGCACCTGCGCCGAAACGCCGACGACCATCTCCGGGTTCGTGCCCCAGGTGACCATCGGACTGATCGCCGAGGCGTCGACGACGATCTCGGTGTCGAACGCGGCACCGTCTTCGGTACGGAGGTCGCGCCAGGCGTCCGGAACCTCGGTGGGGGCGCCGGGACGGCCGATGACGTAGTCGAACGTCGTCTCGTCCGGCGCGATCATGCCGGCGCGCCCGCCGGCCTCGATCGTCATGTTGCAGACCGTCATGCGGCCTTCCATCGTCAGGCCCTCGATCGCCGGCCCGGAGAACTCGACGACGTGGCCGACGGCGCCGTCGACGCCGATCTGACCGATCGTCGCCAGGATGAGGTCCTTGGCGGTCACGCCGAAGCCGAGCTCGCCCTCGTAGCGGATCCGCATCGACTTCGGCTTGTTCTGCACGAGGCATTGCGTCGCGAGCACGTGCTCGACCTCGCTGGTGCCGATGCCGAAGGCCAGGGCGCCGAACGCACCGTGCGTGGCGGTGTGCGAGTCGCCGCACACGATCGTCATTCCCGGCTGGGTCACCCCCAGCTCGGGGCCGATCACGTGGACGATGCCCTGGTGCGCGGAGCCCAGCGAGTACACCGGGATCCCGAACTCCTCGCAGTTGCGCTCGAGCGTCTGCACCTGCACCCGGGACAGCTCATCCTTGATCCGCTCCGCCACCGGGGTGCCGTCGGTCGGCACGTTGTGGTCGGCCGTCGCCAGCGTGCGATCCGGCCGGCGCACCTTGCGTCCGGCGAGGCGCAGGCCGTCGAATGCCTGCGGGCTGGTGACCTCGTGGACGAGATGCAGGTCGATGTACAGAAGGCCCGGGCCGACCTCGTGGGCCTCCCAGATCTTGTCGAACAGGCTCTTGGGCATCGGTGGGATCTAGCTCCTCCTGAGGCCGGCGCTGACGACAGCCAGCAGCACCGCCTCTTTGCTTGACGGGTTTTCGAAGTGGTGGGGAAGGTCGGCATCGAACGTGACGCAGTCGCCGCTCACCAGCTCATGGCGGGCGCCGTCGCAGTGCAGGATCACCGAGCCGGACTGGACGAGCGCGGTCTCGCGGCTGCCGGGCTCGTGCATTGGCGGATCCCCCGGGCCCCCGGTGACGGCCCCCGGCGCCAGCGTGTGGCGCGACAGCTCGGCGCGCTGCCCGGGGAGCGGAGGCGTCAGGATCTGGTAGGCGTGGCCAGAGGCGGCGGTGGGCCCCGTGCGGCGCTCGGCTTCTCGCACGACCGTGACCGCGCCCCCTTCGTCGAGGCGCAGGAGCTGAGACAGCCTCAGCTCGAGGCCGTGGGCGATCCGCTGCGCGACCTGCAGGGTCGGCGAGGTCTCCCCCCGCTCCACCTGGGAGAGCATCGGCGCGCTGACGCCGGAGCGCACGGCGAGGTCGCGCAGCGACAGGTCCATCGCCTCGCGCAGCGCGCGGACGCGGGCGCCGAGGCTCTCCGGCGAGGTGATGGCTTCGGTTATCGCCATACGTCCGTACGTTATCACGTACAACTGTGGCCTATGAGGCCCGGGGCGCAGCCACCGGCAAAACGACAGCAACGAAGGAGTGTCCGCACGGCTCGGACCGCTCCCGGTGCATCGGCGAGCGCGACCCAGGTCCGGCCCCCCCCGGCTAGCCTCGTGCGGGTGCGAACGCGACCTGACGTGCTGGTGCTCGGCGGCGGCGGTGTACTCGGCGAAGCCTGGATGATGGGAGTCCTGGCCGGGATCGAGGACGGCGCCAGCCTGGACCTGCGGGCTTGCGAGGCGTTCGTCGGCACATCGGCGGGGGCGATCGTCGCCGCTCATCTCGTCGCCGGCAAGGCCCCGCGGCGCCCATCGAGTGTCGGAACCGACGTCGAGCTCGGATCCACCGCACCAGCCCGCGGCCTGGCGGTGGCCGCCGCGGCCGCCGTGCGGCGCGCCGGTCAGACCGCGCTGGCGGCGAGCGCGACGTTTGCGCCCCTCGCCCTCGGAGTGGCCGCTCCGGGCGGCGCGCTTCTGCGGGCGGTGCTGCTGCGGGGGTTGCCGCGCCCGCCTCACACGCTCGACGGCCTGCGCGCGCAGGTGGCGCGCTCCGGCGCCCGGTTCGACGGGCGTCTGCGGGTCACGGCGGTCGACCGCGGCTCGGGACGACGCGTCGTGTTCGGAAGCCCCGGCGCCCCCACGGCCTCGGTGGCGGAGGCGGTCGAGGCGTCGTGCACGGTGCCGTGGCTGTTCGCGCCGGTCAAGATCGGCGCGCGCGAGTACGTCGACGGCGGCGTCTGGAGTCCCACGAATCTCGACGCGGCCCCGGCCGGGCGCGACACGCACGTCCTGTGCCTGAACCCCACCGCGAGCCTCGCCACACGCCATACGATGCTGACGGTGATGCGCAACGTGGCCCGTTCGGCCGTGACGATCGAGGCGCTGGCCCTTCGCCGCCGCGGCGCGCGCATCCTCGCCATCGCCCCCAACGCCGAGTGCGCAGCGGCGATGGGGTCGAACTTCATGGACGAGGAGCCGCGCAGCCGCGTGCTGTCGGCCGGGTACCGGCAGGGCCTGCTCGTCGCCGCCGACAACGGCCGCTGGTAGCAGGCGAGCCGGCCGCGAAGCCGGCCAGCGGCGGGCGCCGCTACGGCGCCCGGACCACCTCCGGGACCTCTGGCCGGGCGGGGTCGGCCTCCTGATCGGCGAGGACGCCGTGACGCCGGACCGCGTTGGACAGCGCCCGGATGTACGCCCGCGCCCCGGCCTCGAGGATGTCGGTCGATACGCCCTGACCCGCCCCGCTCACACCTCCGACTTCGAGGACGACCGAGGTCTCGCCGAGTGCGTCCTGGCCGGCGGTCACGGCGTCGACGCGGAACTCCCTGAGACGGGCGTCGACCTTGGTCGCCGCGTTGATGGCGTGGAAGATCGCGTCGACCGGGCCGTCGCCGGTGAACGAGCCGACCAGCTCCTCGCCGTCCGGGCCGCGGACACCGACCGTGGCGTGCGGTGGCCGGCGCGTGGAGGCTTCGACGTCGAACCACTCCAGGGCGTAGCCCGCGACCTCCTGCCGCAGCTCGTCGGTCACGATCGCCTCGAGGTCCATGGCCGTGACCTGCTTCTTCTTGTCCGCGATCTCCTTGAAGCGCTTGAACGCGATGTTCAGCGCCTGGCCGGAGATCTCGAATCCCAGCTCGGACAGCGCCTGGGCCAGCGCATGGCGGCCCGAGTGCTTGCCGAGCACGATCGAGTTGGCATCCAGGCCGACCGTGGTCGCGTCCATGATCTCGTACGTCGTGCGCTCCTTGAGCACGCCGTCCTGGTGAATCCCGGACTCGTGTGCGAACGCGTTGCGGCCGACGATCGCCTTGTTGGGCTGAACCGGGTAACCCGTCAACCGGGACACCATCCGCGAGGTGCGGGCGATCTCCCGGGTCACCGCGCGCGTGTACAGGCCGACGTCGGCCTGTCGCGTATGCAACAGCATGATGATCTCCTCCACCGAGGCGTTGCCGGCGCGCTCGCCGATCCCGTTGACCGCGCACTCCACCTGGCGCGCTCCCGCCTGCAGCCCCGCGAACGAGTTGGCGACGGCCAGGCCGAGGTCGTCGTGGCAGTGCACCGACAGGACGACGTTGCGCAGGTCCGGGACGAGCTCGAACAGGCCGCCGAGGAACGCCGCGTACTCGTGGGGCATCGTGTAGCCGACGGTGTCCGGGATGTTGATCGTCGTCGCGCCCTCGTCGATCGCGATCTGACAGACCTCGGCGGTGAACTCAAGCTCGGCGCGGGTGGCGTCCATCGGCGAGAACTCGACGTCGTCGAGATACTGCTTGGCATGGGCGACGGCGGCGCGCGCCTGCCCCTTGACGTCCTCGCGCGTCGTCTGCAGCTGGTGGCGGATGTGGATGTCCGACGTGGAGATGAACGTATGAATCCGCGGGCGGGCGGCGTCCTTGACCGCGTTGTAGGCGGCGTCGATGTCGGAGACGTGCGTCCGCGCCAGGCCGGCGATCACCGGTCCGTCGACGGTCCGTGCGATCGCCTGGACCGCCTCGAAGTCCCCGGGCGACGTGATGGGAAAGCCGGCTTCGATCACGTCGACGCCGAGGCGCGCGAGCTGCTGGGCGATCTCCAGCTTCTCCTGCGTGTTCAGCGAGATGCCGGGCGACTGCTCGCCGTCACGCAGCGTCGTGTCGAAGATCAGTACTCGGTTGGGGTCGTCAGGCGGTGTCATGTCGCTATTCCTTGGCTCGAAACTTGACTCTTCTGAAAGCTGTTCTCGCGGCTACGTGCGGCCGCCCACGCGCTATTCCCCCTTGCGGGGGAGGAGAAGAAGTCGAAGATCGAGGCTCAGCGACATTCGACGAAAGCGTAGCAACGCCTTCGCCCTGCCGGGGATTCAGAGCGCGACGGTCTGCCCGGCGACGAACCCGTCGCTGGACACGATCCGCTGGACAACGTCCGGAGGGACCGGCGAGCTGGTGGTGATCGCCATCGCCGCCAGGCGACCGTCCCCGGTGGCGTTCTCGTCCGGTTGGCGGCCGACGGCCGCGGAGACGATGTTGACGCCGTGCACGCCGAACTCGGTGCCGACCCGCCCCAGCATGCCGGGCACGTCCCGGTAGCGGAACAGGGTGATGTGCTCCTCCAGCTGGACGTCGAAGCGCTGGCCCCAGGCCTCGATCAGGTGGGGACGGTTGCGCCGGCCGATCAGCGTCCCGGCCACTCGCACGCTGCCGCCTCCGGTCGTCACCTGAACCCGCACGAGGTCGGTGTAGTCGCGCGCCGTCGTCTGCTTGCTCTCGACGACCCGGATCCCGCGCTCCTCGGCGACAGCCGGGGCATTGACCGCGTTGACCTCCTCCTCGGTGTGGCCGGCGAGGGCGCCGAGCAGCACCTGGATCGACAGCAGCCGCGTGTCGCGCTCGGCCAGCCGTCCGAAGAAATCGGTCTCGACCTGGTCGACCGAACCGCCCTCGGCGACCGCCAGCGCCACGGCGATCCGACCCAGTGACTCGCACAGCGGGACGTAGGGGCCCAGGACCTCCAGGTCCTCGGCGGGAACCGCGGGCACGTTGACGGCGCTCGTCACGACGCCGCCGGCCAGCGCGGCGACGACCTGCTCGGCTGCCTGATAGCCCGCCCGGTCGGTCGCCTCGGCCGTCGAGGCGCCGAGGTGCGGCGTGACAATGACGTTGGGATAGCCGAACAGCGGATGATCGGTGATCGGCTCGGAGCGGAAGACGTCCAGTGCGGCGCCGGCGACCTTGCCGGAATCGATCGCCGCCTTGAGGTCCTCGTCGACGACGAGGGGGCCCCGGGCGACGTTGAGCACGCGCACTCCGTCCCGGCACTTCGCCAGGACGCCGGCGTTGAGCCAGCCCTCGGTGTCCGGCGTCTTGGGCAGGTGCAGGGTGAGGAACTCGGCGGCGGCATAGACGTCGTCCGGCGCCGCAGCCTGCTCCACCCCCAGCTCGCGGTAGCGCTCCGCGCCCACATACGGGTCGTAGGCGATGACGTGCATGTTGAACCCGCGCGCCCGCTGAGCGACGAGCTGACCGATGCGGCCGAAGCCGAGGATCCCCAGCGTCTTCTCGTACAGCTCCACGCCGGAGAACCTGGAGCGCTCCCACGCCCCGCCGGTCAGCGACGCGTGCGCCTGAGGCACGTTGCGCGCGAGCGCCAGCAGCAACGCCATCGTGTGCTCGGCGGCGGTGATGACGTTGGACTCCGGCGCATTGGCGACGACGATGCCGCGCTTCGTGGCCACCGGAACGTCGACGTTGTCGACGCCGACCCCCGCGCGACCGACGGCGCGCAGGCGGGTGGCCTTGGCGAGCAGGTCGCCGTCGAGCTTGGTCGCCGAGCGGATCAAGATCCCGTCGTAGTCGCCGATGCGCTGCTCGAGCTCGGACCGGTCCCAGCCGACGCCGAGGTCGACGTCGAAGTGCTCGCGTAGGAGATCGATGCCGGAGTCACCGATCTTCTCGGCGACGAGAACGCGCGTCCGGACGCCGTCGCCGTTGGTCTGAGCGCTCACGACCGCTCGAGGACCCAATCGATGCACGCCGTCAATGCCTGCACATCGGCCGGGTCGGCGGCCGGGAACATGGCGATGCGAAGCTGGTTACGCCCCAGCTTGCGGTAGGGCTCGACGTCGACGATCCCGTTCGCGCGCAGCGTCGCCGCCAGGGTTGCGGCGTCGACGTCGTCGTCGAAGTCGATGGTGCCGACGACGAGCGACCGCTTGGCCGGGTCGACGACGAACGGCGTGGCGTGCGCATGGTGCTCGGCCCACTCATACAGGTGGCTGCTGGAGGCGGTGGTCCGCCGAACCATGGCGTCGAGCCCGCCCTGACCGAGCATCCAGTCGAGCTGGCCGGCGAGCAGCAGCAGCGTGACGATCGCCGGCGTGTTGTACGTCTGGTCCTTGAGCGAGTTGTCGACCGCGGTCGGTAGCGAGAGGAAAGCCGGGATCCAGCGGCCGTCCCGCCGCCCCGCGACCTCGTCCAGCCGCGCCAGCGCCGCCGGGCTCATCGCCGCCAGCCACAGGCCACCGTCGGACGCAAAGCCCTTCTGCGGGGCGAAGTAGTAGACGTCGGCGTCGCGCACGTCGACCGGCAGGCCGCCGGCGCCGGAGGTGGCGTCGATGAGAACCAATGAGTCCCCGCCGCCCGCCGGACGGACGACCGGGACCATGACACCGGTCGATGTCTCGTTGTGAGCCCAGGCGACGACGTCGAACTCGTCCCCGCCGATCGCCGCGGTTGGCTCCGGGGCGTCGCCGGGCGCGGCCTCGATGACGATGGGCTCGCTCAGGAACGGAGCGCCGCGCGTGCACGACGCGAACTTCGACGAGAACTCTCCGTAGCTCAGGTGCAGGGCGCGCTCGCGCACCAGGCAGCAGGTGGCGGCATCCCAGAACGCTGTGGTGCCCCCGTTGCCGAGGATGACCTCATAACCGTCGGGCAGCGAGAGCAGCTCAGAGATGCCGGCCCGGATGCGGCCGACAAGTTGCTTGACCGGCTTCTGGCGGTGCGACGTGCCGATCACCGCTCCGGCCGGTCCGGTCACGTACTCCAGCTGGGCGGGGCGGACCCGCGAAGGGCCGGAGCCGAAGCGGCCGTCGGCGGGCTTGAGCTGGTCTGGGATCTTCAGGTCGGTCGAGGTCTGGGCCATGTGCCCTCCTAAAGGAACGGCCCCGGCCTATTCCTGGAACTCGGTGTCGATCCAGTCCATGTGCTCGCGCAGCTCGCGGCCGACGAGCTCCACCTGGTGCCCGGCCTGCTCGGAACGCATGCGTTTGAAGTTCTCCTGCCCAGCGCGATTCTCGGCGATCCACTCCCGGGCGAAGTCGCCGGATTGGATCTCCTCGAGCACCTTCTTCATCGCCGCGCGAGATTCCTCGCCGATGATCCGCCGGCCACGCGTCATGTCGCCGTACTCCGCGGTGTTCGAGATCGAATACCGCATGCCGGAGATCCCCTTCTCGTACATGAGGTCGACGATCAGCTTGAGCTCGTGGAGGACCTCGAAGTACGCCAGGCGCGGGTCGTAGCCCGCGTCGGTCAGCGTCTCGTAGCCGGCGCGGACGAGCTCGGTGACCCCACCGCACAGGACCGCCTGCTCGCCGAACAGATCGGTCTCCGTCTCGTCCTTGAACGTCGTCTCGATCACGCCGCCGCGCGTTCCGCCGATCCCCTTCGCGTACGCGAGCGCGGTGCCGAGCGCGTCGCCGCTTGCATCCTGGGAGACGGCCACCAGGCAGGGCACGCCGGAGCCCTCGAGGTACTGGCGGCGGACGAGATGGCCCGGGCCCTTGGGCGCGACGAGTGCGACATCGACATCCGGCGGGGGCACGATCTGGTCGTAGTGGATGGAGAACCCGTGGCCGAACAGCAGCGCGTTGCCGCCGGCGAGCCCGTCCTTGAGGCCGCCATCCCAGATCTGCCCGTGGAGCTCATCCGGGGCCAGCAGCATCACGATGTCGCCCGCGGAGGCGGCGTCGGCGGGCTCGAGCACCCGGAGGCCGTGGGCCTCCGCCTTGGCGACGCTCGGCGAGCCGGATCTCAGACCGACGACGACATCGACGCCGGAGTCCTTGAGATTGAGAGCGTGGGCGTGGCCCTGGGAGCCATAGCCGATGATGGCGACGGTCTTGCCGTCGAGCTTGTGGAGATCCGCGTCGTCGTCGTAGAACATATGCTCCGCAGGCTACATGGCCGCCTCACCGAGGCGCGGTGAGGCCGGCCGGACGCGACGATCACGGCCGGCGGGGATGGTGAGGCCGCCACGGTGGCGGCCCCACCTCCAGTCTCAGCCGCCGCCGAAGCGCTGCTGCAGAGACATCACGTCGTTCACGTACTGCTGCGTGCTCGGGTACAGGCCGTGCGCCTGAACGGACGGCAGGCCCTGGTAGTAGGCGGCCGCGGCCATCGCCGCGTTGCCGCCGGTCTGGTTGAGCAGCGAGTGCAGGAGCAGCGTCCCGGCGCGGACGTTGTCGGTGGCCGAGCTCGGCGACAACGGCGGCGGTCCGGCCAGGTTCTGGCCGACGTAGTTCCACGTCCCGGGCTCGATCTGCATCACGCCGGTGGCGCCGGTGCTCGACACCTCGTTGTTGTTGAAGCCGCTTTCCTGGTAGCCGATGGCCTCGGCCAGCGAGGGCGGAACGCCGTTGGCGGTGGCGATGGAGCCGACCTCGGAGGGGCTGACGAACTCCGCCGTCGGCTGCGGGGCGGAGGACGCGGTGGCGCTCGTCCCGGCGGCCGATGTCGCCACCGCCGGCTGGCCGGTGGCCGCGGTCGAGACGTACTGGGTGCTCGCCCCCGTCGCACCCGCTTCCTCCGACGACGACGCTCCGGAGACGCTGAGCGTTGTGCCGGACACGAGCAGGCCCGCCGGGCTCAGCCCGTTGGCCGCCGCGAGTTGGTCGACGCTGACGCCGTAGCGGGCGGCGATTGCCGACAGCGTGTCGCCGGGCTGTACGACGTAGCCGCCCGCAGAGGAGCCGGCCGACTGGACCGGCGCGACCGTATACGTGGTCGTTGATGGCGTCGCCTCGGAGGAGACCGAGGCGGACTGGGTCTGGTCGGCGGCCGCCGTGACCGCCTGCCCGGGCGGGGCCGTCTGCGGCGGAATCGCGATTGACGAGCCGCTGATCAGCTCGGCGCCCGGCGAGATGCCGTTGGCGGCCGCAAGCTGGTCAACGGACAGGCCGTCGGCCGCTGCGACCGACGACAGTGACTCTCCGGGAGCGACCACGTGCATGAACGCGGCCGAAGCGGTGGCGGGGACGCAGAGCGCCGCCGCGACCGCGGTGATTGCAAGGATTTTCCAGGTTCGCATGGCGGGACAGTCTTCACCGTCGCCATCTCCCGGAGAACACCTGCAAGGGGGGTTTCAGGGTGCAAGACCGCTGTCAGGCGATGGCACGTGCCACGAGCGAGCTGCCCGGCAGCGAGAGCGATCCGTCGGACGCCGTGAAGGGCTGCGCGCCGATCGCAATCCGCGCGGCGACCTCCGCCTGCTCCTCGTCGGTCAGCTCCTTGTAGACCGAACGGAACATCGGCGACAGCTCGAGGGTGTCGGCCACGTACTGATCGACGGCGAGGTAGCTCCGCTCGAGTGGGACCGCCGAGACCTCGACGTCGGTGAACCCGCTGCCCTCGAGCAGACCGGAGAGCCGATCGTCACCTGCGAGGGCGAACATGCCGGGCCCCTGCGGGTCTGGAGGCTGGACATGACCGAGCTCGACCATGACGGAACTGGGGATCGTCGCCCACGGGTTCTTGTCAGCCGCGTCCCAGACGGCCAGCGCTGCCCGGCCACCGCTGACGAGCACGCGGCGAATCTCTCGGCCCGCAGCCTCCGGATCGACGATCAGCATGATCCCCCACCGGCACAGGACGGCATCGACGGTGGCCGTCGGCAGATCGATCCACTCCAGCTCGAGCTGGCGGAACTCGACGTTCGTGATCCCTGACTCACGCGCTCGCTTGCGTGCGATGTCGATCATCGCCTCGGCCCCGTCGCTGGAGATCAGCGTCCCCGGAGGCACCGGCGGGGCGAGCTGTCCGCCCACAGGCGAGGACGTGGTGGGCTGCGCTGCGTCCACCGGCGACGCGGGGGCGGCCCCGTCCGGCTGGCGGATCAACTCCGCGGCCATGAACCCGGTATCGCCCGGCCCGGCCGCCAGCTCGAGCACCCGCTCGCCCGGCGCCAGGGCGAGGGACTTGATCATCGCCATCGAGACGGGCATCCCCCACTCCCGCACCCGGCCCGCCAGGCGACCCCAGGCGTCGGCGGCGTTCTCCCACGCCTCCCGGCTGGCGGCGCGCTGCTCTTCAGGGTCGGCGGAGGTCACGCTGGCAGCCTATCCGGCCGGGCCCTCACGCCGCCGGGCCTTTCGACCGGGCCTCCTCGGCCGGAGGAGACAGCCGGCGACTGAGCGCGCCGAACGCCTCCTCGATCTGTGCGCTCATCCGCTGGCCGAAGATCGCCAGCAGCGCCTCGGTGGCCAGCGGTCTTAGCCGCTCGATCGTCTCGTCGATCTCCGGCCAGCGATCGGTCGGCATCCCCGCATGCTGAAACGGCGCCCACACCTCGCCCATGAACAGCGCGACGAACGCCGCCGACACGGCATCGCAGTGCAACTCGACCTGCTTGAACACCGACAGCGCCCCGTCGAGCGAGACGCCCCGTGCGACCACCTGCTCGGCGACGGACAGAAGCGACGGGCTCGGCACCTCGTAGCGACCCTCCCCCGCGGCCACGATGACGCCGAGCGTCTCGGCGCGCGCCAGCACCTCCGGCGCCTGTTCGGCAGTGACGCGAAAACGCTGCCCAAGCTCGGCGATCGTCAGCGTCTGGGGCTCCTCCGCGTTGGGCGGCCTCATCAGCGCGCGGCGAAACCGAGCCAGCCGCTGCGCCGTCCCCTGCCCGTCGTCGAGCAGCCGCTTGATCCCCGCCAGGTTGAACCCGTCCTCCTGGAGGTCGCGGATCAGCTTCAGCTGGGCCACGTGCTCCGGCCCGTAGTAGCCGATGCGGTGTCGCACCTCCGGCGGGGCGAGCAACCCCCGCGCCTGGTGGGCCCGAATGTTCCGGACGGTCATCCCCGTCTCGGCCGCCAGCTACTCGATCGTCAGCTCTGCGCTCATGTCCTGATCATACGCGATGTGACGGTGAACGATGTGACACTGGTTGATGTCACATGGTGGTGGTCCCGCGTCTTGGGCGATCACCGAGCTCGCGCCGCAGCAGCTTCCCGGTCGCCCCGCGGGGCACGCTCGCGACGATGGAAAACGACTTGGGCACCTTGAACGGGGCGAGCCGGCTCGCGCAGTGGACGCGGAGTTCCTCGGCGTCGACCGCCGCTCCGTCGACCAACACGACGTGGGCGACGACGGCCTCCCCCCACTCCACGTCCGGGCGGCCGAACACGGCCGCGTCGGCAACCGCCGGATGCTCCACCAACACCGTCTCGACCTCGACGGGCGCGACGTTCTCGCCGCCGGTGACGATCGTGTCGGCCTCGCGGCCGGCGATCACCAACCGGCCGTCCTCGTCGAAGGCGCCGAGGTCGCCGGTGTGCAGCCATCCGTCCGGCCCCAGGGCACCGGCGGCGACGGTCCGGCCGCGCACGAGCACCTCGCCGACCACCGGCTCGGCCCCAGCTACTCGACCCGCGCCCTGGGCCACCGCCGGCGGTGCCCCGGCGATCCTCAGCTCGACGCCCAGCAGCGGAAAGCCGTCGGTGGCGATCTGCGAGCAGGCCTCGGTCATCCCGTAGGACGGCGCGACGTCGACTCCCGCCTCGGCGGCCCGGCGCAGCAACGCCGGCGCGATCGGACCGCCGCCCAGGAGCGCCCGGCGCAGGGTCGGCGGCTCGCGCAGGCCCGCGTCGAGCAGACGCGACAGCATCGTCGGCACGAGCGACACGAGCGTCACCCGCTCGGCGGGATCCATCAGCGCGGCGAGCGCCCGCTCGGTGTCGAAGCGCTCGTGCAGGAGGACCGTGGTGCCGTAGATCGCCGAGCGGATCTGGATCGACAGCCCACCGACATGGGCCAGCGGCATCGGACAGAGCCACTTCTCCGCCGGGTCGAGACCGAGCGCGAGCGACGAGCCGATCGCGTTCCACAGCCAGTTGTCGTAGCTGAGCGCGACGGGCTTGGGGCCGGCCGTCGTCCCGGAGGTGAACATCAGGGTCGCCGTCGCGTCGCCCGCACGGGCCGGCGGTTCCGGCGACGGCACCGGCGGGCCGGAGATCGGCTCCTCGAGCACCAGGGCGGCGCCCGCGAGCCGGGGCGCCCGCTCGCTCTCGCGCAGGCGCAGGTCGATCGGCACGGCGACCGCGCCGACGAGCAGGCAGCCGTGCAGCGCCACGACCAGTTGCTCGCTCGGCAGCGTGAGGGCGACCCGGTCCCCCGGTCGGACCCCGCGTCCGACGAGCGCCCCCGCGACCCCGCGCGCTTGCTCGTACAGGTCGGCGTAGCTGACGCCGCCGCCGAGCGCCTGGAGCGCCGTCCGGCCACCGCGCAGGCGCGCCGCGCGCGCGAGCCAGGCCTCCACCCCGCGTCCTAGGACTTGGACTGGAGCGCCGGCCGGGGACGCGCCGAGCTCTGACGGACGGGTGAGGCCGGAGCCACGGGCGGAGCGCTCGCGCGCGCCGCCGGCTCGCCGCCGTGACGCCGCGGCCGGCGCACCTTCAGCTCCTCGGCGAGGAAGTACGAGCCGATCACCAGCGCGGCCGCCGTGACCTGCGCGACGATCGTCTGGACGTTGGGGAAGATCGAGAACCACAGGCTCATCCACCCGGGCACCGCGATGCCGACCGGGGTCGTGCCGATCCACCCGGCCTGCTGGAGCTCCTGGACCGATTCGCCGACCATCACCAGCAGCACGACGCCGAGCAGGACACCTGTCGCGACGAGCATCCGCTTGTAGGGCAGCCGGCGCTGGAGGCCGAATGTGACCCAGCCGATCACCGCGACGAACACCAGGCCGAGCGCCACACCCTCGAGCACCGTCCCCGAGCCGTAGCGCAAGCGAAGGTTCTGCAGGAACAGGACGACCTCGAAGCCCTCCCGGTAGACCGAGGTGAAGCCGAGCAGCGCCAGCCCCAGCATCGTCCGCTGAGCGCTGACCGAGCCCGCCCCGCCCATCAGATCCTTGCGTCGCTTGTTGTGGCTGGAGATCCAGCCGGTCCAATAGACCTTGTGGAAGAACCAGTTCATGACGACGAGCAGCACGACGATCGCCAGCAGACCGGTCGCGGCCTGGAGATCAAGGCTGCGCCGGCCGACTGCGTCCGTGATCGCGATCGCCACGAACCACGTGGCGATGGCGGCCCCCAGCGCGCTCAAGCCGCCGAGCGCCAGCGGACGCCGGAACGAGCTGTTGGCACCCCGCATGCTCGCCGTCAGTACGGCCAGCACGAGGATCGTCTCCAGTCCCTCGCGCAGCACGAGGATCCCGCTGTCGACGACGACCGCGAGATGGCTGAGATGCTCGGTGGCGTTCGTCGGATCCGGCGTCGCGCCCCCGGCGGACAGCAGTTGCCAGACGATGAGACCCACGGCCGCGGCCACGAGCGCGCCCCAGCCGAGCCGTTTGCGCATGACGCCGTCCATCAGGCAGTCCGAGCAGGGATCACGCCGCCCATATTAGGGCACCCTAATGCCGAGGGCGTCACGCGGCTGTTCGGCGCTCCTGGCATAGAGTCCTGGTCTCCCCGTTGAAGGACAGGAGCAATCAGTGAGTACAGCCTGGCAACCGTCCGGCAACTACACCGACATCCGCTATGAGGTGTCGACCGGCGATGACGCCGACATCGCCAAGATCACGATCAACCGGCCGGAGGTGCGCAACGCCTTCCGCCCGGAGACGGTGGTCGAGCTCGCCGACGCATTCGAGCGCGCCCGCGAGGACCAGGACGTCGGCGTCATCATCCTGACCGGCGAGGGCCCGAATGCCTTCTGCTCAGGCGGTGACCAGCGGGTCCGCGGCGCCCGCGGCGGCTACGTGACCGGCGCCGACCCTGCCCAGGCGGGCGCGCAGGAGGCCGTTGGGCGCTTCCACATCACCGACCTGCACATCCAGATCCGGCGGATGCCCAAGCCCGTGGTGGCCATGGTCGCCGGCTACGCGATCGGCGGGGGCCACGTGCTCCACGTCGTCTGCGACCTGACGATCGCCGCCGACAACGCGCGGTTCGGTCAGAGCGGGCCGCGGGTGGGGTCGTTCGACGGCGGCTTCGGCGCGAGCGTGCTCTCGCGCCTGGTCGGCCCCAAGAAGGCCAAGGAGATTTGGTTCCTGTGCCGCCAGTACGACGCCCAGCAGGCGCTGGAGATGGGCCTCGTCAACGCCGTCGTCCCGCTCGAGCGCCTCGAGGAGGAGACCGTTCAGTGGTGCCGCGAGATGCTCGCCATGTCGCCGTTCGCGCTGCGCATCCTCAAGGCGAGCTTCAACGCCGACGAGGACGGCCTGGCCGGCATCCAGCAGCTCGCGCACGACGCCAACCTCCTCTTCTACATGAGCGAGGAGGCCCAGGAGGGGCGCGACGCCTATCTGCAGAAGCGCCGGCCGGACTTCTCCAAGTTCCCCCGGCGGGCATGACGTGAGCGCCGTGGCGACCGGTGCAGGATCGGTGAACGGGCTGCGGATCTGGCTGATGGCGTCGCGGCCGCGCACGCTGCCGGCGGCGGTGGCGCCCGTGCTGGTGGGGACGGCGCTGGCCGGCTTTCAGCACGTGTTCCACCCGTTGCGGTTCATCGCCGCGCTGCTGGGCGCGTTGTTCATCCAGGTCGGCACCAACCTGTCAAACGACTACTCCGACGCCCGGCGCGGCGCCGACGCGGAGGACCGGCTGGGGCCCGTCCGCGTGACCGCCGGCGGCCTCGTGCCGCCCCGCCAGGTCCTGATCGCCACCTACGTCTCGTTCGGCCTCGCGGTGCTGGCCGGCATCTACCTCATCGCCGTCGCCGGCTGGGTGCTGCTCGTCATCGGCGCCGCCTCGATCCTCGCCGGCGTCGCCTACACGGGCGGCCCCAAGCCGTACGGCTACGAGGGCCTCGGCGAGGTCTTCGTGTTCCTGTTCTTCGGGATCGTCGCCGTCACCGGCTCGTACTACGTCCAGACAGAGCACCTGCGCTGGGAGGCGTTCGCGCTCGCCGTCCCCGTGGGGCTGCTCGCCGCCGGGATCCTCGTCGTCAACAACGTGCGCGACATCGACTCCGACCGGCGCGCGGGCAAGCGCACGCTTGCCGTCAAGCTGGGCCGCCGCCGCACCCGCGTCATGTTCGCCGTGATCATCTACCTGGCGTTCCTGCTGACTCCGGTCACGTGGCTGTTCGGCCCCACCACGGCGTGGCTCCTGCTGCCGTGGCTGACGCTGCCGCTGGCCGCCGGGCTCGTCCGCGTCGTGCACAGCCGGACCGACGGGCCGTCGCTCAACGGGGCGCTGGCGCAGAGCGGGATGCTCCAGCTGACCTTCTGCCTGCTGCTCTCGGCCGGGCTGCTCCTCAGCCGGTGAGCATGGCTCGGTGAGCGTGTCGGGGTGAGGCTGACCGCGCGCACCGACTTCGTGGCGATGCGGGCGCCCTTCACCGCCGGCCACGGGACCGTGACCGACCGCGACCTCGTGCTGGTGTCGCTCGAGGCGGCCGACGGGAGGATCGGCTACGGCGAGGCGGCTCCGCTTGAGTCCTATGACGGCGTCTCGCCGGCCGAGGTGACCGCGGCGCTCGAGGACTGCCGCCCGGTGCTCGCGGAGTACCCCGACGCCGCGCCGATCGCCGACGTCCTGGCCCGCTGCGGCGAGGCGACCGTCCTGTCCCAGGCCCTCGCCGCGATCGACCTCGCGCTCTGGGACCTGGCCGGTCGGCGCACCCGGGAGCCGGTATGGCGGCTGCTGGGGGCGGACACCCCGGCGCCGGTGACGGTCAACCGGACGATCACGGCCTCCGATCGCTCCGGCGCCGCGCAGGAGGCCGCCCAAGCGCGCGTCGACGGCTTCTCCGCGGTCAAGGTGAAGGTCGCCATCGGCGACGACGCTGGACGCCTGGCCGCCGTGCGGGCGTTCGCCGGACCCCAGATGGCGATCCGGATCGACGCCAACGGCGCGTGGTCAGGGGCCGAGGCCCTGGCGACGCTGGACGCGCTCGAGCCGGTCGGCATCGAGCTGTGTGAGGAGCCGGTCTCCGGCGTTCCGGCGATCCGCGCGCTGAGCCGGCTGACCGACATCCCGCTGGCGCTCGACGAGTCGGCTGACGATCCTCAGGCCCTGGTCGCCCCGCCGGCGGCCGACCTCATCTGCCTGAAGGTCTCCCGGTGCGGTGGCATCACCGGAACGATCCAGACGGCTGAGCGGGCCCGCGCGGCCGGCTACGGCGTGTACCTCGCCTCCACGCTCGACGGCCCACTGGGGATCGCGGCGGCGCTGCACGCGGCGGCGGTGATCCACCCGGACCGGGCGTGTGGATTGGCGACCCTGGAGCTGTTTGCCGATCGCACGGATCCCCTGACTCCGGTGCGGGGCACGCTCGCGCCCCCCACCACCCCGGGACTCGGCGAGGAGCTGATCAGCTGGTACGGCCGATGATCTCGGCGACGGCGGCGGGATCCTCCAGATGGACGGCGTGCCCCGCCCCCGCCACCACGTGCACGCGCGCGTCCGGGAGCGCAGCGGCCATCCGCTCCGCCGTGTCACGGAACTTCTGATCGCGCTCGCCGATGACGAGCTCGACCGGGATGGCCAGCTCGCCCAGGCGGTCCCACAGCGGGGGCAGCGCCCCCGTCCCCAGCCCGCGCAGGGCGGCGGCCAATCCGGCCGGGGAATTGCTCAGCCGCTGTGCGTTGACCGCGGCGAGCACGTCCGGTCGCTGGCCGGCCAGAACCGGCGTCCGTGCCCAGCGCTCGGTGAACTGCTCGATCGTCATCCGCTCCACCTCATCCGCGAGCGCCTCGTCGGCCGCGCGTCGCTCTCCGCGCTCACCGGGATCGGCCAACCCCGGGCTGGCGCCGATCAGGGTCAGTCGCGTCACCCGCCCGGGTATGGCGAAGGCCACGTGCAGCGCCAGGCGCCCGCCCATCGAGTAGCCGGCGAGCTCGAACGTGTCGGCGAGGACCGACACATCGCCGATCACCGCCGGCAGTGCGACCGGCCGCCGACGTCCCGCGGTGCCGTGCCCGCGGATGTCCGGCGCGAGCGCTCGATAGCGTTCAGGGAGCGCCGCCGCCACGGGGTCCCAGCTCGCCCCGGTGTTCGTGAACCCGTGGAGGAGGACGAGCGTGCGCGCCATCGCCAGATCATGACCGCAACCGACATATATCTGCTCCTGCGCGCCTTCTGCGAGGAACTGGGACGCTGCGGGCTGCGGCACGCCTGCACGTCGCCCGGATCCCGTGGTACGCCGCTCCTGCTCTCGCTGGTGCGCGAGCCCCGGATCCGCTGCTGGTCGCACATCGACGAGCGCTGCGCCGGCTTCTTCGCCGTCGGCGCCGCCAAGGCGAGCGGGCGGCCGGTCGCCATCACCTGTACGTCCGGGACCGCGGCCGCCAACTACCTGCCCGCCGTCGTCGAGGCCCACCACGGGCGAGTACCGCTGATCGTCCTGACCGCCGACCGCCCCCCGGAGTTGCGCGAGGTGGGAGCCGGGCAGGCGATCGACCAGATCAAGCTCTACGGTGACGCCGTCAAGTGGTTCTTCGAGGTCGGCGTCGACCGCGCCACCGAGGACTCGCTGCGGTGGATGCGCCAGCTCGCCTGCCGGGCCTACTGGACGGCATCCGCCGGCCGGCCGGGGCCGGTGCATCTCAACTTCCCGCTGCGTGAGCCGCTCGTCCTCGACGAGCCGCTCTCAGGGGATCCGGTACCGGGGCGCAGTGACGGCCGGCCGTGGACGCGGTTCGTGTCCACGCCGCCCGTCCCCTCCGCCACCGCCCCGGACCTGCCTGCGCGGGGCGTCGTGGTCGCCGGTCGTGACGAACGGGGCGACGACCTCGGTGACGCGGTCCGGGAGTTCGCCGAGGCCGCCGGCTACCCCCTGCTCGCCGACCCGCTCTCCGGAGCGCGCAGTGGACCAGCGGCGATCGCCACCTATGACCTGCTCCTGCGTGACGACGCGTTCTGCGCGCGGACGCGCCCGGAACTGGTCGTGCGCTGCGGCGACTTGCCCACCTCCAAGCCGCTGCGCGCCTGGCTCCACTCACTCGGCGACGACGTGACGCAGGTGGCGCTCGACCCGGAGGCGGCGTGGCAGGATCCGGCGGGCGTCCTCGGCGAGGTGCTCGCGGCCGATCCCGTCTCGACGCTCCGCGCCTGGACTCCGCCCGCGCCGTTGGACTCAGACTGGCTGCCGGGGTGGCGACAGGCCGACGATGCGGTGACCGACGTCGTCCACCGCGAGCTGGGGCCCGAGCTGTCCGAGCCGCTCGTGGCGCGACTGCTCGGCGAGGCCCTCCCGGAGGCGGCCACGCTCGTCGTCGCCTCGTCGATGCCGATCCGCGACGTGGAGCTGTACCTGGGGGGCGATCACCATCTCGGTCGCGTCCTGTCCAACCGCGGCGCCAACGGGATCGACGGCACCGTCTCGACCGCGTTCGGAGTGGCGGCCGCATCCGACGCGCCGGTCGTGCTGCTGATCGGAGACGTCGCCCTGGCGCACGACATCGGCGGACTGATCGCCGCCCGCCGGCTGGACCTGGAGCTGACGATCGTGCTGCTCAACAACGACGGCGGCGGGATCTTCCATTTCCTGGCGGTCAGCGGCGAGACCGATGCCTTCGAGCAGCACGTCGCCACCCCCCACGGGCTGGACTTCGAACACGCCGCGCGGCTGTACGGCCTCGCCTACGAGCGGGTGTCGGTCGAGGACGAGCTCCGGGCGGCGTTGCGCGCCGAGCACGAGCCGGGTCAATCGCGACTGATCGAGGTCCGGACCGACCGCCTCGACAACCTGGCCCTGCACCGGCGGGTCGCGGACGAGGCGCTGCGCGCGCTGCGCGAGCTCAGCCCGCCAGCGCCGGCAGCATCACCTGGAGCTTGACCTCGGTCTCCGCGAGCTCGGCGGCCGGGTTCGAATCGCGCACGATCCCGCAGCCGGCGTAACAGCGGGCGACCGGGCCGCGGAGCAGCGCGCAGCGGAGCGCGACGCAGAACTCCCCGTCGCCGGAGGCGTCGGTCCAGCCCACCGGGCCGGCGTACCAGCCGCGGTCAAAGCCCTCGAGCGCCGGGATCACGTTGAGCGCCGAGGCGGGCTCGGCACCGACGGCCGGGGTTGGGTGCAGACGGCCGACAAGCTCGATCGCGTCGATCGAGGACGCCAACTGGGCGCGAATCGGCGCCGCCAGGTGCTGGATGTTGGCCACCTTGACGACGACCGGCTCCGGGGCGGCGGCCACCCAGACGGAGAACGGCTTGAGCGTCCGGGCGATCCGCCGGGCGACGATGGCGTTCTCCTCCCGGTCCTTGTCGGAGCGCAGCAGTTGCTCGCCGAGGTGATCGTCGACCGCCGGATCGGCGCTGCGCCGTGTCGATCCGGCGAGGGCGACCGTGCTCGCGCGCTGACCCTCGCGGCGGATCAGGAGCTCCGGGGTGGCGCCGATGAACGTCGCATCGCCACGGCCGACGGCGTAGGTGAACGACGTGGGAAACGCCTGGCGAAGCAGACCGAGCACCGCAGCGGGATCATGCGCGACCGGGGCGTGCACCTCGACCTCGCGCGCCAGGACCACCTTCTCGAACTCGTGTGCCGCGATCCGCTGCACGGCGCGGGTGACGGCCTCCTCGTAGTGGACGGGCGGCATCGGGCTGATGACCTCGTACCTGCCGACCGGGACCGGATCGAGCAGCGGCAGCGGCGCCGAGCGCAGCTCCGCCAGCCGCCGGGTGATCCGTTCAGACGCGTCGGCGACCGTGTCGTCCGGGGCCACCGCGACGCTGACGGTCAACCGGCACTCGCCGCCCCGTCGGGCCAGCGAGACCTCCGGCACGATCAGCGATGCCGGGGCAAAGCCACTCCACACCGGCGACGCTCCGCCGCCGGCGGCGAACGCAAAGCCGCCGAGTGCCACGAGCCCGGACCCGCCGGGGCCGTCGACGTCGTCGGCCAATGCGTCGCGCGCAAGCGTCCGCCACCGGGCGGCAACCTGAGCGAACCGGTCCTCGCCCTCGGCCTCCAACGCCAGCACCCGCCCGAGCGCCGCCACCGCGGCCCCGTCGCGATCCGGCTGCTCGAAGCAGAACCACGGCTCGTCGGGGCGGCGGGAGGCCGCGACCACGGCGCTGGGATCGACGTCGGCGTCGAGTGTGGTCGTGACGCTCACAAGGGCGGTCACGCCGCCGCGGGCGCGCCGCAGGCCCGCCTGAAGGCGGCTGTGCAGATGTTGCGTCGCGCGGGCGTCAAGCCACGCGCGGCCCTCGGCTCGCGCCCCAACTCGAGACATGCGCGCAGCCTACCGGCCGGCCGAGAAGATCAGCGCGGCGCGTTCGCCGGCCGGTCGAGCATGCGCTGCAGGGCGGCGTCCATCGCGGCGTAGATCTCTCGCTGGTACCAGAGCGCCCGGTACATGTGGTCGCGCGAGCGCCCTTCGTGGAGGGTGAGGTTCGGCCAGCGGCTCAGACGGCTGACCAGGCCTTGGCGCTGGAACTGGTTGAGTAGCGGCTCGTCGCGGGAGAGGACGAGCAGGGTCTCGACGCCGCGGTCGCGGAGTGCGTCCAGCGCGCGGGTCGCCTCGTGACGCTGCTGGCGCTCGGAGGCACGGCTGATCAGGCGCCAGGCTCGATCCGGACGGGCATGGCGGAGCGCCCGGCGGAGCAGCTCCCGATCGATCGAGCGCACCCTCCCGGCCGGCAGCTCTTCCGACAGCCGGTCCCAGCGGTCGCGCTCGATCATCAGCTGCATGCTCCACTCGAACGCGTACATGTTGATGAGCATCAGCCCCCGGATGCGATCATCCTCACGCGCGAGCCGCTGCGAGATATAGGCGCCTGAGCACAGCCCGCCCAGGATGAACCGGTCGGCCACGCCCCGCCGCTGGAGCTGGTCGAGGACCATGCCGATCTCGGTCCCGCGGGTGCGGTCGTTGAAGCTCTCGTCGGTCAGCAGCTCAGGGTCCTCCCCGTCGGACTCGCCGATCCCGCCCAGGTCGACCCGGAGCGTCGGGACGCCCTTGGCCGCCCAGCGGCGGGCAAGAGTCACCCAGCTGCGATTGGGACCGGTGTGGGGCACGGCGCCGGCACCAACCAGGACGGCGCCGACCGGGGCGGCCGATCCCGTGGGCGGCTCGGTGAGGACTCCGAAGATCCGGCCGTGCAGTCCCTCGAGCCACAGCGGCGTCTCGGTGAGCTGGGCATCGCCGAACCCGCAGCGGACCGTGTCGCGCTGCACCGACGGGGTGACCCCCGGCTCGAGCTCTGGATCCGGTCCCCGCTCGAGCCAGTCGAGCGTCAGCGCGATCGTCTGCGCGGGGGCGACCGACTGCTGGGGGTTGGCCATCAGGTCCGC
>DASZMU010000136.1:0-2113 GCA_035551695.1 Solirubrobacteraceae bacterium
CAACGCTCCGAGGGCGCCGAACGCGCGCTCCGCGGCCGCGAGCCGGGGGCGCGGACAGGGCCTCCTCGTAGACGTTCCAGGTGGCCTCGGCCGCGTCACCCCAAGTCCAAGGCGGGGGCGCCGGCGCCGGCCGCCTGGACGACTCGGCCGCGGCGAGCAGTCCATCGAGGTCGTTGATGTCTCTGACCAGCACCGCGCGGCCATCGAGCACCTCTCTCAGCGCCGGCACATCGCACGCGACGACGGGTGTTCCGCACGCGAGCGCCTCCACCGGCGGCAGTCCGAACCCCTCCTCGTCGCTCGGGAACACCAGCGCATGCGCCCCGGTGTAGATCGCGGCCAGCTCGTCGTCTGTCACCTGGCCGGTAACCGTCACGGAAGGGAGCTCCCGAGCCCAGCGGCTGGCCGGCCCGACGAGGACCAGCGGCATCGTCCGCGCGGCTCGCGCCAGCTCCGCCACGCGCTTGCGCGGATCCGGCGAGCGCATTCCGCCCACCCACAGCAGGTAGCGGTCGGGGAGGCCGTAACGCTCGCGCGCGGCATCGACTTCGGCGGGCGACCTCGGCCCGAACGACGGAGCCGGCGCCTCCTTGATGACCGCCACCCGCTCAGGCGGGATCTGAAGCCCGCTCACCACGTCGTCGGCGACCGCACCCGTCGGCACGATCACGCGGGTGGCGCGCTGGACGGCGAGGTAGCGGAGCTTGAAGCGGATCCCCGAGCGCAGGTACTCGCCGCGGCGCTTGAGCGGGACCAGGTCGTGGAGCGTCACCACCATCGGCACCGGAGACCGGAGCAGGGCTCCGTCGATCCACGGAGAGTGGAACAGGTCGCATCGCCGGGGATCGCGCGTCTCGACGATCTCGCCGCGCGCCGTGTCGCTCAGCGCGTGGAGCAGGCACCGTGCGTAGCGGCCAATCCCCTGCACGTCCTTCGCCGGCCGGCTGTCAAACGCGACCTTCAACGCGTGATCAGCCGTTCCACTCGCAGGGCGTAGTCGTCTGACGCGAACCGGCGAGCGTGCGCTCGTGCGGCGTCGCTCATCTCATCGCGGCGAGCGAGCACCTCGAGTACGGCGGCGGCGATGCCATCGGGGTCACCGGGTGCAACGAGCCGTCCGGTCACGCCGTCACGCACCACCTCGGGCAGCCCGTCGACACGTGTTGCCACGACGGGCGTTCCAACCGCCATCGCCTCGGCGAGGACGGTCCCAAACGGCTCCTCATAGGATGGGAGCACGAGCACGTCGAGGTGGCGCATCAGCCCCGGGGCGTTGTCCATCCACGGATGATGCTCGACTTCGGGTGAGGTGAGCACCGCCTCCGTATACGCGGGGTCGGATCCGTAGGGGTCCTCGCCGACCATCACGAGATGGGCGCCGGGGGCGCCGCGCCGGATCGCGGGAGCCGCCCGGACGAGGTCGAGCGGACCCTTGCGCGGCTCGATCCGCCCGACGAACCCGATCACGGGACCGTTACCGGTGGGCCACGGTGCCTTCGCGGTCGGAGGGTCCGGATCGATGGGCCCGAACACGACGTGAGAGTCGATCTCGCGGAAGCGGTCAGCGGCGGCCTGCGAAGCCGCCAGCACGACGTCAGCCCGGCGCCAGAAGCGCGGAACCCGCCGCACCATCTCGTGGACATGCAGCACCCTCACCGGCGCCGCCGGAAGGGCGGGCAGCAGACGGCCGCACACGGCGCCGTTGAGATAGACGACGTCGTGCTCGCGCGCCAGGCGGCGCGCTGCCGGGAACGAGAGGATCGCCCTGCCGCCGGCACGCCGCGTCAGCCCTCCGAGTGGAAGGGCGCGCCAGTCATAACCGGCAGCCAGCGCCTCGTCGCGAAGCGGGCCCACGCCGGGTGTGGTCAGCGTCACATGCCAGCCGCGAGCCGCGAGCCGGGAGAGGAGCCGTAACAGCGTCGTCTCGGCGCCGCCGGGGTGGTCCACCGGTGTGATCGCCGCTATGCGTCGGCCCGTCATGGTCACGCCCTCGATCCTCCCTGCGCATGGCCACTCTAGAGCGATGATCACGGGGATGTCGGACGATACGCAGGCGGCGACCGGCCGTGAGCGAGGATGAAGGGCTGAGAGCGACGATGAAGGACTACTACGA
>DASZMU010000137.1:0-1607 GCA_035551695.1 Solirubrobacteraceae bacterium
ACGACGAACCTGGCACTCAACGCCCCGGTCAGCGCGTCCAGCTACACCCAGAGCTACGTGCCCGGCAACGCCGTTGACGGCAACACCAGCAGCTACTGGGAGAGCACCGACGGCGCGTGGCCCAGCACCATCACCGTGAACACGAGGTCAGTGCAGGCCCTCGGCTTCGTCACGATCGACCTGCCGCCGTCAACGGCCTGGTCGACCAGGACCCAAACGCTGTCCGTCCTCGGCTCCGCCAACGGCAGCACCTTCACCACGCTGGTGGGATCCGCCACCTACACCTGGAACCCGTCCACCGGCAACACCGTCACCATCCAGCTCCCCTCGGGGACCAGTGACCAGTACGTGCAGCTCAGCTTCACCGCCAACAGCGTCCAGAACGGCGCACAGGTCTCCGAGATCCTCATCTACGCGTAAGGCGAGCGGATGGACCAGCCGGGGCGATCGTTACCGGCGCCGGGCGCATGCCCTCACCGTTGTCGTGAAGTCTCAAGAACCTATGGCGAGGCACCAAAGCCCGAACCCAGAGCGCTGGCGGCAGCGGCAGCCTCGGGAATTGCATTATGCTGCTGATCGCAGCATAATGCAGCTATGACGACGTCGATCACGATCCGCGACGTACCGGATGAGACGCGCGACGAGCTCGCGGCGCGGGCGGCGGCGACCGGGCGCTCGCTCCAGGAGTACCTCCGGTCCAAGCTCATAGATCTCGCTCGCCAGCCCGATGCGGAGGCCCTCATTGCGGAGGTCCGCGCACGCAAGGCCGCGACCGCTCCGGCTCTGCCGCCGGACCGGATTCTCGCGCATCAGCTCGAGGATCGCCGATGACGGTCGTCGTCGACGCCTCGGTTGTCGTGGCGGGCCTGGCCAGCGCCGACGCGACGGGGAAGTGGGCCGAGTCCGTACTCGGGGGCGAGCCGCTTGCCGCGCCGCACCTCATGCCCGTCGAGGCGGCAAGCATCCTGCACCGGGCCGAGCTCGCGGGGGAGATCTCCGCCGATGCCGCGTCGCTGGCGCACGCCGACCTCCGGCGGCTGCGCGTCGAGTACTTCCCGTACGACCCGTTCGCCGAGCGGATCTGGGAGCTGCGCAGTCCGGGCCTGGCCGCGCCGCCGGGTTCACCGGAACGGGCCCGGCTGTTCCTTCCGCCCGGGCCGGCCAGCAGCGGCACCGGCAATCCCGTGGAGATGCCCGGCCTGGTCGTCCTTGAGCAGGTAGAGCTGCTGCGGAGGGTCCGCAGGGACGTTGCTGACTGCGACACGGCCCGCAATCGGGTGGAACTGCAGATGACGGCCCTGGCGGAGTCCTCGGGCAAGCTGGAGCGGCGCGCCGGCGAGGCCCGCGCGGCCGGGCAGCCCGACCTCGCCCGGGAATCGCTGGCCCGGAAGAACGCCGTTGAGGCCGAGCTCGGCGAGCTGAGGAACCAGGACCAGTCACTCCGGCAGCAGGCAGACCGCCTGACCGCCGCGTCCCAGCGGCTGCAGGCGCTGCAGGCGAAGATCGACGCCAGACGGTCGCACGAGCAGGCCGGCGAGCGGACCGCCTACCCGGGCCTGACCAGCTATGAGGCCTGGTACGTGGCGCTCGCCGAGTTCCTCGGGATG
>DASZMU010000138.1:0-2543 GCA_035551695.1 Solirubrobacteraceae bacterium
GCGGGATCAGCGCCACGCCCACGCCGGCCGCGACGAGTCCCTGGACGGTGTCGTAGTCGTCTGACTCAAAGGCGACGTCGGGCTCGAAGCCGGCGGCCAGGCAGGAGCGGACGACGTGCCGCGCGCAGGGACTCTGGGCCGAGGTCTGCACCCATTGCTGGGCGCGCAGGTCGGCCAGCCTCAGCGCCGGCTTGGCGGCCAGGGGATGGTCGGCGGGAAGGGCGACATCCATGGGGTCCTTCAGCAGAGGGACCGACTGCAGGCCGGCGCCGGGTCCGTCGCGGCGCGGTGGGGCTCCGGGGAACTCGAACAGCAGCGCCAGATCGAACTCGCCCGCCCGGACCCGCGGGGCGATCTCCTCAGGTTCCCCCTCGGCGAGCGTCAGGGCGACCCCCGGGTGGGCCCGCCGGAAGGCGGCGACCGCCAGCGGCATGAGCGTCGCCCCCGCCGACGGAAACGAGGCGACGCGCAGCCGCCCGGCGCGAATGCCGAGGACCGCGGCGAGATCCGCCTCGGCGGCCTCGACCTGGGCGAAGATCGCCTCGGCGTGCGTGATGAGCGTCGCGCCGGCGGCGGTCGGCCGGATGCCGCGACGGTCACGGATGACGAGTGTCGTGCCAGTCTCGGCCTCGAGGCGGGCAACCGCCTGCGAGACCGCTGACTGCGTGTAGGAGAGGGCGTCGGCGGCCGCCGAGAAGGACCCCCGGCTGACCACCTCGCACAGAACCTGCAGCCGGCCCAAGTTCAGCATTAGCACATCTTATAGCCGTGATGAACAAGTTCACTGGTGCTGATCGCGACGACCCTGCGAATCTCAGCCGGACTTAGTGCAACAAGGAGAGCACCGAAATGCCCCCCCACGCGATCGTCTCCTATGACGACACCCAGAGCGACCACGACGCCCTGATGCTCGGACGGATCCTGCGCGACGCAGGCGCCGAGCTGACGCTCGCCTATGTGCGGCACGTCAAGCACCGCCGCCTCGATCGCGAACAGCTCTCCCAGCAGGAGGCCGAGCAGCTGCTCCAGCGCGGCGCGCGGTGGCTCGACGACGCGTACGTCGAGCGCCGCATCGTCGTCAGCCCGTCCACCGGCGAGGGCCTCGGCTGGCTCGCAAGCGAGGAGGACGCCGACCTGATCGTCTTCGGATCGGATTACCGCACTCCCCGTGGCCGCGTCGCCATCGGCCGCTCGGCTCAGACGTTGCTTGAGGGAGGGCCCGCCGCGCTGGCGTTGGCCCCAGCCGACTTCGCGATCCCCGGCGATGGTCGCATCCGGACCATTGCTGTCGTGCGCGGCTCGGCGGATGAGGCGTCGATCGAGACTGCGTTCTCGCTGGCCGGCCGGTTGGACGCCGAGGTGGTCGACACCGAGCGCGGTGCCGACATGCTGGTCGTCGGCTCGCGCCGCGAGGCGCGTGACGGCCACGTGATGATCACTGGCAACGCGCAACGGGCAATAGAGGAGGCGACCGCGCCGGTCCTCGTTCTCGCCCGGGGCGTTCCGCTGCACTTCGACACGCTCGTCACCGCCTAATCGCTTCGCGATCAGTTTGCGAGAATGGCGAATCGCTGACGCGATTCGCCACGCTCGTCACCGCCTGAGGGAATCGGTTCGCGCCGAGAGTCGCGGCAGCGATTCTCGCAAGCGAATCGCGGCAGCGATTCGCCTCTATCGTGCGCCGCCGTGCGCACGCTCGTCATCTCGGATCTGCACCTCGGCAACCGGTCAGGGTGCGACGTTCTTCGTCACCCGCTCGTCCTGGAGCGGCTGCTCGTGGCCGTCGACGGCGTCGACCGGCTCGTGCTACTCGGCGACACGATGGAGCTCATGCACCGGCGGGCCGAGCACTCGATGGCGGTCGCCGAGCCGGTGATGCGCGCGATCGGCCGGCGCCTGGGCGCGGACCGCGAGGTGATCCTCGTTCCGGGCAATCACGACGCTCCCTTGACGCTCCGCTGGGCGCGCGCCGAGGGTTCCCGCCTGGGCCCCAGCAGCGATGTCCCGGCCGCCGCCAGCCCCTTCCTGGAACGGCTGCTGTCCTGGCTGGCTCCCGCGCGAACCAGGGTCAATTACCCGGGCGTGTGGCTGGGTGATCGCATCTGGGCGACCCATGGTCACTATCTGGATCGGCACCTCATCCCGGACTCCGCCGTCGGAATCCGCCGCCCGCGCCTGCGGTGGGAGCCTTCCGCCGCCGTACTCCCCATGGATTACGAGCGGCGACGGCGAGCGTCGCGCGGGTCCCTCCCGGAGCAGTTGATGAGCCGGCCGCTCGGTACCTTCCTCGAGCGCCTGGCCCACGTGCTGCGCGCCACCAACACCCCGTCCCTGTCCCGGCTGCTCCTCGACGGCGGCCTTGCGCAAGCGACCGCGACGCTCGTCGACACGCAGATGCGGTTCGCCGGCATTCCCGCGATGGCCCGCGTCGTCCGCCGGCTGGGCGTCGACGCCGAAGTCGTCCTGTTCGGTCATGTGCACCGTCGCGGACCGATCGGCCGGGAACGCTGGCCGGCCGACAACGGGACGCGGTTCATCAACAC
>DASZMU010000139.1:0-23751 GCA_035551695.1 Solirubrobacteraceae bacterium
AGTGGAGGGGGTGGGGCCGGGGCAGTGCAGACGGGCGTCCGCTCGCGCCGCGCCGCCCCCTCCCACGGAAAACCTCCACGCTATGCGCGGCGGGACCGACGACGACCGCCGCGCTACCCACCCCACTCCCCTCCACCGACGCACACGCCAAGAGCACACCCAAATCGCCGGGCGCGACCCAAACGCCGGGGCTTTGCGACAGCCACGCACAGCCCCGATTTTGCGCCAGACCATCCCGGCGCACGCTCGATTTGGCGCGTTATGCAGGTCCACGCCGCCATCACTGCGTCGATCTGACTCAGAGCACTCAGTTCTCCGGTTGCCAGTCGCTGAGGACCCAGAGCCCACCCGTCACCCGGGTCACCCTGGCCAGCGTGACGTGCCAGGCGGGCGCCAGGCCACGGTAGGCACTCGAGTTGGCCGCGGCGGTTGCCTCCCTCGTCACAACCGCGTACTGATCGGAGCCAGAGCGCAACGGAGCGATCGCCTCCACGGTGCCGCTGTTGGCCACCCCGCTGCGCCGCAGCTCGTAGTCCTTCGCGGTCTCGGCTGCCGCAAGCGACATGGCGGACCGCGCCTGGCCGACGCTCACCTCGGCGAGTGCCTGTAGGCGGGCCGAGACCGTCGACGCCGTCCAGTTGATGTAGGTGGCGGTGAAGACCTGCACCGCTTGGACGGGATTCCGCCAGCCACCGATCACCTGCTGCGGGGGCGTCGGCGTCGGATACTCGTGCGTCCGGTTCGCCTGCGCCAGGAGCGCGCTGGTCGCGGAGGGGCCCGTCCGGCCGGACGGGCCGGTCGACCGGGACCGCGTGGGCGGCCGCGACGACGCGCGTGCGTGAGACCGGGCGGGGACGCTCGAGCCGGCCGGCGACCCACCGCCGCCCGGCGTCAGGGCACACCCGGCGGCGCACAATGAGACGCCGCCGACCGCCGCGGCCATCCGGAGGCGCCTCATCCCTACAGCCCCGCGGGGTGCCGAGCGACGAACCCGGCCGAGCTTCGGACCAGCGGGTGCCACCCGATCCCCGTGCTGCCATCCCCGGGCCCGGCGGCATCGTGGGTGTCCCAGCGCAGGCCGGCGACGTACATGAACACGTGGTCAGGGCTCGCGTAGATCGTCACCCAGCGCCCGGGTCCGGGCCGGCCGAAGGACTCGAGCGCACCGGAGGCCGCTCCGTAACCGACCGGCAGCAGCCCGCCGCCGTAGAGCAGGTGCTCGACGCTGGACGAGCAGTCATACGCGGGGGCGATCTGGTCCAGCGGCAGTCCGTGACCGCCCCCGTAGACGTACGGCTTGCCCACGATCTGGTCGCCGGCGGCGATGATGCCCCGGACCGCGACGGGCGCGTCCGCCGGTGCTGCCGCCTGGCCGTCGGACAGCAGTTGGGCGTGCGGCCCTGCGGTCACCTGGACTCCGGGGGCGCCGCCCGGCACGCAGGCCCCGCCTCCGCCTCCGCCACCGGCGGCCGTCGCGCCCCGGCTCCCGGCGGCCCCATCCCCCGGTCCGGCGGACGGCGAGCCGCCCAGGAGGCTGCCCGCCCCGGCCGCGGGTGGGACGCTGACCCCGACGGCGCCTGACCACCGCCCGTCCTGGTACGGGATGCCCAGAGCTCGTGCGAACTGCCACCACAGGTCGATCACGCGGGGCAGACCGCCCACCGGGCTCCCGCCCAGCCCGAAGTCGCGTTTGTAGGCGATCGCCGACCGGCGTCCCCAGCTGATCCGCAGCGGCGTCATGTACGGCAGGCCGCCCATCGCCGAGGCGGTCGCAAAGGTCGTGCCGCCAAGCTCCGCGTAGCTGTCCGGGTGTGCCAGCAGATTGACACCGGAGGCTCCGACCGAGCCGCTGCCCGGATCGCCGGGGCCGCCGTACTCGGTCGCACCGACCCGCACGCCACCCGCTCCCGCGAGCGGGACGATCGAGCCGGGAGCGCCTCCGGTCGCGCCACAGGAGGCGGCAGGCGGCTCTTGGGGGATCACGAGCGAGACGAGCATCAGGCCGACGCCGGCCGTGACCACCGCCCCGGCGGCACCGAGGCCAAGCGCGAGACCGACGTGGGATGGGGAGCGGCGGGGTGCGACGGCCATGAGGGCGACCGTATGGGCGATCGCGCTGCGTCGGCGGCCACGGCGCGAAGTTGGCGCAGTTCGGCGTCGCTTCTGGGTCGTTTGGGCACGTCGCGCTTGCACATCGAGGTTGTGAATCTGACCGCGGATGAGGCCCCAGGAACCGTGGGTGCTCGCTAACGTTGGTGTGTCATGCCTCGCATCCTGGACGTCGAAGCCGCCCTCCTGCTGCTGGAGCTCGAACCGCCGTTTGATCAGCGTGCGGTCCAGCTGGCGCGCCGCAGGATGGCGAAGCGCTGGCATCCGGATATCGCGCCTCCCGGGCGGCGGCATGAGCACCAGCGCCACCTCCAGGCGATCAACGAGGCCGCCGACGAGCTGGAGCGTCTGGCTGAGTCGTCTCGCGGCGGCCGCGTCAGCCGCAATGCGGTCAAGGCGTCGGCAGCGGCGACCCGCCGGGCCCGCGAGGACGCCGGGCGGCGGGCGTACGAGGAGGAGCAGCGGGCCAAGGAGGCGGCGGCGGACCGCGCCAAACATGATCCGTTTGGCTCGCGGGTGCCGGATCACTCCGTCGTGCACCGGTACGCCCGGTGCGTGTCGTATCCGGAATGGGGCGTGGGGACGGTGAGCGGCATCTACTTCTCCGGCGACGAGGAGAGCTCGCAGCAGTGGGCGCGGGTCATGTTCGCCGTCGGGATCCGGACCGTTCCCGCAGGTTCGCTGCAGTTCGTCGACTTCTCAAAGCCGGATCCCGCCGCCGACCGCGTCGAGCGTTTCATGACGGCCGCCCAACACGCGCTTGCCGAGGGCGACGCCGAGCTCGCGGCCCAGCGACTCGTCTATGCCCGCGACGCCGAGCCCGACAACGCCGCGGTGCTCCGCCTGCTGACCGCCGCGTTCTGGCAGGCCGGCAACCTCCCGGCCGCCGCGCGGACGGTCCGCGACTGGGCCCGGGTGGACACCGATCGCCCCACCCCGGAGCGCTTCGCCTCCCGCATCTACGAGGACATGGGAGCGGTGGATCTGGCCGCCGAGGCCGCCATCCGGGCGGCGAACCGAGCGCCGGCCGACGCGTCCGCGTGGGAGCGGCTCGGGCGGTTGCGGCTGCGGCTCAACGACCGCTCCGGCGCGATCAGTGCGCTGGAACGCGCGCGACTGGTCGGACCGTCCGTCGACGGACTCCTCGACCTGGCCCTCGCCCACCACCTGGCGGGCGACGTCGGTGCCGAGGTGTCGGCAGCCCATACGGCGACGCAGCTGGAGCCGAGCTCCCCACGCGCTTGGTCAAACTACGCGCATGCGCTGGCGCGCACCGATCGACTGGCGGAGTGCGGCGAAGCCTGCCGGCGGGCGCTCTCGCTCGGCGACGACCCCGAGGTCTCGCAGCTACTCGCGCGCGTGCGGGCGGCCACTCCGCGCGGGCTCTCCGAGCGCAGCGCGGCCTAGCGCACCGTGCACTAGCAGTTCCAGGCCGCGTCTACGACGGGGCGGGCGAGCCCTCGCGGCCGCAGACCGGGCAGGACTCCTGCGGCGCCAGCAGACGGCCTCCGCAGGCCGGACACTCCTCGATCTGCTCCAGCACTCCGAGCAGCTCACCAACGCGGCAGACGAGCAGCCGCTCCTCGTCGACCTCGACCCATGCCCCCGCGGACGCCGGGAAGACCACGTGATCACCCGGCTTGACGGGCATCCGGACGCCGACGTGATCCCACCAGTCCAGCCCGGGGCCGACCGCGAGCACGATGCCATGCTGAGGCGGTGGCTCGTCGGACCCGGGCGGAACCAGCAGGCCGGAGCGGCGTATGCGATCAGGATCAAGCTCCTTGATCACCACGCGGTCGAACAGCGGCCTGAGCTGGCTGCGCATGGCTCCAGATGATAGGAGGCGTCGAACTCGCCGCGGCTGAAAGTCCCCCAGGGTCAACGTCTCCGCTAGATGCGGAATCCAGCGGCGCCGGTGTCCGCCGGCCATCGTAGGGTTTGGCCGATGCGCCTGATCGTCGCCTCCTGCTCGGTGGAGTACTCGGGTCGCCTGACGACGCGCCTGTCGCAGGCCACCCGGCTGCTGATGTTCAAGGCCGACGGGACGTTCATGGTCTGGTCTGATCATGGGAGCCAGAGCGTCAAGCCGCTGAATTGGATGACGCCACCGACCGTGATCGAAGAGACCGGGGACCGGATCGTCGTCCGCAAGCACGCTGGATCCAGCGAGGACCGCGTCGAGATCGACTTGCACGAGGTGCTGTCGGACGTCACGCACGAGATGGGGTCCCCCGACGCCGATGTGGCACTCGCGAAGGACGGCGTCGAGGCGCACCTCCAGGAGTTGCTGGCCGAGTCCCCGGAGTGGTGCGGCGACGGTTTTCGCCTCGTGCGGCGCGAATGGCCGACTGACATCGGCCCGGTTGACCTGATGTGCCGAGACGCGTCCGATCGCTGGGTGGCCGTGGAGATCAAGCGCGTGGCCGGCATCGAGGCGGTGGAGCAGCTGACGCGGTACCTGGAGCGGATCCGGCGCGACCCGGAGTTCGAGCTGTGCCGAGGCGTTCTGGTCGCGCAGACGATCAGGCCCCAGGCACGGGTGCTCGCCGAGACCCGGGACCTCGAGTGTGTCGAGGTCGACCTGGCCGTGCTGCGTGGCGAGCGCGAGCCGGAACTGAGATTGTTCGCGGCATGACCGATACCGACCAGGCCGTACTCACGGAGCGTCGCGAGCGCGTGCTCCTCATCACAATCAACCGGCCGGACCAGCGAAACGCCGTCAATGCGGCCGTCGCCGCCGGCATCGCGGCCGCGCTCGACGAGCTCGACGCCGATGCCGAGCTGTCGACCGGCGTCGTCACGGGCGCCGGCAAGGGCTTCTCCTCCGGCATGGACCTCAAGGCGTTCGTCACCGGGGAACGACCGTGGGCCGGAGACCGCGGCTTTGCCGGGATCACGCAGCGCGCATCCGCGAAGCCACTGATCGCCGCCATCGAGGGGTTTGCCGTGGCGGGCGGTCTGGAGGTCGCGCTGTCCTGTGATCTGATCGTCGCCGCCCGGGGCGCCCGGCTGGGGATCCCGGAGGCCAAGCGGTCGCTGGTCGCCGCCGGCGGCGGGCTGCTGCGCCTCCCGCGGATGCTGCCGCGCAACATCGCGATGGAGATGGCGCTCACCGGTGATCCGATCACCGCCGAACGCGGGCACGAACTGGGCCTGGTCAACCGCCTGGCCGAACCGGGCGCCGCACTGGAGACGGCGCTTGAGCTGGCGGCGATGATCGCGCAGAACGGTCCGCTTGCGCTGGCGGCGACCAAGCGCATCCTCAACGAATCCGTCGACTGGCCGGACGCGGAGTTCTTCACTCGGCAGGCGGAGATCTCCGGACCGGTCATGGCCTCCGAGGACGCACGCGAGGGGGCGACGGCATTCGCAGAGAAGCGCGCCCCGGCATGGAGGGGAAGGTGACGACTCTGCGGCCGGCAGGCCTCACCCCCTGCCCGTCAGGCCGGCACGATCAACCCCTGGGAGCGCTCGCCCCAGGCGGTGGCGACGAGCGAGCGGGTGCCACCACGGTCGCGGTGCTCGCACAGGTAGATGCCCTGCCACGTCCCCAGCGCCGGGCGTCCGCCGGCGATGGGCACGGTGAGCGACGGTCCGAGCAGCGCCGCCTTGATGTGCGCCGGCATGTCGTCCTCACCCTCGAGCGTGTGGGTCCAGTAGGGCGCACCCTCAGGCACAGCCTGGCTGAACCAGGTCTCGAAGTCGCGGCGGACATCGGGCGAGGCATTCTCGGAGAGCGTCAGCGACGCTGACGTGTGCTGGATGAGCAGGTGGAGCATGCCGGTTTCGAAGTCACGCAATTCCGGCAGCTCCTGCAGCACATCGCGGGTGACCAGATGAAAGCCGCGCGGGCGCGGCTGCAGTCGGATGGTGCGCTGGAGCCACATCATTCGGGCAGCCGCGCGACGCGCATGACGACCTTGTCGCCTCTGAAGGGCACCCCCTCACGCTCCAGCAGCCGGCGCTGACGGCGTCCCTTCGCCAGCGAGCCGTCGGCGCGGACGATCCGGTGCCACGGCACCGTCGGGTCGTCGCACGCGTGGAGCACCGCTCCGGCACGCCGCGGCGCGCCCGGCGACACGTCGCCGTAGGTCCGCACAAAGCCAGGAGGGGTGTCGCGCACCCGGGTGAGAATCATGTCGCTGGAAAGGGTGTGACGCTCCACGGTCACCAGCATGTCATGTCCCGCGATCTGCGGTGGCGAGCAACCCACCCCACCGTGCCCGCGGGGCCTTCGGCTCTTGGGCGAGAGGGTGTCATTGGGAGTTACCGTAAGGGCGCGTTCGACGGTGGCGCCGAGTTGACACGCCTCTCGTTTCACCTTCCTGCGGACGCAGCCCAGTGGAGGTGTAGCCACACCCCAGAACTCCGCCTCATTACATGACATGAGAGCGCGCACTCTCAGCTGAGGCCTCGCCCGGAGAGCCGCGGTCTGCTCAGGCGAGCAGCAGCACGAGCTTGCCGCGGGTGTGACCCTGCTCAAGCTGCCTGTAGGCCTGGCGCACCTGTTCAAGTGGATACGTGCCCGCGATCGCCACCTCCAGCTTGCCCGCCGCGATCAGCCCGGCGAGCTCGGCGAGCGTGTCCGCGCTGGCTCCGGCGGCGTTGCCCTCACCCTTGACGCCGTACTTCCCAGGGGCTGCGAAGTCGGCGATCGTGTCGATCCGCTGGGGCGCCACTCCCAGTTCCAGGGCCAGCTCCACGTAGCCGCCGCCGACCGTATCGATGAACGCGTCGACACCCTCAGGCGCGGCCGCCCGCAGCCGCTCTGCAACGCCATCGCCATACGCAACCGGAGTGACGTCGTGCTCACTGAGCCAGTGGTGGTTGGCCTCGCTGGCCAGTCCGATGACCCTCGCTCCCGCCAAGGCGGCGAGCTGAGATGCGATCGAGCCGACACCGCCCGCGGCTCCCGCCACCACCACCGTGTCGCTGGCGCCGGCTCCCACCGCCCGCACGGCGGCGTACGCGGTCGCGCCGGCGACGAAGAGCGAGCCCGCCACTTCCCAGGGAACGTTCGGCGGGCGCCGGGTGACGTTGGCGGCATCGACGACAACCAGCTCAGCCTGACTGGCGCGCTCGTTGGTGAAGCCGATCACCTCGTTGCCCACCTGAAACCCGGCAACGCCCTCTCCAACCTGCTCCACAACCCCGGCGAGGTCACTGCCCTGGCCCGACGGGAACGTCGCCGGGAAGCGCTGATGCAGCGATCCATCCCGGATCTTCGCCTCGCCGGGGTTGATGCCGGCGGCCTTGACGCGCACCAGCAGCTGGCCGGGACCGGGCTGGGGTGGATCGACATCGACGACGTGCAGGACGTCGACGTCTCCGTACTCGTCAAATCGGACCGCACGTGACATCTCGGCACCACCTTTGTTCGCCTTGGGGATGGGCCCTCGACTTTAGGGGCGCGGCCGAGGCGGGTGAGGGACCCGGGCCGGGGCCTTCTTGCTATGGTCGCCGCGACCGCGGATGTCGCAGCTAATGGGGCCGAAATCCCCGATGCGCGGGCGAACCCTCTTGAGCACCTGCCGTCGCACAGCTCTCCCCCGCGTCGTCCCCGTCGCGATCACGCTCGCCGCCCTGCTGACGGCGGCGGCCCTTGCTCTGGTGCCGTCCGGGACGTCGGCGGCAACGCCCAGCCTGGGACAGCTGCACTCCGAGCTGGGTCAATCGGAGGCTCGGGCGTCGAGCCTCAGCTCGAGCATCAGCTCGCTGAACGGGGTGATCGCGTCGCTCGGCTCTCAGATCAGCCTCGTTCAGGGACGGGAGGCGGCGGTCAGCCAGGCGCTCGCGAACGACCGGGTGAAGCTGGCCAAGACGCAGGCGTCGCTGCGGGCCGAGCGGGCGCTGCTCGCCAAGCTGCAGCGCCGGCTGGCGTTCGCCAAGTCGATCCTGCGCGCGCAGCTCGTGTCCAACTACGAGGGCGCCCAGCCCGATCTGGTCTCGGTTGTTCTCAACGCGAACGGGTTCACGAACCTGCTCGACCAGCTCAACTACCTGGGCATGGCCGAGCAACGCCAGCAGGCGATCATCTCGTTCACGCGGGCGGCGCGGGCGCAGGCCGACCAGGCGGCACACCGGCTCGTCGTGCTGCAGACGACCGACCGTCAGATGACGCAGGGCGCCGAGGTCCAGGCGCGGGCGCTGGCGGGAATGAACGCGCTGCTCGCCAGCAAGCAGTCGGCGATGCGCAGCGCCCGGGCTGCCCAGCAGTCGGCGCTCGGCGCCGCTCAGGTCCACGCCGCCGAGCTTCGCCACCGGATCTCGGCCGTCGAGGCCGCCCAGGCAGCAGCCGCGGCACGAGCAGCTGCCGCCGCGGCCGCCGCCGCGCAACGCGCCGCCGCGGCCGCCCCGACAGCACCGGCCTCGACCGCGCCCTCCGGTAGCGGCTCAACCGTCGCGCTGGGGCCCTCCGGCGGCTGGGCGATCCCATACGCGATCGTGCTGTGCGAGTCCGGCGGCCAGAACCTTCCGCCGAACAGCGCCGGCGCATCAGGCTATTACCAGATCATGCCCGCCACCTGGAAGCTGTTCGGCGGGAGCGGCCCTGCCGCTTATCTGGCGCCGAAGGCGGAGCAGGACGCCGTCGCGTCACGGATCTGGAACGGCGGCGCCGGGGCGTCGAACTGGGTATGCGCCGGCATCGTCGGGATCCACTGACCGGCCGCCGTCCCGGACTCAAGGCGCTGGTCGTGGCCGCCCTCCTGCTCGCGGCGCTCGGCATTCGCCTGGGCTACGTCGCCGGAGAGCCGTACCACGCCATCAACGACGCGGGGACCTACAACCGGATGGCGAGCATGATCGCGCGGTACGGCGATTACCACACGGGTACCGCCCCCAAATCCGGAGCCGGCGGCTCGCGCGGGCCGACCGCCTACTTCCCGCCCGCGTTTCCCTACTACCTGGCGATCGCCGACCTGCTTGACGGCCACCAGCAGGGCGGCAAGCCCGCGGTCCAGCCAGAGCGCATCGAGATGGCGGCGACCGGAACGCTCACCGTCGCGCTCGTCGGCCTCGTCGCCCTCGAGGCCTTCGGCGAGGGAGCCGCGTTTGCGGCCTTGGCCCTGGCGGCGATCTACCCGGTCTTCATCGAGACGTCGGGGATCCTGGCCGCGGAGAACCTGGCGACCGTGCTGGAGCTGGCGGCGGCATGGGCGATGCTGCGCGCCCGGCGGGCGCGCCGTCCGCACGCGTGGATCGCTGCCACCGGCGTCCTCACCGGCCTGGCCGCGCTGACCCACCAGAACGCAATCCTCTACCTGATCCCGTTCGCCATCGCCGCGTGGGGCATCGCTCGCGCCCGGCTGGGCCCAAACCGCACGCGCCCGGGTCTACAGGCGATCGGTGCGCCGGTCCTGCTGGTGGGGCTCGCCTGCGCGACGATCGCACCGTGGACGATCCGCAACGCCGTCGAGCTGCACAGCTTCGTCCCCATCTCCGACGAGACCGGGATCACGCTCGCCGGCACGTACAACCCGGTCTCGGCCCACGACGCCCAGGTTCCGTACAAGTGGCACCTGTTCAGCCACGTGCCCCAGCTCCGCTACCTGGCCCGGGGTTCAAGCCGCGACACCGAGGTGCAGCTCTCAAATCTGCTGACGACGCAGGTGCTCGACTACATCGGCGCCCATCCCCTGGCCCCGGTGCAGGCGGCCGCCGACAACACCCTGCGAACGTTCGAGCTGGAGGGGACGTTCGCGTGGCGCGCATCGACGTCCGCGCTCAACATCCACGAGCCGTGGGCCACGATCGGCGTGTACTCGTTCTACGCCCTGTGCCTCCTCGCGATCGCCGGGCTATTCACCCGCCGTCGTCGGCGGGCGCCATGGTGGCTGTGGCTGATGCCGGTCCTGTGGTGGCTGTCGATCGTCGTCGTCAACGTCGAGACACCGCGTTTCCGGGAGCCGATCGACCCCTTCCTCATCCTCCTCGCCGGGTGCGCGGTGAGCGCCGCCGTGGACCGGCTACGACTGGGCGGTGCGCCAATCCGGCGTCGTCGGGGCGCGGCCGAGCTGGCGCGTGACCAGGCTCAGCTGATCCAGATGGTCCAGCGCCTGGCCTGAGCCGACGGCGACGCAGGTCAACGGCGACTCGGCGAGGTAGACGGGCATCCCGGTCTCCGCCGCCACCATCTCGTCAAAGCCCCGGATCAGCGTTCCGCCTCCGGCCAGCAGGATGCCGTCACGAGCGACGTCGGAGGCCAGCTCCGGCGGTGTCTGCTCAAGCGTGTCGCGGATCGCGCGGAGGATCTCGCGCAGCGGACCGGCGATCGCCGTCCGCACCTCCTCCGAGCGCAGCTGCACGGCGGTGGGCAGGCCCGTGGCGAGATGACGCCCGCGCACCTCGGTGACGAGCTCCTCGCGCTGGGGAACCGCCGATCCGAGCTCGATCTTGATCGCCTCGGCCGTCCGGGAGCCGATCGCCAGGTGGTAGACGGACCGGATGTAGTGGGAGATCGCCTCGTCCATCTCATAGCCGCCAACGCGCACCGAGCGCGAGATGACGATTCCTCCCAGTGAGATGACGGCCATCTCGCTCGTGCCCCCACCGACGTCGACGACCATTCGGCCGACCGGCTCCTCGATCGGCAGGCCGGCCCCGATCGCGGCGGCGATCGGCTCCTCGATCAGGTGCACTCGCCGGGCTCCGGCCGCCAACGACGCCTCCTCGACCGCGCGCTTCTCGACTTCGGTGACGCCGGACGGGGCACAGACGATCAGCCGCGGGTGGGCCATCCGCCGATCGATCACCTTGCGAATGAAGTAGCGCAGCATCTCCTCGGTGACCTCGAAGTCGGCGATGACGCCATGGCGCAGCGGGCGGGTGGCCGAGATCGAGGACGGCGTCCGGCCGATCATCCGCTCGGCCTCGGCGCCGACCGCGTGCACGAGCCCGGTGTCGACGTCGGAGGCGACGACGGATGGCTCGGAGACGACAATCCCGCGACCGCCGACGTACACCAGTGTGTTGGCCGTCCCGAGGTCGATCGCCATGTCGTGGACGCCGAGGCTGGGCGTCAGGTGGCGGCGTGAGTTGTCACGCCGGGAGCCGTCTCTGCGAAATCGCATGACGTCAGACTGTCAGATGGAGAGCGCCGGCGCGAGGGCGGATCAGCGCTCGCCCGGAAGCTTCCGCGGGTACTGCGAGACCGGCTCGGACAGATCGAGGGCGGTCGAGACGATCCGCTGCTGCTCGGTGGCGTGAGCGATCGGATAGCCCTCGCCGGATGCGGCGCGCTCCGGACGGCCGATGTAGCCGAACTGGAGCTGGTCCGGCAGCACCTGCAGCAGCCGAGGCGACATGTAGGCGCGAGCGCCCATGTTGCGCGGCTCCTCCTGGACCCAGACGACCTCGCGGAGGTTGGGATACATCGACACCAGCTCCATGAGCTCGGCTTGCGGGAACGGATACAGCAGCTCGACGCGGCCGATCGCGACTCCGTCGGCGCGTCCGTCCCCGCGGGCCTTGGAGCCCACGAGGTCGTAGTAGACCTTGCCCGTGCACAGCACGAGACGGGTGACGGTCGCCGGCTCCACGCCCGGGTCCGAGAGCACCGGCCGGAAACGGCCGTCGACGAGATCCTGGACCGGGCTGGCGGCCTGGGGCAGGCGCAGCAGGCTCTTGGGGGTCATGATCACGAGCGGGCGCTGCTTGGCGATCCGCGCCTGGCGGCGGAGCAGGTGGAAGTACTGGCCGGGGGTCGTCAGGTTGGCGACGCGGATGTTGCCCTCGGCGGCGAGCTGCAGGAAGCGCTCGAGCCGCGCGGAGGAGTGCTCCGGGCCGGATCCCTCGTAGGCGTGCGGGAGCAGGAGCGTCAGCCGCGAGGTCTGGCCCCATTTGGCCAGCCCGGAGGAGATGAACTGGTCGATGATCACCTGAGCGCCGTTGACGAAGTCGCCGAACTGCGCCTCCCACAGCACGAGCGTCTCCGGCCCCTCCTGCGAATAGCCGTACTCGAACCCGACGCACGCCATCTCCGACAGCGGGCTGTTGTGCAGCTCCATCGGCGCGAGTGCCCCCGGCAGATGCTGCATCGCGCAGTGCTCCTGGCCGGTCTTGGGGTCATGGAGCACCAGGTGGCGCTGGCTGAAGGTGCCGCGCTCGGTGTCCTGGCCGGTCAGGCGGATGGGGATGCCCTCGGTCAGCAGCGAGGCGAACGCGAGCGCCTCGGCGTGCGCCCACACGATTCCCTCACCGGTCGTCAGCGCCTCGCGGCGCTGCTCGAGCTGGCGCACGAGCTTCGGATGCACGGTGAACCCATCCGGAACCCCCAGCAGCTCCTCGTTGAGCACCTTGAGCCGGTCCTCGGCGACGGCCGTCTTGACCTCCGGCGACGGGGTGCGATCGAGCTGATACTCGCCGGTGGCGTGGTCGACCTCCCTGGCGGAGGCGATCCGCTCCTTGAGCTCCTGATGGGCGTCTGAGAGCACCGTCCAGACCTCGTCGGTCATCTCGGTCGACTCCTGCTCCGAGACGACCCCCTGGTCGACGAGCTGGCGGGCGAACAGCTCGCGGACCGACGGATGCTTCTTGATCACCTGGTACATCTCGGGCTGCGTGTACGCCGGCTCATCGGCCTCGTTGTGACCGAAGCGCCGGTAGCCGATCAGGTCGATCAGCACATCGTGGCCGAACTCCTGACGGAAGGCGAACGCGAGCCGGACCGCGCTGATGCAGGCAGCGACGTCGTCGGCGTTGACGTGAATGATCGGGACGTCGAAGCCCTTGGCCAGGTCCGACGCGTACGTCGTGGAGCGGGCGTCGTCCGGATCGGTCGTGAAGCCGACCTGGTTGTTCTGGATGAGGTGGACCGTGCCGCCGACCGTGTAGCCGTCGAGCGCCTGGAGGTTCAGCGTCTCGGCCACCACGCCCTGGCCGGGGAAGGCGGCGTCGCCGTGCAGGATGACGGGCATCGCCGCGTTGGTGTCCTGGTGGGCGTGCGGGCCCTGGCGGGTCGTCTGCGCGGCGCGGGTGGCGCCGGCGGCGACGGGAGCCACGAATTCCAGATGCGACGGGTTGGACTCCAGGCGGACGATGATCGACTCGCCGCCGGCCAGCTGATAGGAGCCCTGCGCGCCGTGGTGGTACTTGACGTCGCCGGTGCCGCCCTGCGGCAGGGTGGTGATCGGCTCGAGCGTCGATGACCCCTCGAACTCCGCGAAGATCGAGTCGTACGAGCGGCCCAGGTTGTGTGCCAGCACGTTCAGGCGGCCGCGGTGGGCCATGCCGATGACCACTTCCCGCGCCCCCCGGGTCGCCGACAGCTGGGTCAGCTCGTCGATCATGGGCACGGTCATGTCCAGACCCTCGACGGAGAACTGCTTCTGACCGAGGTACGCCTTGTGCATGAAGCGCTCGAACGCATCGACCTCGGTCAGCCGCCTGAGCAGGGCCTTCTGCTCCTCGGTGGTCAGTGGCTTGCGGAACGTCCCGGACTCGATCGCCTCGCGCAGCCACAACCGCTGGCGGTGGGAGGCGATGTGCTCAATCTCATAGGCGATCGTGCCGCAATACGTCTCGCGCAGGTGCGGGAGGGCGTCGGCGAGGGTGGCGCCGGGAACGTACATGCGCAGAATCCGGGCAGGGATCTGCGCCATGAGCTCCGGGGTCAGGCCGAGCGGGACGGGGTCCAGTGAGGGGTCCCCCTCCGGCTCGCGGCCGAGCGGGTCAAGGCGCGCCGCGAGGTGACCGTGCGTGCGGTGGGCCTTCAGGAGCGAGGTGGCGGCCTGCACGGCCTGCATCAGCTTCTCGTCGTGGACGGTCGTCGACTCGGCAGCGCCGGGGGTCGGAGCGCTGACGGCCGCGGCGGCGGCGGCCGGCGCGGGCGGCGGCGGAAGCTCCGGGAGCTCGACCCCGAGAGCCTCGAAGACCTCCGTGTAGAAGCCCTCCTCGCCCTGGAGGAGCGCCTCGATGCGCTGGAGGAAGCGGCCGGACTCGGCGCCCTGGATGATCCGGTGGTCGTAGGTGGAGGTCATCGTCATGACCTTCTCGGCGCCGATCATGGCTCCGATCCGCTCGAATCCGACCGGGTAGCCGATCGAGCCGGTGGCCACGATCGTGCCCTGGCCGGCCATCAGGCGGGGCACGGAGGCGACCGTGCCGATCCCGCCGGGATTCGTCAGCGAGATATTGGCGCCCTGCAGGTCGTCGGCGCCGAGGCTGTTGGTGCGGGCCTTGTCGACGAGCGCGTTGTAAGCGTCGAGGAACTGCCGGAAGCTGAGGCGGCCCGCGTCGCGGATCACCGGCACCATCAGCGTGCGGCTCCCGTCCTTTTTCTCGACGTCGACGGCCAGGCCGAGGTTGACCGCGCCGTCGTCGACTCGGTGGGGCTTGGAGTCGATCTGCGCGAAGTGGTGGGCCATGACCGGCATCTCGTCGGTGCCGACGCGCGCGATCGCGTAGGCGATCAGGTGGGTGAAGGAGACGCGCTGCCCGGCGGCCTTGAGCTGCTTGCGCCGCTCGTCGAGAACCGTGACCGTGAGGGTGCGGAACGAGGTCGCCGTCGGGATCTCGAGGCTCTGCTCCATGTAGCGCGCCAGCGCGGCGCCACCGCCCTTGATCAGCTGCGCTCCTGCGGGCAGGACGGCGGCTTCGGCGGTCGCGCCGTTGCCGACGGCGAGTACGTCGGCCTTGGTGATCCGGCCTCCGCGCGCGGTGCCGTGAACCCCGTTGAGGTCGATTCCCTCGGCGGCGGCGACCCGACGCGCGACGGGGGAGGCGTTGGCGCCGTTGTCGGCCGGCGTGGGCGGGGCCGAGGTGGGCGCAGTCGGCGCGGTCTGCGCGCCACCGTTGCTCGAGGACGGAGACCCGGACCCACCGGCCAAACCGGCGCCGGCGCTGATCCGGCCGATGACCTGACCCACGGTGACGGTCTCGCCCTCCTGGGCGAGGATCTCGACGACCGTGCCGGAGGCGGGAGCCGGAAGCTCCATGTCGACCTTGTCGGTTGAGATCTCGACGACGGTGTCGCCGTCCGAGACCGTGTCACCGACCTTGACCGACCATTCGAGGATCGTGCCCTCGGTCACAGACTCCCCGCCTGTGGGGGTGACGATGTCCACCGCCTGACCTGACGCCCGCTCGGCGGCGCTCGCGCCTGGCGCGCGCTCGGCATCCGGCCTCGCCGACTCGCGCGCCGCGCGAGTCATCCGGCTCTGCTCGGCCGCATTGCTCGCGCCCGCGGCGGCCTCCTGGACGGTGACCGGCGGTGACTCTCCGGAGACCGGACCCGCCTCCGTGGCGTCATCCGGCGCCAGGGTCCCGTTCGGCGCTCCGGCCCCGTTGGTCGCAATCTCGGCCAGGACCGCGCCGACCGTGACCGTGTCGCCCTCGGCGACGTGGAGCTTGACGATCGTGCCCGCGACCGGAGAGGGGACCTCGGCGTCGACCTTGTCGGTCGAGATCTCGACGATCGTCTCGTCGACGGCGACAACGTCGCCCTCCCGCTTGTGCCACTCGAGCACGGTGCCCTCGGCCACCGAGTCGCCCATCGCGGGCATGACAACTTGAACAGTGCCTGTGTCTACCGCCATCGCTTAAGTCTTCTGATCACTCTACTGCGAAGCCGGGGCTCGGCTCGGCTCGCCGGGCCCGTGCACGCCGTCTTGCCGGCGGTGCCGATCGGCGAGGACGAAGCCGATCGAGCCCGCGAACGGGCCCAGGCCGCCGATCACGGCGACCGTGACCGCGAGCCAGAACGGGATGACGCGGGCCCGGGCCGCGGCGATGCACACAAGCGACATCACGATCCAGATCGTCCCGTGGGCCAACCCCAGGATGAACGTCGCCGGTTGCGGGTTGCCGAGCGCGAACGCGCACAGGAGCAGCGCCAGGTAGATCGCCGAATGGGTGAACGACGCAGCCTCCAGTCGGCGAAACGTGACGGTTCGGCGGAAGGCAGAGGCCATCAGGCCGTGGTGGAGACGAGCTCGGCGATGCCGCGAAGCGGGGCGTCCGCGTGCGCCGGCCACTGCGCCACCTCGGCGGGCCACCACGCGAACTCGTCGTGCTCGGAGTCTGGAGTGACCGTCGCGCCCTCAGGCAGCCATGCCATCCCCACCAGGGAGACGAGGCCGCTCGGCAGCTTCACCAGCGCTTCCACGGTGAGCCGGTCCGCCGTCACCGACCATTCCTCGGTCAGCTCGCGGACGAGCGTGTCGGCCGGATTCTCGCCAACCTCGACCGATCCGGCAGCGCCCAGCGCCCAGCGCCGTGCCCACGTCGCCAGCCAGGCTGCCCGGCGCCCGGCCAGCCAAGAGCCGTCGGCCGAGCGGACGATGCACAGCGCCGACAGGCTCTGCATGGCATCGCGCTCCAGCAGACGGAGGGCCCACCGGATCGGCTCGCACTCGAGCCGGAGCCGGCCGTCCTCCACGCTGAAGTCGCGCAGGCGGGCCGCCAGGCCGTCGTGGCTGGGGGAGCCGCGGTCGCGCAGCTCCGCCAGCGCGCGGTCGGCGGCGTCGCTCACCGGCTGGGGCGGCGCGAACGGCTCGTGGCCCCATTCCACATCGATGTCGGCGAGCCGCCACGGACCGCTCGCGAGGATGCCCGGCGGGAGTGTCATCGCGTACACCGTACCCGGGAAGGGCCGCGTGAGTGAGAGCCGAGCGAGCGACGATCGAGTGGGTCATCCGGCAAGGGCGCGGTTGAACCGGCGCAGCGCCAGCGGCACGCAGATCGCCATCAGCAGCACGCACCAGAGGGCCATCGCGATCTCCGGGTGGTCGAGCTGCCACGAGCCGCCGGTGTGGAACCCGGGCGTGGTGAGCGACCGGACGGTCGCCACGAGGGCAGAGATCGGATCCCACTCGGCGATCGCCCGCGGGACGGCGTCCATCCCGGCGATCGGCACAAACGTGCCGGCCATGAACGTCAGCGGCAGGATCACGATGAAGCCCATGCCCTGGACGGCATCCGGCGAGCGCACGAGCATCCCCAACAGGACGCCGCACCACGTGAAGGCGAGCATGCCGAACGCCATCAACGCGACGAGCTCAACCGCGTGCCCGGGGGTCAGGTGCGGATCCCATCCCAGGGCCAACCCCACCCCCGCCGTGATCACGAGGCCGAGGACCTGCTCGCAGAACTGGCCGATGACCTCGCCGCTGATGACCGACAGCCGGCTGATCGGCATCGAGCGGAAGCGGTCGATCACCCCCTCGGCCATGTCGGCCGACGTCGCGGCCCCGGCGCCGATGACCCCAAACGCCAGCGACTGGCCGATGATCCCCGGGAACAGGTAGTCCTTGTAGCTGAGCCCCGGCACGTGGATCGCCGAGCCGAACACGTACAGAAACAACAGGATGAACACGATCGGCTGGATCGTGACGTCGAGCAACCGCTCCGGGACGCGGGGGATCGCTCGCAGGCTGCGCCCGGTCAGGAGCAGGGTGTCGCGCATGAACTCAACCGGCCCGGCACGGCGAGCGGTGGCGGCGGCGGTCATGCGGCCACCTCCTCCGCCTCGGGCGCCGGTTCGCCAGCGATGTGCCCGGTCAGCGCGAGGAAGGCGTCATCCAGGGTGGGACGTCGAAGTGCGATCTCGTCGACCCCGATCCCGGAGGCCTGCACGGCGGCCGCGACCCGAGCGAGATCGCCGGCCTCGTCAGGCGCGGCGACCGAGACGGTGCGCTGCTCGCGCAGTGGGGTGATCTCGAACTCGCCCCGCAGTACGCCGAGGAGGCTCTCGAACGCCGGCGAGTCGGCCGCGACCACGTCAACGCGCTGCTGGCCGACCTGGGTCTTGAGCTGAGCGGGCGTTCCCGCGGCGACGGCGCGCCCGTGATCGATGAGCACCAGCCGGTCGGCGAGCGCGTCGGCCTCCTCCAGGTACTGAGTGGTCAGGAGCAGCGTGACCCCCTCGGCGACGAGCTCGCGAATCGTCGACCAGACAACCTGGCGGCTGCGCGGGTCAAGCCCGGTCGTCGGCTCGTCGAGCACGAGCACGTGCGGGCGGTCGATCAACCCCGCCGCGAGGTCGACGCGGCGCCGCTCGCCGCCGGACAGGTTCTTGACCAGCCGGTCACGGAACGGCGCGACATCGAGACGCTCGATCAGCTCGTCGGCGACCCGTCGCGCCGCCGACACGCTCCGGTCGCGCAGGCGGGCCATCAGGATCAGGTTCTCTCGCGCCGTCAGGTTCTTGTCGAGCGCGGCGAACTGCCCGGTCAGCGAGATCAGCTCGCGCACGCGGGCGGCGTCACGCACGACGTCGTATCCGGCGACCCGGGCGGTCCCCCCGTCCGGTCGCAGCAACGTCGCCAGCATCCGCACCGTCGTCGTCTTGCCGGCCCCGTTGGGCCCGAGCAGGGCCACGACGGATCCGACCTCGACGTCGAAGTCGAGGCTCGCGACGGCCTCGAACGTGCCGAAGCGCTTGGTCAGGTTCTCAGTTTCCACAGCCTTTTTGGTCATGGGCAGTAAATCTACAGGCACTGAAACTATTCTGCAAGTGAACCGTCGCAGGGTAGAATGTCGATCGATGGAGGACGTTTCGCAGACCGAGCCGGCCACCGGCGAGCCGCGGCCGGCGGGGGTCGAAGATGACCTCGTCGAGGGCGCTCGCGGCGACGAGATCCTCGACCGACTGATCGCCGACGAGATGGGCGACAAGATCGCCGGCGTGATGCGGACGTTCCGGCGCACCCAGGAGGCCTGGTATCGCCACGCCCATCCCGAGGAGGGCCTGCGCGAGCGCAAGCGCCGGTTGACCCGGCAGCTGATCTCCGACGCGGCCACCACGCTGTTTGCCACCCGGGGCTTTGACAACGTCAGGGTGTCCGAGGTCGCCGACCGGGTCGGCGTATCGGAGAAGACGGTCTACAACTACTTCCCCACCAAGGAATCGCTCGTCCTCGACAACGCCGACGAGGGCGTCGAGCGGATGGCCGCGGCACTGCGCGAGCGCCGCCCCGGCGAATCGCTGACCGAGGCCGTGGTCCGAGCCATCAAGGACGACACCATTCAGTACTTCGACGCGCCGGACGAGCTGATCTCCTTCATCCCCGCGTTCCGGGAGATGCTCGAGCGGACGCCGGCGCTCCGCGCGGCATGGCTGGAGCTGCACGATCGGTTGGCGACCGTGGCCCGCGAGGAGCTGGCGACGCTGGCCGAGGTCGACCCCCACGCACCGGAGCCGATGATCGCCGGCCGGGCGCTGGCCGGGTTGGCCGAGGTGTCCTTCGAGTCCCAGATCCGGCACATCAAGGAGGGGCTGCGCGGCGACGACCTGCGCCGGGCCGTCTACGACGACCTCGACCGGGCAGCGCGGCTGGTGGAGACGGGACTGTGGTCGTTCAACGTGCTCGCGGCGGGAGCGACCGCCAAGCAGCAGGCGCTGCAGGCCGCCCAGGCGGCCGAGGAGGCTCGGGTCCAGGTGCTCAAGGCGCTCAAGCAGGCGCGGGCGGCCTGGAACAAGATCCGCGGCGAAGGCCGGAGTCCGCGACGGTGACCCGGATCGCCGTGCTGGGGGCCGGCGGCGTCGGCGGGTTCCTTGCGGCCGCGCTCCAACGCTCTGGCGAGGACGTGACGGTCGTGGCCCGTGAGGCGGCGGCGGCCACGATCGGCGAGCGCGGGCTGCGCGTCCGCAGCGCGTTCCTTGGCGACTTCGAGGCGCACCCGGCGGTGGCGACCGAACTGACCGACGAGGTCGACGTCCTGTTCATCGCCACCAAGGCGACGGGGCTCGACGGCGCGCTCGAGCGGATCACCTGCGTGCCGCGACTGGCCGTCCCACTCCTCAACGGGCTCGAGCACCTGGCCGTGCTGCGGCGGCGATTCGGCGCCGACCGGGTGCCGGCAGCGGTGATCCGGATCGACTCCGACCGGCCGGAGACCGGCGAGATCGTTCAGGCCAGCCCGAGCTGCCGGGTGGACCTGGCGGCGGCGGCGGCGCCGCCGGCCGCGGTGCAGGGGACGGCAGAGATCCTGCAGCGGGCGGGGATTGCGGTGCGGACCGGCGCCGGGGAGGCCACGGTCATGTGGTCAAAGCTGGCGCGCCTGTGTCCCCTGGCCCTGACGACGAGCGCCAGTGGGCGGCCAATCGGCTTCGTGCGGTCTGACCCGCGCTGGCGGTCGGCGCTGGAGGGGGCGATCAGCGAGACGGTGCGGGTCGCCAACGCCGACGGCGCTCAGCTGGACGCGGCCGACACGCTGGCCGAGCTCGAGGGCGCCCACGCCGAGCTGGGTTCGTCGATGCAGCGCGACATCGCGGCGGGGCGCGAGCCGGAGCTGGACGCGATCGCCGGTGCGGTGCTGCGCGCCGGCGAGCGTCACGGGTTGCGGTGCCCGACCGTGTACTGGTTGGCCGACCGCGCGGCCAGCCGCGCCGGGGTGCCGTGGGTGTAACGGTCGGTCAGAGAGGCGGCCGGATCGGCTGGGCGGGACCGTCGACGTAGACGGGCTCGGCGATCTCCTCGGAGGCGACCGCGTCCACGGTCTCTTCCTCCTCCATCTCGCCGGCGCCGTCGTGCTGGCCGTCGCACAGAACCCGGAAGTTGCCGGTGCCCCCGCCGTCGGCCTGGAGCACGATGCCGGGCAGGATCTCCTCGCCCTCCTCGAGGCCGAGGCGCTCGATGTCGAAGCGCGCCATCCCGATCCCCCAGCTGTTGTGGTCCGGGTTCTCCCGGTCATGGGCGGCCACGCCCTGTGCGAAGCGCTCCAGGAGCTTGCCCATCGTCGCGGTATCGACCATGTCCGGTGCCTCCCTCAGCCTGTTTCGATCAGCTCGATGCGGTACCCGTCCGGATCACGGACGAAGCAGAGGCGGTTGCCGCCCTCCCGTACCGTGTACGGCGGCCGCTCGGGCTCTATCCCCTGCCCGGCGAGCTGAGCGAGCGTGCCGTCGAGGTCCGGGGTTGTGATCGCGATGTGCCCGTAGCCGGTGCCGATCTCGTACGGCTCGGTGCGCGCGTGGTTGTAGGTCAGCTCGAGACGGGGCTCGCCGCCGTCCTCCGGGAGGTTCATGAACACGTTCGTCGCCTCGTCGCGGATCGGCGCGCGGCGCACCTCCTGAAAGCCCAGGGCCTCGTAGAAGGCGACCGACCGGTCGACGTCCAGAATCCTGTAGCACGTGTGGATCAGGCTCATCGTGCCTGAAGGGTACCCGGTGACCCTCATGCGCGAATAGCTAGGCTCTGTGCCAATGATCGTCGAGCGTTCGATGAGCGACCAGTGGTTGTCGAACACGTATGTCGTGGCCGACGAGGTCGGCGGCAGCGCGGTGATGGTCGACGCGGGGGGCCCCGTAGCGCCGCTGTTCGAGTACCTGCAACGGGGTCAGCTCACGCTGACCCATGTCCTCCTCACTCATCATCACCATGACCACGTCGCCGAGCTCGACGAGGTGCGGCGGCAGTTTCCGGACGTGCCGGTGCTCATCCACCCGCTCGAGCGCGAGCACGTCCCGGCGGCGACCGGCACGATGGAGCCGGGCCGGACAATTGAGACCGGGGCGCTGGTGGTGGAGCCGATCCACACGCCCGGCCACACCGCCGGGATGCTGTCGCTGCTCGTCGACGGCACCGACGTGTTCACCGGCGACACCCTGTTCAAAGGGTCGGTCGGCGGCGTGCGCGCTCCGGGACACACCACCTACGCCGACCTGAGAAGCTCGATCATGGACAAGCTGCTCACGCTGCCAGGGGACACGCGCATTCATCCGGGCCACACGGATCCGACGACCGTCGCGGACGAGTTGGAGCACAACCGGTTCGTGCGCATCTGGCGCGGGGTCGACCCCGAGGGCCAGAAGCCGTGCACGGCGATGGGCGAGCCGGCGACGCTGATCCTCCTCGGCGACGACTACGACGGCGGGCACAAGGCGTGGGTGCGCTGGCCAGACGGGTCCGACGACATCGTCCCCGGCTCCCAGGTGCGCCAAGGCGAGTAGTGCCCGGCGCCTTCGTGCACACCCCCGGCGAGGACGGCCACTGATGGCCAAGGGGGACAAGATCCCCACGTCACGGGTCAGCCGGACCGCCAGGATCGGCGGCCTGGCGGCCGGCCAGGCCATTCGCGAAGCCGGCACGCGCGCCGCCAACGTGGCCCGCTCGCCGGAGGGCCGCCAGGTGGCGCTCGAGCGGCGTCAGGTCGAGGCCGCCGAGCAGATCGTCGAAGCGCTCGGCACGATGAAGGGCGCGGCCATGAAGGTCGGACAGGTGCTCTCGTTCCTCGATGTCGGCATGGTGCCCGAGGAGTACCGCGAGGAGTTCCAGCGCAAGCTCGCCGTCCTGCGCGACGCCGCCCCCAGCGTCACCTTCCGAGAGATGCGCAAGGTGATCGAGGACGAGCTGGGCGAGCGGTTGAAGGACGTCTTCGACGAGTTCGACGAGGAGCCGATCGCCGCGGCGTCGATCGGACAGGTCTACCGGGCGCGGCTGATGGACGGGCGTGAGGTGGCGGTCAAGGTGCAGTACCCGGGGGTCGCGGCCGCGGTCCGGGCCGACATGCAGAACCTGGGGCTCATCCTCCGCCTGGCCAAGCGGATCGCCCCCGGGATGGACCCCAAGGCGATCGGCGAGGAGATCCGCTCGCGGATCTACGAGGAGCTCGACTACGAGCTCGAGGCTCAGAACCAGCGGACGCTGGCCCGCATCTTCCGCGGGCACCCGTTCATCGTCGTCCCGGACGTCGTCAGCTCGCTCGCCCGCGAGCGAGTGATGGTCTCGGAGTTCGTCCACGGAACCGGCTTTGAGGAGCTCAAGAGCTACCCCCAGGAGGACCGCGACCGCATCGGCGAGATGATCTACCGGTTCTACTTCGGCTGTCTGTATCGCCACGGCCAGTTCTCCGGCGACCCCCATCCCGGCAACTCTCAGCTCCTCGACGACGGCCGCATGGCGTTCTTCGACTTCGGCCTCTTCAAGCGGATGCCGCCGGGCACGGTCGAGCTGGAGATCGAGGTCGCGCGCGCGATCATCGAGGGCGACACCGACAGGATCATGCGCCTCGGCACCGAGGTCGGCTTCTTCCCGGACCCGGACAAATTCAACCCGGACCGGGTCCTGGCGCACTTCCGTGCCGCCACCTCCTGGTACACGTGCGACCGGGAGGTCGAGCTGACGCCGGACTACGCCACCCAGGTCCTGATCGACATGAGCGACCCGCGCTCTGAGTACTTCGGCCAGCTGCGCCAGGAATCGGCGCCACCGGATCACATCTTCGGCCGGCGGATGGAGGTGCTGACGCTGGCGGTGATCTCACAGCTGCACGCCCGCAACAACTTCCACCGGATCGCCCGCGAGTGGTTCTACGACGATCCCCCGGCGACCGAGCTCGGCGAGCAGGAGGCCGAGTTCTACTCCGCGCGGGCCGCTTGAGGCTCGCCGCGCGTCCCGCGTGCGCTGCGCGAGCCTCCGCGGGAGGGGGTTTGGGAGAGATCAGTCGTCTATAGGACCAGCAACATCCCAAAACCCCCCCACGGCGCGGAGCTAGACCTCTTGGACCTGGAACAGGCTGGTCGTCCCGGGCCGGCCGCTGGGCAGGCCGGCGGTGATGCCGATCCGCTGGCCGGGCTGCACCCAGCCGAGCTCGACGGCGCGGCGGGCGGCGTCGGCAATCAGCTCCTCGGTGACCTCATGGCGGCGCATCGAGGCCGCCTGGACGCCCCACATGAAGTTGCAGCGCCGGACGGTCTCC
>DASZMU010000140.1:0-1695 GCA_035551695.1 Solirubrobacteraceae bacterium
GCAACGTGTACGCGGCCGATCGCGCCGGTGAGCTGTCCGCGGCGGTGAGGGGAGACCGGCCACTCATCTACGTCCCCAACAGCGGCAGTAACACGGTCACCGAGATCGACCAGCGGACGCACCGCGTGGTCCGGCAGTTCACCGTCGGCCTGCTCCCCCAGCACGTCGTGCCCTCATATGACCTGCGGACGCTGTGGGTGACAAACGACCAGGGCAACAGCCTCACGCCGATCGATCCCCGGACCGGGTTGCCAGGGAAGCCGGTGCCGGTGACCGACCCGTACAACATGTACTTCACGCCCAACGGCCGCTATGCGGTGGTGATGGCGGAGCGCCTGCGCGAGATCGATTTCCGCGACGCCCACACGATGAAGCTCCACCACGCCCTCAGCGTGCCGACCTGCATGGGTGTCAATCACGCCGACTTCACCGCCACCGGCCGTTTCATGCTCGCCAGCTGTGAGTTCGGGGGCGAGATGATCGTGGTCAACGTCGCGCGTGAGCGGCTCGTCCACACGGTCGCGCTGCCCACCGGATCGTCGCCTCAGGATGTGAAGCTCTCACCCGACGGGCGCGTGTTCTACGTCGCCGACCGCGGGCACGGCGGGGTGTGGATGATCTCTGCGCGCTCGTTTCGCCGGATCGGCTTCATCCCGACCGGGACCGACGCACACGGGCTCTACCCCAGCCGAGACGCCCGCTTCCTGTACGTCTCGGATCGGGCGGCGGGCGCCGTATCGGTGATCAGCTTCGCGGCCCGCCGGGTGGTGGCAAGGTGGTCGATTCCCGGTGGAAGCCCGGACATGGGGGGGGTCTCGGCGTCCGGCCGGATCCTGTGGCTCTCCGGCCGTTACGACGCCTCGATCTACGCGATCGACACGCGAACCGGGAAGCTCATCACCCGCATCCCGGTCGGCGTCGCGCCGCACGGGCTGTGCGTCTGGCCGCAACCGGGCCGCTACTCGCTCGGCCATACGGGCGTGATGAGGTGAGGCGGACGGGTCCTATCCCGACGGCAGGCGGGCGACGAAGCGAGCTCCGGGCTCCGCGCCGCTGACCTCGACGTCTCCGCCTGCGGCTCGTGCGAGCCGGCGGGCTAGGGACAGACCCAATCCCTCGCCGCCGGCGTCGGTCCCGCGCCTGTTGCCGCTGAAGCCGGGCTCGAAGATCAGCTCCCGGTCGTTCTCGGGCACCCCAGGGCCGTCGTCGGCGACCAAGAACTCGACGACTCCGTTCCGGGGCGCTGCCGACACAGTGACGGGCCCCCGTCCGTGTTGACACGCGTTCTCGAGCAGCGGCGCAAGCACTCGCTCGGCGACCTAGGTCTCCACACCGGTCCGAAGCTGGCGATCCGGGTCGACCGTGATCAGCTCGACCCCGAGACGCTCGGCCAGCGGCGTGCAGGCTTGTGCCGCGGACCGGATCGCGGCCGCTGCGTCGCCGGTTCCGCGAGGCCGTTGGAGCTCTACGCGGGCGGCGGTCAGCAGCGTCTCGAGGGTCGGCCGCATCTGCTGCGCCCCCGCGAGCACCTTCTCGTATCCGGCCCGGTGCGCGTCGATCGAACGCGCGTGGCGCAAGGCGTACTGCGTTTCGGCGATCACGCACGCGAGCGGCGAGCGCAGCTCGTGCGAGAGCTCCGCCGAGAACCGCTGCTCGTGACGCAGGCTGGTGGCGACGCGGTCGAGCAGGCTGTCG
>DASZMU010000141.1:0-2568 GCA_035551695.1 Solirubrobacteraceae bacterium
CATGGCCTACGTAATCGCCGAGCCCTGCATTGGCACGAAGGACAACTCGTGCGTGGAGGTCTGCCCGGTCGACTGCATCCATCCGACGCCTGACGAGCCTGACTACGACAAGGTCGAGATGCTCTACATCGATCCGGAGGAGTGCATCGACTGCGACGCATGCGTTGAGGCTTGCCCCGTCGATGCCTGCTTTGCCGAGGATCAGCTGCCCGACGAGTGGCAGAAGTACGTCCAGCTCAACGCGGACTACTACAAGAACACCTAGATCTCATGAGACCCGCGCGCATGCGCCGGCCGGCGGGGGCGCATGCGCCCCGGCGAACAACTCGTCAGGCCATCGGAAGTGACATGCCCGCGGGCTTGGGCGCCGCCGCCGGAGCGGGGGCCTGCATGACCGGCAGCTCGATCGGCGACAGCGCGATCAGCCCCCGCGCGCCCTGGCGCAGCGCCTGCGCGGCCGGGTCGTCCGGGTCGGCGAAGACGAGCGGAATCCCGGAGTCCGACTGCTCGCGCAGCGGCATCGTCAGCGGCACCTTGGCCAGGAGCGGGACCTCGAGCTCCTCGGCCAGCAGCTGGCCGCCGCCCTCGCCGAAGATCTGGAACCGCTCACCGCCGGGGGTGACGAACCCGGACATGTTCTCGATCACGCCGGCGATCTCAAGCTTGAGCTTTGTCGCCATCTCGGCCGAGCGGGCCGCCACCTTCTGCGCCACCGGCTGGGGCGTGGTGACGAGCAGGAACTTGGCCTGCGGCAGCAGCTGGGCGAGCGTCATCGAGACGTCGCCGGTACCGGGAGGAAGATCGATCAGCAGGTAGTCGAGCTGGCCCCAGTCGACGTCCTCCAGGAACTGCTGAAGGGCCTTGTGGAGCATCGGTCCGCGCCAGACGACGGCGGCGTCCTCCTCGACGAAGAAGCCGATCGACATCACGCGGATGCCGTCGTGGGCCTCGATGGGGATCAGCTTGCGCTCGCCGTTGACGCGCGGGCGCTGAGCACCGAGCCCCAGCATCCGCGGCTGCGAGTACCCCCACACATCGGCGTCGAGCACGCCCACGGTCTTGCCCTCTGCGGCCAGCGCAGCCGCAAGATTGGCGGTCACGGACGACTTGCCGACGCCACCCTTGCCCGAGCCGATGCAGATGACATTGCTGACCTGGGCCAGCGCTCCCTCCGGCAGCCCACCCCGGCCGAGCTTGCGCCCCAGGGCAGCCTTCTCGTCCCCGGAGAGAACATCGAAGCTGACGTTGACGCCAGAGACGCCCTCCACGCCGCGTACGGCCTGAGCCACGCCCGTCTGGAAATGGCTGCGGATGGGGCAGCCCGGCGTCGTCAGCGACACCATCACGTCGACCACGCCGTTGGGGTGAATCTCGATCGACCGGACCATCTCGAGCTCGACGATGTCCCGGCGGAGCTCAGGGTCGATCACGGAACGGAGGGCCTGCGTGACTTGTTCTCTGGTCGGCATGCGATTCATTCAAGCAGACGGCTTGGTGCTTGCCACGAGGTCAGACGACCGCCGGCGCGAGCCGTTCGCCGATCAGCGCGACCGCGTCGAGGTCGTCGTGGAGCAGGTGCTGGCAGAGGACCCGGCTGACGCCGGTCTCCTTGAGCGTCGCGAGCTGCTCGGCGGCGGTCTCGACGGTCCCGACGATCCAGCCGCTCGGCGGCTCGGCGACAAGGTCGGCGCCGGCGCCGATCCGCTCGGCCAGGCGGGTGGCGCGGTCGCGCAGCTCCCGCTCATCGGCTCCGACGACGACGCCGGTCATGATCGAGAAGGGCATCGGCTCGCGACCGGCCTGCTCGCACGCCCGCAGGACCGCGTCGCGCCGTTCGCGCACGTCGGCAACCGTCGGAAACGGGGTGTTGTACTCGTCGGCGAAGCGCGCGGCGAGGGCGACGCTGCGGCGTCCCGCCGACCCGCCCATGATCAGCGGCGGATGGGGCTGCTGGACCGGCTTCGGCTGGGCGTCGAGGTCGCCGAGCGTGTAGTGGGTGCCGTCAAACGAGAACGGCGACGGGCCCCACGCGCCCCGGACGACCTGCAGCTGCTCCTCGAGCATGTCCATCCGCTCCCGGGTGGGCGCGAAGGGGAAGCCATAGGCCTCGTGCTCGCGCTCGTGCCAGCCGGCCCCCAGCCCCAGCTCGACGCGCCCGCCGGACACATGGTCGGCGGTGACCACGACCTTGGCGAGCTCGGACGGATGGCGGAACGTCGCCGGCGAGACCATCGTCCCCAGGCGCAGCGTCGACGTCACCGCGGCCAGCGCAGAGAGCGTCGCCCACGCATCCAGCGATCCGCGCTCCGGATGCTGTCCGTCGAGGTTCATGTAGTGGTCGGAGCGAAACAGCGCCGGAATCCCGTGGTGCTCGCACGCGTGGGCCAGCGCCACCCATTGCGGCCAGGTCACGCCCTCCTGCCCCTCGATCATCAGACACAGCTGCATCGCTTTGACCTCCCGGAGTTGATCACGATAAAGACCGACGGGGCGCCACTTGCGTGACGCCCCGGCGGTTGAGGGAGGAGAGGGTGCTGCATTCGCCGGCGAGGATATGAGGCCGGCGAA
>DASZMU010000142.1:0-2863 GCA_035551695.1 Solirubrobacteraceae bacterium
CCGAGGTCTACGAGCTGGATGGGCAGCGGGTCCGCGTTATGAACCGAGCCACGCTTATCGAGCTCAAGCGGCGGCGCGGCTCCGGTCAGGATCTCGCCGACATCGAGGCGATCGAGCAGCTCGACGAGCTCTAGGCCTCACCGGCCGATGGACCGGCCTGATCTGAACCACTGACCTGAGCGCGCCCGTGCGCGCAACTCGCCGTGACCGGGTTCGACTCCCGGCACGGCACTCGGGCTGCCTTGAGCAGCTCAACGCGGTCTTCCCCCTGGCGTCCCCCGGGATGAAGGCCGCCTCTCTGTTCTCAGGGGGACAGAAGGGAGCGTTCCACGTCATGGGACGCACGTCGTTCACGCAGGAACTGAAGGAGCTGGGGAAAGCCAGCGAAGGGATGGATGCCGGCGGTTGCTGGCGGGAGGTGATCCACCTCCACCAGGAGCTCGGGCGGAGCGAGAACGCGCTCGGGCGGGCGGCCTTCACGATGCGCTACGGCCAGCGAGGGGAGTGGCGGACCGTGTTGCGCCACGCCGCGGCGGAGACGCTGCGCGAGGCCCGGCGCGCCGCCTCGGGCTACGACACCGTACGGCTCAAGGAGGCGGCCAGCTGCTACTCGCGACTCGCCGGATCCGGGTACGGCCAGGTCGCTGAGCTGATGCTCAAGCCGGAGGAGCGCCGGGGCGTTCGCCCGAGCGGCGACCGTCGTGAGCGCCGGTTCGCACCCGACGTGCGCTGGATCGGAGAGCTGCAGGCTGGGAACGGCCGGCGAAGGAGGGGGAGAGGGCGCCGACGCGGCCAGAGGGGAGAGGCACTGGCGGCCGCTTAGGCGCATCGCACGAGTCGGCTCCGTCATGCCGACGCGAGCCGGAAAAACAAGAGCCCGCGCATCGACTGCGCGGGCCCTCATTGACACCCAGGAGGTTAACGCATGCGACCGATGTCCGTGCGAGAAATGCACGCGCTCTGCTACGAGCGCGGGATCGAGTTCGACCCGGCGAACGTGCCGCTCGAGCTCGCCGAGGTCGCGGAAGTGATCACGGGCCACCCGGCGTACGAGGGGCACACGCTCGCCCAGCAGCTCTACGAGCGCAGGCTCGTCGAGCGCGAGCGCCGGAAGAAGGTGCCGGACTGGTTCTCCGCCGAGGACGTGGTCTGGAAGCCGTGGGAGCGGGAGGAGCTCACAGCCGCGTGATCCGGGAGGGTGCCGGCCGTCGAAACGGCGGCCGGCACCTCTTCGCCGGGAAACTCACCGGCCGTTGCCAGGGCAGCCGGTCAGGCCGGCCTGGATCGTTGCCACGGGGTTTTTGGCAGTCACGGTTCGCAGTGGATAGATGATTGGGAGGACGGCGCCGCGCAGAGTGCCGCCGTCTGCGGTAGCGCTCCAGGTTCCGCCGCCGGCCTCGCTCGTCGCGAATTCGGTGCCGTAGAGACGCCTGCCTCCCCCGACGGTGTCATCTAGTGTTAGGCCGCGGCGCGTCGACAGGACCGCCCCGGGGCCCCGCTCTAGCCCAATCTCACTGACAGGCGCCCCATACTGGTAGCCGACGAAGCGTCCGGCGCGTTCGAAGATCGTCAGCGGGTCGGCGACCGTGGGACTGGTCCAGACGGACTCGTGATCGATTCCACATCCGCCTGTCGGTACGTTTACGTCCGCGGGGGGGCCGAGCAGCCGCGTGATCGTCTGGATCGCGGTTGAGGAAGGTTCACCGAGCTCGGCTCCTTGCACCCCACTGGGCATGAGAACGCGCAGCACCCGGTTGCCGCGCCCGCCCTTGACGAAGGGTGGTGCCGGCAGATTGCCGAAGCCGTTGAACGATGCCACGACGTTACCGTCGGCCGAACGCCAGACGACCCGCTCCGCGTTCCCGCACGGCGGGCAGTTGCCGATCCCGGTCAGTTGACCGGCGGCGAGGTTGTTGACTACGGGCAGCGTGAACGTACGTGTGCGAACACCCGCGCAGCGAACGTTGGCTCGAGGGCCCGGGGGGCATCCGAACGTCCATGACACGGTAGCCACGCCGTCCGGGACGAGGCCGGCGAGGAGCACGTTGCTGTTCCGCGGCCGAGCTCGCATCGCCCGCAGCCCACCCCACGAAAGCCCTCGTACCGTGTACCCGACGTTCGGGCCGAACGCTTCGCTGCTCGTGTTTCCATCCCGGTTGACGATGTCGAGGTTGAGCACATAGGAGCCCGCGGCCATGTTGAGCTGCCCGCCGAGGATGAACTGCTCGACGTCGACGAACACCCGGTAGCCGTCGGGCAGCGTCGCCCCCAGACGTGTCAGGCCGTTCAGCTGGCGGGAGGCGCCCCCGCAATCGCACTGAGGTCGCCAGCTTCGGTCCTGGGCGGTCTGGGGTCGGCGCAACAGAGCGAAGTTGTCCAGCAGCTGTTGCACCGTCGGGACCGCGCCGAGCGGATATTCAAATTCTCCACCGCGAATGACCGCGCGATGGTGCACCGCCGTTTCGCGCACGGGCGAGTGCCGGTGGCCGATCAGCTCCACCGAGAGGAGAACGACTGCGACTGTCACCGCGACGCCCGCCGCGACGGCTAAGCCGCCAAAGTTGGGTCGCCACCCGTGCCACCGGCGCCACAGTCGCGCGCGCTGATGATTGGCGCGAGGCACCGCCGCGCGCAGCTCTGCCTCGAGCCGATCGAAGTAGTTGGCACTCATGCTCGCCCCTCCTGCTCAAACGTGTCAGGGATCCGGGATCGGATCCGGGCCAGCCCTCGACTGACGCGCTGACGGACCACCGATTCCGAGCAGCGCAGCTGGACCGCCAGATCCCGATAATCGCGTCCCTCGACGATCCGCGCGCGTACTGCGTCACGTTCGGCGGCAGGCAGCGCCTCGACCGCTTCTTGC
>DASZMU010000143.1:0-15788 GCA_035551695.1 Solirubrobacteraceae bacterium
CGCCGCCTACGACGCGGTGCGCGCGTTCGAAGCGCAGGCCGAGCGGACCCGCTCCTCGATCGAGGCCACCGCGCAGGGGCTGCTGCGGGCCTACCGCTTCGCGCGGGTGATGCGCTCGGCCCGGTCCTGCGACATCTCGCCGGACCGGCTGCTCGATCAGCGGGCGACGCTGTACCTGATCGGCGACGCCAAGGCGTCCAAGCTCCTGCGCCCCATCTTCCTGGCGCTGCTGTCGGAGATCGTCGACCGGGCGTACGAACGCGCGACCCTGGCCGGCGGTCGACTCGAGCTGCCGCTGCTGCTGTGCCTGGATGAGGCCGGCAATGTCGCGCCGCTTCCCAACCTGGCCGAGGTCGCGTCGACGGCGCCCAGCCACAACATCCAGCTCGTCTCGATCTTCCACGACCTCGCCCAGGCCCGCAGCCGCTACGGACGGCAGGCCGAGACCGTGGTCAACAGCCACCGCGCCCGGATGCTGCTGCCGGGGGTGGCGGACCTCGACACGCTGCGCTACTTCTCGAGCCTCGCGGGCGAGGAGGAGACGCCGGAGACGACCCGGACCACCGGAGCCGACGGGGGCAGCCGCACGCGCGGCACCCGCCGCCGGCCGCTCATCGCACCGGAGGAGCTGCGTCAACTGGGCTCCGGCCAGGCGCTCCTGCTCTACGGGCGTCTCGCCCCCGCCGTGGTGCGGCTGCGGATGTGGTTCACCGATCGCCGCCTGCGGAGGCTGGCCGCCGGACCGGTGCGGGAGAGCAACGTCGACGATGCGGGGGCGGCATGAACTGGCGAGGTCCCGACGACTGGCGCGACGACCTGCCCCAGGACGACGGCTGGTCTGACGACGAGGGCATCCGCTGGCCGCTGACGTGGCGAGGGCTCCTGCCGCGCGAGCGCTGGCTGTGGTTCGAGCGGCTGTGGACCGACGTCTGCTCGCTGCGCGAGCGCTACCGACTGGCGGTCCGCTCACAGTGGTGGGAGGACGAGATCCAGGTGGAGGCGCTCGCAGCGCTCGCGGCATGGACCGAGCGCTATGACTCAGGGGAATGGGACGACCCGCCAGGGAAACTGGCGCTTCTGTTCGACATCGAGCGTGTGGCCACGCTGCTTCGCGACGGCATGGATCCGTTCCACCCGGACCGCGACCGCTTGGCGTTCGTTCGGCACCTGATCGACCTCGGCTGCCAGCCGCCGCCCGGACGGCGGGTGGAGGAGTGACCCGCCGGACAGCCGAGGGTTCAGAATCACGGCAGTGGATCCGCGACCGCGTGACTTTCCGACAGGAGCCGGGATCACGCTCCACCAACTCGACGAGAGCCCCCACCGCCCGCTGGCGCAGCTGCGCCAGACCGAACCCGTCTCGTGGCTCCCCAGCCTCGGCGGGTGGCTCGTCACGCGCCATGACCTGGTGCTGACGGCGATGCGCGACGCTTCGACGTTCACCGTCGACGACCCGCGGTTCTCGACCGCGCTGGTCGTGGGGCCGAGCATGCTCAGCCTCGACGGGACCGACCATGCCCGCCACCGCGCTCCATTCGTCGCCCCGTTTCGCGCGGCCGAGGTGAACCAGCGGTTTGCCCTCGCGAGCTCCGAGGAGGCCGAGCGCCTGGTGGAGTGGCTCCTGGCCGCCGGCGGTGCCGACCTGCGGCGCGCGTTCGCGGGGCCGATGGCCGCGGCGATCGTCACCAAGGCCCTCGGCCTCGGCGCGGGCGAGGTCGGTGAGGTGCTCGCGGCCTACGAGGCGATCGTCGCCTCGGTCACCGCCATCACGGCCGGTGACGGCGCGACCGCCGCCGGGACGGCAGCCTTCGCGTCGCTCGAAGCGCGCTTACGCACGGTCATCGACGCCAGGGACGGATCGTCGCTGCTCGGCGCGGCGGCGGCCGAGACGTCGCTGACCACCGAACAGATCGTCTCCAACGCGGCGGTGCTCCTGTTCGGCGGGATCGAGACGACGGAGGGAATGATCGCCAACGTCGTCCTTCATCTCCTGTTGAACCCACGGTGGCTGGCGTGGACGCGAGACGATCCCGCGCGACTCGACGCGCCGATCGACGAGTCGCTGCGACTCGAGCCGGCCGCCGCGGTCGTCGATCGCTATGCCACGGAGGACACCGAGCTGGGGGGCGCCGCCATCGCACAGGGAGATCTGGTCCGGCTCTCCATCTCAGCCGCCAACCGTGACCCTGACGTGTTCGCCGACCCGGATCGGTTCGACCCCATGCGGCCGAACCTGCGCCGGCACGTCGCCTTCGCACAGGGGCCGCACGTCTGCGTGGGCGTGCACCTGGCGCGCCTCGAGGCGCGGGCCGCGCTGAGCACGCTCCTGCGGCGACTCCCCCGGCTCCGGCTCGACCCTGGCCGCCCGGCCGAGGTCCGAGGGCTCGTCTTCCGCAAGCCGCGCTCGCTCCATGTGCGCTGGGACTGATTCTGGGAAGCTTGGGGGTGCACACGGCGGATGTCGAGGGCCCGGTCGCTCCCGGGCGCCCTGACCAGAGAGGAAATCAACGTGAAGCTCAGCGCCCGTAACCAGCTGCCCGGGACCGTCACCGAAATCCGGCGGGGCGAAGCGATTGCCAACGTCGTGCTCGATGTCGGCGGGCAACGTCTGGTCGCATCGATCACCGTCGAGGCCGTCGACGAGCTGGGGCTCGCCGAGGGCAGCGCGGTGACCGCGATCGTGAAGGCGTCGGACGTGATGATCGCCACCGGCTGACGGCGTCTACACATCACATCCGGTTCCGGCACCACCCACGAAGGAGACGCCGCATGGCGCTGAGCGCTCGCAAGCAGGACAGAAGGCACAATCGACCGCTGTCGCTGGCCCTGGATCCGACCGGCGACGCGGAGATGCCGATCGACCGGTTGGGCGATGACGGCGTCGGGCTCGATGCCGCCTATGAGCTGATCAAGTCCGAGCTTCTGCTCGACGGGCAGGCGCGACTGAATTTGGCGACGTTCGTCGGCACATGGATGCCGACGCTCGGCGCCCAGTTGATGGCCGAGACGGCCGACAAGAACATGATCGACAAGGACGAGTATCCGCAGACCGCGGAGATCGAGTCGCGCTGCGTCAACATCCTCGCCGACCTGTGGAACTCGCCGGAGCACGAAAGCGCGACCGGCTGCTCGACGACCGGGTCCAGCGAAGCGGCGATGCTGGCGGGAATGGCGCTCAAGTGGCGCTGGCGCAAGCGGATGGAGGCAGCCGGCAAGCCCGCTGACCGGCCCAACCTCGTGATGGGCGCGAACGTCCAGGTCTGCTGGGAGAAATTCTGCCGCTATTGGGAGGTCGACCCCCGGCTCGTCCCCATGGAGGACGAGACGTACCACCTGACCGCCGACCGCGCGGTGGCGCACTGCGATGAGAACACGATCGGCGTCGTCGCCATCCTGGGCTCCACGTTCGACGGCAGCTATGAGCCGGTCACGGAGATCGCGGACGCGCTCGACCGACTGGAGGCCGAGCGCGGGATCCACGTGCCGATGCACGTCGATGCGGCCTCCGGGGGATTTGTCGCGCCGTTCCTGATGCCGGACCTGGAGTGGGACTTCCGCGTCGCGCGCGTGCAGTCGATCAACGCCTCCGGCCACAAGTACGGTCTGGTGTATCCGGGGGTCGGCTGGGCGATCTGGCGCGACAAGCAGGCGCTGCCCAAGGAACTGGTGTTCAACGTCAACTACCTCGGCGGCAACATGCCGACCTTCGCGCTGAACTTCAGCCGCCCTGGCAGCGAGGTCATCTCCCAGTACTTCATGTTCATGAGCCTGGGCCGCGCCGGCTACACCGCGATGATGGAGAACCTCCAGAAGGTGGCCCTCCACATCTCCAATGGCGTCGCCGAGGTGGGGCCCTACCGGCTGATCTCCGAAGGCCGGGATCTGCCGGTGTTCGCCTTCGCGCTGGCGCCGGAGGTCAAGAACTACTCGGTGTTCGACATCTCGGCGCGACTCCGCGAGCGCGGCTGGCTCGTGCCCGCGTACACGTTCCCGGAGAACCGCCAGGACCTCAGCGTGCTCCGAATCGTCGTCCGCGCCGGGATGCACCTGGAGATGGCCGACGACCTGCTCGGGCACCTCGCCGAGAAGACGAAGGAGATGGAGTCGCTCACGGGGCCGCTACCGGACGCGGTGAGGAGCCGGGCGAAAGCGTTCGCCCACTGACCTGGTCGCACCGGTCGCCGCGCACGTCTCACATGAGCTCGGCCAGCGTGCGCCCAGCCGCCTCGAGCTCCTCGAGCGTCGAGGCTTCGAGGATGTGCTCGAGGTCGAGGATCCGAGCCCCCATGGAGTCCAATTCACGGGTGCCCACGACCGCATGGCACGGCACCCCGGCCTGACGCGCGCGGGTGGCGACCTCGGAGACGACCTTGCCGACGAGGCTCTGCTCGTCGAGCTTGCCCTCCCCGGTGACGACGGCCCTCGAGGCGCGCATGCGGGCGTCAAAGCCCACGGCGTCGAGCACGAACGCCGCGCCGGGAACGAGCTCGGCGCCGAGAGCGGCCCACAGCCCGCCGGAGAGGCCACCGGCGGAGCCGGTCATTGGGACGCCTCTGGGGTCCTTCGGCAGGCGCCGTGCGAGCGCGTTGAGCCGCGCTGTCAACCGGCGGACGCCATCGGCATCGGCGCCCTTCTGTGGCGCGAAGACCCGGGCGGCGTCCTCGAACGGCGTGCGCACGTCGCAGAGCACGACCAGCCGCGCTCCGTTCAGTCCGCCGCCGCGCTCGATCGCCTTGATCGCGCCGGCGCCGCCGTCTGTCGTCGCGCTCCCGCCCACCCCCAGGTAGACGATCTCCGCTCCGGCCCGGATGGCGGCGGCGATCAGCTCGCCGGTGCCGGCCGTGTCGGCGGCGATTGCGTCGCGCTCGCCCGGGGCCACCAGGCCGAGCCCGCTCGCAGCGGCCGTCTCCACGATGCCGATGTTCCCGCTCAGGGCAAACCGTGCCTCGATGCGCCGCCCCAGGGGATCGGTGGCGACGGCCGACTGCAGCTCTCCACCGAGCGCCATGACCAGGGCGTCGAGGGTGCCCTCGCCCCCGTCGGCCACGGGACAGAGGTCGGCCGGGCGACCGGCGGCCTCCACGCCGCGGCCGATCGCGGCGGCGACGTCAGCCGCGGCAAAGGTCCCCTTGAACGAGTCCGGAGCCACGAGCACCGACTCCGGGATGCGTGGCGTGCGGCGCAGGCGAGCTGCCATCGGTCGGCGTGCCGTCCCGGGGTCAGGACTGCATCTGCTCCAGGCGGCACTCGACGGGCGGCTTGTCGTCGCGCCAGCGCAGGATCTTCGTCCCGTGGCGGATCCGCCCGCCGGAGGCGTGGTCGAACCTGACCTCCACCACCAGCTCGGGACGAAGGGAGATCCACTCCAGGTCCTTCTCGCTCTTCCATCGGCTCGGATCCCCGTGTCCCCGGTGCCCGGTCTCGTACGGCGCCAGCCGCTCGACGAGCGCCCGCTTTTCCTGGGCGCGCAGCCCGGAGGAGTGCCCGACGACGTGCAGCTCCCCGGCGTCGTCGTACAGGCCGAGGATCAGCGAGCCCACGGTCCCGTCCTCCTTCCCCGGGCGGTATCCGGCGACGACGGCGTCAATGGTGCGAACCCGCTTGACCTTGACCATCCCCTTGCGCTCGCCCGGCCGGTAGGGGGCCCGCAGGTCCTTGGCGACCACCCCCTCGCCGCCGCGCAGCCACCCGGCCGTGGCCGACGGATCGAGCGTCAGCGGCGTCAGTCCCATGCGGTCGCCGGCGAGCGCCTCGAGCGTGGCCCGGCGCTCCTCGAAGGGCAGGTCCAGCAGAAGGTCGTCCTCGCGCGCGAGCAGATCGAACGCCACGTAATGGGCCGGCGTCTGCTCGGCGAGCATGGCGATGCGCGACGCCGCGGGATGGATCCGCTGCTGCAGCGCGTCGAAGTCCTGCTGGCCGTCGTCGGCGTCGATCACGATCTCACCGTCGACGACGTACCGGCCGGCGGGAAACCGGAGCTCCGGGAAGTAGCGCCCCAGCGGCTTGCCCCCGCGGGACTGGATGACGATCTCGTCACCGTCGACGAACACGAGCGCCCGGAACCCGTCGAACTTCGGCTCGTACGCCCACTGGTCGCCCACCGGCAGCTCCTTGCCCGGGCGGGCGAGCTGGGGCAGGACGGGCGGCTTCAGGGGCAGTGGCACGGTGGCGCGATGGTAGCCGGGCGCGACCGCCGCGGCCATCAGGCCGCCCCGGGATGGCCGGTAGCATCAACGCGATGGCCGACGACCACGCCACCACCGCCGCGGAGCAGGAGTACCTGGAGTCGCTGTTCTGGCTGTATGAGGCCGAGCTGCCGATGACCGGGGCCAACCTGGCGCGGGCGATGCAGCTGTCGGCGCCGACGGTCCACGAGATGCTGGGGCGGCTCGAGCGCCACGGCTACATCGAGCGGACCAGCGGGCGACGGATCGCGTTCACCGACACCGGGCGCGAGCACGCGGAGCGGATCGTGGGGCGCCACCGGATGATCGAGCGGTTCCTCACCGACACCGTCGGCGTGCCCTGGGACGACGTCCACGAGGAGGCGGAGAAGCTCGAGTACGCGATGACCCCCCGGTTCGAGGCCTACGTCCGCGCCTCCGTCGGCGACGCCACGACGTGTCCTCACGGGCATCCGATCAAGGTCGGCGAGCGGATCGTCGGCGTCCCCCTGGCCGACTGCGAGGTGGGGGCCGCGGTGACGATCCTCCGCCTGGAGAACGAAGCCGAGGATCTGCTCCATTACCTGAAGGATGCGGGGATCGAGCCGGGCATGCGGGGGACCGTCGCCGCCAACGACGGCGACCAGGTCACGGTCAGCACCGACGGCGAGGACGCCGCCGTCACCGTCAGCGTCGCCGAGACGGTCTCCGTGCTCGCCGACCCGTCGCCTCCGCCTCGCACCGCGCTCCCGGAGCAGCTCGTGCTGGGTGGCGGGCGCTACGGACGCTGACGCGGCTGGTTGCCGGTTGGCGTTGGGGGGCGGGCCGCCGGGGTCGCTCTGTCCCCGCCGCACCGGCGGTTGGCGGCAGGATGCGGGCGACCCTTTTTGCGCCCGAGTGCGGCAGGGGACGGACGCCCCGCCGCCCGCCACCCCTCGCCGCGCATGCCCGGCTCCGACAAGCGCCAGACAAACTCGAGGGTCAGGCGGCGGCCGGCGCCGGGAGCTCGCGGCGCTCCCCGAGCCACTTACGAATTTGGGCGTAGACGGCGGGGTGGTTGAGCAGGTCGAAGTGGTTGGCGCCACCCACGTGCGTGTAGCGGTCAACCGGGAACTGCAGCCGCTGGCCGCGACCCTGCTGCGACCAGGCGCTTCTGCGGAGAACCAGTAGGTCGCCGATCAGGCGACCGAGCGGAGCCTCCGAGTCGCGGCTGAGGGTGGCGCTCACGAAATAGTGATTGGCGCTCTCCAGAAACGGGACCTCGGTCCCCGTGTTCGTCCAGAAGGCATCCGCGTCGTGGCCCTTCCAGTCCTCGTCGACGACGTAGCCGTAGCCGAGGTCCTTGACCCCGGGCGCGCGGACCTTGATTGGGGTGGCGAACGGCCTCGTCTCCGGTAGGCGCGACGCGGCGTGGCAGGCGGCGTTGGCCGCCAACTCGAGCGGCGCCCCCTTGTGGGGAGCGCCGAGGCTGACGACGTGGCGGACGCGGTCGCGCCAGGAGCCGTCCGCGGCGTAGTGGCAGGCGCCGCGGGAGACGAGCCCCCCCATGGAGTGGCCGATCAGGGCGATCTCTGCGATCTCGACCGGCCAGACCGCGGTCAGTGCATCGAGCAGCCGGGCCAGGGCGCGGCCGTTGACAGAGATGTGCAGGCCGCTGTTGTACCGGATGTAGACCGGGGTGTATCCAAGCTCGGCGCGCAGCCGGTCTCCGTACGGGACGTTGCGGTCCGCGCCAAGCCGCCACGCGTCGTCGGTCTCACACAGCCCGTGCGCGAACACCGCGATCTTTCGCGTCGCGTCCGGGAATGCCCGGGCCAGCGAATCTGGAGTGAGAGGGACAACGCAACCGCCGCATCGGATCGCCATCGGCGTCTCCAGTACGCTGCGGCGGCCGTTGAGCCGGTCGCCCCACATCCCGTTGATCGCGCCGACCGCCATCCGGCCCGGGACGCTGTCCGAGATCGACGGATTGTCGTCGGTGCGGGTCAGGCTGAACGCCGCGGCACCACCGCGGACGACCGCGCCCGTCAGCGTGCAGGCGGCGGCGTAGGCGCCGGTCGAGACGCCGTCGTGGATCAGGCGGACCGGCTCGGTGGCCGCTCCCAGCACACGGAGGGAGCCGAAGACGCGTTGCGCAACGCCGGCGTGCACATCGCGCACCTGGCCGGCGATCCCGGCGGCCGCCTCTCCGGCGAGCTCGCCCAGCGCCCTGATCTCCTCACGCCGCATGCGCGGGAGTCTGCACCTCGCCGTAAGCGTCGGCGAGGCGCTTGACACCCTCCTCGATCTGGGCGGACGTGACGCCCGAGTAGGCAAGGCGAAGCGAGGATTCAGCGCCCTCGAGCACGAAGTCCGTTCCCTTCACGAACTGGACGCCGCGCGCGGCGGCGGCGTCGAACAGCGCCGCGACATCGGTGCCGTCAGGCAGGTCCACCCAGAGAAAATATCCGCCTTCCGGCGGGACGAACCGCGCGTCCGGAAGATGCTCGGCCAAGGCATTGCACAGGGTCTCAGCACGGTCGCGCAGGGCCTCGCGCACAGTCTGGATCGAGCGTTCGATCGCGCCCGAGCGGCAGAACTGGTTGACGATCGCCTGCGAGACCATGCTCGGTGAGATGTAGGTGCTGGTGGCGATCTTGACGATCTTGGCGATCACCTCCTCCGGACCGACGAGGTACCCGACGCGGATCCCGGGACAGACGGTCTTGGAGAACGAGGAGGCGTAGACGACGGCGTCTCCGTCCATGGAGAGCATCGTCGGCAGCCAGTCGCCGGCAAACCGCAGCGCGACGTACGGGTCGTCCTCGAAGATCGTGAAGCCGTGGGCCCGCGCGAGCTCGAGCAGGCGCTCGCGCTTGGTGCGCGACAGCGTATAGCCGGCTGGGTTCTGGAAGTTGGGGATGATGTGAGCCAGCCTGGGGGCGGCACCGGTGGCGAGCACGCGCTCCAGCGCCGCCGTGTCGATCCCGTCCGGCTCGAGTTCGATCATGCGCACATCAGCGCCCCGGTTGCGCAGCGAGAGGAGCGTCCTGTCGTAGGTGGGACGCTCGACGACGACCGTGTCGCCCTTGGTCACGAGCGCGTCGAACAGGAACGCATCCGCCTGCATGGAGCCGTTGGTCACGAACACCTGCTCCTGCGCCACCTGGTGGTGCTCGGCGATCCACTCGCGCAGGGGGAGATAGCCGACGGCGGTGCCGTACGCGGTCATCCCACCCGGATCGGACGCGAATGCCTGGGCGGCAGCCGCCTCCAACCCATCGACATCGATGATGTCGAGCGAGGGAGCTCCCCGAGCGAACGAGATCGTGCCTGTCACGGTCCAGAAGACTACGGCCTTGGGGCGGAGAGGTGCACCTCGACGACGACGCGGTCGGCTCCGATGTACTCGCGGACGGAGACGTCGCGCACCTCAGGCAGCGCCGACAGCGAGCGCTCGAACCGCCGGAGGGCGGCGGTATCCGCAAACGGCCCGGCCGTGACGCTGACCGCCGGAGGCGGGCCGGGAGCCGAGGCCGTCTCGGCGGGCGCGGCGGACGCGGACGCCGCGGGGCCCGCGCCGGCGACCGGATCAGGGATGCCGGCACCCGTGGCCGCGAGCGCGTCGGCAAATCCCGTCAGCAGCTCCCTGGAGGAGGCGACAAGGCGCTCATGGGCGGCGGCGAGCTCCTGCAACTGGGCGACCAGGCGCCCGGCGTCCGCCAGATCGTCATCGCGCGCCGGCGGGACCGGTGGAACCGCCGCGGCGGCCGGACGGGACATGCGGGGATCACGGATCGAGGTGACCGAAGCCGGCGCAGCCCCGGTCCGATCCGCCACCGGAGCCTCTCCCTCCGGCGTCACGGGGTCCTCGGTCAGCAGTAGTCCGGACTGGATCGTGCGCAGGCGACGGTCGATCTCGGCGAGCCGCGCGTCCAAGATCGACTGCTCAGGCATCGTCTCCGAGGCTACCGTGCTCCGCGGCGGCGCCGCAAGACGCCGCCGGCAGCGTAGGGACGCCTACCGGGCGCCCAGCAGCGAGACCGCGGTCTCGGCCACCTGGGTAGGGGTGCGCCCGACGCGCACGCCCTTGCTCTCCAGCGCTTCGGCCTTGGCCGCCGCAGTGCCGTGTGAGCCGGAGACGATCGCGCCGGCGTGCCCCATCGTCTTCCCCGGGGGCGCGGTGAAGCCGGCGATGTAACCGATGACCGGCTTCGTCACGTTCTCGGCGATGTAGTCCGCAGCTCGCTCCTCGGCGTCGCCGCCGATCTCGCCGCACATCACGATCAGCTCGGTCTCGTCGTCGACCTGGAACATGCCGAGCACGTCGATGAAGTCGGTCCCCGGGACCGGATCACCGCCGATTCCGACGATGGAGGAGTTGCCGAATCCACTCTGGGCCAGGACATTGCCGATCTGGTAGGTGAGCGTGCCGGAGCGGGACACGACGCCGACGTTGCCCTCCCTGAAGAACGACGCCGGGATGATGCCGACGCTGGCCTTCCCCGGCGACAGGATCCCGGGGCAGTTGGGGCCGATCAGCCGGGAGCGCCCGTTCTTCTTGAGCGTGTTGTAGACCCGCATCTCGTCGTGGGCGGGGATGCCCTCGGTGATGCAGATGATCAGGTTGATTCCCGCGTCCTCGGCCTCCAGGATCGAGTCGGCGGCGAAGCGCGGCGGGACGAAGATCATCGCCGTGTTGGCGCCCTCGCGTTCGACCGCCTCGTGGAACGTGTTGAAGACGGGGATGCCCTCGACGTCCTGTCCGCCCTTGCCGGGGGTGACGCCGGCGACGACCTGCGTGCCGTACTCGCGGTTGCGCAGCGAATGGAACGTGCCCTCACGGCCGGTGATGCCGGAGGTGCACAGGCGCGTGTTCTCGTCGATCAGGATGCTCATACGCCCCCTCCAGCGGTGGGGTGGGAGGTGGACGCCAATTCCACGACCTTGGCGGCCGCGCCATCCATCGTCGACTCGGTGTAGACGTTCGGCAGCTGGGCCTCGGCCAGGAGAGCGCGTCCCTCCTCGCCGTTCGTTCCGTCCAGCCGGACCACGAACGGCACCTCCGGGGTGATCTGCTTGAAGGCCTCGATCAACCCCTTGGCCACCTCGTCGCAGCGGGTGATCCCGCCGAAGATGTTGAACAGCACCGCCTTGACCTTGTCGTCGGAGAGGATGACCTCGACGGCGCTCGTGATGGCATCGGCCCGGGAGCCGCCGCCGGCGTCGAGGAAGTTGGCCGGCCGGCCGCCGGCCTCGGCGACGACATCGAGCGTGGACATCGACAGGCCGGCGCCGTTGGCGAGGATGCCGATGTCGCCGTCGAGCTTGACATAGGTCAAACCCCGTTCCTTGGCCATCCGCTCCTGCGGATCCTCGGCCGAGAGGTCGCGCAGCTCTGCGTTCTCGCCATGGCGATACAGGGCGTTGCCATCGAGCGTGACCTTCGCGTCCAACGCCCGCACCTCGCGGTCCGGGGTCACGATCAGCGGGTTGACCTCGACCAGCGTCGCCTCCTCACCGACGAACACGTCGTACAGCTTGGCCAGCATCGCGCCGACCGGCCGCACCACGTCCGCGTCGACACCCGCCTCGAACGCCAGCCGCCGGCCGTGGAAGTCCTGGAAGCCGAGCAGCGGATCGACGTGGAGGTGGGCGATCGCGTCCGGGTCCTCGTCGGCCACCTGCTCGATGTCCATCCCGCCCTTCGTCGAGAGCATGACCAGAGGTGCCTTGGCCGAGCGATCGAAGACGACGGAGGCGTAGTACTCGGCCGCAATCTCGGACGCACTCTCGATCCACAGCTCGTGGACGGTCAGGCCGCGGATGTCCATGCCGAGGATCGCACGCGCATGCTCCTCGGCCTCGGCGCGGTCCTTGGCGAGCTTGATTCCGCCGAGCTTGCCGCGGCCGCCGATCTGCACCTGGGCCTTGACGACGCACGGGTAGCCGATCGCCTCCGCTGCCGCGACGGCGTCCTCGACCGTTCGCGCCGGCTGCCCGGCGGGCACGGGAACCCCGTGGCGGGCGAACAGCTGCTTGCCCTGATACTCGAGGAGATCCATGATCGTTTTCACTCTAATGATTCGCGTCAGAAGACGGCACGAGGGGGAAAATCGTCTGGAGTTCGGCCCGTCTGGACACGACGACAACGCGCCGTAGCTCGGTGCCATGGCATCATCAGCGCGCCATGGCAATTCCGAAAAACGTCTCGTTTGTCACCTTCGATGTCTACGGGACGCTCATCGACTGGGACACCGGGGTCTACGAGGCCTTCCGCACCGAGGCCGAACGCGACGGTTTCACGATCGAGCGCGAGGAGCTGCTGCCGCTCTTTCACGAGATCCAGCACCAGATCGAGGCGGGCTCCTATGAGCTGTACGCCGAGGTGCTGCGGCGGACGGCGGTGCAGATCGCCAAACAGCTGGGCTGGCCGCTGGAGCCGTCCCGGTCCGGATTTCTGCCGGACTCGGTGCACCGGTGGAAGCCCTTCAAGGAGACCAACCCCGTCCTCCAGAAGATCGCCAAGCAGTACAAGGTGGGGCTGATCTCGAACATCGACGACAAGCTCCTGGGACAGACGCGGCGCCACATCCCCCTGGATTTCGACCTCGTGGTCACGGCCCAGCAGGTCCGCTCCTATAAGCCGGATCCGGCCCACTTCACCGAGTGCGAGCGACGCATCGGCTCGAAGAAAGGGTGGATCCACGTCGCCGCCGACTACTACACCGACGTCGAGCCCTGCCTGAAGAAGAAGATCCCGGTGATCTGGGTTAATCGCGACAAGCAGCAGCTCGAGCCCGGGCAGAAGAAGCCGGACGTCGAGGTGGCGAACCTGCGCGAAGCGGCGAAGCTGCTCGGCGTGGGCTAGTCGCGCGGGGATCGAGCGGCCCGCTCTCAAGGCCAGCGACCAGAGCATGCGCGCCGTCGCCCTCCACGCCGACGTGATCGTGTTCGTCTCAGACGTGTGGCAGACGACGTGCACGGCGATCCGCGGCAGAGATGAGGGGTTCCTGATCGATTCTCCGGTCTACCCGGAGGAGCTCCGGGCCCTGCCGGAGGTTCTGGAGCAGGCGGGATTCCCCGTCTCCGGCCTGCTCGCAACCCACGGCGACTGGGATCATCTGCTGGGGCGCACGGCGTTTCCAGGAGCGGCGCTCGGCTGCGCCCAATCGACGGCGGATCGCCTGGCGGCGGAGCCGGGGCAGGCCCAGCGGGAGCTGCGGGAGTTCGACGTCGAGCACTACGTCGAGGGGCGCAGGCCGCTCGCGCTGGGGTCGTTGCAGCCCCTTCCGGTGCCCGGCCGGCTCGAAATGGGCTCGCCCCCCACCGCGCACGAGCTCGAGCTGTATCCCGCCGACGGCCACACCGTCGACGGCGTGGCGTACTGGCTGCCGTGGGCCCGCGTGCTCGCGTGCGGGGACTACCTGTCGCCCGTCGAGATCCCCGCCATCTCCCCCGGCGGGTCGGTCGGCCTGTACCGGTCGACGCTGGAGCGGCTGAAGCCGCTCGTGGCCCAGGCCGAATGGGTGATCCCGGGGCACGGGGCGCCGATCGCATCCGAGCGGGCCGAGGAGATCCGGCGCGCCGACGACGGCTACCTCGAGCAGCTCGAGCGCGCCCCAGGCAGCGCCCAGGTCCCTCCGGACAGGGCGACCGCCCCGCAGCGGCGGCTGCACGAAGCCAACCTCAAGCTGCTCTGACGGCTACTCGCCGGCGGTGATGACGGCGAGCGTGTCGCCGGTGGCGACCGAGGCGCCGACGGCGATGGGGAGCTCGGTGACCTTGCCGGCCTTGTGGGCGGTGATCTCGTTCTCCATCTTCATCGCCTCGATGACGGCGATGAGCGCGCCCTCCTGCACGTCGGCCCCGGCCTCGACGGCGACCTTCAGCACCGTTCCCTGAAGCGGCGAGGACAGGGTGTCGCCGCCGCCGCCGGCCCCGCCGCCGCGCTCGCGGCGCCGCGATGGCCGGCGGACGCCGGTGGCGGCCGCGGGACCCGAACCGTTGCTGGCGTGGCCGACGGCGGGCGGCGCGCCGATCACCTTGACATCGAAGCGCTTGCCGGAGACCTCGACCGTGTACGTCTGCTCCACCGTCGGCGCCTCGCCGTCGCCATCGGCGATGACGCCGTCGGCCGGGGGAGATGCCAGGCTCTTCAGCCACTCGCGATCCTCGATCAGGTCGCGGCAGGTCTCGGCGTTGGCCCACTGCTTGGTGGCAAGAATCGCCTTGTGGAACGGGATCAGAGTCTTGAGCTTGCCGATCTCATATTCGCCGAGCGCGCGGAGCATCCGGGCGGTCGCCTGCTCGCGGTCGGTGTCCCAGACGATGAGCTTGGCGACCATGGGGTCGTACATCGGCGTGATCTCCGAGCCCGGCCCCACGCCGGAGTCGACGCGGACGCCCGGGCCGGTCGGCTCGCGGTAGTCGCCGATGAGCCCCGGGGCCGGAGCGAAGTTCTTGGCGGCGTCCTCGGCGTTGATCCGGCACTCGATCGCGTGACCGCGGAGCACCACGTCCGCCTGGGTGATCGACAGCGGCGCGCCGGCCGCCACCTTGATGCCCTCCTTGACGATGTCGATCCCGGTGACCATCTCGGTGACGCAGTGCTCGACCTGGACGCGGGTGTTCATCTCCAGGAAGAAGTACTCGCCGTCCTGGAGCAGCCCCTCGATCGTCCCCGCTCCCGTGTAGTTGACCGCCGCGGCCGCCTCTGTCGCAATCGTGCCGATCCGGGCACGCAGGTCGGCGTCGACGGCCGGGGCCGGCGCCTCCTCGATCAGCTTCTGGTGGCGGCGCTGCAACGAGCAGTCGCGCTCGCCGAGATGGATGACGTTGCCGTGCGAGTCGGCGAGCACCTGGACCTCGACGTGCCGGGGATCTGGCAGGTAGCGCTCCAGGTAGACCGTCGCATCGCCGAAGAACTTCTCCCCCTCGCGCGCCGCGCCCTCGAACGCCTCCTGCAGCTTGTCCTCGGACAGCGCGACGCGGAAGCCCTTGCCGCCTCCGCCGCCGGCGGCCTTGACCGCCACGGGATAGCCGACCGTGTCGGCGATGATCCGGCGCGCCTCGTCGATCGTCTCCACCGGCTCGGTCGTGCCCGGGACGATCGGCACCCCGGCCTTCCTCATCAGCTCCCGGGCCCGGGTCTTGGACCCCATCGCCTCGATCGCCGACGCCGGCGGACCGATGAACACCGTGCCGTGATCCTCGAGCGCCTTGGCAAACGCGGCGTTCTCCGCCAGGAAGCCGTAACCGGGATGGACCGCCTCGGCGCCGGACTTCTCGATCACCTCCAGCAGCTTCTCGATGTTGAGATAGCTCTCGGAGGCCGGGCCGGGACCGAGCAGGTACGCCTCGTCGGCGCGCTTGACGTGCAGCGCATCGCGGTCGAGTTCCGAGTACACCGCCACCGTGGCGATGCCCAGCTCCTCGCACGCCCGTGCGATCCTGACCGCGATCTCGCCGCGGTTGGCGATCAAAACCTTCGAGAACATGCGGCGGGCACTTTACCGGCCCGTAACCGCGGGCGGCTCGCCCTACGCGAGGGGGGATCGCCCGGGTGCCGCCGGCAGTACCCGCGGTCCAGAGCGGGAAACGACGCTACGAAGGGAGGGCGACCGGCTGCCCGGGTCGTTGCTC
>DASZMU010000144.1:0-2653 GCA_035551695.1 Solirubrobacteraceae bacterium
GGCGGCCGCCTACGCGCTGACCGGGTATCTGATCGAAGAGCGGGCCCCGATCCAGGGGGCGATCAACTTCGCCATCACCAACAGCATTGCCGGCTACGCGATGCTCATCGGCGTCGCCCTCCTGTACGCGCGCACCGGGGCGCTGAACATGGCCCAGATCGGCCTCGCGCTCGACCGGCACGGTGCCGACCCCCTCGTCGTGGTGGCCATGGTGCTCCTGTTCGTCGGCTTCCTCACCAAGGCCGCCGCCGTCCCGCTGCACTTCTGGCTGGCCGACGCCTATGCGGTGGCGCCGATCCCGGTCTGCGTGCTGTTGGCCGGGGTGATGACCGAGCTTGGCGTCTACGCCGTCGCCCGGCTGTACTGGGTCATCTTCGCCGGGCCCATGCATCCGCACATGGCGACACTCCGCGCGATCCTGGTCGCCGTCGGAGTGGTCACCGCGCTGCTCGGCGCGCTCATGTGCTTCCAACAGCGCCACATCAAGCGCCTGCTGGCGTTCTCGAGCATCGCCCACATCGGCGTCTTCATCTGCGGCATCGGGCTGCTCAGCGCCCGGGCGCTGGCCGGCGTCGCGGTGTACATCGTCGGCCAGGGCCTGACCAAGGGAGCGCTGTTCATGAGCACCGGGGTGCTCCTCCATCGGTTCAAGACGATCGACGAGTACGACCTGCACTATCGAGGGCGCGAGATCCCGGTCGTCGGCGTGCTGCTCGCGACCGGCGGGCTCCTGCTCGCCGCGCTTCCGCCGTTCACGCTGTTCGCCGGGAAGTCGCTGCTCGAGGAATCGGCGAGCAGTGCCGGGTACGGCTGGCTGATCGTGGTGTTCATCATCGCCTCGGCGGCCACCGGGGGCGCGGTCCTGCGTGTCACCGGCCGTGTCTTCCTCGGCTGGGGCCCCGCCGACGCTCCGGCCGCCGGCCAGGCGCGGGCGGCGCGCGTCACCGAGGAGGAGATGCAGGACCGCCCGGATCACACCCCGCCGATGATGGTCGTCGTGCCGGCGCTGCTGCTCGTCCTGACGGTGGCGGTGGCGCTGATCCCGGGGGCGGTGCCCGCCATCGAGGCGGCCGCGGCGCGGTTCACCGACCACGCCGCCTACGCCCGCTGGGTGCTGGCCGGCCAGGCCGTGCACTGGCCGGCGGTGGCGCCGAGTCACGTCTCAGCCGCGGACGTCCTCTACAGCGCAGGCTCCGTGGTGGGCGCCGTCGCGCTGGCCGCCTTTGGCCTCTTCGGCCGTCCGCTTCGGCGCCGCGTGCCCGCGGCACTGGGCACTCCGTGGTTGCGGGCTCTGCACACGCTCCGCGACCTGCACTCCGGTCACATCGGCGACTACATCGCGTGGTGGACGGCGGGAACGGGCCTCCTGGGGGCGATATGCCTGCTCACCCTGGCGTGAGCGGGCAGCTCAGGCGGCGAGCCGTCGCCCTCACGGTCGTCGGCGCGGCGCTCCTCGTCGCTGCGTGCGGCGCACCGCCGCCCCAGCCCCCGGTCGGCCAGGCGAGCATCATCTCCGGTGCCCTGACCACGATCGCGGCATCATGCGGCGAGGCCTACCGGCTGGAGGCGTTCACACCTCATCCGGACCTGAGTGGCCTGGAGTCGATGGCCGGCGCGAGCGCCGGCAAGCTGGCCAGGATCTCCTCCCGGCACCCCGGCTGGATCTACCAGGGGGACACGCTGGCGCGGATCGACACGCTCTCGGTCCAGTACCTGCGCGGCTGCTCGCTGACCCGGGCGGCGGAGACGCTTCACCGGGTCGCGAGCAGCTGACGCGACCCCGGCCCTGTTCGCTGCCCCCGTTTTTGCTCTCCGGTCGCGCCGTTACGCGACCGGATGCAGCACGTCGGCTCGCATCGGCTGGATGAAGCAGCGCTCTCCCGGCGCGTTTCCCGCGGTCCCCATCTCGCTGAACGCCGCCGTGATCTCCGCCTCTCGCGCGGCGAACCTGGCTGCCCGCCCGGGGTCGACGCTCACGAGCCGCTTCAGGAAGGCCCCCACGTCGGCCAGGCAAAAGCTCACCTCGTACTCGAGCGTTGCCGTCCGCCGGAGGCCGGCCTGACCGGCTTCGGCCACCGCGCGTTGGGCCGCCGCCCGGACCTCGAGCTCGTCTTCGACGAGGCTCGTGAGAGCGAAGAAGTCCCCCTCAGGCAGCGGCTCGGCGACGTAGACGACGCCGTCGCCGCGCAGCACGCGACGCGCCTCGCGCAGCGCAGGGAGCATGCCGGCGATCGAGACGTGGTGCAGCGAACGCATGAAGACCGCGACGTCCGCGGCTTCGTCGGGCAGCGGGAGCTCCTCGGCGCGGCCGACCAGATACCGGCCGTCGCCGTCGGCGGCCAGGGCGGGGGCCAGCTGTTCTGGAGAGATCTCGATCCCGGTAACCCGGGCGCCGCGCGCCGCGAGCGCCCGCACGAGGGCGCCCCCTCCACAGCCGATGTCGACGACGTCCTTACCCGCCGGCTCGACCAGCCGGTCGAGGATCTCCAGATCTGTGCCAGCCTCGCGGATCACGACGCACAGATCGTAGGGGGCGTGGTCGCGGGCTGCCGCGCAGAAGCTGCACGATGATCAGCGTCAGGGCGATCGGCACCGTCGCCGGGAGGAGGACCCCAGGCGACAGCAGCGAGTCATACGCGATCACCAGCCCGCC
>DASZMU010000145.1:0-18784 GCA_035551695.1 Solirubrobacteraceae bacterium
GCGTGTGCCGCCGCCGGCATGCGGCTCATCGACGAACAGCCGCGGACGGGAATCCGGGGCTCGCGCGTGGCCTTCCTTCACCCCGCCTCCACCGGCGGAGTGCTAACCGAGATCGTGCAGCCAGCGAAGGAGCGGTGACGAAATGGACAACGACAAGCCTCAGAAGATCAACATCGGCTTTCTCGGCGGCCCGGTCCTCAGCGCCCGGGTGGCGCCGTCGGACCTGGCGACGCTTCGCAAGGCGCTGGGCACGACCGGCTGGCACGACCTCCGGGCCGAGGACGGAATGATCGCGCTCGACCTCGAGAAGGTCGTCTACGTGCTCGTCGACACCGAGGCTCACCGCGTCGGCTTCGGCGGCTGACGCCGGCGTCAGCGCTGGAACAGGGTTGAGAGCACGACCTCGGTGACCGTCCGCGTCACCCCCTGGGTGGCGCGGATCCGTTCGAGCGCAAGCTCGAGGTCCTTCGTGTCCTCGGCCATGACGTGCAGCAGCGCGCTCGCCTCGCCCGCGACCGTGTGCGCCGACACAACCCCCGGCTCACGCTCGACCGCGTGCTTGATCGCCGAGCCGGGCATGTTCCCCTCGCAATAGAGGTCGACGAACGCCTCGGCCCGCCAGCCGAACGCCTGGGGGTTCACGATGGCGGTATACCCCAACACGATTCCGTCGCGCTCGAGGCGGTCGAGCCGTCGCTTGACCGCCGGAGCCGAGAGGTGGACGTGAAGCCCTATGTCCTGGAAGGACCGGCGGGCGTCTTCGCGCAGCAGCGCAATGATTCTCCTGTCGACCTCATCCACGGGCGGGTAACGAGCGCTGTTGACGCAATGTAGTGGGCTTGCCTTGCCTCCCCGGCGCGCGGATCATTGCATACGTGGCCGAGGCGACGCCTGGCATTGATCTACAGCTGCTCGCGAGCCCCGGGGGCTGGTCTCGCGCGTCGACTCCGCGGAGGAGGAAGAGGAGGTCCAGCGCAGGGTCTGCCGGGAGCTGACCGTCGGCACGACCGGCCGGCGGGCGCGGAGTACCGCGAGGCGATGGCTGCGCCGTCGCTCCCGGCAGACAACTTTTTGCAGCCGCCCGGCTCCTGTCCACCGCGGAGCCGGGTCTCAGCCGCCGACGGCGGCCCCCGGAAGACCGGCGGCGGCGCGGGTTAATAGAGTCAACGGGCCGATGATCGGGCCCATCTCCATTGATCGCAAGCTGCTGCTGCTCGCGCGGACGCGCGGCCACAGCCGACGGCGCGAGCGCGTCGTCGCGAACTACTCGCGGCTCGGGGAGCACGCGGCCTGCTGGTTGGGGCTCGGCCTCGCCGGCGCGGCGCTCGACGCGGACCGGCGGAGGCGCTGGCTGCGCGGCACCGGAGTCGTGGCGGGCTCCTACCTCGTCAATTACGCGGTCAAGGTCTCGGTCCGCCGCCACCGGCCGGAGCTGGACGGGCTGCCCGCGCTGTCACCGGTCGTCTCGCGCCTGTCGTTCCCCAGCGCGCATGCCACGACGTCGTTTGCCGCGGCGCGCGTCTACAGCGGTCTCGTCCCGGCGGCGGTGCTGTACACGATCGCCGGCGCGTTCGCCGCCAGCCGCCCGTATCTCGGTGTCCACTACCCCAGCGACGTCGTGGCGGGAGCGGTCCTGGGAACGGCCGTCGCCACGCTCGCCGGAGGGGCGGCCTCTCGATGCCGATGAAGGTCGGCATCGTGGGGATGCCCAACGCGGGCAAGTCCTCGCTGTTCACGGCGCTGACGGGCGTCGCCGCCGAGGCGGCGAACTACCCCTTCACGACGATCGAACCCAATGTCGCCATCGTCCCGGTCGCCGACGAGCGGCTCGATGTCGTCGCCGCCACCGTGCGCGCCTCGAAGATCGTGCCGGACACGATCGCCTTCCACGACATCGCCGGCCTCGTCGCCGGGGCTCACCGCGGCGAGGGCCTGGGCAACCAGTTTTTGGCCAACATCCGCGAGACCGACGCGATCGTGCACGTGGTCCGCGCCCACGAGGACGAGAGCGTCGTGCACCCGGAGGGACGGGTCGACCCACTCGCCGACATCGAGACGATCGAGACCGAGCTCGTCTTCGCCGACCTCGAGCAGGCCGAGCGCCGCCTGGAGCGCGTGGTGCGCCAAGCGCGAGGGGGCGACCGCCACGCGATCGCGGAGGCCGAGTGGCTCCGGCAGGCGATCGAGGCGTTGTCGGCCGGCCGGCCGGCCCGGACGGTGCCGCCCCCGGCCGACGCGGCGGATGCGGTGACGCTGCTCTCCCCGTTGACGGCCAAGCCGGTTCTCTTCGTGGCCAATGTCGAGGAGGGCTCACACGAGGTTCCGCCGGCGATCGCAGAGCATGCCGCCGCCGTCGGGGCGCAGGCGGTGGCGGTGTCCGCCCGCCTGGAGGCGGAGCTGGGAGAGCTGGCCGACGAAGACGCGGCGGCGATGCGCGCTGACCTGGGGCTCGCCGAATCCGGGCTCCAGACCGTCGTCCGCGGTGCCTTTTCGCTGCTGAACCTGGTCGCCTTCTTCACCGCCGGCGAGGACAAGCCCGCCCAGTCCTGGCACCTGCGCCAGGGGCGGTCGGTCTGGCACGCCGCGGGGCTGATCCACTCGGACATCCAGCGCGGGTTCGTCCGCGCCGAGGTGGTGAGCTGGGACGCGCTGCGCGACGCCGGCGGCTACGCGGGGGCCCGCGACCGCGGCACGCTGCGGCTCGAGGGCCGGGACTACGTCGTCGCCGACGGCGACGTCATCACGGTCAAGTTCACGCCCTAGTGGCCCGCATCAGAGGTCGCTCAGAGAGCCGGCCGCCGCGAGCCGATCCGCGAGCCGGCGCATCCCCCGTGCCCGGGCCGCGTCCGCCCCGCCGTTGAGGTTCGTCTCGGCGTCGTCCGGCAGCGGCATCGTCGGGAGCCGCAGCGTTGCGATGTCCCGGAACGCCCGCAACTCCTCGGCGTTGTCGCGCAGGGCCGCGGCGATCCGAGGTGTCTCCTCGTCGGCGGCGGCAATCGCGCCGTCGAGCGATCCGTGGCGCTCGAGCAGCGCGCTGGCGGTCTTGGCGCCAATCCCCGGCGCGCCGGGAAGGCCGTCGGACGGGTCGCCGCGCAGCGCGATGAAATCCGGGACGAGCTCCGGCCCGATCCCGTAGCGCCGCCGCACCTCCGCGGGATCGACCTCCTCGAAGCCGGCCGAGCGCTGCTTGAGGTAGACGACGCTGACGCGCTCATCCGCGCACTGGTACATGTCGCGGTCGCCGGTCATGATCAGAGCCCGGCCGCCGGCGGCCGCTTCGGCGTGGGCGAGGGCGCCGAGCAGATCGTCGGCCTCGAGATCGTCCGAGGACGCAGTCGTCCAGCCAAACGCGGCAAACAGGTCCGGGGCGCGCTCGAACTGCCAGTCCAGCGCGTCCGGCACCTCCGGCCGGTCGGCGTGATAGCCGGGGTACAACTCGACGCGATAGCTCGCGGCCTCGGCTCCGAAGCAGACCACGATCGCCCGCGGCCGGCGGTCGGCGGCGATCCGGAGGATCAGGTTGACCGCGCCGAGCAGGGCGTTGACGGAGTGGCCGTCGTCGTCGGTGATGGAGTCCGGCAGCGCGAAGAACGAGCGGTACAGGACGAACGGTCCGTCGATCACGAGCAGGGGCCCGGGCATGCAGCGGCAATCTAGTGGAGACGGACTACGGGACGGTGACGACGGGGCCGTTGAGCGACCCGTCGACGATCCGGGAGCGCCCTGCGGGCGCCGTCGCGCTGTACCGGCCGGCCGCCGAGACCCCGGCGTGGGCGACCGTCCGCCAGCGGCCGCCGCTGAAGGTCTGCACCGCGACCGAGCCGTGTCCGGGGGCGGGGAAGATCGTGCCGGTCAACCGGCTGCGCGGATCCAGGGTGGTGATGGTGGTGAAGGCGGCGAGCGTGGAATCCAGGCCGAAGACGCTCTGGAGCTGCACGCCGCTGACGCTGGTTTGGCCCTGTGTGCCGACGACCGTCGCCGCGATGATCCGGGGCGAGACGCCGTGGCGGACCACCTGGATCCCAATCAGCGAGCCCTTGACGAGCCCGCGCAGCTTGGCCGAGGCGGCGGCGAGACTCATCTGCGCGCCCCAGCTGTGGTACGGGTCGCCCGCCGCGCCATCATACGGATCCGGCACCCCGCGCAGCCACGGCTCCGGGGTGGCGCCGGGCCAGGCGTTCTGGATGCTCTCGGTGTAGCCGCCGGAACTGGTGAAGAAGTAGGTCACCGCGGGGGTGCCGTCGTAGGTGACGATCTGGCCGCTGGTGGCGGCAACCGCGGCGTCCGTCGCGGCCGTCTCCGCGCCGACGCCGCCGTACACCTGCGACCGGCTGTCGTCGTACAGGTCGTATCCGCCGGCGTGGACGCTCGTGGTGATCGCGTACGTGCGCGTGGCGACGGCCTGGGCCTCGAGCGCTGCCGCCGCCCAGGAGGCGGGCATCTCCTCGGCGACGACGCCCCGCGCGTAGTCGTCGAGACCGACGACGTTGACGGTCTGCACGCCGCCGCTGCCGTCCGGGGAGAACTGCAGCGAGCCCCGGTAGCTGCCGTGACCATCGACCTGCAGCGGGCCTGAGCCGGAGACCGTGAGCGGCGCGCTGACGGTGCCGAGCGTCTTGCCCGTGGTGTTGCGCAGCCTGAGCTTCCCGCCTGCGGCGGCGGTGACCTCATACGTGCTGCTCGGCTGCAGGCGCATCCCGGCAGCGACCGTCGCCCCGCTGAAGGGGGCTGGGCCAGCGCCGAGGAGGACCCGGACGATGCGCTGCGGGCTGGTGGCGGCGAGCGCCGTCCCCTGGAAGTAGTGGGCGAGGATCGACCGGTAGTCGACGCCGCGGAGTGCGTAGCCCTCGGCGCCGTACTGGCTCATTCCGATGCCGTGGCCGTCGCCGCCGCCCCGGATGTAGAAGACGCTGGCGGCGCGGGCTCCGGCGGCCGGCGCCAGCAGGATGACGGCAGCGGTCAGTGCCGCTCGCAGCGTGCGCAGGGTCAGTCTGCCCCGGGCTGGCGTCGGCGTCTTCGCGAGAGCGGTTAGGTAGGGTGGCGGTGTGAGCGAGCGCAAGGCGTCCGATGTGTTCGTCGAGTGTCTGGAGGCGGAGGGAGTCCAGTACGTCTTCGGCATCCCGGGCGAGGAGACGCTCGATCTCAACGAGTCCCTGGCCGATTCGTCAATTCAGTTCGTCCCGGTGCGACACGAGCAGGGCGGGGCCTACATGGCCGATGCCTGGGGGCGGCTGACCGGCCGAGCCGGGGTCTGCCTGGGCACGCTCGGCCCTGGCGCGACCAATCTGGTGACCGCCGTTGCCGACGCGTTCCTGGACCGGTCGCCGCTGGTGGCGCTGACCGGGCAGTCAGACCTCGAGCGGATGCACAAGGAGTCACACCAGTACATCGACCTGATCGGGATCCTCCGCCCGGTCGTGAAGTGGAATGCACGGGTTTCGAGCCCGGAAATCGTGCCGGAAGTGGTCCGCAAGGCCTTCAAGGTGGCCGAATCCGAGAAGCCGGGGTCGACCCACCTCGAGCTGCCCGAGGATGTGATGGCGCGCCCGTTGGACGCCAAACCCCTTCCGCGGCGCGCTCCGGTCCAGCCGGAGCCGGGCGTGAAGGAGCTCCAGCGAGCGACCGAGGTCATCATGGCCGCCGAGAACCCCATCATCCTCGCCGGCAACGGCGCGATCCGGACCCACGCCAGCCGGGCCCTGCGCGCCTTCGTGCACACCACCGGGATCCCGGTCGCCGAGACGTTCATGGCCAAGGGCCTGCTCGACTACGAGGACCCGCACGCGGTGGGCACGGTCGGGCTCCAGTCGCGCGACTACGCACTCGCCGGTTTTGACGACGCGGACGTCGTGATCGCCGTCGGCTACGACCTCGTCGAGCACGCCCCACAACATTGGAACCCCAATGCCAACAAGAAGATCGTGGTGATCGACACCGTCGCTGCCGAGATCGACGAGTTCTTCATCCCCGAGGTGGAGCTGATCGGCGACATCGCCCACGTGCTCGCGCGGCTCGCCGCCGGATGCAGTCGCAAGCAGGCCGAGCCCCCGGAGCCGGAGCGCCTGCGCGAGCTCGTCTTCGGCGCGCTCGCCGACGCCGCAGCCGACGACCACTTCCCGATGCGGCCGCCCCGGGTGCTGAGTGACATCCGGCGCGTCCTCGGACGCAGCGACCTCCTCGTCTCCGACGTCGGACTGCACAAGCTCTGGATCGGCCGGATGTTCCCCGCGCACGAACCGGGGACCGTGCTGATCGCCAACGGCCTCGCGGGCATGGGCTTCGCCCTGCCGACGGGGATCGCCGCCAAGCTCGTCGATCCGCATCGCAACGTCGTGACGGTCAGCGGCGACGGCGGGTTCTTGATGAACTGCCAGGAGCTCGAGACGGCCGTCCGCCTGAAGACCCCGGTCGTCAACATCATCTGGGAGAACGGCCAGTTCGGCTCGATCGTCTGGAAGCAGGACAAGAAGTTCGGACGCCACTTCGGTGTCGACTTCGGCAATCCGGACTTCGTGAAGCTCACCGAGGCGTTCGGCGCCCCCGCGTGGCGGTGTGCGAGCGCGGACGAGTTCTCCCAGCGACTCGCCACGGCGCTGAGGCTCGACGTGCCGTCGGTGATCGTCGTGCCGATCGACTATTCGATCGACGTCGCGATCTCCCGCGAGCTCGGCGCCGAGACCGTCGCCACCTGATCCCGGTCGCGCCCGCTCGGCCACCCGTGGCGAGCGGCACCGCGGCGCTCCGCGGCGCCCACCCGGGAGTGCCGGGTGAGCGCCAGGAACGCGACGTGAACTTCAGGCGATCAGCGCCGCCGTGACTCGGTCCGGTAGCCGGCGAGCTGCGCGACGAGTCGCGCCCCGTCCGGTGTGCCGAGGCCGCTTGCGAGGTCATAGCCCCGCGTGGCGCTGAAGCCGTTGACGGTGATCGTCTTCCCGGTGCTCGGCTCGGTGAACGTGACCGTGTTGTTCCCGCGGGTGATGTCGACGATGCCGGATCCGTGTCGGTCTCCGAGGTCGTACAGCTGCGGGTTGAGCAGACCCAGGTCGCGGTGAGCGGCCTGATCGGCGATCGCCACGAGGCCGGAGAACAGCGGCGAGGACTCGCTGGTGCCGGCGACCGGATACCAGCCGGGGCCGTTCTGCAGGCCGGGGAAGCCCAGGTAGACGTCGACCGAACCGGAGACCGCGGCGCTCAGGCTGATGTCCGGAACACCCCGCTGGTCGCCGACAACGCGGCTGACGTCGTCCTGGTAGAAGGGTCGGTCGAAGACCGAGGACAGGCCGCCGGCGGCGGCGCACGGGGACGTGCAGATCGACGGAGGGTCGTTCCAGACGTTGTCCGGCTGCGTCCGGAAGCCGTTCTGGTCCAGATGCAGCTGCAGTCCGCCGACACCCGTCACGAGCGGATCGCTCGCCGGCCAGCCGACGGCCGGGAACGGGTACAGGTCGCTGCCGTCGAGCTGGTAGTTGGCCGCCCCGGTGTCCCCCGACGAGGCGAGCACCGTCACCCGGTGGACAAGGGCGTTGACGTAGGCCGAGCGCTGGCTGTACAGCTGCTGCGGGCTGGAGAACGTCTGCTCGGTGGCGCCGAAGCTCTGGGTGATGACGTCACCGAGGTGGTGGTCGATCACATAGTTCTCGGCGGCGACGATCTCCGGGAACCCCGTGATTCCCTCGGTCTCGGCCACCGGCGTTTCGACCAGCAGGATGTTGGCGCCCGGCGCCATGGTGTGGGCCCATTCGACGTCGAGCGACGTCTCGACCGCCCATCCCGGGGCGGCGGGGTCATTCTGGTTGACCGGCCCGTCAGGGGTGATGACGTTGAACGACGGTGGCGCAGGCAGGCCAAAGCCCTGATCAAACGTCTGCAGGTCGCTCTGGATCGTGGGCGAGCCGAAGGAGTCGACGATCACGATCGTCTTTCCGGCACCGTTCAGCCCGGCGTGAAACAGCGGCGGCATGTCGTATGCCTGCTGGATCTGGGGTGCTCCATAACACGCGATCCCATACTGCGTCTCGCACTGGGCAGTCGTCGGCGGCTGCGCGAAACGGCCACCGAGCAGGACGTGATACGGCTTGGCGGACGCGGCGGCGGCACCGCAGGCGGACAGAAGCAGGGCGCAGACCAGCGCCCGGATAGCGGCATGTCTCACGGCATTCCCCCTGGCTGGAAGTTGGTGGGCGCGCGGCATTCAATCATGCGGTTTCACGGTGCACCCGGCCTCGGCCGCAATTGCAATGAATCGCCGCTCGGCACCGAATACAAGCGAATTACGTGCGCGACTACGCGTTGCCGCGCGCCATCGCGCGCAGATCCATCGCCTTGTTGTACGTGTCCTCGTCCACGCCCTTCTCATATGCGACCTCGCGCAGCATCCGGCCGGAACTCGCCGCCTCCTTGACGATTTCGGTCGCCTTGTCGTAGCCGATGTACGGGTTGAGGGCGGTCGCGGCCGCGAGCGTCGACTCGGCCGAACGCTCGCACCCGGCCTCGTTCGCCTGGATCCCGTCGACGCACTTCTCGGCGAACACGCGAGCGGTGGCCGCCAGCAGGTCGATTGACTCGAGCAGGTTGCGCGCGATCAACGGAACCCGGACGTTGAGCTCGAAGTTGCCCTGCAGTCCGGCGACGGTGATGGCGGAATCGTTGCCGATGACCTGAGCGGACACTTGGAGAACGACCTCGGGGATCACCGGGTTGACCTTGCCCGGCATGATCGAGGAGCCCTTCTGCAGCTCCGGGAGCAGCAGCTCTCCGATGCCGGCGCGGGGCCCTGACCCCATCAGCGCCAGATCGTTTGCGATCTTGGTGAACGACACGGCGATCACCTTCAGCGCACCGGACAGCTCGACCAGCGAATCGCGGTTGCCCTGGGCCTCGAACGGGTCCTCCGGGGCACGAATGTCAAGCCCCGTCCCGTCGGTCAGACGTGCGCGCACGCGCGCGGCAAACTCCTTGTGCGTGTTCAGGCCCGTCCCGGTCGCGGTCCCGCCGAGCGGAATCTGCCCCACCTGAGGCAGCGCGTTGCGGACGCGGAGCGCGGCGAGCCGCACCTGGGCAGCGTACCCGGAGAACTCCTGGCCGAGGGTGACCGGGACTGCATCCATCAGGTGGGTCCGACCCGCCTTGACGATGTCGTGGAACTCGTCGGCCTTGGCCTGGAACGACGCCTCCAGCTGCTCCAGCGCGGGCACCAGGTTGTTCGTGGCCCGGTCCAGCGCCGCCAGGTGCACCGCCGACGGAAAGACGTCGTTGGAGGACTGACCCATGTTGACGTGGTCGTTGGGGTGCGCCTTGTGAGCGGGCTCACCCTCGTTCGCCAGCGTCGCGATGACCTCGTTCGCGTTCATGTTCGTCGACGTTCCCGAGCCCGTCTGGAAGACATCGATGGGAAACTGGTCGTCAAATTCCCCATTCGCCACGCGGTCGGCGGCGCCGGCGATGCGCTCGGCAAGGTCGCCGTCGAGCAGGCCGAGATCGCAGTTGACGCGGGCGGCGGCGCCCTTGATCTGCCCCAGCCAGCGGATCACCGAGACGGGCACGGTCTCGCCGGAGATGGGGAAGTTCGCGACAGCCTTGGTCGTCTCGCCGCCCCAAAGCTGCTCTCGCTCCTGCAGGCTCATGGCTTCCTTTCGCGTTCGTTGCTTCTGTCTGAGAACGCTAGCGCTCCGCCTCCGGCGGCAGGCCCGTCGTCGACGTACGCAAGCCGGGTGTCACCCGCAGAACGAGATCAGCTCCCGCGCGACGCCGACCGGATCGTCGTAGGCGATCAGGAACCCGGCCCCGCCGAGCGTGCGCAGCTGGGCGTTGGGCAGCAGATCCAGCGCCTCGGTCGCCGCCTCCAGCGGGTGCGCCGGATCGTCCTCGGCCCAGAGCAGGAGCACCGGCATCGTCATGCCGGGATACGCGTCGAGCAGTTGGCGCTGCGCCTCGACCGGCCATCGCCGCGCGAACTTGGCCCACGAGCGCGCCCGGTTTCCGTTGCCGCCGACGTCGGAGAAGGCGTGACGGATCAGGTCCCGGGCGGCCGGGTTGTTCTGCACGCTCAGGCGCTCTCCGACCGCCGGGCGGAACACCACCGTGGCGCCGCGAGCGAGGACGCGATCGAGCCCCGGCAGCGCGGCCATCCGACAGGCGGCCCTCCAGAGCGCGCGCTGCGCCGTGAACTCGTCCCGTCGATGCAGCCGGTTGGGCATCAACACGAGCCGCGCCACCTCGAGCCGGCCGGTGGTGACCGCCAGGAGAGCGAGCTCGGCGCCGAGGTCATGACCGGCGACGGTGGACCGGGGTCCGCCGGCCTCCCGGCAGAAGCCGGAGATCACGTCCGCCAGCCAGTCCGGTGAGTACTGATGGCGCGGGCGGTCCTCCGAATCTCCGTGCAGCGGCAGGTCCGGGAGGAGGACGCGGAACCGTGCCGAGAGCGGGTCGACGATCGGCTCCCATTCTCGATGTGAGAGGCCGAGGGAATGCAGCAGCACCAGTGGTGGCCCGGTCCCGGTCTCACGGTATGCGACACGCGCGCCGTCCTGGTGGTGATAGAGCCGCAGCCGCATCCTGCGGTGATCCTCTCATCCTTTCGTCCGCCCCTGGGCGCTCGGATGCACCGCCGACTCGCTTAACAGCTACCTTGTACAGCGACGCCGAATGTCGGACCGGCTTTCTGGACATCGGCACGCGCTAGTCATTATTTGCCATTAAAAGGTTGTGCAATTGTTGTACTTGTCTCCCCAACACTGCGCAAATTGCGCTGAGATGAACTCATGAGGCATATTCAAGGAAGCCCCTTGGGACTGTCGACCTCACAGGCGGCGCAGGCGCTCGGCGTCTCGCTCGGCACCATCCGGCGTTGGTCGGACATGGGCTACCTGGAGTCCTACCGGACCCCGGGCGGGCAGCGCCGCTTCAGCCAGGAGCAGATCGACAAGTTCGTCGGCTCCCTGGAGCAGCAGAGCTCCGACACCCTGCTCGATCGCCAAGTCGGCTGAATCCCATCCGTTCGCCGCATCCGCTCGCGGGTTGATCCCGCGACGGCGGCCGGCGGCTGCCGCCATATCCCCACTCGGGCGGGTTGCTCCCGTGGTCCGGGCCTCGTCACGCGCGACAACGGCGCGATGAAGGGAGGGTGAGCAACTGCGGCCGGCCGTTGCTCCGGATTCCAGCGCAGGCGCTCCGATTTTCGGCGTGCGTTGAGATGGCGATCGGCGGGGCCGTCGACCGGCGGGCCGGCGGCGCGCTCTAGGCGCCTGCGCCCGCCTGGTTGATCCGCCGCTCCATATCGAGCTCCTCGTCGAAGTCGGCCATGTCCGCGTGGCGGTACTCGACCCCCTCGCCGCTCAGTAGGCCGGCGAGCACCTCGACGTAATGCGCGTCCACCTGCGAGCCGGCGACGCGACGCAGCTCGGTCAGCGCTTCGAACGAGCTCATCTGCGTGCGGTACGTATCGCTGGCGGTCAGCGTGTCGTAGACCTCGGCGACCGAGATGATCTTGGCGATCTCCGGGATCTCCTCCTCGGCGAGCCCTGACGGATACCCACGCCCATCGATGCGCTCGTGATGGGCGAGGACGATCTCGGCGACCGGGCCGTACATCCCCAGGTCCCGCAGCATGTCCGCCCCCAGCTCCGGATGCCGCTGGATCGCCATCCAGTCCTCCTCGGTGAGCGTGCGCCCGCGTTCCGCCACTCGGTCAGACAGCGCAAACCGCCCGATGTCATGCAGCAGACCCGCGGTATGCGCCAGCTCGCATTCGGCCTCGCTCATCCGCACCGCCTGCGCGATGTCCCGGGCAAACCGCGCCACCGCAGCCGAGTGCCGGGCCGCCCGCTCGTCCCGGATGTCGAGGGACCGCATCAGGCCGGCGAGCACTCCCCAGGAGAGCGCGACGTACTGTTGGGCGCGCTGGCGGGACTGCTTGAGGAGGTGGGCCATGTACGAGAACGCAAACACGGCCGCCAAGGCGAAGGCGATGCCTGCATTGCCGACCCTGAGGGTGATCCCCACCCCGGCGACGGCGACCAAAACGCTCAGCACGCCGCTCGGCAGAAATTCGATCAGCGTGCGCAACCCGAACTGTTGCGCGGACGGGAAGGCAAGCCGCCGCAGGGAGGAGAACACCACGAAGCTCAGGACCAGCGAGGCAAGGCCGGCGACGGCCACCGCCAGGTAGAAGCCCGCGTCGTTAGCCGGCGCGCCGGCGAGACTTCGGATGATGACAGCGGGCGCCACCGCCGACATCACGGCGGGAGGAAGGTTCGTATAGGCGACCACCCTCCAGGGCGTTCTCATCCTGGCTGTGGCCGTGAACTCGGCGATGATCGCCGCGATTGCAGCCGAGGCCGGTCCGAGAAACGCCGCAGCCAAGACCGCCACGATGAACGCGGCCGAGACTCCCATGCCCCCGTGCTCGCCGACCACCAAGAGGCCGGCGGCCACGGAGGCAAACCCGAGGATGATGCTCAGCCCGTAAACACGGTCGGGCGAGCTCGCAACGATCACCGCCGCGCACGCGATAAGGCTCAGCGCAGTCGCCAAGGCAGGCAGAAGCGACTGCCACTGCAAACCAGACGCGTCTTCCCCGCGTCGGCGGAGCATTACTGGAAGGTAGCGCTATTTAGACGCCATCACTAGTTCCAAATACTTGATCAGCAGCCGCGGAAGCCCATGCTCCGTTCTCCCTTCTCCGGTCAGGTCGCGAGGCATTTGGCCGCTTGGTCCGCTACAACCACCCGCGAACCACTGTGAGCCGACACGTGCAAGGCCCTGGACGTTCCTTCGGTCGTTTGTCTACCGCGCTTGCGTTTGTACCGCTTTGCGCCGAGAATGGACGCAAAGGCTATTACGCTTTGCACAGTATTTCGGTACGTAATCCGTGCAATTTTAAAGGTCGCCCGTCCATTTAGCAACGGGCCACTTCACCTTTCCGGAACACCCTTGCGCTATTTGAAGACGAGCGAAGCGGCTGCGTTGCTCAACGTGAGCCCCAATACCCTGCGCGCGTGGGAACGGAGATTCGGCTTCCCAAAGCCGCAGCGTTCCCCGGGAAAACACCGGTTGTTCACACACGGCGAGATCGCGGCGCTCCGCGATGCCCTGCAGGAGGGCCTGTCGATCTCCTCTGCAGTCTCCCGCGCTCGCGAGGGGCTTGCCGCCGACGCGAACTCGCTCGTCGGCGCGTTGGTCTCCTACGAGCGTGAGCGGGCGGACACCGCCATCGAGGCGGCGCTGGCGCTGCGGTCGGTCGAGCGCTCGGTGGAGGAGGTCCTCCTCCCCACGCTCGACGAGATCCTCCGCCGCAACGGGCCGGAGTCCGCGGCCTGGGCGTTCGCCGCCCACTGGGCCTCGGACTGGCTGCGCCGAGCGATCCGTCTCTCGCCTCCCCCGGTCCGTCCCCTCTCGATCGTCATCGGCGACGCGACGCGCGATGAGCTTGATCCGGACTCGCCGTACCTCCGGGCCCTGGAGCTCTTCTGCAGCCGCGCCGGGATGGACACCCTCAGCCTGTCGGCCCGCGGCGTAGCCGGCATCGGCGACGCGGTCGCCGTCCACCGCCCCAATCTGGTGGTCGTCGCCGGCTCGCATCTGGACGACGACGCGGTGGCGCGGTGGGCGTACGCCATCCGCCTCGCCGGCGGTGCCGTCCCGGTGGCGGTCTACCGGCGCGGCAGCGACCGGGTGAGGGTGCGCAACACCGGCACGCGCAACCTGCCGGCCGGCGCCCGGGCGGCTCAGCGCCGGATCATCGAGATGCTGGAGGCCGAGCCCGTCAACCTGCTCACCAGCGGCCACGGCCGAAGCACTCCGCGCAGGGCCAGCGCCTAAGCCCGCCTAAGCCCGGGCTGAACCACCGCCGCGCAGGGCCGGCCCCCGGCGCCCTGACCTCCCCGCCATCCAGCGCGGCCCGGCGGCGGCGTTCGCTGCTCAAAAACAGCAGGAGCGCCTCAAAAACGGACGCGCGCGTACTGCGTCCCTCGGCACATTCCTTCGCGCGCACAGGTGCGACCAAAGTGCAGGGGGACTTGCGAACCTTGCTTATCGCTGGCAATCCGGAGATAAATGCATCAATGAACGGAATCCGGACAAATGCTGCAGCGGTGATGCTCGGCGTCAGCCCCAACACCCTCCGCAGCTGGGAACGCCGCTACGGGTTTCCCAAGCCGCATCGCTCCGCGGGCGGCCATCGCCAGTACTCCCTGGCCGAGATCGAGGCGCTGCGCCTGACTTTGGCCGAGACTCACAACGTTTCCTCCGCCATTTCGCTCGCCCGCGAGCGTGGCGAGGGCCCCTCCACCCCGTCGCGCCTCACCGGCGCGTTCGCCGCGTTCGACGAGGAGAGCGCTAACCGTCTGCTGGAGGAGAGCCTGGGTCTGCGATCGGTGGAACGGACGATCGAGGAGGTGTTGCTCGAGGCGGTCGGCTCGCTGCATCAACCCGGCCCCAGCAGCGCCGAGTACGAGTTCGCCTGGCGCCACGCGGTCGGCTGGCTGGCGGCGCAGCGCCGCCTCGCACCGGCGGCAACGCGGCGGGAGGGCGTCATGGTGTTCGACGCCTCCGCTCCCTGCGACCTCGATGCCGTCCACGCCCAGGCATTCGAGGTGGTGCTGCGGCGCGCCGGCCTCCGCACCCTGGCCCTGACGCCGGCGATCGAGCCGACACGACTCGGCCGCGCCCTGCGCGCCCTCGAGCCGGCGGCCGTCGTACTCACCGGCCAGCGTGTGTCGCTGGACTCCATCGGACGGGTCGTCTACGCGGTCCGGTCGATCGCACGCGAGGCGGTCGTCTTCGACTTCCGCGGCGCGGTGCCGGACACCGGAGCCAGCACCGTGTTCCGCCTCGGCGATGCGCCGGTGGCCGCGCGGGACGCGCTGCTCTCAAGGTTGGAGCACGCACGGGCGAGCACTGAGCCGGCTGCCGGACGACCGACGGTCGCCGCGGTCGTCCACCGGCCGGCTGCCGGCGCCTGAGCCGCGCCAGATCCGGCGGCAGATCCGGGGGGTTCCTACAATCCCCCGCCCATGAGCACGCCGCATCGCCCCGTCGACTCGCGCGCCTCGTTTCCGGAGCTTGAGGAAACGGTGCTCGCGCGCTGGCGCGAGCGCGAGGTGTTCGCCGAATCGCTGCGCCGCCGTGCCGGCGCCCCACAGTGGGGCTTCTACGAGGGCCCGCCGACCGCGAACGGCAACCCCGGCACGCACCACGTGCTCAGCCGGGTCTTCAAGGACATCTTTCCCCGGTACCGGACGATGACCGGGCACTACGTCGAGCGCAAGGCCGGGTGGGACTGTCACGGGCTCCCGGTGGAGCTCGCGCTCGAGGCCGAGCTCGGCTTCGAGTCCAAGGCCGACATCGAGCGCTTTGGGATCGCCGAGTTCAACGCGCGGTGCCGCGAGAAGGTGCTCAGCCACGTCGCCGAGTGGAACCGCCTGACCGAGCGCATCGGGTTCTGGGTCGACCTCGACCATCCGTACCGCACGCTGGATCCCGACTACGTCGAATCGGTGTGGTGGGCGCTCAAGACGATCTACGACAAGGGACTGCTCTACGAGAAGCTCAAGGTCGTCCCCTACTGCCCGCGCGACGAGGTCACCCTGTCCAGCCACGAGCTGGGGCAGCCCGGCGTCTACCAGGACGTGGTCGACCCCTCTGTCTACGTACGCCTCCCGGTGACCGGACCGAAGGGGCCGGCGGAAGAAGGGGACGAACTGCTGGTGTGGACGACGACGCCGTGGACCCTGGTCTCGAACGCGGCGGTCGCCGTCAACCCGGACCTGACGTACGTGCGCGCCCGCGCCGGCGACCCCTCCCGCCCCGTCGAGATCCTCGCCGAGGCGCTCGTGGAGCGGGTGCTCGGCGAGAACGCCGAGGTCCTCGAGACGTTCAAGGGGTCCGAGCTCGTCGGCACGGCATACGAGGCCCCGTTCCCGTACATCCCGGCGGACGCGTACGGACCGAAGGGCCACACCGTGTTGCCGGCGGAGTTCGTGACCGCCGACGACGGGACCGGTCTGGTCCACACCGCCATCGCCTTCGGCGAGGACGACTTCCGGCTCGGCGAGCGCGAGGGTCTGACCGTCGTCAACCCGGTCCGGCTCGACGGCACATACGACGAGCGGATCGGCCCGTACGCCGGGCGCTGGGTCAAGGACGCCGATCCGGACCTGATTGAGGATCTGCGGGCGCGTGGGAAGCTGCTGCGCGCCGAGGAGTACGAGCACTCCTATCCGCACTGCTGGCGGTGCGGGACCCCGCTGCTGTACTACGCAAAGCCGTCCTGGTACATCGCCACCAGCCAGGTCAAGGACCGCCTGCTGGCCGCCAACGAGACGGTCAACTGGCACCCGGAGCACGTCAAGCACGGCCGGTTCGGCAACTGGCTCGAGGGGAACGTCGACTGGGCGCTGTCCCGCGAGCGCTATTGGGGCACCCCGCTGCCGATCTGGCGCTGCGAGACCGGGTGCATCCGCGCCATCGGCTCGCGGGCAGAGTTGCAGGAGCTGTCCGGCGTGGCGCTCACGGATCCCCACCGGCCGTTCGTCGACGAGGTGACATTCCCGTGCGAGCACTGCGGCACGGAGATGCGCCGGGTCCCGGAGGTCATCGACGTGTGGTTTGACTCCGGGTCGATGCCGTTCGCCCAGTTCCACGCGCCGATGGAGAACCAGGAGCACTTCGAGCAGCGGTTCCCCGCGGACTTCATCTGCGAGGCTCTGGACCAGACGCGGGGCTGGTTCTACTCGCTGCTCGCCATCTCCACCCTGCTGTTCGACCGTTCGTCGTTTCGCAACGTCGTCTGCCTGGGCCTGATCCTCGATGAGCAGGGCCGCAAGATGTCCAAGTCCCTGGGCAACACGGTCGAGCCCTGGGAGGTGATCAACCGCTACGGCGCCGATGCGATGCGCTGGTACTTCTTCACCTCGAAGCTCCCCTGGGACGGGTACCGGTTCTCGCTGGAGACGATCGGCGAGGCGGTCCGCCAGTTCATGCTCCAGCTGTGGAACACGTACGGGTTCTACGTGCTCTACGCCAACGCAAATGGTGTGACTCCGGCGCCGGTCCCGGCCGGGCTCGCCGACCTCGACCGCTGGGCCCTGTCACGCTTGCAGGAAACCGTCGAGACGGTGCGCGACCGCCTGGACGACTTCGATGCCACCACCGGGGGCCGGGCCATCCAGAGCTTCGTCGACGAGCTGTCCAACTGGTACGTGCGGCGATCACGCCGGCGGTTCTGGGACGGGGACCTGGCCGCGTTCGCGACGCTCCGCGAGTGCCTGGTGACGGTCACGAAGCTGCTCGCCCCCTTCTGCCCGTTCATCGCCGATGAGATCTACGACAACCTCGATGACTCCGAGCCGAGCGTTCACCTGTGCGACTTCCCCACCGCGACACCCCGTGATCTCGACCTCGAGCAGGCGATGAGCACTGCTCGCGAGACCGTGCGGTTGGGCCTCGCCGCCCGGGCCCAGGCCAAGATCAAGGTCCGCCAGCCGCTGCGTGCCGCCGTGATCGTCGCCACGGGCCCCGAACGGGAGGCGATCGAGCGGCTGGGCGACATCGTGCGCGACGAGCTCAACGTGCGCGAGCTGCGCTTCGTCTCCCAGGCCGACGAGCTGGGACAGATCGAGCTCAAGCCGAATTACCGGACGCTCGGACCCCGGTTCGGCAAGCAGATGCCGCTCGTCGCGGCAGCGGTCGCCGGGCTCGATGCCGGCCGCGTCGCCGCGGCACTGCGCGTGGGCGAGCCAGTGGCCATCTCCGTCGCCGGGACCGACCACCCGCTCGCGCCTGACGACGTGCTGATCACGATGAAGCCCCTCGAGGGCTACCGGGTCGAGCGCGAGGGCTCACACGCGGTCGCGCTGGAGGTGGAGATCGACGAGTCGTTGCGCGTGGAGGGGTGGGCACGCGACATCGTCCGCGCCGTCCAGAACGCGCGCCAGGCCGCCGGCCTGGAGGTGACCGACCGCATCGTGCTGACCCTCGACGGCGACGAGGATCTGATCATCGCCGCCCGCGCGTACGAGGACTACGTGTCCGGGGAGACGCTCGCCACCCGGATCAGCTATGAGTCCTTGGACGGAGCGGAGCCGGTCATGATCGACGACCGACAGCTGAAGATCGGCGTGGCGGTGGCCGGCTGACGAATCGCGCCCGCCCTCGGAGGGCGGGCGCGGAAGCCCTGACTATGCGAGCGCAGGCTCGAGCTCTTCCTCGATCTTGCGCTTCGGGTACGCGCCGATCACGGTCTTGGCGACCTCGCCGTGCTTGAACAGCATCAGCGTCGGGATCGACATCACGTTGAACTTGATCGCCGTCTGCTGGTTCTCGTCGATGTTCATCTTGACCACCTTGAGCGACTCACCGCGCTCGGAGGCGATCTCCTCGACGACCGGCGAGACGCGGCGGCACGGGCCGCACCATGGAGCCCAGAAGTCCACGAGCACCGGGACCTCCGACTCCACCACCTCGGCCTGGAAGTTGTTGTCGGTTACATCCGTCACCGCGCCTGGCATCTGATCTCCTTGTCGTAGGTACTTCAAAAAGTATAGCGCTCGTCCGATGGCCAACGATGCCGCCCCAGAGAGCACGAGTCCAACCCACCGGCAGGTACGGCGGGAAGGACTAGGCTGAGCGGGATGGCCGAGCCGACGAACTCCGAGATCGCCAGCGCGCTGGACGAGCTGGGGGATCTGTACGAGCTCGACGGCGCGATCATCCATCGAATCGTCGCCTACCGCAACGCCGCCAAGGCGGTGCGCGACGCGCCCGTCTCGGTCACCGCGCTGGCCAG
>DASZMU010000146.1:0-4669 GCA_035551695.1 Solirubrobacteraceae bacterium
TCCATAGTGTCTAGTGGCTGCGCCTGATCATCACAGCCGGCGGGACGCCCACCGGCTCTCGCTGGAACAGCTCGAGCTCTTCGGCATGGGTACGCTCTTCTACGGGCTGGCGACGGTGGCGGAATTCTTCGTCTCCGGCCAGCTCAGCGGTCTGCTCGAGGAGCGCCGCAACCAGCGCATGATCGACTCCTACTCAGACCACCACATCATCTGCGGCTTTGGTCGCGGCCGCCCCGGGGTTCTGGAGCGTCTGGAGGGTCGCTTCCAGCCGGTCCCGGTGCCAAGCGGATGAGCGTTCCGGCCGGCGCTGACGACCAGCAGGTGAACTCGCCGCTGGCCGAGCTGCGCGCCGCCGTCATGCGGGCGGCCGCGATGCTGGCCGGCGACGCTACCGCGGTTCCGTCGCAGGTGCGGGTGGAGCGACCCAAGCGGGCCGATCAGGGCGACTACTCGACGAACCTGGCGATGCTGCTCGCGCCGGTGTTGCGCTCGTCACCTCGGGACATCGCAGAGCGCGTGGGGGAGACCTTGAGCGAGGTCCTCGGCGATGAGCTCGTCCGCTTCGAGGTCGCGGGACCGGGGTTCGTGAACCTGTTTCTCTCCGAAGCCTGGTACCGCCGGTCGCTGCGCACGGTGCTCGCGGCGGGCGAGGGCTTTGGCTCCGGCGGCGCCGGGGAGCGGCGCCGGGTGCTCGTCGAGTTCGTCTCGGCCAACCCCACCGGTCCGCTGGTCGCCGCCAGCGGGCGCCACGCCGCCTACGGCGACGCCCTGGCACGGATCCTCTCCCACCACGGCCACGACGTCTGGCGCGAGTACTACTTCAACGACGCCGGGACGCAGATTGAGCTGCTGGGCGCGTCCGTGCAGGCGCGAGCCCGCGGCGACGATGTGCCCGAGGGCGGCTATCAGGGCGACTACGTCCGCGAGCTGGCCGCGCAGATGCCGGGGATCGAGACCGTGCCGGTGGAGGAGGCGTCGGCACGCGCCGTCGAGGTGCTGCTGGCGCAGATCAAGGCGACGCTCGAACGCTACGGCGTCCATTACGACCGCTTCTTCAGCGAGCGGACGCTCCACGAGGGCTCGCCCAGTTATCTCGAGCAGGCGCTGGCGATCGTCGCCGACGCCGGTCACACCTATGAGTCCGAGGGTGCGCTGTGGCTGCGCACGACGAGCTTCGGCGACGACAAGGACCGGGTGCTGCGCCGGTCGAGCGGTGCACCCACGTACTTCGCGGCCGATCTGGCGTATCTGCTGCAAAAGCAGGAGCGCGGGCTGGTTCTGCAGCTGCTGCCGTTCGGCGCCGACCACCACGGGTACGTGCCCCGGCTGAAGGCGGCGCTCGCCGCCCTCGGCGGCGATCCGGAGACGCTCGAGGTGCCGATCCTCCAGTTCGTGCACCTGATCGAGGGCGATGAGCGGGCTGCGATGTCCAAACGCCGGGGTGATTTCATCACGCTCGACGACCTGCTCGACGAGATCGGTGTCGACGCCACGCGTTTCTTCATGCTCCAGCGCTCGCACGACCGCACCGTCGACCTCGACCTGGACCTGGCCCGGCGCGAATCCCCGGAGAACCCCGTCTACTACGTGCAGTACGCCCACGCCCGGATCGTCTCGATGCTCGGCAAGCTCGACGAGGACCGCGTGGCCGCAGCGCTTGCGGGCGACGCCGCGTGGGGTGGCGATTCGCTCCACGACTCGGAGCGCAGCCTCATCAAGGCGCTGGTGGCGCTGCCGGACGAGGTTGCTGAGGCCGCCGAGCGGCGCGGGCCCCACCGAATCGCTGCGTATGCGCTCGAGCTCGCCCAGGAATTCACCGCGTTCTACCGCGACTGCAAGGTCGTCGGCGCCCAGCCGGCGGAGGTGGAGTCCTTCCGGGTCGCGTTGTCGCAGGCGTCACGACAGACGATCAAGCTGGCGCTGGAGCTGCTGGGGGTCGGCGCGCCGGACTCGATGTAGGGGAATGGGCCCGGCGTCGGCGGCCCGGGTGGTGGCCGGTTCGGCCGCCCCCACATTGCGCCAAATCATCCAGCGCCCGGGGGATTGGGCGCATTGTGCCTGACGAAGCGCGCTTTTCGAACCCGCCTAGGCGAAGCGGCCGAGGTCGTCGTTCAGCCGCCGGTCGTCGTCCGGGCTGAGCGCCGGCGCTGCGCGCACCGGCGCCGCCTCGCGCGCCCGTCGCCGCCACCTGGGGATGGTGAAGACCAGCATGACGATGGCCAGCGCGACGAGGACCGGTGGCAGCACGTAGACGAGCAGGTTGAAGCCCTGGGCCGGGGGAACGGCGAGGACGGCCGGACCGTAGCTGGCCACCATGTTGCGCTTGATCTGGGCAGCGGTCTCGCCCTGGGCGATTAGGTCCCGGATGTACTGGCGTTCGGAGAAGGACTCAGGTGACTGGGCCACGGCCAGGGACTCGTGGCAGGCGACGCACATGAACTCGCCGTAGAGCTGTGTCAGTGACGGCCGGGCGGCCGCGATTGCGGAGCTCGTGAGGCCGGGGGCGGCGGAGATCGCAAGTCCCAGCGCGGCCAACACGGCGACGAACGAGCTGAGCGGGAGTCGCGGCCGCCGCATCATGACTGCTTCGCCAAGATCGGTGTGAGGGTCTGGCTGAACCACTGGCGGTTGACCGGATAACGCTGAAGGGCGGCTATCCGGCCCGCAGGGTTGATGACGAACGTCTCCGGAACGCCCGTGGTGCCGAACGAGCGGACGAAGTTGCCGCTGACGTCGCGCAGGACCGGATAGTCGATGTGGTACCGGCGGGCGAACTGCTCGGACGAGATGGGGTTATCCAGGTAGGTCACGCCGAGGAGGGTGGCGCCGTGCCTGATGAGCGAACGCTGCTCGGTAGACAGCAGCGGCGCTTCGCCCTGGCATGGCCCGCACCACGAGGCGAACACGTTGAGCACCACGACCTTGCCGCGAAAGTCGGCGAGGCTCTTGGTCGACGAACTGCCCAGCACCGGCAGGGCAAGATCGGCATTGGGCGCCATGGGGTACTTGTGGCTGGCCACCTGCGCGTCGATCGATGCCGTGTCGGCGTGGTTGGACACGCCGAACGTGAGCAGGGCCAGGACGGCGATCGCCGCGGTCACGATCACCCCAGGAAGCACGAACCGACGCATACCTCCGCTGATGGTAATGCCAGCGTCCTCATGCCCGCGTTCCCCGGGCGGGCCCGCGTTGGGGACCCGGGTCGGCCGGGAGGGCCCGCGGTGCGGAACCCGCGTCGGCCAGGGCGGGCCCGCGGTGCGGAATTTTCCGTCCCCTCGATCAGGCGGCCAGTCCCGATCGCCAGTGTGGAGTTCGACTCCAAGTGAGCCGATATCCAGGTATCGGCAGACCCAGCCCTCCCAGGACCGCAACAGCAATGTCACCGAGAGACATCTACGACGACATGCCAGACGGGGCCTCCCAGCGCCAGCACAACAAGCAGCGCCTTGCCGAGCTGGAGCGCGACGGGGCCGCCCGCCGTGCCCGGATCGCCCAGGTGATCGCGCTCGAGGAACTCTGGCACGAGGTCGTCCAGGCCCACAGCGCACATCTGCTCTAGCGACCGGCGCACCTCGCCCCACCGCCCGGGCTCACGCCCGGCCTGTGTGCAGCGCCCTCAGGCAGTCTTCCTCGCGCGCGAGCGCTGACGCTCGAGTTCGGCAACCCGGGCGGCGATTCGATCCTCATCGGTGATGGCGTGCCAGCGTGTGCCCCGCCGCTCGCCGGTGCGCCGCACCTGTCCGGCGGCCTCCAGTTCGCGCAGCAGAGTCAGGACCTGCTGGCGATCGCCCCCCGTCTGGTCGACGAGGTCGCCGGTGGACATGCCGCCGCCGCCGATCAGCAGCGCCTGAAGCTTTCCGGCCGGAACGACATCGGCGGGCCTGCGCGGCGACCGACGCCGGCCGCGGCCGGACCGTGCGGCGCCGTTCGCCCGCGCTGGGGAGCTCGGGGCGGCGTTGGGCGTCGCCCCGGACTGGTTGCCGATCGCGGCCAGTGCGGCCTCCAGGGAAGCGATCTCGCCCCGGGCTTCGGCAATGCGTCTGTCAATCGAGATGATGATTTCTTGGCTGTCGAGCATGCGGCGATAGTAGAAGCGCTGATGACGCCCATGCTCGAGAGCCAAGATCCGAATCGTCCCGATCGCTACGATTCAGCGGCATTCGCGGACGTAGCTCAGTTGGTAGAGCGTCGGCTTCCCAAGCCGAAGGTCGCGGGTTCGACCCCCGTCGTCCGCTTTAGGCGAGACTCTGCGATGGCGCGCAAAGTCCTGCAAACCGGGTGAATTCGGCCATGCCCAGCACGAGGGTCGATATGCGAGGTTGTGCAAGGTTGCGCACCTGCGGCAGTGCTCGTGGTCGCATTTCGGTCGCATCGGCCCAAGCGATTCGCGCCCCCGGGAGGCCCGATGAGGACAGATGCACTCTGGCTCATCCGCGAGTCGTGAGCCTGGGGGGGCTTTACGACTCAGGTCCCTTACGGCTCCGGACGCGAACTGCACTCCGGAGTGTGGCGTGAGCTACCTCAAGTCCCGATTCGAGTCAACGGCTAAAGCGTTCGCCGAACCAGGTCTGAGCCCGGTTGGCGGGCACTCGGGCGGCTAGGCTCGGATTCCCAAACAGCGAATCGGCACCTGGTTGGGGGGTCAGGCGAACTGGAAGCGTAGGGGGCG
>DASZMU010000147.1:0-2326 GCA_035551695.1 Solirubrobacteraceae bacterium
GACCACGCCCAGAAACAGCGTCATGATCAGGGCGACGATCGCGACGATCGCCGTCATCTCGCCTCGCGGCCAGGACAGCGCGTGGCCACGCAGGATGATGTAGGCGAGGATCACCGGCGCGAGAGCCGCCACAAGGAACACGAACCGGAACGCCGAGAGTGCTGCCCAGCCGGTGCAGCTGGAGTCAGGCCCGTGACAGCCGCCCAGGGTCGCGTTGCTGTTGCGCAGCGAATACCAGTTGAGAAACAGCGACACCCCCAGCAGGATGCCGCCGATCATCGCCACCATCTCTCCGCGGTCCAGCGCCTTGAAGTTCATCGGCGTGGAGCCTAAACGTTCCGGGGGTCGACGGAGCGCACTCCCAGTGGCCGGCCGCGTCGCGATCCGTCGCCACACCAGGGCGCGAAGCGGCTCGGACGCGCAACTGCCACAATGTGAGCGATGGACGGCTCGCAGGCAGCCGCGGTCGCGCCAGACGGCGCGCGCGCCCTGGCCGCACTGGAGGAAGCCCGCGAGCGGACGCTGGCGCTCGTCGCGCCGCTGCGGGACGAGGACCTGGAGCGGGTGCATTCCACGCTGATGAGTCCACTCGTCTGGGACCTGGGACACATCGCGGCGTTCGAGGATCTGTGGATCGTGCACCGGCACGCAGGACGGCCGTTGCTTCGAGAGGAGCTTGCCGAGGTCTACGACGCGTTCGAAACCCCGCGGGCGCGCCGCGGCGGCCTTCCGTTCCTGCGCAGCGGCGAGGCGCGAGAGTATCTGGCGGAGGTGCGGGAGCGGTCGCGGGAGGTCATCACCGAGCTGGGAACCGGCGACGGCGTCATCGCCGAGCTGGTCCTGCGCCACGAGCATCAACACAACGAGACGATGCTGCAGACGATCCAGCTGGCGCAGCTCGAGGGCGTGGCGACCGAGAACGCCGCCGACGCGGCCGCCTCCCCCAACGGCGCCGGCCGGGCGCACACCGGACTCGAGATGGTCGAGGTCCCCGGCGGCGAGTGCACGATCGGCGCGGGAGGGTGGGGCGAGTCCGGTTTTGCCTACGACAACGAGCGGCCCCGCCACCGAACCGACGTGCGCGCATACCTCATCGGCCGCACGCCGATCAGCAACGCCACGTACCTGACGTTCGTGGAGGGGGGTGGTTACGAGCGACGTGAATGGTGGTCCGACGAGGGGTGGTCCTGGAAGGAGGACTACGACATCACGAGACCACAGAGCTGGACGCCTGACCTCCGGGCGGAGTGGCGTCTCTCCGGGCTTGAGCCACTGCATCCGGACCGGCCGGTCGTCCACATCTCCTGGTTCGAGGCCGACGCCTTTGCCAGAGCGCACGCCGGCCGGCTTCCCACCGAAGCAGAGTGGGAGAAGGCGGCGACCTGGGATCAGGAGCAGCTGACAGCTCGACGGCACCCGTGGGGCGACGACCCGCCGATCGCCGGAGTCCACGCCAACCTCGACGCGCTCGCAGGGGGGCCGGCTGCCGTCGGCGCCCGCCACGCCGGTACTTCGCCATACGGGTGCCTGGGCATGATCGGCGACGTGTGGGAATGGACGGCCAGCGACTTCACCGGCTACCCCGGGTTCGCTCCCTTCCCGTACCGGGAGTATTCCCAGGCCTTCTTCGGCCCCCGGTACAAGGTGCTCCGGGGCGGCTCGTGGGCGACGCGGTCCAGGGTGGCCGCAGCCACCTTCCGCAACTGGGACTACCCCCAGCGCCGCCAGATCTTCTCCGGCGTGAGGATCGCCCGGGATCTGTGAACCTGCTGCCTGCCGACAGCCCGGTCCAGGTCGACTCCTGGTTGAGCGAGGACGACGAGCGCACGCTGGCCAACGATGCGCTCGATGGCCTGACCAAGCCGTTCAAGGAGCTCTCCCCCAAGCACTTCTACGACGCCCGCGGGTCGGAGCTCTTCGAGCGCATCTGCGAGCTCCCGGAGTACTACCCCACCCGCACCGAGCTGGCGATCCTGCGCGAGCGGGCGGCCGAGATCGTGGACACGACCTCCGCCGGCGAGCTGGTCGAGCTCGGCGCCGGCGCGTCTGACAAGGCCCGCGTGCTCCTCGATGCGATGCAGGACACGGGACGGCTGCGCCGGTACGTGCCGCTCGATGTCTCGCAGGCTGTCGTTGAGGAGGCGGCGCGGACGCTGATCGATCAGTACCCGGGGCTCAGGGTGCACGGCGTAGTCGGCGACTTCGAGCGCCACCTCGAGCACCTCCCGCCGGCGGACGGAGCACCCCGCCTGGTGGCGCTGCTCGGCGGCACGATCGGCAACTTCCCCCCCGGCACCCGGCGCGCGGTGCTGGGGAAGATCGCGAC
>DASZMU010000148.1:0-5675 GCA_035551695.1 Solirubrobacteraceae bacterium
TCCCCTGCGGCAATCACGCCGCGAACGCAGGCCAGAGGGTGTCGACGACGTGCTCGCTCCAGCCCTTCCTCGGTTGGCCCGTGGCGATTCTGTGGTACATGAACGCGCCCAGCAACGCGTGCACGGCGACCTCAGAATCGAGATCGCGCCGGACTTCTCCGCGCTCCTTGCCGCGCTCGAGTACGGCGACGATCTCGCCCAGGCGAGGCTGGAGCATGCCCCGCCGGAAGCCCTCGAGCAGCTCAGGATGCTTGCGTCCCTCGACGATCATCGTCCCGGCGAGCTCGATCGCGAACCGCCGGCGGGCAAACTCGAGGTGGGCGACGAGGTCGTCGCGGGCGCTGCCGGTGTCGATCGGCGCGTTGCGCGCCTGCTTGTCGGCGAGCACCGCCGCGACCAGCTCTGACTTGTTCTTGTATCGGCGGTAGATCGCCGGACGGCCCACCCGGGCCTCCTCGGCGATGCGGGCGATCGACATGCGCGCGTAGCCCTCCTGAAGCAGCAGCCGCCAAGCGGTATCCAGGATCGCAGCATCGACGTTCTCGTCCAGGGGGCGCCCGGCCGACCGCGCGCGGACGGGATCGATTGCTTCGGCCTTTGCTCTGGGCGGCATCGAACCAAGTGTCTCAGACGCGCGCGGCGGCGTTTCTTCTTGTTCATATTTCGTTCCTTGACTGTAGCGTTACATATCCGTATCGTTACGGACGTTCTTTAGTCCGGAAAGAGAGAAGGCGGGAATGAACAAGCTCAAGCTGAAGGGGATAGCGGATCCCACCACCAACGGCCACCGACCGGCACTGCGGAGCGTCGACGGACGTGTCGACGGCATCGAGATCCCCGCGGTGGAGGTCTTGCGGCTTCGCAAGACCTACCCCGGTGGAGTCGAGGCCGTCAAGGGCATCGATTTCGAGGTCGCGCCCGGCGAGGTGTTTGGGCTGCTCGGTCCAAACGGCGCCGGGAAGTCGACGACGATCGGAATGCTCACGACGACGGTGAAGCCCACCTCCGGCAGCGCCCGGCTGGCCGGCTACGACGTCGCCACCGAGCCGCTGCTCGCACGCAGCGTGAGCAGCGTCGTGTTCCAGGATGCCGTCGTCGACGGCGCCCTGAGCGGACGCGCCAACCTCGAGCTGCACGGCCGCCTGTGGGGAGTGGCGGGCGCGCAGGCGAACCGGCGGATCGCGGACCTCGTCGGAGCGGTCGGTCTGTCCGAGCTGATCGACCGACCGGTGTCCAGCTACAGCGGCGGCCAGCGGCGCCGGCTCGAGATCGCGCGGGCGCTGGTCTCCGCGCCGCGGGTGCTGTTCCTCGATGAGCCGACCGTGGGTCTCGACCCCCGCATTCGCCACGAGCTGCTCGACGTCATCGTGGGGCTGCGCAACCGCGAGGCGATGACGATCGTGGTCACGACGCATTACCTCGACGAGGCCCAGCGCCTCTGTGACCGAGTGGCGATCATCCATCAGGGGGAGATCGTCGCGCTCGACTCGCCCCAGGCTCTGCTCGCCGGGCTCGGCCGGGAGATCCTCGAGTTCCGCGTCACCGGCAGCGCGGAGGCAGCGGTTGGCGCCCTGCGCGATCACGGAGTGGCCCACGGCGACTCGTTTTCGATCGGCGCGCGCGTGACCGTTCCCTTGCATGAGCACGCGGCCACCGAGGCGCTCGCGGTGATCGACTCAGAGCGCCTGCGCGTCTCGGAGATCGCCACGCGCGTGCCCACCCTCGACGACGTCTACCTGCAACTGACCGGTGCTCGTATCGACGACGCCGCGTGACAACCCGTCACCGACAAGGAGGCATCTCACATGTCCGCCATTGCTGAAGCCCCATCGATCCCTCTCCCCGCGCCCGCTCGGGCGCGTCCGGCGAGGGCGCTGCTCACCCTCGCCAAGCGGAGAGCGTCGCTGACCTCCAAGACCCCGCGCCAGATCGCCGTGCCGCTGCTCGGGCCGGCGCTGCTGGCGCTGGTCGTGGCCCCGGCGCTGAAGGTGGCCACCGGCGGCCTGCACTCCCACATCGACTACACCTCGTTCGTGGGCGTCGGCGCAGTCGGCCTCGTGATTCCACTGAGCTGCGTCTTCGCCGGCCTCAGCGTGCTGGTCGACCGCCACTCCGGCGCTCAGCGTGAGCTGCTGGCCGCCCCGGTGCGCCGGGCCTACCTCGTGCTGGGGAACCTCGTCGTCGCCATCGGCCTCGCCGCCCTGCAGGTGACGGTGCTGATTGGGCTGTCGGCGATCCGGGGCGGAACGTTCCATATCACGGGAGCCGGCGTGGGCTGGTTCGTCGCGGCGACGCTGCTGTTCACGGTGTTCATGTACGGCGTTGCGGAGACCCTCGCCAGCAGGGTCACCAAGCAGGAGGACTACGTAGGGGCAACTCCCGCCGTCGCGATCCTGCCGTTCTTCCTCGCCGGAGCGCTGTACCCCATCAGCGCGATGCCCGGGGCGCTCACCGCGATTGCGAAGGCGTTTCCGCTCACTCACGCTCTCGCGCTGATGCGCTATGGGTTCATCGACCCCAGCGGCAAGGGACTGCACGACATCTGGGGGATGCACAACGTCACCGGCGAGGCGTGGCTCAGTGTCGGCGTCGTGGCCCTGTGGGCGGTGGCACTCACGGCGATCTCGATTCGCACCTTCTCGCGCTCGGCGGTGAGCTGAGAGGGACCCCAGGCCGGGCGGCGAGTCACCGTCGCCCGGCCAGCCTCACTCAAACAGCGGCCGCAGATGGTCGTTCAGGAACACTCCGTCCGGATCAAGCCGCCGCCGAATCGCGATGAAGTCGTCGGCCTGGGGATACAGCGCGTGCAGCCGCTCCGGGGTGAGGAAATGGAGCTTGCCCCAGTGCACCCGGGCATCGAAGTCGGCGAGGAGGGCATCGACGCTGCGCAGGTAGTCCCAGTAGTCGGTGCCGGGCGCGCCGGACACCGAGATGACCGTCGTCGGTGTCCGGTAGTTGGGCGAGAGGTAGGCGTCGTCCGGCCCCACGGTCCGCACCTCGAGCGGGAACACCGAGTCCGGCAGGCTGCGGAGCATGAGCTCGCGCATCGCCTGCAGCGCGTCCTGCCCCTTCTCCAGCGGCACGAAGTACTCGAGCTCGTGGAAGTTGGGGTCGTAGACCATGGGGTAGATGCGGTAGCAGCGGTCGACGCGGCGGCCGGGAGTGTCGTCGTCCGGCTCGTCCGGGCCGGCCTCGTCGTAGATCTTCACGTAGCACTTGTCGACCATCGGCTCCCCGTGTCCCTCCAGGTTGTAGAGGGCGCCTGACTCCTCGGAGGGCAGCCAGAAGAAGCCGAAGTGGCGGTGGTCGCTCACCAGCTCGTCCCAGCGCTCCATCACCTCGTCCCAGGGCCACAGGCCGACCTGTTGCTTGAGCCGGTACGCGTCGGTGACGTCGAGCTCGAGCTGGGTCATCACTCCCAGCATCCCGACGGCCACCTGCGCGGCGCGGAGCATCTCCGGCTCGTCCTCGCCGATCTCCACCGCCTCGCCGGTACCGGTGACCAGGCGCACGCCCCGGACCACGCCGGACAGGCTGGTGTAGCCCGTGCCGGACCCGTGGGTCGCGGTCGCCACCGCACCGGCGATCTGCTGGGTGTCGATGTCGCCCTGGTTGCGCAGCGCCAGTCCCGCGTCCCACAGCGGCTCGTAGAAGTCGCGGATCAGCGTCCCCGGGAGCGCCGTCGCCCGGCGCCGCTCCCGGTCCACGGCGACAACTCCGTTGAGGGCCGAGACGTCGAGCAGCAGGCCATCCGTCTCGACGACCGGCGTGAACGAGTGGCCGGCCCCGGCCACGCGGACGCCGCCACCACGCCGGCGGGCCGCCTGCACGAGTGCCACGACTTCGGCTTCATCGCGAGCCGAGGCGGTCCAGCGCGGGGTGAAGGAGCGGTTGCCGACCCAGTTGCGCCACTGCGTTCCGGGTTGCAGATCGATCAGCTGACTCACTCAATCCTCCAAGCTCAGACGTGTCCAGACGGCCTCTTCATTCCTTCACAACTACGGCTCACCTTGGGCTTACGGCGCTGGGCGATCATCAAGCTCATGATCGCCACGGCTCCCCACCCCGCCGCGTTCGAGGTTCGCTCACGGGATTATGCGCGCGAGCGGACCGGGACGGCAAGCCGCGTCTCGATCTGGGCCACCGAGGACGGGTATTCGCTGATCGCGTCCGACGGGACGGTGCTGTTCCGCGCCCTCGGTCGCGGCGGCCGGCATCAGTGCCTCGAGTACGCGCGCGAGCACGGCGTGCTCGTCGTGTACAGCTGACCGTCGGTCTACGCCGGTTCCGGAGCGGCCTGCGTCACAGCCAGCTGGCCGCCCCGCCCGTCCGACCGATCGAGACGCTCTGACAGCTCGGCGGCCCGGAGCCGCATCCGCTCGACCCCGTCGAGCTTGATCTGCTCGTAGCCGCGGACGAGATCCGGCAACTCGGCGATCTCGGCCACCACCTCAACGCTCTCGGCGTCCAATCGCTCGACCCCGCGGGCCACCAGCGCCCGGTACTCGCCGACCAGCGCCCGCTCGGTGCGACGCACCGCGGCGTAGCCGAACGGATCCAGCGGCGTCCCGCGCAGGCGCCGCGCGGCGCGCAGGCCGTGGAAGAGCGGGACCGCTGAGCGGCCGAGGCGGAGCTTGCGCTTCATCCCCAGCGCTCGCAACACCGGGGGATGCAGGAGCGTCTGGATCTTGACGTCGCCGCCGAACTCGCCGGCCAGGCGCGCCTGCTCGACGGCGTCGAGGTGCAGGCGGGCGACCTCGTACTCGTCCTTGTAGGCCATCAGCTTGAACAGCCCCCGGGCGTAGGCGTCGGCCACCCGCAGGCTCCCGTCGCCGACGCGCTCGCGCTCGACGGCGGCGACCCGCACGACTTCCGCCAGGTACTCCCGCGCGTAGCGCTCGTCCTGGTAGGCGATCAGCTCGTCGACGCGCAGCTCGAGCACGTCGCGCAGCTCGTCCGGGGCGCCGGCCCCGGCAACCAGCGTCCGCGCCAGCGCACTCACCGAACGCGCCGGCGGCTCAGGCACAGCCGCGGCCAACGCCGCCTGCAACGCATCCGGATCGGCGACCGCCGCCCGGCCCCAACGAAACGCGGCAAGGTTGGTCTCGACGGCAGCGCCGTTGAGCTCGATCGCACGCTCCACCGCCGCCGGGCCCAGCGGCAGGCACCCATGCTGCACTGCCGCGCCGACGAGGATCATGTTGGCCGGCATGTGATCGTGAAACAGCCGCTCGGAGACCGTCTCCGCCTCCACGACGACGGCGTCAGCGCCGCGGGTGGCGCGCCGGACGCGCCGCAGCAGCCGCTCGGCCCGGGCCCGGGGGGCGTCGACACTCGTCACCATCGACGCCGTGGGGGCGACGTCGCTGTTCAGGACCGCCACCGTGCGCTCCGAATCGACCGTCGCGAGCGTCTCCGGTGTGCTCGCTCCGAGCAGGTCGAAGCCGAGCAGCACGTCGACCCCGCGGCGGCTGGCGCGCAGCTGTCCGTCGATGGGGGTGGGGGAGATGTGGAGGTCGGAGAGGACCGGGCCGCCCTTCTGGGCCAGCCCAATCTGCTCCAGCCCGGCCGCATGGAGCCCCTGAAGATGGGCGGCCATCTGGAGGATCGCCGACACCGTCACCACGCCGGTCCCGCCGACGCCCGGCATCCGGACGAGCACCTCGCCGTCAAAA
>DASZMU010000149.1:0-9617 GCA_035551695.1 Solirubrobacteraceae bacterium
CGAGACCGCGATCGAGGATCTCGAGGCGACGGACCGGCCGGGATGGGCCAAGGAGGCGCGAGCGCTCCGGCGGCGTGCTGAGAAGTTGCGCGCGGCAATCACGGCGGAGCTGGACGCATGACGTCGCTTCCACGCGAAAGCAACTCCCCGCCGTCCGCTCGAGCGGACAGCGGCGATCAGCTCACCGTCAACGACTGCTTGGTGTCCGCTCGAGCGGACGCGGTCGCCTGCGCGCTCGAGGAGGTGCGGCAAGCCCGGCGGGAATACGACGACGCGTGTCGAGAGCAGAACAGGGCACTGGCCTCGCTCGACGCCCGGATCTATGACGCCGGACGCGCGGGCGCGAGCGTGCGCAAGGTCGCCGCGGCGGCCGGGCTGGGCAAGACGCTCGTCCACAACATCATGCGCTACGCCGACCGGAGCTGGGCGTGACGTCGCTTCCGGACAAAAGCGACTCCTGGCCGAGCATCGACGAGGCGGTCGACGTCCGGCCGTCGGAGATCCGGGCGTCAACATATGTCCAGCTGAGGGTGCAGCCCGTACAGGGCGCGATCTACGCCGCGGTCAGCGTCGACAACACCTACATCGGGCAGTCCTATGGCCCGACGCTTGGGCACGCGCTGATGAACCTCGGCGCCGCGATGGCGGGCATTCAAGTGCTCCCCAACGTGGAGCTCCGGCGGCGCCGGCGGTGGCGTCGTGGCTGAGACCGTCGATCTCGGCTTCGCTTGCGTCACGAGGCTCGCCGGGCCGGCGAGCCTCGGCGCCGATCGGATGCACGAGCTCCTGCTCATGCACAGCGACGGATCTCTCCGGGTCGCCTGCCAACGCCTCTCACCGGCCCAGGCGGCCGAGCTCGCGCTTGAGCTGATCTACGCTGCACGGCCGTCCCGTGGGTAGGCTCGGCTCGTGCCGATCGACTACTTCATGCTCTGCGAGGATTGCCACGAGAGCGGGCCGGCCGTGTGGCGTCAGCTCAGCGCTGACGACGTCCGTTGGTTCCTCACCGAGCATGGTGGTCACCGGGTTGTGGTGGTCTCCGAGCACGATGATCGCGTGTTCGATTGGGAGCGTTGGGTCAACGACCACTCCGACGTCGGATAGCGGCAATTCCGTCGCTTTTGGCGAGAACCGCCGGGATATAGCAGGGTCGCCGCCCTCCCGGTGAAAAGCGTCGGTATTTGGGCTACTTCACGTTGGCGTGCTGGGCGTCGATGACGTGCCCGGTGCGGTCGGCGTGGCGCTGCGCGGCGGCGATCGCGCGCCGGCTGTTGACGGTGCCGACGGCCTCCCACGTCCGCCCGCAGACGGTGCACTGCGCGCGGAGCCACTCCTCGCCGGGGCGGATGAGCAGCGGCGCTTTCATGCGGGCGGTGGGGCGGGGCGGTAGACGGCGATCTGCTCGTGGTCGACGACGGGGCGCAGCGCGGCGGCGAGCTGCTCGCGCTCGTCGACGTCGAGCTGGTCGCAGAACGCGATGATCTCTTCGTGGCGGGCGGCGTGGAGCTGCGCGATCGCCTGCTCGCCGCGGGGGGTGATGAGGATCCGTTTGGCGCGGAAGTCGCGGTCGTCGGTCTCGCGGCGGACGAGGCCGCGGCGGGCGAGGCTGTCGGTGATGCGGCTCGCGGCGGGGAGGCTGACGTGCATGAGCGCGGCGGCCTGTTTGATGGTCGGGGTCCGCCGGCCGCCGCGTAGTCGCTCGAGGAGCTTGAGTTGGCTGAAGCTGAGCTCGAGCGTCCCGATCGCCGCGAACAGGTCCCGGTTCGCTGACGCGTGTAGATACACCACGAGCGCGTACAGGTCACTCGAGACGTCGGCCCGAACGGTTTCCTTACCCATCGAGCAAGCGATTATGGTCCGAAATCGCCCGCTTGAGGACTTAGATGCGTGCTGTAACGCAAGTCACTAGGCCCTGCGGGGCGCGGTACCGTGCCTGCGACCACCAAATCGGGAGTGTGAGCATGGCCGACGGCGAAGAGACCCAGACCCCGACCGCGGAGGAGGTCGCGCACGCCACGCAGGTGTCGACCGCCGCCGGGACCGCGATCGCCGGCGCGGAGAACCCGAAGGAGGCGAAGACCAAGGCCAAGCAGGCGATGCGGGACGCCGACCCGCAGCACAAGTTCTCAGACGCCGACATCAACGAGCTCGCCGATCAGCTGGTGGAGAAGTTCCGCGAGATGGGGGTATTCGACGCGCCGCCGGCCGCGGCGCCGGCCGCGCCCGCGCCCGATGTCGCGGCGGAGGCCGCCGCCGAGGTCGCGGCGACGGCGCCGCCTGAGAAGAAGACGTTCGCGCAGCGGTTCGCCGGCGAGATCTGATGCCCGAGGCGAAGCTCCCGAGCACGCCGGCCGGGTGGGCGGTCGCGCTGGTCGCGAGCCTCGCCGGGTTCCTCGCCGGGCTCGTCACGATCGCGCTGTTTAATCGGTTCATGGGATGAGCGACACCGTCGACACCCCGACGCCCGCCGCGGACGCGGCCGCGCCGGCGCCCGCGGCCGAGTGGAAGGTCGACGCTCAGGGCCGCTCGTATACGCCGGCGTCGGGCCGCTCGGGGCTGATCTTTCGTAAGGGGAACGAGACGGTGGAGGAGGCGCTCGCCCGAGACGCGAAAGCGCCGAAGGACAAGCCGCCCAAGCCGCGGGCGGCGAGGGCGAAGAAGGCGCCGGCGCCGACCCGTAAAGACCTCGCCGAGCTCAAGCTCCAGGTCGCCGAGGCGCTCAAGGCCCCCGCGGTGCTGTGCGCGATGCGCGGGCACTCCTGGGCGGCGAATCACTTCACCAGGGAGGGCGACACGCTGGCGGGTAATCTCGTCGCCGCCAGCGAACATAACCCGTGGCTGCGCGCCAAGCTCGAGGCGATGCTCGTCGGCGATGACTTCCTCATCAACGTCGTGCTGTCACTGGGGATCGCGAGCTCGCTGGCGGCGTATGCGATCCCCCCGGCGATTTACTTCCTGCCGCCGTCGGTCATCGACCGCCTCACCGGCGGGCACAGCGAGCAGGCGCGCGAAATGTTCGGGGTGCCCGCCCGGCCGGTCGCTGCGCCCGTCATCGATCACCCCTCGAGCAACGGTAATGGCAGCGCCCCGCAGGCCGCGCCCGCCGGCGGCACCGAGCCTCCCGCGGTTTAGCGCGCCGGGGCCGCTGCGGCTCGCGCCCGCCCGCACCCAGAAAAGCCTCGGCCTGGACCGCGACGCCCTCCCCGACGGCCGGTCGATGCCGACGTATGTTCGCTGGGACGAGTTCCGCCGGCGGGTGAGCTTCAAACAGGGTGAGCACATCACCATGGTCGGGACGACCGGGTCGGGTAAGACGGTGCTGTTACGCGAGCTCCTCGGCGACCGCCTCTTTACCGTGCTGTTGGGCACCAAAAACGAGGACTCCGAGCTGTATGAGCCCTTCGAGGAGCTCGGGTATGAGATGACCGGCGACTTCGACCCCTCCCCGGAGGTCGGCGAGTCGCGGGTGATCTTCCGACCGCGGATGTCAACCCCCGACGCGCGCGGCCTCGAGAAGCAGCGCCAGGCGTTCGAGTCGATGCTGTTTGAGGTGTGGGAATGGGGCGGGTGGGCGATCGGCGCCGACGAGCTCTGGTACCTCACGGTGAGGCTCAAGCTCGCGACGATCTTCGAGACGTTCTGGACCGCGGGGAGGAGTAACAACATCACCGTCGTCGGCGCGACGCAGCTCCCCGTCGACATACCCCTGATGGCGTTTGACCAGGCCACCCACCTGTTCCTGTTCAGAAACACCGACCGGTATCGGATCCGGCGGATGGCCGAATTCGCCGGCGCTGACAGTGACATTCTCCGCTACGCGATCCCGCGGCTGCCGCGCTTCGAGTTCGTCTACGTCGACACCCGCACCGGGTTGATGCTTCGCAGCATGGTCATATTGGGCCGCTGAGCGGCCGTTGGTTGCGTGCGTGCACGCATCCCCAAACGCCCGTGAGCCGGTGCTAGCTTGGCCGCCGTCTTGTCCGATCTGCTCGCTCACCTCCGCGCCGACGCTGTCACTCTCGTCGAGTCTGAGCTCCCGTCAAGCGAAGAGGTCCGCGTCGTCGTCGGGTCGCTGATCAAGGTCGTCGACCAGGTCGTCGAGCACCTCGGCGTCGAGCTCCAGGCGCCCGCGCTGCAGACGGCCGTGCATCCTTCGGTGTCGCACGCGGCGCAGCCGACCATCCCCGGGTCGCCGGCGGCCCCCGCGGGCGTCGCCGCTGAGCCCCCTCCGGCGGCGCCCGCACCCTCACTCGTCGACGAGCAGGCGGCTCTCGCGGCCGCGCAGACCAAGATCGCCGAGCTCGAGCAGGCCGCAGAGTCGCGCGCCGCCGCCCAAGCGCTCGCTGAGGCGCAGGCGAAGATCGCCGAGCTCGAGGCCCAAGCTTCTGAGTCGCCGGCGTCGGGCTCCCTGCCGGCGCCGGCGTCTGATTCCTCGCCGGCGGCGCCGTGACGGCGATCGAGTTCCTGAACTTCCTGGCGATGTTCATCATGGCCGAGATCGTCATCCGCGCCGCGCAGATCCTCGGTCGTGATACGTGGCTCGCGCCGGCGCTCGGAGCTCTGCACAGCTGATGGCCGCCGCTGCCGCCACCAGCGCCGCGCCGCAGCAGCACGCCGCGAACGCCGCCGGGCGCAACGCCGCCGCCGTCGTCCCGTTCCCGCAGGCGTCCAAGCGGGCCCGCGAGCAGCCTCTCTCCTTCACCATCACCCCGGGGGCCGCGCCGATCACCCTCGGCCCCGCGGACCTCACCCCGAACGGGTTCCTGCGCCACGTCGACGTCCACGTCCACACCACCGCCGCCGGCACCCTCGGCCCCGGCGTCGTCGCCCCGTTCTGGCCGTTCTGCATCTTCCAGAACCTCCAGTTCATCGACACCGGCGGGCAGAAGATGGACGACCTCTCGGGGATCGCGCTGTTCCTCGACAACTACACCTCGGGCAGCCCCTTCCGCGGCGACCCGCGCAGCGCCTACGACTTCTCCGCCTCGGCGACCGCCCCCAACTTCCGGCTGCGGATCAGCCGCGAGCTGTTCCCCGACGGCCGCGGCAGCCTCCCCAACCTGAGCGGCTCGCAGAAGTACCGGGTGCGGGCCGTGATCGACGCCGTCACCAACATGTACTCCACGGCGCCGACGACCCCGCCGACGCTGCAGGTCGACATCATCGATCACCTGTGGCTGCTCCCCGCCGCCGTCGACGGCGGCCAGCGCCCCCAGCAGCGCCGCCCCGCCCTCCTCGGCCTCGCGCAGTACCGCACCTCGTGGTATCCGGCGATCTCGATCAGCTCCGCGCAGATCAACATCCAGATCAAGACGACGGGCAACCTCATCAAGTACATCGCGCTGCTCGGGCTCGACTCAACGGGCGCCCCGAACGACCTCGTCTTCCCCGACCCGTTCACGCTGCGGATGGACAACTCCTACCCCTACGACAACGTCCCGCTCTCCGAGGTGATCCACGAATACGAGAGCGAGATCCCCGAGCGCACCCAGCGCGACGCCGGCGTGCTGCTCCTCCCGCAGAACTACGGCCTCGGGCGCGCCGTCGGCGACAACGGCGTCGCGTCGTGGTGGCCGACGTCGACGGCGACATACATCAACCTGCAGGGCCGCCAGGCGACCCCGACGAACGGGACGATCTCGATCCTCGTGTGCGAGATCTCGACCGCCGAGATCGACCCCGCCGAGCGCTCCGCGATGGGCTCGAGCACCGGCACCTGGCAGCCCGCGATCGCCGCCGACGTCACCGGAGGCGTGTGATGGCGCAAGTCGCGAACATCGCCTCCGCGATCGTCTTCGTCGCGCTGATCAGCGTGCTCGTGAAGAACAAGAACACGGCCGCGGTGATCAAGTCGCTCGGTGACATCTTCACCGGATCGCTGAAGATCGCAACGGCGTAGGGACCCGGCGATGTCAGCGTTCAACGCACTCGTCGACGGATACGCCGCCAACCCCGCCCCGGCACCCCCGACCGACAGCAACGCCGGCGCGACGATGGGCGCGAGCATGGGCCCGAGCCTCGCCGGCCAGCACGTCGCCGACCTCCAGGGGATGCCGCCCCTCACCGGCAACCACAACACGCCGCTGCAGGTCGCGTTCCTCGGCCTCGTGGCGCTCGGGATCGTCATCCTCCTGCGCCGCGCCGGGTTCCGGTTCTCCCTCGCGGGCAAGCTCTCAGCTGGGGGGAGGTGAACGCGATGCGAATCAACTACATGCACGTGCTGATCGCGCTGGCCCTCGGCGCGCTGCTCCTGCACCTCTACCGCACCAAGACGAACAAGGGCAAGCAGAGCGGCTCCTGATGTTGATGCTCCTCATCGGGATCGCGATCGGCGTCGTCGTCACGTGGCTCTACAGCAAACGAGGCTGAGCCCATGCCCCTGGTGCTCGGCTTCGTCGCCCTGCTCGGCGCCGCGCTGCTCCTGACCAGCGCCGTCACCGACGCATCGTTCGCCGACGTCATCCACGGCAAAGCCGGCCAGATCTACAAGAGCCCGAGCCCGAGCTCGAGCTCGACGACGCCGGCGGCCAGCTCCCCGACCACAACGCCGACGCCCAGCGGCCCCGCGGGCTCGCTCACCGGCGAGGTCGGCCAGATCGCGAAGAAGAAGGGGTGGAACGCCACCCAGATCGCCGACTGGCTGAAGGTCATCAGCCGCGAGTCGGGCGGATCTCTGACCGCGAAGAACCCGACCTCCGGCGCCTACGGCATCGCGCAATTCATCAACGGCCCCTCGGAATACGCCACCTACGGCGGCGACTCGACGACCCTCACCGGACAGCTGACCGCGATGGCCAACTACATCACCCAACGCTACGGCAACCCCTCCGCGGCGTGGGCTCACGAGCTCTCAGCAGGGTGGTACTGATGCCCCTCGTCCTCGGATTCGTTGCCCTGCTCGGCGCCGCTCTGCTCCTCACCAGCGCCGTCACCGACGCTTCGTTCGCCGACGTCATCCACGGCAAAGCGGGCCAGCTCTACAAGCAGCACGCCGCGAGCGCACCCACGACCACGACCGCGGCCGCGAGCTCGAGCTCGAGCTCGTCGACGGCGCCGATCGCGGTGAACAGCGCGGGGTATACGAACCCGATCCCGGGCGCGACGGTCGGCCGCACCGACCAGGGCGTCGACGCGAACCTCAAGGCGGGCGACCCGATCGTCGCGCTGGGGAAATCGAAGGTCGTCGGGATCCTGCAGAACTGGTACAGCGGCCAGCCGTTCGTGTGGCTGCAGCTCCTCAACGGTCCCCAGGCGGGGAAGTACTGGTACGTCGCCGAGGAGATCAACCCGACCGTCGTCGCCGGGCAGGTCGTCGACGCCGGCCAGAAGATCGGCAGCTACGCAGCGTCGGGAACCGGCCTCGAGCTCGGGTGGGCGACGGCCAGCGGCGCGACGCTCGCGCGGGCCACCACCGGCTACAGCGAAGGGCAGGCCACGACAGCCGGTCAGAGCTTCCGTGCCTTCCTGACCTCCCTGGGGCTCTGATGGCGCTCGCGACCTCTCCCGGCGTCGGCCGCCCCGCGCAGGGGTTCACGACCGGCCGCGCGCAGCGGTGGGTGCTGACGGCGGCGATCCTCACCGCCGTCATCTACGCCTTCCGGCGGACCGTCGAGCCGGCCGCGTCGACGGCGCCGGCGAAGGGCGGCAAAGCCGCGGCTCTGCTCGGCGCCGGCTCCCCGCCGCCGCCGCTCGGCCAGTGGGCCGTCGCCTACGCCACCGGGTTCGTCTTCCTCTCGCTGCTCACCCTCGGCGCGCCGGAGCTCGCCGCGAGCCTCGCCGGGATGATGGTCGTCGGCGGGCTGCTCACCAACGGGAACAGCATCGCGACCGACATCAGCCAGCTCGAGGGCGGCGCCGCGAGCAAGACGGCGAAGCCCGGGCCGGTGCAGACCGCGCTCGCCGGCGGGACGCTCCCGACCGTGACGACCGCGGGCCACCCCGTAGGGGTCGCGCCGGGCGCGCCGTCGCTGAGCTCAACCGCGGGGAACATCACGCCGTGAGCACGCAGAGCGTCATCGATCTCCTCGGCGAGGACCTCGCCGGCGGCTCCCTCGGGGAGAACCTCATCACCGACGACCTGATCGCCGGGTACATCCCCGAGCGCGCCGTCGTCTACCAGCCGCCGATGCAGCTCGGCGACGGCCTCGCCGGGCCGCTCAACGATCAGCAGCTCTACATCGGCCGTGACGACCGGCCGATCGCGACCGACGAGCTCGGGATGCAAGGCCCGTTCATGCTCTCGATCGGCGCGATCGCCCGCCACCGCGCCGGCCGGTCGTTCCCGCTGAACCTCGACTGGAACGAAGGCCTCGACGACACCCTGCCCGGGCTCATCCCCGAGGACGCCGGCTACCGCGCCGCGCCGCTCTCCCCCGGAGGCCTCCCCGGCGCCCACGACGGCGTCCCCGCCGTCGAGCTCGTCGAGAACCCCCGGACCGTGTTCTACACCGCCAGCCCCAGCGTCGGATGGGCGGGGTACTGATGAAGAAGAAATACGGACCGCTGCCGCTCTGGGCGTGGGTCGTGATCGTCGGCGGCGCGATCGGCGCCTACCTGCTCTACAAACAGAACTCGAGCTCGAGCTCCACCTCGGGGAGCACCGTCGACCCCAACAATCCGCTCGGGCTGACCTACAGCCAGGAGCAGGCCGACCAGGCCGCCGGCATCGACCCCAACACCGGGCAGACCTATGCCAGCGAAAGCACCCTCGGAGCCACCGGCGCGCTCCCCGGCGACGCCGGCTCGAGCGGCAGCGCCGCCGGCACAGGCACCACCACGACCGACGCGACGACCCAGACCGAGCTCGCCGACATCAGCGCCCAGCTCCAGGGCCTCACCGACGCCCAGAGCCCCGCTCAGACGTTCGCAGGGGAGATCGGCGACGTCACCTCGGGCATCACCGCCCTGCAGGCCCTCCAGGCCGCTCTCACGCCGCCAGCGGCCGCCGCAGCGGGCGCGGCCGGCGCGAGTCTGCCCTCGCTCGGCAAAGGCGCGATCCGCGCGCCCTCCGGGCCCAAGAAGCCGCCGGCGAAGAAGGGCTACACGATCCGCGGGCTCGGGTCGGGGAACTGGGAATACGTCCCCACCAAGCAGACCCACGCGAACGCCGCCGCCGGCTCGGGGAAAGTCGGCGGCACCGTCGACCGGTTCACCCCCGGGACCGCGACCGCGCGGCGCACCACCACCCACACCTCCAAGCCCACGACCACCAAGAAGACGCACAAGCCGCCCACGAGGCGGGTCGTCAGGGGGCGCAGGTGAAAGCCGACGACCGGGCCGTGGTGCTCATCCTCCTGATCGGCGAGGCCTCCGGCGTGTTCGCCGGGTTCTGCCCGTCGTGGTTCACCGTCGCGTCGCCGTTCTTTCATGAGCAGGAGGCCAAGGCCGGGAACGTCCGTCGGATCCGTTGGGGGGAGCTCGCCGCGACGCTCATCGTCCTGATGACCGGCGCCGCCGTCGGCTATCAGCAGGGGACGCCGTTCCCGCTCTACGCGAGCGCGCTGATCTGCGCCATCTTCATCGCCGGCTACGAGTACCAAATCGCGCACCCCTCCACCGAGGACAGCTGATGGCCACCCGCGCCGTCACCAGGGCGCCGCTCTCCCCCCAGCAGATCG
>DASZMU010000150.1:0-17335 GCA_035551695.1 Solirubrobacteraceae bacterium
CGGGTCCGGCGATCAGCTTCTTGACCTGCCGCTGCGACTTGCCGCAGAAGCTGCAGAGAAGCTGTTCGTTGGAGTCGGTCGGTCGTGCCATGAATCTCCTCCCAGAGCTCGACTCGGTCGGCGGTCTCCAGCGCCAGCAAGCCAGCCTATCGGTCCAGCGACCGAAAGGCCAAGCCTCCTAGTGCTGAGAGATCACGCGATCGATGATTCCGTACTCCTTGGCCTCCTCGGAGCTCATGAAGTAATCACGTTCGGTGTCCCGCCGGACTTGCTCGAGGTCTTTCCCGGTGTGCTTGGCGATGATCTCATCGAGGCGGCGGCGGACGTCGATGATCTCGCGGGCATGAATTTCGATATCGGTCGCTTGCCCCTGGAAACTTGAGGACACCTGGTGGATGAGGATCTTGGCGTTGGGCAGGGCCATCCGCTTGCCGGCCGCGCCGCCGGCCAACAGGAGCGCCCCCATCGACATGGCAATGCCCACGCAGATCGTCTGCACATCCGGCTTGATGAACTGCATCGTGTCGTAGATCGCCAGGCCCGCATACACCGACCCGCCGGGCGAGTTGATGTAGATCGAGATGTCCTTGTCCGGATCTTCGGACTCGAGGTGCAGCAGCTGCGCAACGATCAGGTTGGCGATCTGGTCGTCCACCGGCGTGCCCAGGAAGATGATCCGCTCATTGAGCAGGCGGCTGTAGATGTCGAACGCCCGTTCCCCACGGGAGGTTTGCTCGACAACCATGGGTACGAGTGGGCTCATCGTCCTCGCTTCATTTTGCGTCCTGCCGTGGAATCCTGCCGACTCTAGCAATCGATCCGCAGCGCGCCACCGCGTCTCTCCGGACTGTACGCAGGGCCAGCTCCGAACGGCGCGATATCCGCGTCACTCCCCCCGGCCGGGGGGTGGCGGGCGACCGCCCTCCGTGATGTGACGCCGTCCGAACGCCGAAAGTCAGCGCATCGGCGCCGGGGGGTGGAAGCGGCTCTCCGCGAGGCAAGCCGCTACCGGGAGCTGCCCGGGGTCCACAGCTGGCCCCCGGCGGACCCGCCGGACCTGCCGCCTGACTCGGCGCCGGCCTCGGATTCCCCCTTGCCGGGGGTCCAGAGCTTCTCGCGGGCCTGGGCCTGCTCGACGGAGATCGGCTTGGCCTCGCGGACGAGCAGCTCGACCGCCTGGCGGCTGGCGACATCCTCGCGCAGCGAGTCCAGCCGCCCGGCCTTGCGCAGTTGGTCCACCAGCTCGGCCGGATCAGAGCCGTCGCGCTCGGCAGCCGGTCGCAGCGCCTCCAGCAGCTCCTCGTCGGAGGGCTCGATGTCCTCGGCGTCGACGACGGCGGCGAGCACCGCCTCCCGGCGCAGGGCGGCGGCGGCGTCCGGCTCGGCCTCGTGGGCGAGCGTCTCCTCGTCCTTGCCGGCGATCTTCAGGTACGTGTCCTTGCTGACGCCCTGGCGGGCGAGCGCCGAGAACGTCTGCTCCAGCAGCTCGTGGGCGCGCGCGTGGATGAGCTTCTCCGGCAGCTCCACCTCGGCCTCGTTGGTCGCTGCCTCCAGGACCGCCTCCTCGAACTCCCTCTCGATCGCGTGTTCATCGGCGTGACGCAGGCGCCCGGCGATGTCCTCGCGCAGCTCGGAGAGCGTGTCGAACTCAGACGCCTCGGAGGCGAAGTCGTCGTCGAGCTCCGGCAGGCGCTTGGCCTTCACCTCCTTGACGGTGACGTCAAACGTCGCCTCCTTCCCGCCCAGGTCCCCCGGGTAGTCGTCCGGGAAGGTGACGTTGACGGTGCGCTCCTCGCCGGCCGAGGCGCCCCTCAGCTGGTCCTCGAAGCCCTCGATCAGCCGTCCAGAGCCGAGCTCGATGAGCTGGTCCCGACCCTCGCCTCCGGCGAATGGCTCGCCGTCGACCTTGCCGAGGTAATCGATGACGACGTGATCGCCGGCCTCGGCTGGGCGCTCAACCGTGTCAAGCGTCGCCAGGCGGTCGCGGAGGCCCTCGACCTCCTGGTCGATAGCCTCATCGGAGACGGCGGGTTCGCGTCGACCGACCTCGAGGCCCGTGTACTCGCCGAGTTTCGCCTGCGGGCGCACACCGATCTCGATCGAGAACGCCAGCGGCTGGCCCTGCCCCGGGATGTCCTCGGCGAAGTTGATGTCCGGCTCGCCGACGGGAGCGATCCCGGCCTCATCGATGGCGTCGACGTACCACTCGCCCAGTGCGCCGCGCAGCGCCTCGTCGAACACGGCCTCGCGGCCCAGACGGCGGATGACAACCGGGGGCGGAACCTTGCCCTTGCGAAAGCCCGGGATGCGCATCTGGCCGCCCAGGCGGCGGGCCGCCTGCTGGACGCGCCGTTCGACCTCCTCGGCCGGAACCTCGGCCTCCACGCGCACGCGTGACTCAGGGAGCTCTGTGACGCTGGTCTTCAAAGTCGCCATGGGGTCCAGACGATAGCTTGAGGACGTGCCCGCGCGAATCGCCGCTCGTCTTGTGACCGGACCCGCCGCCTTCCTCGTCGCGTGGCTGGTCGAGGTGGTGAGCTACCTGATTGTCAGGTCAGCCGTTCGCCGTCGGCGAGCAGGTTCTTGAACTCGCGCAGCGCCACCGGCAGCGTCGTCGTGTCGTACTCGCGGGATGCCCGGACGTCGCCCAGGATCGCCAGCGAGCGCTCGACGCCGGCGGAGTTGCGACTCAGCCACGCCTCGACCGGCGGCTCGTGGTCGTCGCCGGGGACGGCGAAGATGTCGCGGACGAGAGAGCGGTGCAGCCGGTAGAGGTCATCGCGCAGCGCGGCCCGCGCGAGCGCCTGCCAGCGGTCGTCGCGCGGGAGCTCGAGGATGCGGTCGCGCAGCCAGTCGAGACCCAGCCTCGCCCCGATGTCGAAGTACGTGTCCATGACCACCTCCTGCGGCCGTCCCGTGGCCGCCGCCTCGACGACGATGTCGAACACGGAGAGCAGGGCCTGCATGCTGGCAACCCGCCGCGCAAGCCCGCTCGGGACGCCGGCCGCCTCGAGCTCCACCAGCCGGTCCTCGAAGGTCTGGCGGTCCTGGCCACGCAGGACGTTCGGCAGGGCGCCGGCGAGCATCTCCGCCGCGGGTGCGAAACGGTCGACCAACGCCGCCACATCGAGCCGATCCCGCGCGCCGGAGCGCACCAGCCACCGCGTGGCTCGTTCGACGAGGCGGCGGGCCTCGTTGAGCATCGCCAGCTGTGTTCCGGCCTCGATCTGATCGTCGAGCGCCTCAACCTCGGTCGTGAACGTACGCATGGCAAAGACCTCGCGCGCTACCGCGTACGCCCTCGCGAGAGCGCCAATGTCCGAGCTCGTCTCCTCCACCAGCCGGAAGGCGAACGTGACCCCGGCCCGGTCGACGAGCTGGTTGGCGATGATCGTGGCGATCAGCTCCCTCCGCAGATGGTGCCTCTGCATCTGCTCCGGATACCGGTCTGGGAGCGGAGGGGGGAAATACCGAGCCAGGTCCTCGGCCAGGTAGGGGTCCTCGGGAACGTCGGTTTCCAGCAGCTCGGTGTACAGGTGGATCTTGCTCTGCGCCATGACGACGGCGAGCTCCGGTGAGACGAGTCCCCGGCGCTGCCCGTGGCGAGCGGCGATCGTCTTCTCCGTGGGGAGGTGCTCGAGCTCCCGGTCGAGGGAGATGACGTGCTCGAGCGCACGGATCAGGCGAGCGTGCACTTCGAGCAGGGCGACGGACTGCGCCACCTCGAGGCTCAAGGCCTCGGTCTGGGTGTAGCTGGCGTACCGGACCTGCTCCGCGACCTCGTCGGTCATCTGGACGAGCAGGTCGTTCCGCTGCTCGCCCGTCATCTCCCCCGCCGCGACCAGCTCACCGAGCAGGATCTTGATGTTGACCTCGTGGTCGGAGCAGTTCACCCCGGCGACGTTGTCGATCGCGTCGGTGTTGATCCGGCCGCCGCCATGCTCCGGCCCCCCCGCCAGCGCATATTCGATCCGCCCGGGCTGGGTCAGCCCCAGGTTGCCGCCTTCGGCGACGACCCGGCAGCGCAGCTGGGCCCCGTCGACGCGGACCCCGTCGTTGGCGCGATCGCCCGCCTGGGCGTGCGTCTCGGACTGCGCTTTGACGTAGGTGCCGATGCCGCCGTTGAAGAGCAGGTCGACGGGCGCGCATAGCAGCCGGCGGATGAGATCCGCGGGCGCCAGACGCTCGGCCTCGATCCCGAGCGCGGCGCGGACGTCGGCGGAGATGGGGATCGATTTGGCGCTCCGTGGGTAGACGCCGCCCCCACTCGAGATGACCGATGGGTCGTAGTCGCTCCAGGTCGACCGTGGCAGCTCGAACAGCCGGCGGCGCTCACCAAGGCTCGCCGCCGGATCCGGGTCCGGGTCCAGGAATACGTGCGCGTGGTTGAAGGCTGCGAGCAGCCTGGTGTGCGGCGAGAGCAGCATCGCGTTGCCGAACACGTCACCGGACATGTCGCCGATCCCCACGACGGTGAACTCCTCGCGCTGGATGTCGATGCCGAGCTCGCGGAAATGACGTTTGACCGACTCCCAGGCTCCGCGGGCGGTGATGCCCATCTGCTTGTGGTCATAGCCGTGCGACCCGCCGGAGGCGAAGGCGTCGCCGAGCCAGAAGCCGTACGCCGCGGATACCTCGTTGGCGATGTCGGAGAAGGTCGCTGTCCCCTTGTCGGCGGCGACGACGAGATACGGATCATCGTCGTCATAGCGCACGACGCGGTCCGGGCTCACGATCCTCGAGCCAACACGGTTGTCGGTCAGGTCGAGCAGCCCGCACAGGAAGATCCGGTAGCAGGCGATGGCCTCCTGCATGAGGTCAGCGCCCCCGTCGGCCGGCGGGCGCTTGACGACGAAGCCGCCCTTCGATCCGACCGGGACGATCAACGCGTTCTTGACCATCTGGGCCTTCATCAGGCCGAGCACCTCGGTGCGAAAGTCCTCGCGGCGGTCAGACCAGCGGATCCCTCCGCGCGCGACCTTTCCCCCACGCAGGTGCACGCCCTCCACCCGCGGCGAGTAGACGAAGATCTCGAACTTCGGGCGGGGGCGCGGCAGGAGGTCCAGTCGCGACGGATCGAGCTTGAACGACAGGTACGAGGGCGAGACACCGTCGTCGTCCACCCGGAAGTAGTTGGTGCGCAGCATTGCCTGCACGACCGCCAGGAAGCTGCGCAGGATCCGGTCCTCGTCGAGGCTCTGGACGGCATCGATCGATGACTCGATCTCCTCCGCGATCGTGTCGGCGCGCTCCGCGTCGGCGCCCTCCGGGTCAAAGCGCGCGGCGAACAGGTGCACGAGGGAGACGGCGATTGGGGCGTTGGCCAGGAGCGTGCGCGTCATGTACGCCTCCGAGAACGCCACGGGCGCCTGGCGCAGATAGCGCAGGATCGTGCGGATGATTCCGATCTCCCGCCCGGTCAGCCCGGCCGCCATCACCAACCCGTTGAGCCGGTCGTCCTCGAGCTCGCCTGACCACGCCCCCAGGAACACCTCGGCGAACGCATCGCCGGCTCGATCGAGACCCTCTGGATCCACCGCGAGGCCGAAGTCGTAGATCCACACCGGGCTCAGGCCGGCGGGCCTGACCTCGTACGGCCGCTCGTCGGCCACGCGCGCGCCCATGTGCTCGAACACCGGCACGACCGCGGAGAGGGACACCGATGTGGCGGTCAGCAGCTGGCAGCGGACCAGGTTGGCGCTGTCGCCGGCGCGGCGATAGGTGGTCAGGATCGGTCGCCGGCCCTCGGTCAGCTCCTCGATGTCGGCGATGTCCTGGACCGCCTGTGCGGGCTTTGCGTCGACGCGGTAGCCGGCGGGGAACGCGTCCCGGTACTGCGCAAACAGCTCCCGCCCCCGCTGCTCGCCATGCGCCGAGATCAGGGCGGCCCGTAGCTCATCGGTCCAGTCTCGCGTCTGCCGGGCGATCCGGGCCTCGACGTCGCCGACGTCGACGTCCCTGCGCACCCCCTCCGGGGTGTGGATGACGTAGTCGATGCGGACGATCACCGATTCGGATAGCTGGAGCCGCCAGTCGATCTGGTCGCCGCCGAACGCCTCGGCCAGGATGCGCCCGGCCAGAAGCCGATTCTCGGTGTGAAAGCGGTCCCGGGGCAGACACAGCGTGCAGGCGACGAAGCGGTCCAACTGGTCCCGGGTCACGAACAGGCGGACGCGCTGGCGCTCGCCCAGTCCGAGGATGCCGATCGCGATCTCGAACAGGTCGTCGGCGTCGATCTGCAGCAGGAGGTCGCGCGGGAGCGACTCCATGATGTCGATCAGTCCCTTCGCGTCGTGGCTGTCCGGCGGGAAGGCGGCATGGGTGAGCACCCCCTCGACCTTGTCGCGCAGGAGCGGGATCTCCCGGGGGCTCGTCTTGTACGAGCTCGTCGTGTACAGGCCGACGAAGCGGCATTCGCCGACCACGCGCCCATCCGGGGCAAACCGCTTGACGCCGACATAGTCCAGGTAGCTGGGACGGTGGACGGTGGCGCGCGAGTTCGACTTCGTCAGCACGAGCGGATGCGGCGAGCGCGCCAGCTCCAGCCGTTTGTCGTCGAGGCGCTTGACCGGGACCCGCGCCGCCCCGCGCAGGATCCCCATCCCTGAGCCCTCCACGAACGCCAGCTCGGCCGTGTCCCCCTCATCACGCAGCTCGTACTCGCGGTAACCGAGGAATGTGAAATGGTCGTCGGCCAGCCACGTCAGGAACTCGCGCGCCTCGGCCAGCTCGTGCGGATCGGTTGGGGGCGCCTGGCGGCGCAGCTCGGTGGCCAGCGCCGTCGCCCGCGCCCGCATCGGCGCCCAGTCCTCGACCGCCGCCCGGATCTCCTCCAGCACCAGCTCGATACCCGCCTGCAGGACCGCGAGGCGCTCCGGGTCCCCCTCCCGGACGACCTCCACGTGGATCACGGACTCGGCCAGGCAATTGAGCGCCGCCCGGCCGGGCTCCACCACCTCCACCAGATCCCCGTCGCCGTCGCGGGCGACACGCATGACCGGGTGGATGATCAACTCGATGCCAAAGCCCAGGCGGCTGAGCTCCATCGTCACCGAATCGACGATGAACGGCATGTCGTCGGACACGATGTCCAGCACCGTGTACGGCGACGCCCAGCCGTCGCGTTCCGGGTCCGGGTTGTAGACCCTGACCTTTGTCTCACCGGGGCCGCGCGTCCGTGCCGTGCGCCAGTGGGAGACGACCGCGCCGCACAGATTCGAGGGCGCGCGGTCGGCGAGGTCCTTCGCCGGCACCCAGTGGTAGTACTGGCGGACGAACTCGCGGTACGCGCCAAGGGGCTCATGGGCCAGCTTCTGGCCGACCGACTCCCCTAACGACTCGATCAGGTCCTGCTCGAGGTCTCCAGCCTTCACGGCCACAGGGCGCACCTCTTCAACATGCTACGACCGCACACGACACACCAGAACCTACCCCCTTCGGGCGTCCGCGGTGCGCTCAGCCACGGTTGCCGACCCCGCCGCCAGGCGGCGGACGGTGCAATGCGGCGCAACCTCAGTCGCCGCCTGCAGGCTTGACGCCGGCGCGGACGGCCGCCACCGTCGCGTCCGGATCGGCGACGGTGACGAGCAGGCGGCGGTACCGCGCGCCGGCGGCCAGCTCGACCCGCACCGCCGGTCCACGCCCGTGGAGCGCGGCGAAATCCGGCCGGCCTCCTGTCATCCGGCGAACGCCGTAGACGGCGACGCCCGGGATCCCGGTGCCCTCGACCCGTATGCCGCGCAGCGCGCTCCACGGGTCCGGGTCGGCGCATACCCCGCGGACGGCATCCAACGGGACCCGGACCTCGCGCTTCATCGCCGCCACGCGCTCCAGCGTGGTGAGGGTGATCACGAGAGCGTCTTTGCGGAGCTCGACGGCTGCCACCCAGCAAGCGTAGCTCCGCCGTTCATGCGCCGCCCGGGAACCGGTAGGCCGAGTGCGGCGGCACGTACGGTCCCACCTCCAGGACGATCTCCGCATGGCGGACGAGCCGCACGCCCACGGGGTTGGCGGCGGTCGATCGACCGTCGATGTACACCCGTACGCGCCCACGGAAGGAGGCCATCCGGCGCTCCGACAGGGGCTGCCCCCACGAGCGAAACAGGTCGCCGAGCGTCAGGCGTCCGGCGGGCGAGATGAGCACGACGCCGGTGGGATCGACGGTGACCAGCTCGCCAAAGCAGCGCGCCGCGGTGACCCGGCCGGCGTCGTGGCGCAGCGGCGGGCGGGCGCCGATTCCCGCGGCGATCAGCACGACCCGGTTGGCGGCGAACAGCTCCACGTGCACGCCGATCCGCACGCCCAGGCGACGGCGGCAGTCGCCGAGCACCGGCCCGGACGCCGGCGGATGAAAGCCGGGGCCGCGGCCGATCGGACGCGCCTCGCGAGCCAGGGCGGCCGGCACACCGCTTCCGCCGGTCGGAGCCGGGGTTGTGGCGGGTGTCGGAGGTGTCGAGGATCCACAGGCGCCGAGGGCGAACGTGACCAGCCACGCCGCACCGACCCACCTCAGGCGCTGGGTTGCCACGCCTCACGGTCCTCGCCCGCGGCGGCCTCCGGCGCCTGCGGTCGCGGACCGGCCTGTCCCCCGCTCGGTTGGGCGCGTTCGCGCACCGGGCGTTCGGCCATCGCGAAGACGACCGCCAGCAGCGAGATCCCGCTGCTCAGGCACGCCACGACGGCCGCCCGCGCGAGGAACGGCGGGAGCGCCAGCAGGACGAACCCGTCGGCGAGAACGGTGATCAGCGACGCGCCCTCCCAGATCGCAACCGCGGCGATGACGAAGAACGCGAACCAGCCGTGCCGGCGCAGCACCAGGCGACGCGCGCCCCAGGCGACGAACGCCAGCGCCACCGCCAGCGTGATCTCCTGCCCCACGGAGACGCTCGGCCGTCCGTGTAGCTGTTGCCCGGCCCCGGCCACGGCGAATGCCACGAGCGCGACCGCGGCCAGTCCGCGCGCCACGCGCAGATCCAGCTGCGGACGGCGCAACCGCAGAGCTGCCAGCACGCAGGCCAGGCAGACGATGATCGGCCAGAACCAGACGATCGACGGGCTGGGCGCGTACGTGAGGCCGCCGGCGAGAGCCGCCGGCGCGCCGTCGACGCGTAGCGCGATGCGCCACTGGCCGAGATTCGTGACGCCGGGGGCCAGCGTCGTCGCGGCCAGGTCACTCAGCCGTCCGTCATGCCACTCGTATGCGTGCCCCGAGCTGACCGGGAGCCAGTGAGGCCGGCTCTGCGGGCCGAGCCCCGGAGGCGGTGTCTGAGGCGGGACCTGATTGAGGTAGAACATCTCGGAGTTGCCATTGACCTGGACTCCGGCGCCGGTGAAGCGGAGGTAGGGCGCCTGGCGATAGTCGAGCACCACGACGGTGCGCCGCGGGCTGACCCGCATCCACAAGCGCTGGTCGCCGTCGACCACCTTCGCCTCCACCCCGGAGGGCACCTGGCGGGCCCGGGCGAGGAAGCTCGTCGCCGACGGATCGACCGGACCGTGGGCCGACGCCTGAGCCGGCAGCACCAGAACCGCCACAATGACAGCGAGCACGCGTGCTGCTCGCATTCGCTGGCACCTGAACCGCATCTCGATTGGCAGACTCTACGCCCACCGTTCACGCCCGCCGAGCCCCCGGTGTCCTCGCCGCGGCGTCCGCCCTGGTCGTGCTCGCGCTCGCGCTCGGGCTTGCCTCGGCGCCGGCTGCGCGAGCCGACGGTGACCCCGCCAGCGACGTGCTCGCGGCCCAGTCGCTGTTCCTGCCCGCCGACGGAGGGTTCTCGCAGTCCGAGCAGGCCCAGCTGACCGCGCTGCTGGACTCTGTGCAGCGCAGCGGATATCCGATCCGGCTCGCGCTGATCGCCACTCCATCCGATCTCGGCTCGGTCAGCAGCCTCTGGGGCAACCCTCGCGGCTACGCGCAGTTCCTGGGCTACGAGCTGTCCCAGGTCTACCACGGCACGCTGCTGGTGGTGATGCCGGCCGGCTTTGGGGTGAACGCGACCGGCGGATCGGCGACTGCGGGAGCGCGCGCGGCGGCGTCGCTCGGCACGCCCGCGCGCGGGACGCCGATGGTCGCCGCGGCGCTCGCGGCCGTCGTCCGGTTGGCCGGGGAGGCCGGCTATCGGATCGCGATTCCGGCGGCCACCACCCCGGCAAGCGAGTCCGGTTCGGCGCTCGGATCGGTCGATCTGGGCTCCTGGCTGGCGCTGGCCGCCGGAGCCGCGGCGATCATGGCGGCGTGGGCCGTGAGCCTGCGCGCGCGCCCGGCTCGCCTGCGTCGGGCGCGGTGACCGGATAGGCTGGGGGGCAGCAATGGAGCCTGAACGAGCCAAAGAGCTGCTGGCGCGCGAGCGCGAGCGGATCGAGGAGGCGCTCGGGGCCCACGCGGGGGAGCCGCTCGAGGCCGACGAGAACCTGGAGCCCACGGACCAGTCTGAGCGGGGCGCCGACCTGTACACCGACGAGCTGGACGAGAGCCGCGCCGAAGAGCTCCGCGAGGAACTGGCGGCCGTCGCACGCGCCGAGGAGCGGCTGCGCAACGGAACATACGGGCTCTCGGTGGTCAGCGGCAAGCCGATCCCCGACGCCCGGCTGGAGGCCCGCCCCGCCGCCGAGGTGACCGTCGAGGAAGCGCAGGAGCACGGTCGCCCGTAGCCGGCAAGCTCGATGCCGCTGGGCGTCTACGCGCCGGCAACCTCGATGATTCCGCGGGCGACGTCGACCAGCGTCTCGCCACGGACGTCCGGGAGGGCGAAGACGTCTGGCCATCCCCGGGTGCCGTGGGTCACCCACGCCGTCTGAATGCCGGCGTGTGCCGCGCCGGCCAGGTCCCACGGATGCGTGGCGAGGAGCAGAGCATCCGCCGGCACCGCCTCGAGCTCACGCAGCGCGTGGGCGTAGACGCGGGGGTGCGGCTTGAACGTCCGCACGGCGTCGACGCCGATGACCCGTTCGACGTACGGTGCCAGGCCGCAGTTGCGCAGCGTCGCCGCCCCGCCCGCCGCACCGGAGTTGGTCAGCGCCACCGCGCGCAGGCCTGACCCGGTCAACAACGACAGCGCCTCGCCGGCGTCTGGACGTGCCGGCAGCGCAGCGGCCGCCTCGGCGGCGGCGTCGAGACCCGCCGGGTCGAGTCCGGCCTCGGCAACGACGACCGCGATGGCGGAGCGGATGTGTTCCGAGAACGGCCGGTCGCCGCCTCCGAGCAGTGCCTCGACCATGGCCGTCTGCACGGCGCGGTCGAGCGCCAGGGTGCCGAGCTCCGGCCTCCCCCACGGCGCGCCGATCGCCGCCGGGTCGGTCAGCGTCCCGTTGACGTCGAGCAGGACGATCCGCGGTGCGGAGGTCGCCACGCGCCTACCCGTGCAGGCGGGGGGCCAGCGCCTTCGCCAGAGCGGTCCACTCGCTGCGTGGGACCCCCGTCACCCCCACCGGCTGTAGGCAGACATGATCAGCGCCGGCCTCCAGGTGATCCTCGGCGACGGCGCCGATGTGCTCAGGGGTCCCGCGGGGGATGATCGCGTCGATCAGCCGGTCCGAGCCGCCGTCGGCGAAGTCCTTTTCGGTGTAGCCGAGCTCGAGCAGGTTCCCGGTGTAGTTGCGCAGCCCCAGGTACCGCCTCGCATACGCCCGTGCCTTCTCACGTGCCGACGCCGGGTCGCTGTCGACGACACAGGCGAGCTCGGTGGCGATCAGAGGCTCGGGCCCCAGCAGCCGGCGCGCCGACCTGGTGTGATCGACCGGGACGAAGTAGGTGTGGGCTCCTCGCGACCGGGCGGCGGCCAGCTCCAGCATCTTGGGCCGCAGCGCGGCCAGACACCGCCGACCCGAGGGGAGCGCGGTTGGAGCTTGATCAAGCCCGTCGAGGAACGAGCGCATCGCCGACAGGGGGTGGCTGTAGTCGCTGGTCGCCTCCGGATGACCGATCCCGATGCCGACGAGGAGGCGATCGCCGAAGTCCGGCGCCAGCTGCGCGTACTCGGCCGCCAGGTCGGCTGGGCCGTACTGCCAGACGTTCACGATCCCGGTCGCCACCGTGATCCGGTCGGCGCCCGTCAAGAGCGGCCGGAGCGCGGGCAGCCGCGGCGAGCCGCCCAGCCAGAACGTGCCGAAGCCGAGGTCCTCAACCAGAGCGGCGGCTTCGGCGGCGTGCTCCTCGCCGATGGTGGCGTACGACGTCCAGACTCCGTACAGGCCGAGGTCCATGGGCTACAGCGTTGCACATTGGCTGACGGGTGCGGACGAGCGTATGCTCCGAGCCGACGTGGAGTCCTGGCAGCTCGATTCCGAGTCGGTCGAGGCGCACGCGCCGCGCGTGTTGCGGTCCGACGATGACGCCAACCGGATCATCCTGCTCCTCCTGCCGGAGGGCGAGAGCCTGTCCGACCACCAGGTTCACGAGCATGCGCTCGTCGTCGTCCTCGACGGCGAGGTGGTGATTCGCGCCGGCGCTGACGAGCAGCGCCTCGGCACCCACGGCCTCGGCCATTTCGAGCCGGCCGAGCGCCATGAGGTGCATGCCCTCAAGGACTCACGGCTGCTGATCTTCCTGGCGCCCTGGCCGGGCCCGGGTCACCCAAGCCGCGCCGTCTGATCAACCCCTGGGAGGTCAGGCGGCGGGCGGCACCGTCGCGCTCGGCGATCCCGAGGGCTGCGGGGGAGCGTCTCCGCGATCAGCCACCAGCTCCGCGGCGACCTCGTCGAGCGCATCCAGCGCGGGCGCCACGAGCGGGTGCCGGCGACCGGGCGGCAGGAGCGCGTAGACGTCTCGCTCCACGGTCATCCCCGCGATCGGCCGGAGCGCCAGGTCCCTGAACGGATCGGCGAGAAGCTCGGCGACGAGGGTCACCGCCAGCCCTCGGATGATCAGTCCCCGGATCGCGAGCTGGTCACTGGTGATCGACACGAGGTTTGGCTCAAAGCCCGCCGCGCGGCAGGCCCGGACGATCACGCCGTCGGTGAGCGCCGCCGTCCAATCCTCGTCGCGGAGATCCCCGAGGGGGACCTCGCGCCGCGCCGCCAGGCTGTGCTGCGGCGGCAGAGCCACCATGAAGCGCTCGTGCAGCAGCTGGTGGCGCTGGACCCCCGGAGGGTCCGGCCGTGGCCATGTGGTGTCCCGGTAGGCGATCGCCATGTCGAGCTCCCCGGACGCCACCTTCGCAGCCAGCTGCTGCGACGTGCCCTCGTCGAACGTCACCCTGGTGTCCGGATGGGCTCGCCTCAGGTGGGCGACGGCCTCGGGAACGAACCCGGCGAGCGCACTCGGAAGAGAGCCGATCCGCAGCCGGGTCCGCTGTCGCTCGGCGGCGACGGTGAGCTGGGCGTCCGCGAGGCGAAAGCGCTCCGCGATGGCGTCGGCGTGCTCCAGGAGGATCTCGCCCTCGCGCGTGAGCCTGATCCCACCGGGCCGTCTCTCCAGCAGCCGCGTGCCCACCTCACGCTCCAGCGCGGCGACCTGGTTGGACACCGACGGCTGCGAGAGGGCCAGCTCCCGAGCGGCCCGTGAGAACGAGCGGTGGTGCGCCACCGCTCGGAACGTCAATACCCGCTTCGGGTCCATAGTCTCGGACTATAGGTAGGCGAAAAGCATCATTTGAAGTTATGACGCGAAGTGGGAAGACTCGATCTACGGATGTCCCCGAACACAGAGGTGAACGCGAAACCATGAGCACCGTCTCAACCGTCCCCACCATCGCCCTCAACGATCGACACGAGATCCCTCAGCTGGGCTTCGGCGTCTTTCAGATCCCGCCGGCGGACACGGCCAAGGCCGTCAGCGAAGCGCTCGAGGTCGGCTACCGCCACATCGATACGGCCGAGATGTACCAGAACGAGCGGGGGGTCGGCGAGGCCGTCCGCGCCGCCGGGCTCGACCGCGAGCAGGTCTACATCACCAGCAAGCTCAACAATGGCTACCACCGGCCCGATGACGCGCGCAAGGCGTTTGATCAGACACTGTCGGAACTGGGCTTTGACTACGTCGACCTGTTCCTGATCCATTGGCCCCTCCCCACGCTCTACGACGGTGACTTCGTCTCGACGTGGAAGACGCTCGAGGAGTTCAAGCGGCAGGGCCGAGCCCGCTCGATCGGCATCTCCAACTTCCAGGTCCCCCACCTTCAGCGCCTGGCCGCTGAGACCGAGATCACCCCGGCGGTCAACCAGATCGAGCTGCACCCGTACCTCCTCAACGACGACGTCCGCGCGTACGGAGAGGAACACGGCATCGCCACGGAGGCCTGGTCGCCGATCGCGCAGGGAGCCGTTCTCGACGACCCGGTGATCACCGAGATCGCGGCGAAGCTCGACCGAACGCCCGCACAGGTCGTCCTGCGCTGGCACATCGAGCGCAACAGCATCGTGTTCCCCAAGTCGACGACACCGTCGCGGATCAAGGAGAACTTCGAGCTGTTCGATTTCGAGCTCGGCTCCGAGGACATCCGGGCGATCGCCGCGCTGGACAAGGGCGAGAAGGGCCGCACCGGCCCGAACCCGGACTCGTTCGCCTACATCCCGGACTGACGTCCACTGCGGTCAAGCGCGCCCCGTCCGACCTTGCAGGCGGGGCGCGTCGGCCTTGCGCTCCTGCCGGCGTGCCGGTAGACCATGGGCACCGTCCATCAAACGGAGGTGTCAGATGGCCATCAGCACGATCGTCCGCCGCCGCGGGTCCGCACCGGAGGTCCGCCCGGCCAGCGTCACGGGAGCCACCGCCACCGGCGCCCGCATCATCGGTCCGTCGGCCATGGGGCCGCTGTCGGTGGCGGCGCTCGCGGTCGGCGCGGTCGCGATCGGCCGGGTGGCGATCGCGAACGCCGTGATCCGCAAGCTCCGCGCCGGAGAGGTGGAGATTGGGTCGTTGAAGGTGCGCGAACTCGAGGTCGCGGGCCGCCGCTGGCCGGACGCCCCGGCTCCCTGATTCATCCGCTCGTGGGCCCGAGGTTCCGGCTCGAGCCACGGGCCTCACGATACCCGGCCGAGGTCAGGAGTGTGACCAACTCCCGCGGGCCCAGCCGAACCGGCAAGTTCGGACGCAAACCATCCGTTGTCTCATCGACCCCTCGGCCCCCTCCAAGCGAAAGTGAAGACTTTGACCCGGCTGCTCGCTGCCATCGCCGCAGCGCTGATCCTCGTGACCACGGCCTCCCCTGCCGCCGGCAGTTCCGGACTGGTCGGCCACTGGCCTCTCGACGAGGGAGCCGGGGTGCAGGTCGCCGATACCTCGGGATTTGGCAACAACGGAGTGCTGTCCGGCGGTGCGACTTGGGTGGCCAGCGGATCAGGATCGGCGCTGAGCTTCGACGGACTGACCGGCAAGGTCAAGGTTCCGAACAACCCATCGCTCGAGCCCGCGTCGGCGGTGACGGTGAGCGCCTGGGTCCGGCACGCGGGGAGCCCAGGGGACTACCGCTACATCGTCGCCAAGGGTGCGACGGGGTGCATCGCCGCCTCGTACGGGCTCTACACCGGGCCGGACGGGGGCCTCGAGTTCTACGTGTCACAGAGCCGCGGCACGGCTTACGCCCCCTCGCCGGACGACGGGTTCGGCGTGTGGGACGGACACTGGCACCTCGTCGTCGGCACGTTCGACGGCGCCTCGATCCGCCTGTTCGTCGACGGAACCGAGGTCGGTTCAGGTACCGCCTTCCGGGGCTCGCTGGAGTACGTGCTGCCAGACTCCAACGACCTGTATATCGGCGACTACACCGGTTGCGCGCAGCACGAGTTTCTGGGTGTCATCGACGACGTGAGCGTCTGGGACCGTGCTCTCACGTCACAGCAGGTCAGGTCCCTGGCACCGGCACAGGGCGACGGCGCGGTCTCGCCGCCCGGTCCGCCGTCACCCCCTGCACCTGCGGGAGCCGGCCGCCAGCCGAACGCCGGTGGCTCGTCCGGATCCGGCACACCCGGATCCCGGCTCCCCTCGCTCACCGACGTGCGCGCCACAACCAAGGGGAAGCTCGGCCGCGCCCGCCCCCGCCCAACGGTGACGATCACCTACACCGACACTCAGGGCGCTCGCGTCACCCTGACACTTGTCCGCGTCGAGTCCGGTCAGCGCATCGGCCTCCGGTGCCTGACCCCGCGCCAGAGCAGCACCCGGCGCGCGCAACGCTGCACCCGGCTCGTCGTCATCGGCGGCTACACCCACCTGGACCGGCCGGGGCGGACGACGCTGCGCTTCACCGGACTGCCCGGACACCGACTCGTCCGCGGGCGCTACCGGCTGAACCTGACACCGCGCAGCGGCGGCATGACCGGCACGACTGTGGTGGTGGCGTTTACGGTGCGCTGACCCGGCGGATCACGGCGCGCTCTACGCCCGCCGTTGCTCCGAGATGTGTGCGCGCACCGCGGCCCGCGGGCGCGTCCTGGTGGTCGTTGGGTTATGCACAACGCGTCAAGTCTGGGCGGCAGCAGACGATCTGGCACACATCGCACGCCCAGCCCTGAATTGCGACAAGTCGGCGATCCCCTTCAGTACCCCGGGGTTCAGGCGCGGCCCGGCTGAGGCACCTGGTGGGAGCGGGGGGCGGCCACAGGGTTTGGGGGCTTATTCCGCCTCTACCGGAATAATCCCCCAAACCCCCCGGACCCCGCATCCACTGCTGACGACGAGAAGTCGATCGCCCACTTGCGACAAGTCGCCGAGCGGGCCGGCTGTCGCAGAACTCCGGCATGTGGGTCGCGTCCGGCGACTTGGGTTTGGTCCTGCCGTGTGCGTCGGTGGAGGGAAGTGGGGTGGGTTAGCGCGGCGGTCGTCGTCGGTCGCGCCTCGCTCAGCGTGCATGGTTTTGCGTGAGAGGGGGCGGCGCGGCGCGACCGCCGCCGCCACGCCGCGCTGTCTGGCCAGGACGTCGCGGCGCGGGAGCGCCCCGACGTGGGGAAACCACCCGCGGGAGGGCGCGGATGGCCGGTTTGCTCTCGTCGCACCGGATTGTGGCGTGCATCCGGCGCCAAATCACGATCGTCGCGGCGGATCTGGCGCACCCGTGGGCTGAGCCTGCATCTGGCGACAAATCGTCTGGCGCGCCTCGATTTGGCGCGTGATGCACGGCCCAGGGACCACCCGGAACGTCCCGGCGACCGCTGACGCCCCCTTCGTTGCCCGTCGTTGCCGTCCCACCGCCCCGAGCGGACGCCCGTCTCCACTGCCCCGGCCCCTCAACCCCTGCACCACCGACGCGACCACCCACCACACCGTCACCGGACCCACATGTGGCGTCGAGCGCGCCCCGTCAGGCCGTCGGCGAGGAGAACCCACTTACCGATTTGCCGGCACCACGCACGCCGGAACCGGTGCACCTCCGCCTCCCCATCGATGCTCGGCCGCGGA
>DASZMU010000151.1:0-42814 GCA_035551695.1 Solirubrobacteraceae bacterium
GCTCAGGAATCGCTTTCCGTCCTCGTATCGCTGCGAATAGACCCTGAAGGACGGCGAACGATCGAGCGCCGTCGGCGCCCGGCCCGCAATCGCCAGAGCCGGCAGATCCCGGTCGAGGCTGACGAGCTCCAGCTCCGCTAGCACCCGGACCAGGCGGCCGGCCAGCTGGGCTGATCGACCGTGCGGACCATCGCCGCGAAGGAGGCGCTCGAGCTCCCCGCCGGCCGCCCTGTCCCGCGTCCTCAGGGCGCGATAAAAGGCGACGAGCGAAGCACGGAGTCCGTACTCCAGCTCAAGTATCTGCTCAGCAAAGCGTAGCTCAGGGTCCCCCCACGCCAGCACGGTCACCCCCTGGCCGCCTCGCAGCAGCTCCTCCTCAGCCCGGGAGGTGGGCGGATCGAGTGCCACCAGGTGCGGGTAGCTGCGGCCCAGACCGGGGTCGCGGTCCAGCTGGGCATAGGAAACGAGGGTGAATCCGCCGACGCGCTCCCGCAACCCCGCCAGTCGCCGCGGCACGTCGGCGCAGAGCGCCAGCACCGGCTCCCCCCCGGCGACGGCGTCGACGAGCAGCGCCAGCGGGCTGTGGCCCCGCCGGTCGATGATGCCTCGTCCGGATTGGGCCTGCGCCCGGGCCGGGGGCCGTGCGGAGGGCGTGAGTGCGGCTCCGACCTCCTCAATCACCGTCGCCAGGTAGTCGGCGCCCGGCTCGAGCACCACGATCTCGCCGGGGCGGCACGGCTGGGCGTGCCGGAGCACCAGGCGCGGCTCGACCGCTCCGTTCCAGCTGTTTCGCTCCAGCTTGAAGGTTGCATCCTGGGGCTGCTCCGGATCCTCCGCGACCCGGCCGTCGCAGCCGAAGGCGACGGCGCGCGCCCTGACCCCGCCTGAGCTCACCGAGAAGCGCGCATGGCGCCCCTCCCCCATCGTCCGCACGTCGCCGAACCGGCCACCCGGGACGAGCAGCCGCGGCACCGGGTTCCCCATCCCGCAGGGCTCGAGCGCCGCGAGCTCCTCGGCAACATCCAGCCCCAGCTCGGTCCCGGAGACGACGGCGTCGACGCGCTCGACCGGGTCGAGCAGGTCCGGGGTCAGGACGGATTCGGCGTGCTCCTCGAACGCGGCCCGGAACGCGGCGATCCGGCCGGTCTCGATCGCCAGCCCGGCGGCGGCGCGGTGGCCCCCATAGCGGCCGAGGTGCTCGGCGCCGGCATGCAGGGCGCCGAGCAGGTCGAACCCGTGAATGCTGCGGCCTGACCCGGTTCCCCGGTCGCCCTCGAGAGCGATCACGATCGCCGGCCGGTGGTGGCGCTCGACGATCCGGGAGGCGACGATTCCGACGACCCCGGGGTGCCAGTCCTCGCCGGCCAGCACGTAGGCGCTGCGCGCGCCGAGCTCGGACACCTGAGCCTCGGCCTCCCAGACGATCCGCTGCTCCACGGCCCGTCGCTCAGCGTTGACGCCGTCGAGCTCCCGCGCGATCACTCGGGCCCGGGCCGGGTCCTCGCACAGCAAGAGCTCCAGCCCGGCATCGGCCCGGGTCAGGCGCCCGGCGGCGTTGATCCGCGGCGCCAGCCGGAAGCCGAGCGTGCCGGTATCCAGCGCGCTCGGATCGGCCCGGGCGACCGACATCAGCGCCCGTAGGCCCGGCTTGACCGTCGTGGCGAGCGCGGCGAGGCCCTCGCGGACCAGCCGCCGGTTCTCACCCGCGAGGGGCACGAGGTCGGCGACGGTGGCCAGCGCCACCAGCTCCACGTCCTCGTCGGCGGTCCGCGCCCCCATTGCCTGGGCGAGCTTGTACGCGACCCCGGTGCCGCACAGGTCGGCGCAGGGATACGCGCAGACCGCTGGGTGGACGATCGGGCAGTCCGGCAGCGCCCCATCGGCGCGCGGGGCGTGATGGTCGGTGACGATCACGTCGACCCCCGCCGCACGCGCGGCGGCCACCTCCTCGACCGCGGTGATCCCGCAGTCGACGCAGACGATCAGATCGGTGCCTCGCGCCGCCAGTCGCTCGACCGTTGCCGCCGACAGGCCATAGCCGTCCTCGCTCCGGCTCGGCAGGAACCACCGCACGTCGGCGCCGAGGTCGCGGAGCGCGCGGATCATGATCGCAGTGGCGCAGACCCCGTCGACGTCGTAGTCACCGTGGACGACGATCCGGTTGCCGGCGCTGACGTGGCGGCCGATGACGGCGAGCGCACGGTCGATCCCGGCGAACGCGCCGGGATCATGCCTCTCGGCTGCGCGCAGGAAGGCGGCGGCCCGCTGCGGCTCACCGAGGCCCCGCCGGACGAGTACCTGCGCCAGCACATGGCCGACGCCGAGCTCCCGCTCAAGCGCGAGCGCCTCGGCCACCGAGTACGACGGGATCTCGAGCCGCGGCCGGACGGGGCGGGCCGGCAGGGGGGCCGGCGGGGCCTCGGCGGGGGGCTCGCCGAGCAGCAGGCTCGGCTGCTGGGCGGCGGCCGGTGGGCCGGCGAGCAGCAGGCTCGGCTGCTCGGCGCCCGCGGACGGGTCGGCGGCGAGCAGACTCCCCTGGAGGGCGTCCGGTGGGGCGTCCGCTACGGGAGCGTCGGCCAGTGTCGCTGCCTCGAGCATCGCGCCAGACTAGGCGTCGGCTCAGACGGATCCCCGGCGTGGTTGGGCGGGCGGTCCTGTCCGCCAGGCTGCGCGCTCCGGGTAGCGGACCCGCCGTCTTTGGCCTGCAAATGCATCAAATTGCGAACCAGCGGGGCCTGCGGGCCGGAAACACGGGCACTCCTGCTGTTTTTCAGCGGGTGGGTAAGATGGTGCGGGCGGGGTGGCCCATCGCACCTGATTGTGGCGTGATTACCGTGAAGAGCCTCTTCGTCGGCGGCCGCCCTGGCCCGTGAGGAGCCTCCTCGTCGCCGGCAGGACGGACCCGAGGCATCGGCCTGAGTCACCAGCTGGAGCCAGCCGGCCCCGCAGACGGGCTACTTCGTGTAGCCGAGCCGGCGCAGCAGCTGCTTCAGCTCGGAAACGAACGCGGTCTCGGAGTTGTGGGGAAGACCGAGCGCGCTGTGGAGGCGGTGCCGGCGGGCCTCCGAGGCCAGGGTCGAGCTCACGAGCCGGTAGTGCCCGAGGAGGTCCTCGTCGGCGGCCCACGCGGCGATGAAGCCGACGCCGTTGGAGATGTGGTGGGTGAACGCGCGGAGCCAGCGGGCGGCGTCGGGCTGGATGAGCGGCGGGTAGGAACGCGTCACATCGGTGAACTTCCGGTTGGCGTACCGCCAGATCTGGATGGGGAAGCCGGAGTCGGCGAAGTCGGTCAATGCGTCGTCGGCCAGGCGGGCATCGGCGGACCTGAACACGTACCGGCCATTGAGCTGCTCGATCTTCGCCCCGGCGTCGAGGAAGTCGTGCTCGGTCTTGACGTAGGTCCGCGTCGGCGCCTCGTAGCTGAAGACCTGATCGACGAAGCAGCAGTGCGCGCCGCCGGTGTACAGACCGAGGACGACGTCGAGTTCGCCCCGCCGCTGGAGATCCGCCTCAAACAGCGGCTTGCGATTCGGCGGTACGTCGGTGGTGACGCAGCCGCCGGGGCAGAAGCGGGATTGCACCCGTTGGTTGTAGACAGTCCGGCCGTTGCGCGTGATCTTCAGCCGCATCCGCTGCGGCGTGCGCAGACCGCTGATTGTGACCGTGACCCGGAGGGTCGTGCTCGCACCGGCGCCGGCGGACAGGAGCACGGCCACGGCCAGCAGCGCTGCCACCACGGACAGGATCGAGATCAGCCACCGGCGCCCCATGCGCCGGGATGCTATACGGGGGGTATGGCGGTGTCCACCGCACCCCGGACGGCTGCGGAAGGCTGCGACGGACGGGCGGCTCAGGCTCCGACGCCGGCGGCGGCGGTTCCGGCCCGCTCGCGCCTGATGCCCTCGAAGTAGATCAGCGCGATCCCGATCAGCGCCCCGGGGATCGCCTCCAGCGCCGTCCCGATCGACGTGGCGTGCCGCCCGGGGATGACGAAGCCGTTGACGATCAGGCCGAACAGCGCGGCGCCGATCAGCGCGCCGAGGAACGCGCCCACGATCCCGCCCCAGAAGCGGTCCGGCAGCCAGATCGTGAAGTGCCACAGCGCCAAGCCCATCATGACCCACGCGAGCATTCCCATCAGCGGCGTCTCCCGTGACGGCGGTTGCGCGAGCGCGACTTGGCCGAGCGGGCGGGCTTCGGCGTCTGGGGCATCGCGTCGTTCTCCGCCTCATCCGGCGCATGGCGGAACTCCGGCTCCTCCCGTCCGTCCTCGCCCGGCGGGGTCTGAGGAGGTTGCGGTGGCTGCGCGGCCGGCGGGACCGGAGCGGCCGGGGACGGGGACGGAGTCCCACCAGCGTCACCCGCCCCCCCACGCTGCGCGGCGCCACCCCCACCGCCGCGTTGGGCGGCGCCACCCGCACCGCCGCGCTGGGTGGTGCCACCCGCTCCGCCGCGAGCGGCTCGACCACCCCGGGCGGGGCGGCCACCCGGCCCGGGCGCGGGCGGCGTGTCCTGGGGCTCGGTGGGCTGGCTGCGGGCGAGACGCTGGGTCAGGGTCGAGGTGCGCCGGCTGGGCTCGGCCTCCTCCTCGGCGATGTCGCGCTTCATCTGCTCAAACTCGGCTGCCGACACGGTGTCGGGCTCCGGCTCTGTCATCCGCCGCGACGGGCGCCGGCGACGGTCGCGGGTCGGCTCGACGTCGGCGCCGGTCGTCGCATACGGCGCGACGAACCCGTACTCGGTCTCCAGCCGGTGGCGGCGGTGGCGGTAGACCGGTTCGCGCTCCTTCCAGTGCGTCAGCACCGGAGAGGCGATGAAGATCGACGAGTACGCGCCGGAGGCCACGCCGATCAACAGCGCGAACGCGAAGTCCTGCAGCGTCGACCCGCCGAACAACAACAGCGCGATGATCGGCAACAGCGTGCACGACGTCGTCGCGATCGACCGGGTCAACACCTCGCTCATCGACCGGTTGACGACCTGCGAGAACGCCGCCCGCGGCATCCGCGGGATGTTCTCTCGCACCCGGTCAAACACGATGATCGTGTCATACAGCGAATAGCCCAAGATGGTCAACAGCGCCGCGACCGTGTCGACCGTCACCTGCCTCCCGGTCAGCGCGTACACGCCGCTGGTGATCAACACGTCATGCATCAGCGCGATCAGCGTCGGCACCGCGAACTTCCAGTCAAACCGCAACGCCACATACGCCGAGATCACCAACAACGACGCGATGATCGCGATCACCGCGCTGTTGGCCACCGTCCGGCCAAACGTCGGCCCCACCGTGGTGCTGTCGAAAACGAGCGTGCCGTTGTTCGTCTTGATGCCGAACTTGGCCTGCAGGGCCGTCTGAATCGCGCCCGTTCCGCCGTTCACCGGCTTGGAGGAGATCTGGAACGTGTCGCCGGTGTTGCCGACCCGCTGAACCTGCGGGTCAACCGCCCCGGCCTTGCCGGCGACGGCGCTGACCTGCGTCGCGGTGGCGGGGTGCACCAGCGTCGTCGTGATCCGCGTGCCGGACGTGAAGTCGATCCCGAGGTTCAGCCCGCGCCCGCCGATCGCCAGGGCACCGATCAGCAGGATCACGCCGGACATCGAGAAGAAGTACTTCGAGGCGCCCATGAAGTCAAAGCGCCACTCCCGCTTCTTGCCCCCGGCACCGAGCGCCGACGGCCGCGCAATCGTGCGCGAGTCGCTCATCGTCATCAGGATCGCCTGGGTCGCCATCACCGCCGTGAACAGGGACACGATCACGCCGATACCGAGCGTGAACGCGAAGCCCTGCACCTCGGCCGTCGCCAGCACGAACAGGATGAACGCGGTCATGATCGTGACCACGTTGGCGTCGATGATCGCCGTCAGGCCCTTGCGATACCCGGTCACGATCCCCGCGCGGATCGACCGGCCGGCGCGAATCTCCTCCTTGACCCGTTCAAAGATGACGATGTTCGCGTCGGCGGCCACGCCGATCGTCAGGATCAGCCCGGCGATCCCTGGCAACGTCAACGTCACCGGAATCAGCTTGATCAACGCATAGAAATACAACGCGTATACCGCCAGCCCAGCCACCGCGATCAACCCCAGCGCCCGGTAATAGGCGACCAGGAACAACGCCACCACCAGCAGCCCGACGGCCCCCGCGATCAGACCCTGATGCAACGCCTGCGCCCCGAGCGTCGCCGACACCCGCGACTCCGAGATCAGCTTGAGGTTGATCGGCAAAGCCCCCAAACGCAGCTCGGTCGCCAGATCCGACGCCGACTGAGAGGTGAAGCCCCCGGTGATGTCGGCGCCGCTGCCCCCGCCGCTCTCGATGATCCCGTCCGGATACTGCTTGTAGTCGATCGACGGGACGGTGACCAGCTGGCTCGAGATCCCGCCCAGAGCAACCGCGAAGTGCTGGTCGAGCGTTCGACCGCCGAGGCTGACGTTTGCCCCGCGGTGCGCGATCTGCCCGGTGACGGACTGGAACCGCGACGCGCCGGAACCCGTGAAGCCGAACTGGACATCCGGGGCTCCGGACTGGTCGGTCCCCTCGGTGGGGTTCGTGATGTCCTTGCCCGTCAGCGCCACGTTGTCCTTGAGGACGTAGAACTCGGCGGTCGGGCTCGCGAACTTGATCTGCTGTGACGCGCTCGGATTGGCCGCCTGCAACACCACGGTCCCCTGCGGTACGACGAGCACCTGCCCCTCGGACATGGTCACGCCCGGAGGCAGACCCGCCGCCAGATCCTGGAGCGCCTTCGCGCGGGTAGCCGTCGGTGCCTCGTTGTCAGGCCCGACCAATAGGCAATGGGTGCCCTGGACCACGGTGGTGCCGAAGTGCTTGGCGGCGGCGGTACAGGCCGCGCTGCCCGGCGCGCCGAACAGGTAGTACTGCCGACCGGGCGGCCGCGATAGGGACTTCGAGACCGGCGCCGTCGGCTGCTTCGACGCGAGCTGGACGGCCTGATACAGGCTCGTGCTCCCGCCGCCGGGGAGGCCGGGCCCTAACCCTCCCCCCTGGCTGATGGTGAGAGCGGTGGGATCCTGGGTCAGCAGTTGGCTGGCGACCGTCTTGCCGTTCGGCGTCAGCGCATTCGCCTCCCAGTCGAAGAAGAACAGGCTCGCCGTGTTGCCGACCTCCTGCTCGGCCCGGTTGATATCCGTCACATCCGGGAGCCCCACCGAAATCTGCTTGCCACCGTCGGTCTGGATCTCCGGCTGGGAGACGCCGAGCTGGTCGACGCGGGAGCGCATGATGTCGACAGCACGGTTGAGCGCGGCCTGCGTCACGCCGCTCTGGGCCGTGGGCTCGCCCTGGTAGACGAGCTGGACGCCGCCCTTGAGATCCAGACCGAGGATCGTCCTCTGGGTGGCGATCACGAACACCGAAGCGGCGATCAGCCCTGCGACGAGGAGCAGGATGAAGCCGTGACGCTGGCGATCTGTCATCAGCTACCGAAGGATGCTAGTGGTCTGAGAGGCCGGCCGCGGCGAGGCGGGCTAGTGATGATTGGTGGGAGTCAGCACCACGAGCAGACCACCCTCCACGTCATCGTATGCCGGAAAGATGTCGGCGACGGCCCGGGCCGGCAGGTCGTGCTCGGCGTGGACCTCCACCGGCTTGCCCTGCACGCGTACCTCCCATTCCAGGGCGGTGGCGACGTGGTCGGCGCCGTCGTCGAAGCGCAGCCCCAGCACGTCGCCGACCTGGCGGCCGATTGCCTGCTCGGTCTTCAGACCCGTCAACTCGAACGACCCGCGGCCGCAGTCGACGACGCGTCCGTCGGAATCGCAGGCGAAAAAGGCGGCGTTGGGCGCCGGGTAGTAATCGTCAAGCAGCTCGAACAGGTAGGCAAAGCCGCATTTCTCGCAGCCTCGCGCCTCGCGGCGGAAGCCGGCGTTGCGGTCGGTGCCCATCGAGCGGTTGCCACAGTGCGGGCAGATGAAGTAATGCTCGCGACTCATCGCGCGGGAAGAGGATAGAGGCACGATCGTACGAGTTTCCGAAGAGCCCGGGGATGTCCGATCAGATCAGGCTGGCCTGGCCCGGAGGCTCGAGTCCCAGATGCGTATAGGCCCGGCGGGTCGCCGCCCGCCCCCGCGGGGTTCGCTCGATCAGGCCGCGCTGAAGCAGATACGGCTCGTAGACGTCCTCGACGGTGTCCTGCTCCTCGCCCACGGCGACTGCCAGCGTCGACAGCCCCACCGGGCCGCCGCCGAACTTCTCGCAGACGGCCCGCAGAATCTCCCGGTCGAGCCGGTCCAGCCCCTCCTCGTCGACCTGCAGCAGGTCCAGCGCCTCAGCGGCCACGTCCTCGGTGATCAGGCCGCCGTGGCGGACCTCGGCGTAGTCGCGGACGCGGCGGAGCAGGCGATTGGCCACCCGCGGGGTGCCACGGCTGCGGCGGGCGATCGCCACCGCCCCCGCGTCCTCGATGGGGACGTCGAGCAGCCGGGCCGACCGGGTCACGATCCGCGCCAGGTCGTCCGGGGCGTAGTGCTCGAGGCGATGCTGGATCCCGAACCGGTCGCGCAGCGGTGTCGTCAGCAGGCCCGTCCGGGTCGTCGCCCCTATCAGGGTGAACGGCGGCAGTGGGAGCGTGACGATCCGCGCCCCGGCGCCCTGGCCGACGGTGATGGGGAGCACCCCATCCTCCATGGCGGGATAGAACGTCTCCTCGAGCGCGCGCGGCAGGCGGTGGATCTCGTCGACGAAGAACACGGCGCGCGGCTCCAGCGCGGTGAGAAAGGAGGCGACATCGCCCTTGCGCTCGAGCGCGGGTCCGGCCGTCTGCACGAACGGCACCCCCAGCTCGGCGGCGAGGATCTGCGCCAGCGACGTCTTGCCCAGCCCCGGGGGCCCGGCCAGCAGGACGTGGTCAAGCGCATCACCCCGGCTGGCGGCGGCGGCGATCGAAACCGCGAGCTGGTCGCGGATCACCTCCTGGCCGATGAAATCCTCGAGGCGACGGGGACGCAGGGACCGCTCGAGGTCCTGCTGGTCCCCGGGCAGCTCAGCCGGATCCTGAAGGCGTGGGGCGCTCACCGGCGTGCGCTCCGCAGCGCGTGGGCGATCAGATCCTCGGTGCTTCCCCCGGTCGCGCCGTCGAGGAGGTCATCCACCTCCGAGGCGGTGTAGCCGAGCCCGAGCAGCGCCTCGCGCGCCAGCGTCACCGGGTCATTGCCGCGGGCGACCGTAATCGCCTCCTCCGGGAGGGCGGCGCCCACCTTCTCGCGCAGTTCGACGATGATGCGCTCCGCCGTTCGCTTGCCCACCCCGGGCGCCGCCTGAAGCCGCGCCACGTCCCCGGCGGCGACGACCGACAGGAGCTCGCGCGGGGGCGCACCGGAAAGCACGGCGAGCGCCACCTTCGGACCGACAGACTGCACGCCCAGGAGCATCAGAAACAGGTCGCGCTCCTCTTCGGTGGCAAACCCGTACAGGGCCAGCGCGTCGTCGCGCACCACCAAGTGGGTGTGGAGCATGACCTCGCGCCCGGCGGCGGGAACGTGCTTGAGCGTCTCGGCCGAGACCGCCAGCCGGTAGCCGACCCCGCCGCAGTCGATGACGACGTGATCGCCGCGGCGCACCGCGACCCTGCCGGAAATGAGCGCGATCACGGGCTCACACCCCGGCCACCGCGCGCGCCAGCGGCGCCCGGTTCAGCTCGCAGATCGCCACCGCCAGCGCATCGGTGGTGTGGTCCGGCATCGCCGCGCCGCCCAGCCCCAGCAACCGGGAAACCATGCGCGCGACCTGGTCCTTGTCGGCCCGGCCGTTGGCGCAGACCGCCGCCTTGACCTGCTGGGGGGTGTAGGAGCGCGTGGGAACGCCCCGCTGCCCGGCGGCGAGCAGCACGACTCCGCGCGCCTGACCGACCGCGAACGCCGTGCGGACGTTGGCGCCGAAGTACAACTGCTCGATCGCCAGCACTTCTGGCTGGTGCTCGTCAAGCAGTTCGCCGACGCGTTCGTGGATGTCGGCCAGCCGCCGCTCGAGCGGGACGTCCGGCCGCGTCTGGATCATCCCCTCGGTGACGGGATGCAGACGAGCGCCCATGCCACGGACCACGCCGTAACCGGTGCTGGCGGTCCCTGGATCGATGCCCAAGACAAGCATGAGGGAGACATTCTCCGCAGGTGGGCGGACGCCTTCACCAGAGCGCTCGTGACGGTGAAGATCATGTTGAGCCGGGTCAGCGCGCCGGCGGTGGCGCAACCTCCGGGTCCTTGCGCTGTTGTAGCTCAGGTCTTAGGTACGGCTCGTTCACCCCTCTGGATCCGGATGTGGCTCAGGGCGCTCGTCGCCCTGTGCGCCGTGGCGTGCGCTGTCCTGGGCGCCGCATCGGCGGCCGACGCCGCCCACACGCCCGTCGCGGCCCCCGCCGACGCCGTGATCGACGGGCCGGATGCGAGCATCGACTCGCTGAACGGCATGGCGATCGCCCGGGACGGCACCGGCGGCCTCGTCTACCTCAAGGACGTCACGGGCGTGCCCCACGTGTTCGTGTCGATCCTGCAGAACGGCACGTTCCAGGCGCCGATCCAGCTCGACGCCGGCCTGCTGGCGGGCTCGGCGCAGCCGGTGATCACCGCCGGCAACGACGGCACGCTCCTCGTCGGCTTCATCAACAGCGGCGCGCTCTACGTCGCCCAACGCGTCAACGGCGGGGCAATCGCGCCGCCCGCCCTGCTCTATCCGGCGGCCGAGAACCCGTCGATCTCGATGTCGAACTTCGGCAAGGCCTACATGGCGTTCACCTCCACCAACGGCGCCGGCGGCGCGGATGTCCGGGCCGCGTACTACTACGCCGGCGACTGGGCGCTCGAGCCGACGCCGCTCGACGACAACCCCGCCGATACCGCCGGGACCGGGACCGGCCGCCCCCAGGTGGCGACCGCCGGCGACGGCGACGGGATCGTCGTCTGGGGTGAGAACGGCCACATCTACACGCGGCGGGTCGTCAAGACAACGGCGAGCGTTGTCGACGAGCAGGCCGACGTGCCCACGCTCGACGGCTGGCAGGAGGTCTCGGCCGCCAACCCGGCGATCGCCACCGGCGGCGACTCCACGTACGCCTCGGTCGCGTTCCAGGAACAGCTGGCCAACGGCGGCTCCCAGCAGTCGCGCGTCCTCATGAATCGCCTACACGGCTCGCAATACGACGGCATCCGGCAGGGTGACGGGATCGCCACCGGGGGTCCCGAGGGCGCCGACCAGCCCCAGACCTCCGTCACCGAGTACGGCGACGGCTGGGTCGTCTCCGAGCACGATCAGACCCATGCGCTGTTCGCGACGACGCTCGGGGGGAACGAGAGCTTCGGGACCACGCTGCGTGTCGACAGCCTGCCGAACGGCAGCCAGCCCGACGCGGTGCCGTCAAACGCGGGGCTGACCTCGACGTTCATCGTCTGGCAGCAGAATCCCGGGGCCGCCGGAACCGCAGAGATCCGCCTGCGCTTCGCCCCCCACGGCGCCGACCTGGGGCCTGAGCAGGTCGTCTCGTCGCCGAGCCTGGGGGCGACCGACGCTGACCTGGGGCTCGAGGCGGCCGGCGATGTCGCCGGCGACGCCGCCGCCGCCTGGGTCCAGGGCAACGGTACGACGACGCGGATCGTGGCGACGCAGCTCTTCGAGGCGCCAGGTGGCTTCGTCCCGTCCGACGCCTTCCACTACTCGACGTCGGCGCGCCCGGTCCTGTCCTGGTCGCCCTCCTCGGAGCTGTGGGGCGGGCCCCGCTACGTGGTCAAGATCGACGGGGCCGTTGTCGGTCAGACGACCGCCACCCAGTTCGTCCCGCCGGCCCCGCTGGCCGACGGCCGCCGCGTCTATCAGGTGACGGCGGTCAACCAGGCCGGGCTGGCCACCGCCGCCCGCGCGGCGACCGTCTTCGTCGACACCGTCAAGCCACGGGTCACGGTGACGATCACCGGTATCCGCGCCATCCACCATCAGCTGCGCCTGACCGTGCGCTACAGCGACCCGCCGCCGCCGGGATTGCCGAAGTCGGCGGCCTCCGGCGTCGCGACCGTGTACGCCAGCTGGGGAGACGGTTCGGCCCGGAGCCGGATCCGCCGCACGACCGACACCCACGTCTACAAGCGCAAGCGGACCTACACGCTGACCGTGACGGTCACCGACCGGGCCCTCAATCGCACCGTGGTCAAGAAGCGTCTGGTGATCGCGACCAAGCCGCCGAAGGGCGGGGGCAAGCGCAAGGGCAAGAAGACGACGCGCGCCCTGGTGGCCGCCGGGTCGAGCGGCCCGGGGGCGGTCCTGCTGTTCCCATCCGGGAGCCGCGGATGAGCCGGCGGGTCAGCCGCGCCGAGGGCCGGGGCGGGTCAGCGGCCGTCGCAGGCGGTCGGCAGGCGGGGCGTCGTCAGCCGCACGACGCGCCAGCCGCCGGTGCTCGCCACCGTCTCGTGGTGCGTCAGGCGGGGATCGACGCGCGCCGGACCGCCGTCGATGGAGTTGTGCGGGCCGATGAAGTCGAGTCCGGGCTGGGTCATCCGCGTGCCGACGCGCTCCAGCGTCACGCCCAGCTTCCACGCCATGGCGCTCTGGACCGAGTGGTTGATCGCAGCGAAGCTCGACCGGCAGGGGAAGATCGCGCCGCGCCCGCCGGCGGCGGCGATGACGTGGTCAAGCTCATGGAAGGTCGACACGGCCTCGGATGCCGCCGGGAAGAAGGCGCGGGCGTCGGAGATGCGCGTCCTCGTGGTGCTGAACGGGATCCAGAGGGCGACCAGGACCACAGCCGCGAGGGCACCCGCAACCACGGGCGCCCGTCCTGTGGCCCGGCCGGCGAGATCGCCCGCCCACCGCGCGAGGAGCACGACGCCAACGCCACCCAGGACGCAGATCAGCGCCGCGGCCGGGAGGAAGAATCGCTCCAGCCCCGGATAGCCGTCGAGCGTCTCGGCGACGACGACCATCCACCAGGCGATGATTCCGAGACCGATGCCGAGGATCACGCGGTTGCGGTCGCGAATCCAGCCGACGACAACCGCCACGATTCCGAGGATGAGCGCCGGGAGCACCTGGTCGTTGACCCCGCGGGCGACCACGGTGCGCAGGACGTTGGTGCCCAGGTGGCCGTTGTACTGAGCGGCCTGCGTGGCGGCGCTGAAGGCGTGGCCGGTCGTGATGTACGGGGGCAGAAACCAGAAGACTGGTTGCGCCACCAGACCGGCCGTGAGGATGAGGAGCTTCGCCGGCGTCCGGAAGCTGGGGTCACGCCAGACCAGCCACACGGCGTAGAGGAAGAGGAACGGCCACCACTCCGGGCGGATGAGGCCGGCGACGGCGCCGAGCAGGAACGCCTGCGTACGCCGGCCGTCGATCAGCCGGTCCACCAACCACACGGTCGCGGCGATCAGGATGACCTCGGAGGTGCCGCGCAGGAAGTAGTAGACCCAGTCCTGGGTGAGCACGATCCCGGCGACCGCGAGAATGCCTGCGAGAGCGCCGCTCCAGCCGCTCCCCACCAGCCGGCTCGCGAGCTTCCAGGCGCCCCACAGACCGAGCAGTCCGCCGATGCGGGCGGTGATGACCCACAGCGTCGGGGCGGCCGAGCCGAACAGGCCCCAGACCGTCGTGAAGATCACCGGGAGCGGCTTCCACGACGAGCCGCCGCCGATGATGAAGCTCAGGTGCGGGTCGGTCACCTCGCGGCCCCACACGATCCACGACCAGGGGTCGTAGCTGGGGACGGTCGGCAGGACGGCCGCCGACAGCGCGGCGAGCACCGTGCACACGACGACCGCAACCACCGCCGGCGATCGCGGTGCGCGACGAAGGGAGGCGATCAGTGACGCTCCGTGAGACTCCCCGGAGCCGGCGGAGCCGGTCGTTGGCCGCTGTTCCGGCGAGTCGACGACTGACATCGGCGGACGAGTGTAGCGGTGGGGGCAGCCGCCCACACAGCGCCCGCCCGGCCGGACGGACGCTCAACCGGCGCTGGCTTCTCGGCCTGCTGGCCTGTCTGCTGACGGCGGCATTGGTCCCCGCCCAGTCCGCGAGCGCCGCCGCCCGCGTCGCGTCCTACACGGCGACGCCGCCGACCTACGGCGCCCTGTACCAGGACGGCCAGAACGACCGCTGGCTGCTGGGTGGCACGTGGCTGGCCCGGGCCGATCCGTCCAACGCGGGGATCACCGCCGGTTGGTGGCGCAACGTGGGCGGAACCGCCGGCTGGTCGCCGGTCGCCGTCCCCAACTCCTTCAATGCCGGCGATCTCTCGACGGCGAGCATGAACGGCTCGGTCGAGTGGTACCGGCGCGACTTCACGGTGCCGCGCAAGGCCTTTGCGTCCGACGTTCCCGCGAGCTTTCGCAGCTGGATCATCCGCTTTGAGTCGGTCAACTACTACGCCACGGTTTGGCTCAACGGGCGCCGGATCGGCACCCATGCCGGCGCCTACCTGCCGTTCGAGTTCGCCCTCAAGGGCGTGCGCAGCGGAGTCAACCGGCTGATCGTCCGCGTCGACGACCGCCGCGACGGCACCTCGCTGCCCCCCGGGCCGTCCGGAGGGTGGTGGAACTTCGGCGGGATCAACCGCGAGGTCTACCTGCGCGCGGTCCAGCGCGTCGACATGACGCCGGTGGTGATCCGACCGATCCTCCCCTGCCCGACGTGCGCTGCGACCGTCCACGAGCAGGTCTCGGTCAACAATCCCACCGGTGCCCCGCAGACCGTCGTCCTCCGGGGTACCTACGGCCGCGCCAAGCTGAACTTCGGCGGGCACACCATCGCCGCTGGCGCGACCTGGACGGCGCAGTCGACGGCTCGGGTCGCCCACCCGCGCCTGTGGGCACCCGGCAGCCCGTACCTGTACAAGGCGACGCTCACGGTCTCCGACGCCACCGGCCACAAGCTGGAGGGCTACACCGACTCCAGCGGGATCCGCAGCATCACGGTCGCCGCCGACGGCTCGCTCCTGCTCAACGGGCGCAGGCTCGACCTCCGCGGATTCAACATCCATGAGATGAACATCACGACCGGGGACGCGCTCAGCCCATCGCAGCTCGCGGCGCTCGTCGGCTGGGTCCGCGAGCTCGGCGGCGGGATCATCCGCGCCCACTACCCGCTGGATCCGCAGATAGAGGAGCTCGCCGATCGCGACGGGATTCTGGTGTGGTCCGAGATCCCCGTCTACCAGGTCAACACGCAGTACCTGTCCCAGCCGAGCTGGCTGGCGTTCGCCCACGACGAGCTGCGGACGAACATCCTCACCAACCAGAACCACCCCTCGGTGCTCGTGTGGAGCGTCGCCAACGAGCTGAGCACGCCGCCCCCGGACGCCGAGGCCCGCTACATCGCGAGCGCGACGCAGCTCGCTCACCAGCTTGATCCCACCCGGCCGGTGGGGATGGCGATCTCCTCCTGGCCGGGGGTGGTGTGTCAGCCGGCGTACGCGCCCCTGGACGTCATCGGTTACAACGACTACTTCGGCTGGTTCGACGCCGGCGGGGGCTCGACCGACGATCCGGACGCGCTCGCCCCGTACCTCGACTACCTGCATGCCTGCTATCCGAGCAAGTCGCTGATGATCACCGAGTTCGGCTTCGAGGGCAATCGCTCCGGGCCTGTCGAGGAGCGCGGGACCTACCAGTACCAGTCGGCCGCCGCCGCGTTCCACCTGGGGGTGTTCGCATCCAAGCCGTTCGTCTCGGCGGCGATGTGGTTCGCCCTCCAGGATTTCCCCGCCCACCCCGGGTGGACCGGCGGCGACCCGTTCGGCGACCCCCCGTTCGTCCAGAAGGGCGAGATCGACATCAACGGCAACCCGCGCCAGCCGCTATTCGGCACCATCCGGTCCATCTACACCGGCACCCAGCAGATCGCGCCGGCGGTCTCGGCGGAGAAGAAGAAGGCGAGGCGGGTCCCGGGGACATAGGGGCCGCGGGCCGCGGGCCGCCGGACGCAGGACGCGGGGGCCGATGGACGTACGGGCCGTGGGACGCAGGCGCCGTGGCCCGTTTCAGGCGGCAGTGGCCGGCCGAGCGTCTACGGCGGGCAACGAAGGAGGGGCTCTCCTGTCGCCACACGGCGTTGCTCCGGATTCCAGCGTGCACCGTGCGTCAAATCCTGCACGGGCCGGCAGATTTGGCGCAAACGGCGGGCTGAGCGTGCGCGTGGTGCCAAATCATCCAGAGGCAGCGGGATTTGGCGCATGAGGCACGGTGAGGGACGGCCAGCGGCGTACGCGAGCCGGCAAACCTCCCCATCGATGCCCGCAGTTCGACCCGCCGGACACGCCGGCGCCGATGGCGCGGGGCCGGCCCGGCCGCCACGGCGCCGGGTCAGTGGCGCGAGTTCTGGCCCTCCGAGAACCGGCAGCGCAGCAGCGTCCCGATGACGCGAAACCCGTCGGCCGCGGTGAGCTTCTTGCCCTCCTCGGTCGCCCGGGCGCGGTAGTGGACCGGGACCTCGAAGATCCGCTCGCGGCGCTGGACCAGTCGCGCGGTGATCTCCGGCTCGATCGAGAAACCGGCCGCGGTCAGGGGGAGGCTCTGGAAGAGATCGGTCCGGATCATCTTGTGGCAGGTCATGATGTCGTGCAGGTACACGTTGAAGAGCACGTTGCAGGCAAGCGTCACGCCCTTGTTGCCGAGCACGAACAGGAATGAGTGGCTGGTGTAGCCGTCGAACGCGCGGACGCCGAAGCAGGCGTTGGTGCGGCCGTCGATGAGCGGCGGCATGAGCAGCGCCAGGTCGGCCGGGTCGTATTCGAGGTCGGCGTCGAAGATGCAGGAGTAGTCGCCGCGGGCCTCGCGCAGGGCGGTCTGGATGGCGGCGCCCTTGCCCTGGTTGTGCTCGTGCTCGATCAACCGGACCCGCTCGCCCCAGTCGCCGTTGCGCAGGATCTCGCGCGTTCCGTCGGTGGACCCGTCGTCGACGATGATCAGCTCGAAGTCCGTCGGCAGCTGGGTTGCGAGCACCTCGCGGATGGCCCGCTCCGCGCGCTCGCGCTCGTTGTAGACGGGCATCAGGATGGAGAGCATGTCTGTGTACCGAAATGGGGTCAGCTGGAGCGGGCGCCGCGCATTGTTGGTGTCCGCGAGGAGTCGAGGATGCTAGCGAACGTCGGCGTCATTCGAGAGGATGCGCCGATGGACTACGCGCGCGCGGGACTGCTTGACGGCCTCCAGGGAGCGGAGCGCGCTCAGCGCGAGAAACTCCTGACCCGGCTCCTGGATGACGGGTTCACCGAGGAGGACCTCCGCAGGGCGGTCAAGGAGAACCGGCTGGCGCTGCTGCCCGTCGACCGGGTACTCGGCGGCACGTACACGGCCACCGAGATCGAGGAGCGGAGCGGGCTGCCGGCCTCGAACGTGATCCGGATCCGGCGGATCCTGGGGCTGCCGCAGCCGGAGCCGGAGGACCGGGTGTTCACCGACGAGGACGTCGATGCCGCCCGCGCGATCAAGCTCTTCCTCGACGCCGGCTTCGATGAGGAGCGGATCATCGAGATCACCCGGGTCCTGGGCGAGGGGATGGCTCGCCTGTCGGCGACGATCGCCGCCGCGTTCGTCGAGACGTTCCTGGAGCCGGGAGCGAGCGAGGAGGACGTCGCGCTGCGCTTTGCCTCGCTGGCCGAGCAGCTCACCCCCGCCACCGGGCCGATCCTGGTGGCCGGCTTCAAGAACCACCTGCGTGAGAGCGTCCAGCGGGGCATGCTCGGCCTGGAGGAGCTGGAGACCGGTGACACGGCCGGGACCCAGGAGGTCGCCGTCTGCTTCGCCGATCTCGTCGGCTTCACGCGGCTGGGGGGCCAGGTCGAGGTCCGCGAGCTCGGCAGCGTGGCCGGCCGGCTCGCCAGCCTGGCCGCCTCGCTCCCGGAGCCGCCGGTGCGTCTCGTCAAGACGATCGGCGACGCGGCCATGTTCGTCAGCCCGGAGCCCGCGCCGCTCGTGGACGTCGCGCTGGCGCTCGTCGACGCGTTCGCGGAGGAGGGGTTGCCCAGCCTGCGGGCGGGGATCGCCCTCGGTCCGGCGGTCATGCACGCCGGCGACTACTACGGCCATTCGGTCAACCTCGCCAGCCGGGTGACCGGGATCGCCCGCCCGGGCACCGTCCTGTGCACCCGCGAGGTCCGCGACGGCGCCCAGGACCGGTTTCAGTGGTCCGCGGCCGGCCGCCCCCGGCTCAAGGGCGTCGCCGGCCAGACGCCGGTGTACCGAGCGCGGCGTGCCGACGGCGCCACTCCGGACGCGGGCTGACGGCCCCCGGCCGTGAGCTGAACCCGCCGGCGAGCCGAGCCGGCTAGCCGACCTTGAGCAGGTCGACGACGAACACGAGCGTGGCGTTGCCCGGGATCGTCGGGGGGCTGCCGGTCTTGCCGTAGCCCAGCGACGGCGGGATGATCAGCTCGCGGCGGCCGCCCACCTTCATCCCGGCGATCCCCTGCACCCAGCCGGGAATCACGGAGCTCGTCGCCAGCGGCGTGGTGAACGTCTGCTTGCGGTTCCAGGAGGCATCGAAGATCTTGCCGTTCTTGTAGAGCGCGCCGACGTAGTTGACCGTGATCGTGCTGCCGGACTTGGCCGTCGCACCGGTGCCGGTGACGAGATCCTTCGTCTGCAGAGTCTTGGGCGGAGTGCCCTTGGTGACGGGGACCTTCGGCTCGGTCGAGAGGGCGCCGGACGTGGGGGTCGGCACGCTCGCCGAGCTCGTGGTCGAGGTCGTCGACGTGGCGGCCGGCGCGGTGGTGATGGCCCCCTGGGTCGAGCCGGCGGATGGCGCGGTGGCGACCCCGGGAGCTGTCGAGCCGCTGCCGCCGCAGCCCGCGACGGCCACGCCGACCGCGATCGCGGCGAGGGTGAGTGATGTCTTTTTTGGCATATCGCGGCGTGAGGCTAGCGGGAACGACTAAGAGTCGGCCAAGAACGCGGAGCGTCGCGCCGGACGCGCGGCGCGGGGCCGGCGGCTAGGAGGCGATCCGCTCCAAAACGTCGGAGGAGACGTCGAAGTTGGCGTACACCTCGCCCACGTCGTCGGACTCTTCGAGCATGTCGATCAGCTTCATGAGCCGCGCGGCCTCGCTCTCCTCCACCGGCACCCGGACCTTCGGCCGTTGGGTGACGTCGGCGCTCTCGATCTCGACCCCCGCCTGCGTCAGCGCGTCTCGTACGGCGACGAGGTCGCCGGGCTCGGTGATGATCTCGTAGACGTCGTCGTCCAGCGAGATGTCCTCGGCTCCGGCGTCGACCGCCACGAGCAGACCCTCCTCGTCATAGCGCGAGCCATCGACGACGATCACGCCGCGCTTGTCAAACAGGTAGGCCACCGATCCCGGCTCGCCGAGGTTGCCCCCGTGCTTGGAGAGCGCGTGGCGCACGTCGGCGCCGGTGCGGTTGCGGTTGTCGGTCAGCGCCTCGATCAGGAGCGCGACGCCGCCGGGCCCGTAGCCCTCGTACAGCACCGTCTCGATCTGATCGGCATCGACGCCCTCGCCGGTTCCCTTGGCGATCGCGCGCTCGATGTTGTCCTTGGGCATCGACGCGTCACGGGCCTTCTGGACGGCCAGCCCCAGCGCCGGATTACCGTCGACGTCGCCGCCGCCCTCACGCGCGGCGACCGTGATCGCCCGCGTCAGCTTGGTGAAGTGCTGGCCGCGGCGCTGGTCGACGACCGCCTTCTTGTGCTTGATGGACGCCCATTTGGAATGACCGGACATGCCCGTAACTATAGGAGAAGGCGGGCTATTCCCACAGCTTCCACGGGGCCGGGCGGGCCGGGTCCGACGCCCAGAGGTCGTTGAGCACGACGGCGTCCTTATAGGTGTCCATGCAGTGCCAAAAGCCCTCGTGGCGGAAGGCCCGCAGGTCGCCGGCGGCGGCCAGCCGCTCGAGCGGATCGCGCTCGAGCACCGAGTCCGGGGCGAGGAGATCGAGCACGGCCGGCTCAAAGCAGAAGAACCCGCCGTTGATCCAGTCCTGGCTGCGGGGCTTCTCGGTGAAGCCCTGCACGACATCGTCACCGTTGAGGTGGGCGACGCCGAACGGCAACCGGGGCCGCACCACCGTCATCGTCGCCGCGGCGCCGTGGCGCTCATGGGCGGTGAGCAGCGCATGGAGGTCGATGTCGGCCACCCCGTCCGCGTAGGCCAGGCAGAACGGCCGGGTCGTCAGCTCCCCGGCGGCCAGGTGCAGCCGCCCCCCCGTCGGCGTGTCCCGCCCGGTCGGCAGGCAGCGGATCCGGGCGTCGCTCGGCCACTCCTCATCGGCGACGAACGACTCCACCTGCTCGCCCCGGTAGCCGGTCAGCAGGAGGAACTCCGCAAAGCCCTGCGCGAGGTAGATCTGGAGCACGTGCCAGAGGATGGGGCGGCCGCCGATCTCCACCATCGGCTTGGGGATCGACTGGGTCCGCTCCTGCAGCCGGGCGCCCCGGCCGCCGCACAGGATCACGACGCTCGGTCTCACGGCGCCGCATTATCAGGCATCATCAGACGGGTGACCGAGCTCGCCCACCCTGAGATCTTCAAGGCCTACGACGTCCGTGGCCTGTACGGCGAGGAGTTCGAGGCCGACACCGCCCACGCGATCGGACGCGCCTTCGCCCGCGTGATCGCCGCCCAGGAGAACAAGTCCCCGGCCGACCTGCGGCTGGGATTGGGCCGCGACATGCGGCTGACCGCCCCGGAGATGGCAGCCGCCTACCGGAACGGGATGGGGGCCGAGGGCGCGACGGTCCTCGATGCCGGCCAGGTCGGTACCGAGATGCTCTATTTCCTCGTCGGCTCCCGGGATCTCGACGGCGGTCTCATGTGCACCGCCTCTCACAACCCCAAGGCCTACACCGGCGCCAAGCTCGTCAGCCGCGGCGCGCTGGCGCTGTCCGGCGATGCCGGCCTGGCCGAGGTGCGCGACCGAATCCTCGAGGGCCTCGGCGACGCGCCGGGTGGCGGGTCGGTCGAGGAGGTCTCCATCTACGAGGACTTCCAGGAGGCGGCGCTGAAGCTCATCGACGCCTCCGCGGTCAAGCCGCTCCGGGTCGTCGTCGACGGCGGCAACGGCATGGCCGGGCCGATGGTGGGACCGCTGCTCGAGCGGCTGAGGCTCGATCTGAACGACGCGTACTGGACGCCGGACGGCAACTTCCCGGACCATGAGCCCAACCCAATGCTGCCGGAGAACCGCGAGTTCATCATGGGCGAGGTCGTGCGCCGGGAGGCCGACCTGGGGATTGCCTGGGACGGCGACGCCGACCGCTGCTTCTTCATCGACGAGACGGGCGCGTTCGTCGACGGCGACTTCCTCACCGCCCTGCTGACGGCATCGATGTTAGACAAGGAGCGCGGCGCCACGGTCCTCTACGACGTCCGGGCCAGCCGCGCGGTCGCCGATACGGCCAAGGAGCATGGCGGCCAGGCGCTCGTCAACCGGGTCGGCCATGCGTTCTTCAAGACGCGGATGCGCAAGGAGGGCGCCGTCTTCGGCGGCGAGGTCTCCGGCCACTATTACTTCCGCGACTTCTACTGCGCTGATTCCGGGACCCTGCCGGCGCTGCTCATCCTCGAGCTCCTCTCCCAGCGCGGCGCGCGAATGTCCGAGCTGCTGGAGCCCTACCGCTCACGCTACTTCATCAGCGGCGAGATCAACTCCGAGGTCGACGACGGCCCAGGCAAGATCGAGGAGCTGGCGGAGCGCTACTCCGACGCCGAGCAGAGCCGCCTGGACGGTTTGTCGGTCGACTATGAGGATTGGCACTTCAACGTGCGTCCGTCCAACACCGAGCCGCTGCTCCGGCTGTGCCTGGAGTCACTGGTCTCCCCTGAGCACATGGAGGCCAAGCGCGACGAGGTGTTGGGCGTGATCCACTCGTGAGCGCGGGCGACACCGCCGCCACAGACGCCCGCCGGGAAGCGGAGTTGCGCGCCGTCTCCGAGGCCCGCGACGCCGGCATCCACACGATCGCGTTGCCCACGCCATTCCTCGTGGGGCGAGTCAACTGCTACCTGATCGAGGACGATCCCCTGACGCTGGTCGACACGGGCCCCAACTCCGGCAAGTCGCTGGATGAGCTGGAGCGGGCGCTCGCCGAGTGCGGGCGCACCGTCGAGGAGATCGGCCTGATCGTGATCACCCACCAGCACATCGACCACCTCGGGCTGCTCGAGATCCTGGCTCGGCGCTCTGGCGCGGAGGTGGCGGCGTTCCACCTGCTGGAGCCGTATCTGCGCGACTTCGCCGCCAGCGCCGCCGCGGACGACGAGTTCTCGATCCAGGTCATGCTCCGGCATGGCGTACCGCCGGAGCTGGCCACCGCACTGGGCGCCGTCGGCGCGGCATTCCGGGCGTTCGGATCCAGCGGGCAGGTGACCACCCCCGTGCGCGACGGCGACGAGCTGACGCTCAGCGACCGAACGCTCCGGGTGCGCCACCGCCCCGGGCACAGCCCGTCGGACACGATCTTCTTCGACGAGCGCCGCCAGATCCTGCTCGCCGGCGACCACCTCCTGGCTCACATCTCCTCCAACCCGCTCTTGTCGCGACCGCTGGAGGAGCCGGCCACCGGCGCCAAGCGGCCACGCGCCCTGATCGACTACATCGCCTCGATGCGCGCCACCCGGGAGATGCCGGTCAGGCTCGTGCTCGGCGGTCATGGCCCTCCGGTGACCGACCACCTCAGCCTGATCGACGAGCGCTTCAAGATGCACGAGCGACGGGCGCGCAAGCTCCACGGCCTCCTCGAGCCCGGACCGGCGACCGCCTACGACCTCGCCAACCAAATGTGGGGAAATGTCGCGGTCACCCAGGCGATGCTGACGATCTCCGAGGTGATCGGCCATCTCGACCTGCTGATCGCCGAAGGGTCCGTGCGCGAGGACGCCGACGACGACGTGACGCGGTTCGTGGCGGTCTGACGCTGCCACTCACCGGCACGGTCAGATTCCTGACCCCAGCCCGGTCCGGGTCCGTAGAAACCACGGATCCGCTCCGCGCTTCCCACGGAGACGGCCGACTCACCCGGTGCCGATACGCCTGTTGGACATGTCTGACCGTCGCGTCACCGGCGGGCTCGATTCCGCTTATCCCGTCGCCGAGATCGGCGTGGCCGACCCGCCACGCTCGGATTACAGTGGATTGCTGCGTCGGGTTCCGGCGATCCTCTACACCGCCGACACCGGCGAGTGCGGGCGGTGGCACTACGTCAGCCCGCAGATTGAGGCGATCCTGGGGTTCACGCCGGCGGAGTGGTGCGCCGATCCCCGGCTGTGGGCGAGTCGGCTGCACCCGGACGACGTCGGTCGCGTGCTGGAGCTCGAGGCGGGGATGGCCGACGGCGAGTTCGGCTCCAGCGCGACCGAGTACCGCCTGATCCACCGCGACGGACACTCGGTGTGGCTGCGCGACGACGCGCTGATCCAGGAGGACGATGACGGCGTCGCCCGGTGGCACGGGGTGATGTCGGACATCACCGACCAGAAGGCCGCTGAGGCCGAGCTCGAGCTCCGAGCCGCTCAGCAGGCGGCGGTCGCGCGGCTGGGAGAGCACGCGCTCGAGGGCGCCAGCCCAACGGATCTGATGCAAGAGGCGGTGACGACCGCCGCCCAATTGCTCGACCTCGAGATCGGCGCGGTGATCGAGCACCTGCCGTCCCGCAATGCCTTCGCGTTCCGGGTCACCCACGGGCTGGAGGGCGTCGGTCCGGAAACGATCGTCCCCGCCGGCCGCGAGTCGCAGGCAGGCTATGCGCTCCTCAACGGCATCCCCGTTGTCGTGTCCGACTGGCATGCGGAGGACCGCTTCAAGCGCGCCCCGGTCCTGAGCGACCACGGAGCACGCAGCGGATTGACGGTCGTCATCCAGGGACGTCGCGAGCCGTACGGCGTGCTCGGCCTCCACTCCACGGCCCCGCGCCGGTTCACCTCCGGCGACGTCGACTTCGTTCAGGCGCTGGCCAACGTGCTCGGCGACGTCGTCGAACGCCAGGTGACCGATGACGACATCCGGCATCGCGCTCTGCACGACGCACTGACCGGGCTGCCCAACCGGGTCCTCTTCATGGATCGGCTGCAGCAGTCGACCGAGCGGCTGCGCCGCCACCCGCACTCGCTCACCGCCGTCCTCGCGCTCGACCTCGATCGCTTCAAGCTCGTCAACGACAGCCTCGGCCACAGGGTCGGCGATCAGCTGCTCGCCGCGGCCGCGCCGCGGCTGAGGCAGGCGGTCCGCTCCAGCGACACCGTTGCCCGGTTCGGCGGTGACGAGTTTGGGATCCTGCTGGAGGACATCGGCGGCGAGCGGGAGGCGATCGAGATGGCCGAGCGGATCGCCGGCGCCTTCGCCAACCCCTTCGTGCTCGACGGCGGCGAGCACTTCGTCACGACGAGCATCGGGATCGCGCTCGCGGCGGGCGGCGAGCCGGCCGACGACCTGCTGCGCGACGCCGACGCCGCTATGCACCGGGCCAAGGAGCGCGGGCGGGCGCGCTGGGAGCTGTTCGACGAGGCGATGCGTGGTCGTGCGATCTCCCGCCTGCGCGTCGAGAACGACCTCCGACGGGCGCTGGAACGCCAGGAGCTGACGCTCGACTACCAGCCGCTCGTGTCACTGACCGACGGGTCACTGCTCGGTGTCGAGGCGCTCGTCCGCTGGATCCACCCGGACCGCGGCCGGATCCCCCCGGCCGACTTCATCCCGGTGGCAGAGGAGAACGGCCTGATCGAACCGATCGGCCGCTGGGTCCTGACGCACGCCTGCCGCCAGGCGGCGCGCTGGTCTCGCGAGCGACCCGCCTCAGCGGTGTCGATGTCCGTCAACCTGTCGGCCGCACAGGTCGCCAACCGCGGCTTGGCCGACTCCGTCGCCGTCGCGCTGCGCATGTCCGGCCTGGACCCGTCCCTGCTGGCGCTGGAGCTGACCGAGAGCGTTCTGGCCGGCGACGTCAATGAGCTTGCCGAGTCGCTTCAGGCACTCAAGGCGCTCGGCGTCGGCCTCGTGCTCGACGACTTTGGGACCGGGTACTCGTCGCTCTCGTACCTGACGCGCCTGCCGCTGGATGTCCTCAAGGTCGACCGGTCGTTCGTCGGCGGCCTCGGCGTCGAGCCTCGGGACACCGCCATCACCGAAGCGATCGTCGCCATGTCGCAGGCGCTGTCGCTGCGGGTCGTGGGCGAGGGCGTTGAGACCGAGCAGCAGCTCGCCGAGCTCTCGCGTCTGGGTTGCGACGTCGCCCAGGGCTACTACTTCTCGCGCCCGGTGCCGGCGGACGAGATCAGCGAGATGCTCGCGCGCGGTCCGGCGTGGCAGCTGGATCCCACCGACGGCTGACGCCGCCGCTCAATGGAAGGCGCTGTCGCCCGGCTGCACCGGCGAGACGGTGGTGGCACCGCACTCCGATGCCCCGCCCGGGATGTCGACGCGCAGCGTCGCGGTGTCGTTCGGCGGGATGACCTGGAGACCGTATGCCGTCGAGCACCCGGCGCCGGTCCCGCCGCCGTGCGACACCCCCAGCCGGAACGAGAAGCTGCTCCCGGGCACGACCGTCAACGTCGACAGAGGCAGGGTTCCGAAGAAGTCCGACGTCGTGTGGGTCGGCGTCGTCGCCAGCGCGCCGCCGGCGCGGTCGAGGAACTGGATCCCCGGATATCCGCCGGTGGTGCAGCTCTTCTGCGCCGAATTGCGCAGCGCGAAGCCAAGCTCGCCGTGGCCGGTCGCCCCCTGGCCGCCGAGGTACGTCAGCGTCAGCCCGGAGGCCGTGCACGGCGCCGGGCCGGCGAGGCCGGCCCCGCCCGCTCCACTCGCCGCCGCCCCGGCGGACGTCGTCGAGGTGCTGGGGGCCGAGGTGGTCGACGTCGTCGAAGACGTCGTGCTCTCCGCGGTGCTCGAGGAGGACGCGGTGCTCGTCTTCGCCTGGGAGGTCGCCGCCGCCGGCTGGCCGCCGCCGGAGGTGCTGGAGGCACCGGAGCCTCCGCACCCGCTCAGAGCGAGGGCAGCGGCCAGTGCCAGTCCGATGAGTGAGATCCGCATATCTGAGATGTTCGTGCCTCCTGGGGTCCATCCTGCCACGTCACGGCTCCATGCACGCGGCCGGAGAAGGGCCGGCGCCTGTCGTCATGCCAGTATCCAGTCGTGTCCAACCAGCTTCGTAACGACGAGATCGCCGGCGAGAAGCTACTGGCGCGGTTCACCCGGCTCGATCCCTACTGGGGGGCGCAGCTGGTCATCCTGCTGGCGATCCTGCTCGACCTGTCGCTCTCGCGCCAGGTTGCGGTTTTACACCCCACGTGGCTATTGCCCGTCATGGAGGGCCTCGTGCTGTTGGCACTGGCGCTGGCCTCTCCCCACCCTCGGTTGCGCCATACCCGGCTGCGCCGTCGACTGTCGCTCTTCGTCATCGGCGTAGTCAGCGCGGCCAACGCCGTCTCGCTGGTCCTGCTGGTCCGCGAGCTGCTCAGACAGAGCCCCGCAAGCGGCCCAACGCTCCTGGGCTCCGGGATTGTGCTGTGGGCGACGAACGTGCTGCTGTTCGGCGTGTGGTTTTGGATGCTGGACCGGGGCGGACCGGTGGCGCGCGCCGGCCATGACCCGGATCCTCCGGACTTCCTGTTTCCCCAGATGACCGACAAGCGCCACGCGCCCCCGGGCTGGAAGCCGGGCCTGATCGACTACCTGTACACCTCGTTCACGAACGCGACCGCGTTCAGCCCCACCGATACGATGCCGCTGACGGCGACGGCGAAGTCGCTCATGGCGGTCCAGGCGCTGACGGCGCTGGTGACGATCGGTTTGGTGGTCGCGAGGGCGGTGAACATCCTCAAGGGATGACCGTCCACCCCAAACTGCCTGCTGTCCAGCTTCTATTTTGGGATCGTCGAGATCATCTGAGATGAGCACCCTTGCCCCCACCCCCAACCCGCGCGTCGAGAGCGAGATCCGCCAGATCGGCACCGAGCTCGCCAACGCGTTTCCGCCGGCCTCGCGCCAGCCCCTGAAGGCACTGGACGCTCGCGCCATGGAGCTGGCCTCGAGTGACCGCGAGCTCCGTGCGGCGCTGTTTCGCTTCGTCGACGTCGTGCCGGCGTGCCGGTCGCTCGACGATCTCGCCCGCCACCTGGTCGGCTACCTGGAGGAGGTGGCCGACACTCCCCCACCGCTCTCGGCCGCGATGCGGATCTCCCACACCAAGGCGGGACGGGCCGCCCTCGGCGCCGCCGCCGCCGGCGGCGTTCGCCACCTCGCCCACCGGTTCATCGTCGGCGAGACCCCGGACGCCGCGCTCGGTACGCTGCGCAAGCTCTGGGACCACGGCGTGGCGAGCTCGGTCGACCTGCTCGGAGAGGCCACCGTCACCGAGGCCGAGGCCGATCGCTACGCCGCCCGCTGTGCCGAGGCCATCGAGCGCCTGTCGGCGGCCACCCGGTCCTGGCCGCGGCGCGAGATCCTCGAGGCTGACGCCAGCGGCGCCCTCCCCCGCGCCAACGTCTGCGTCAAGGTTTCCGCGCTGACACCGCTGCTGCGTCCGGATGCCCCGGAGCGGGGCCAGCGCGATGCCGCACGGCGGCTGCGCCCCCTGCTGCGGGCCGCCCGGGAGGCCGGCGCGCACCTGCACATCGACATGGAGTCCCTGGACTCCCGCGAGGCGGTGCTCGAACTGGTGCTCGATCTCCTCGACGAGGAGGAGTTTCGCGCCGGGCCGTCGGCCGGCCTCGTGCTCCAGGCCTACCTGCGCGACTCGCCGGGGCAGCTCGAGCAGATCATCGCCTGGGCCCGGGCGACGCGCCGCACGCCGCCGCTGACCGTACGCCTGGTCAAGGGCGCGTACTGGGATCACGAGCTCGACCAGGCGCGCCAGCACGGCTGGGAGGTCCCGGTCTTTCAGGACAAGCGCGAGTGCGACCGCAACTTCGAGGCGCTGACGCGGGAGCTGCTCGCCGCGCGGCCGGCTCTCCGGGTGGCGATCGCCTCCCACAACCTGCGCTCGGTCGCGCACGCCATCGCCTGCAACCGGGTCGGCGGCAGGGTGGGCGGGGCCGATTCAGAGCTCGAGCTCCAGGTCCTGAGGGGGCTCGGCGATGAGCTGCAGCACGCGCTTGCGAGCCGCGGGTTCCGCGTCCGCACGTACTGTCCCGTCGGCGATCTCGTCGCGGGGATGGCCTACCTCGTCCGTCGCCTGCTCGAGAACACGAGCAACGAGAGCTTCCTGTCCGAGCAGGCCCGCGGGGTGCCGGTCGAGCAGCTGTTGGCGGCGCCGTAAGAACGCGTCCATCCCCGCGCTCCGCCTATCGTCAATGTCGATGCAGCCCTTCGCCAACGAGCCGATCCTCGAGTTGCGCCGAGCGCCGGTGCGCGCCCAGCTCGCGGATGCCCTGGAACGCGTGGACCGGATGCTGCCGCTGGCGGTTCCCGTGTGGGTCGGCGGCGACGCCCGGACCGGAGACGGCCTCGTGTCGACGGATCCGGGCGCGCCTGATCGGGTCGTGGCCCGTGCAGCGGCGGCGACCCAGGCGGACGCCGACGCCGCGCTGGCCGCGGCTCAGCGCGGCCGGAGCGTTTGGGGAGCCACGAGCGCCGACGCGCGCGCCACGGCCCTCCTGGCGGCGGCGGCGTGGCTACGCGAGCGCCGCCTTGAGCTGGCCGCCCTCGAGGTACGCGAGTGCGCCAAGCCGTGGCCGGAGGCCGATGCCGACGTCTGCGAGGCGATCGACTTCCTCGAGTACTACGCGCGGGGGGCGGTCGAACTCGCCCGCGGGCGGCCGCTCCTGCAAGTCGCGGGCGAGCGCAACGAACTGCGCTACGTCCCCCGTGGGGTCGTCGCCGTCATCTCGCCCTGGAACTTTCCGCTTGCCATCCCCTGCGGGATGACGTCGGCGGCGCTCGCGGCCGGCAACACGGTCGTGCTCAAGCCGGCCGAACAGTCGCCGGCGATGGCCCATCAGCTCGTCCAGGCGCTCCGCGCCGGCGGGGTGCCCCCAGAGGCGATCTCGCTGCTGCCTGGCGAAGGTGACGTCGGCGCATCGCTCGTGGGCCACCCGGACGTCCACGCAATCGCGTTCACGGGGTCGCTCCCCGTGGGTCGCGAGATCGTCAGGCGTGCCGCCGAGACGGCCGACGGCCAGACCCACTTCAAGCAGGTTGTGGCCGAACTGGGCGGCAAGAATTGCGTGATCGTCGCCGCCGACGCCGATCTGGACGAAACCGTGCCCGCGATCGTCGCCTCGGCCTTCAACTACGCGGGCCAGAAGTGCTCGGCCGCTTCGCGAGTCCTCGTCGACGAGGCCATCGCCGACGTGCTGATCGACCGGCTGGCGGGAGCCGTGGAGACGCTCGTCGTCGACCAGGCTGAGGTGCTGGGGACCGATGTGCCGCCGGTGATCGAACGATCCGCCCAGGAGCGGGTCATGCGCTACCGCGAGATCGCCGAGCGGGAGGGGCGGATCGTCGCCTCGGCGCCGCCGCATGGTCAGACCGGCGGCTGGTTCTGCCCGGCGACGGTCGCGGCGGATCTCCCCCCGGAGTCGCCGGTGCTCGCCGAGGAGATCTTCGGCCCGGTGCTCGCGATCCAGCGCGTCAAGAACGTCGAGGAGGCCTGCGACGTCGTCGACGAACTGTCGTTCGCGCTCACCGGCGGTCTGTTCACACGTGAACCGGCCACCGTCCGGCGGGTGCGCGAGCGCTCGCCTGTGGGAAACCTCTACGTCAACCGCGGGATCACCGGCGCGATGGTCGGCCGCCAGCCGTTCGGCGGCAACCGGCTCTCCGGCACCGGCCTGAAGGCCGGCGGACCGGATTACCTGCTGCAGTTCGTCGAGCAGCGCGCCGTGAGCGAGAACACGATGCGTCACGGCCTCGAGGTCTGACCTCCCTGAAAACCACCCGGCGCGGGGGTTGAATTAGCGGCTGCGCGCCCCCATGATGGGGAAGCGCGTGGTCGTGCCGCTGACAGTCGCCTGGAAGCTGGGATTCGCCGTCCTGCTGGTGGTGGCCATCTTCGCGAGTGCCTGTGCACGAGCGCCACGGCGCGCGGTCCCCCTGACCGAGCTTCGCCGCCTCGTCGTCTGCTCGCTCATCCTCTACGCCGTCGGCGGGCTGGCGTCGCTCACGCACCACCCCGCCCTCGCCGCCGTCGTCTACGGGGCCGGCATCTCGGTCGCGGCGCTGGCGGCCTGGCTGTCGCGTGGCCGCGACCAGGAGGACCCGCCGGACGACGGCGACGAGCCGGTCGATGAGCAGCCGCCGCCGGAGCCGGACGGGGTCCCCCCGTTCGACTGGGCACGCTTCGAGCGTGAGTTCCGCGAGTACGCCCGCCGCCAAGGCCAGCCACCGCGGGTCGGTTGAGCCGGCTCCTCAGTTGATCGACATCGTCTCCATCGACAGGTAGACGCGAGCCGCCCACGAGATCGGATCAGCGGCGAAGTACCGGCCCAGCGCGTCGTGGTTGAGCGCGTCGTCGATCGCCGCCATGGTCATCGACTGGTCGAGAACGAGCCTCCGGTGGCCGACCTGCCCGGTCTGCGGGTTCACCGCGTCGTAGAACCCGCCGTCGGAGGTGTAGACGTCCGGATACAGCGTCCGCAGCTTCTCGAGGTTGTCGTAGGCCTGCTGCGGCAGGACCGGGAGAGCGATCGCCGAGGCATGCGGGCTGACCGTCGTCTCGGTCGCGCACGTGGTGCACTGGGCCAGGCCCTCCCCTGTCGGGAACGCCAGGCCCTCCACGGCGAAGCCCCCATAGTTCCCGGTGTCATCCGCGGTGCTGGAAGGCGACATGCCCCACACCGGATAGTGCAGGACGCCGGTGGTGTACATCTCCTGTACCTGCGCCCACCGCAGGTCGGCCAGGCCGAAGCTGCGGGTCCCCCAGGTCGTCTCCGGCACGACGAGGTTGGCCATCTGGCCCTCGAACATGCCACCGGCGAACGTCGGGATGAACGTCAGCGACGTGCCCGGGTACACATAGTGGCCCTCCCACACAGGGAACTTCTTGTGGGACTGTGGGTCGGTGTATGTCTGCCAGTAGCCTGGCACCGGCCACTGGCCCTGCCAGGAGAAGTCCGGGTCGGTGGGGCAGCGCTGGGGCGGTAGCGTCCGCCACGTCCGCCACCACACGTCGCCCGGCATCTGGCGCATCCCCATGCCGATGTACATCGAGATCCGCGGGTCGGAGTAGAGCGCGCCGTTGTGGTAGCCGGCCGGCCCCACGCCGACGTAGTAGCCGCCGTATTGCTGTCCGGTGGGCTGGTTGCCGGAGATGTTGGCGTTCGTGTTGCAGTCCGTCTGGGGTCGGTTGTCGTAGAAGATGGAGAAGTCCATCGGCTTGAGCAGGCGGTTGGCGAGGCCGCTGAGCTGCGGCAGCGCCTGGCGCACCTCGATCAGCCCGGTCGCGTACCAGCCGTTGTCAACCGCAGAGACGAAGTTGCAGTTCGTCTCCGGCGGTTCGTTGGCCGTGCAGTTCTGACCCGGGTTGAACAGAACATCGCCGGTGTTGGTGTCATACCACTGGTATAGGAACCCGTCGAAGCGCTTGAGCTCTTGGACCTCGTTGAGGGTGGCCGTCGCCAGCGAGTCGGCCTGGCTGGGCGTGATCAGGTTCAGGTCATGCGCGGCGACGACCGCCCACAGGTAGACGCCGATGTTCGCTGCCGACGTGTAGGTCCCGCGGGCGGTGGCGGGGCCGAGATTGTCCAGCGGCAGGTGCGTGACGGGGTCGACGTCGGCGGCGTAGAACTTCCACGTGTCGGCGGCGATGCCCTGGAGCACCGCGCGCTGCTGGGCGGTCAGCGGCGCACCGCTGGTGTCCGCGCGCGTGGACGCGCGGCTGGACGCGGGGAGCGTCGCCACCAGCGCCACGGCGCTGATAACGGCGATCCCCGCGGCGCGGGTGAGAACCCGACGCAGAGCCGTCATGGTCGTCCTCCTAACTCACTCTGAACGAGGACGGAGTGCCGGTGTTCGAGCTGTCCGAGACCCACAGCCTGAACGGTCCGGGCTGGACGACGAACTGGCCCTGGTCGTTGTAATAGCCGAGGTTCTGGCGGCCGAGCTTGAACGTGACCGTCTTGCTCTGCCCCGGCGCCAGCGTCACCCGCTGGAAGCCCTCCAGCTTCTGGACCGGTTGCAGGATCGTCGTGTCGTCCTCATGGAGATACAGCTGCACAACGTCGGTGCCGGCCGTCGAGCCGGTGTTGGTGATGGTGTCGGTCACCGACAGCGTGCCGCTTGGCGACACGCTCGTCGACGACAGGTGAGGACTGGACAGCGAGAACGCGGTGTACGACAGTCCGTAGCCGAACGGGTACTGCGGCGTATTGAGCACGTCGAGGTACTTCGACGTGTATTTGTTGTTGGGATCGAACGGGCGACCGGTCGGCAGCTCGTTGTAGGAGATGGGGATCTGGCCCACGTCGCGCGGGAACGACATCGGCAGCTTGCCGCTGGGGTCCACCTTGCCGAACAGGAGGTCGGCGACCGCGTTGCCGCCCTCGGTGCCCGGGTACCACGCCTCCAGCAGGGCGGGGGCGTTCTGAGCCACCCAGGGGATCGTCAGCGGCCGGCCGTTCATCAGCACGACGACGTACGGCTTGCCGGTGGCGGCGATGTCCTGGATGAGCTGCAGCTGGTCGCCGGGCAGGCCCAGCATCGAACGCGACGAGGCCTCGCCGCTGTCCGAGGACGGCTCGCCGGCCACGATGACCGTGACGGCGGCCGACTTCGCGGCGTTGACCGCATCGGCAAAGCCGGCGTCCGAGGTGCAGCCGGTGCTGATGTCACAACCCTGCGCGTACGTGACGCTGGCGTTGGGCGCCGCCGCCGCCTTGATCCCGTCGAGGACCGTGGTGATCTTGTCGACCGGCTTGAGGTCGGCCGGCGTGGTGTCATAGCCGATCGGCACGTCCGGTCCGAGCTGGTCGAGTGCGTCGTCGGCCAGCGGCCCCACAACTGCGATCGACGGCGTCGAGGTGCTGAGCGGAAGCGTGTGGTTGTTGTTATTGAGCAGGACCATCGACTCGTCGGCCGCCGTCCGTGCCTGGTTGAGGTTTCCCGGAGTCAGCTCCGCCGTCTTGACCCGGCTCGAATCCGTGAGCGGGTGGTCGAACATTCCGGCCAGGTACTTGAGCGTCAGCACGTGGCGAACGGCGTTGTCGAGCTGGGTCATCGTGATCTTGCCCTGGGCGAGCAGTTGTGGCCCGGCGTTCTCATACGTCGAGTTCGGGCTGTGAAGCTGGACGGCCATCTCTATGTCCACCCCGGCGGTCAGCGCCTCTTGGGCGGCCTGGGCGTCGTTGGCGGCGTAGCCGAACTCCTCCAGCTCCTGCACGGCCTGGTAGTCGCTGACCACCGTGCCGCCGAAGCCCCACTCGTCCCGCAGGATCGTCTGCAGCGTGTACGGGTCGGCGGTGGCCGGAACGCCGTTGAGCGAGTTGAACGCGCTCATCACGGTCGCCACGCCGGCGTTGACGCCCGCCTTGTACGTCGGCAGGTAGTCGTTGAACAGCTGCTGGGTCGACATGTCCACCGTGTTGTACTCACGGCCGGCGACCGGAGCGCCGTACGCGGCGAAGTGCTTGATGGTGGCCGCCATCTTGTCCAGCGCGCTGTAGTTCGAGCCCTGGTAACCATGGATGCGGGCGGCAGCCAGCGCCGCGCCGAGGAACGGGTCCTCGCCACTCGTCCCCTGTACGCGGCCCCAGCGAGGATCGCGGGTCACGTCGACCATCGGGCTGAACGTCCACTTGATGCCGTCGGCGGTCGCCTCCGAGGCCGCCATCGAGGCATCCCGCGTGGCGAGCCCCGGGTCCCAGCTGCTCGACTCGCCGAGCGAGATGGGATACATCGTCTTGTACCCGTGGATGACGTCCAGGGAAAAGATGAGCGGGATGTGCAGCCGAGACTGGAGCGCGGCCTGCTGGAGGGTGTTGATGTTGTCGACGCCCACCAGGTCGAGCACCGAGCCGACGAGCCCGTTCTTGGCGTCGTTGATCAGGCTCTGACCGGGCGTGCCGTTCGGCCCCTGCGGGCCGGACATCTCCAGCTGGCCGAACTTCTCGGCCACCGTCATCTTGTCGATCAGCGCGGTGACGTTGGCGTTGATCTGCTGCGGGCTGGGCTGCTGGCCGGCGGGGGCGGAGCTATGGGTCTGCCGGGCGTGCCGGTGAAGCGCTGCGGACGAGGCCCGTGCCGGCGGGGCCGAGGCGAACACTCCGGCGGCCAGCAGAACCGCCGCAGCGATCAGAGCTGCCGCGACCGTCCCGAATCCGATGCGCCGGCGCGGACTCTCGCCGACGACTCGAGCAACGCGTTCTGCCATCTCCCGCCTCCTACCTCGCCGCTGTCTGGTGAGCGGCGAGTACCCACGTACCAAGTGCATCAAACGCCCAATTTGCGGCGCGCAGGGCGGGCGACGGGTCAGGAGCTCGGAGATCCCGTCGTCAGACCGAGCAGCAGCTCGTGCAGGCGCGTCTCGCCGGTGAGCTCAGGGTGAAACGAAACAGCGATCACGTTGCCCTGGCGTACGGCGACCGGGTGTCCCTCGACCTCGGCCAGGACCTCCACATCGGTGCCGGTCTCAGCCACCCACGGGGCACGGATGAAGATCGCCCGGATGGGATCGCCGGGGACGCCTTTGATGTCCAGGTCCGCCTCGAAGGACCGCAACTGCCGGCCGAAGGCGTTGCGCTGCGCGAGGATGTCGAGCACGCCGAGGTGATCACGGTCGAGCATGATCATTCCGGCGCACGTCCCCAGCACCGGGGTGCCGGAGCGGGCAAGGTCGCGGAGCGGATCAGCGAGCCCCTCGCGCTCGATCCCGAGCGTCATCACCGTCGACTCGCCCCCCGGGATGATCAGAGCGTCGAGCCCCTCGAGGTCAGCCGGTACCCGCACCTCACGCGCGGTCGCTCCGAGGCGGTCCAGGATCTTGGCGTGAGCCTCGAAGTCGCCCTGGAGGGCAAGCACGCCGACGAGGGGCGCGGGATTCGGCTCGCCACCGGTCCGCGACGTTTCGTCGCCAGGCGAGACGTCAGAGGGCACCGCACCCCGCGACGTCTCGCCGCCAGGCGAAACTCGCACTGGAATCCGCGAAGCGGATTCCACTACCAGCCGCGGGGGGCCAGCAGCTGCTCGGAGTCGAGCTTGGAGGTCTCGAGGCTGACCATCGGCTGCCCCAGGCCGGTCGAGGCGGCGGCCACCCGCGCCGGGTCCCGATAGTGCGTCGTGGCCTCGACGATCGCCCGGGCACGCCGCTCCGGGTCCTCGGACTTGAAGATCCCGCTGCCGACGAACACCCCTTCGGCGCCGAGCTGCATGACGAGCGAGGCGTCGGCCGGGGTGGCGATCCCTCCGGCGCAGAACAGGACGACGGGCAGCCGTCCGTCGGCTGCGACCTGGCGCACGAGCGGCAGCGGAGCGCCGAGCTCCTTGGCCGCGGTCGGCAGCTCCTCCAGATCCATCACCGTCAGCCGCCGGATCTCCCCGCGGATCACCCGCAGATGCCGGACCGCCTCGACGATGTCACCGGTCCCGGCTTCGCCCTTCGAGCGGATCATCGCCGCCCCCTCCCCGATCCGGCGCAGGGCCTCGCCAAGGTTTGTCGCGCCGCAGACGAAGGGGATCTTGAACTGCCACTTGTCGATGTGGTTGGCCTCGTCGGCCGGCGTCAGCACCTCCGACTCGTCGATGTAGTCAACCTCGAGCGCCTCGAGAACCTGGGCCTCGGCGAAGTGTCCGATCCGCGCCTTTGCCATGACGGGGATGGTGACCGCCTCCTGGATTCCCTTGATCATCTCCGGGTCGGACATGCGCGCGACCCCACCGTCCCGGCGGATGTCGGCCGGCACACGTTCCAGCGCCATGACGGCCGCGGCGCCGGCGTCCTCCGCGATCTTGGCCTGCTCCGGAGTGACCACGTCCATGATCACGCCGCCCTTGAGCATCTCGGCGAGGCCGGTCTTGACGGTGAAGGTGGCCTCGTCGCGGGGGGTGTCGCCGTTCTGTTGCATGCGGGGCAGTTTAGCCGGGCGCTAGGTTCTCAAACCGATGAGCGTCGACGCACTGTTTGTCCAGGACGGAGATCTCTTCACCGCCACCGACCTGGCTCTCGGCCCCTGGGCACCCGGGGCCCTGCACGGTGGCGCCCCGGCGGCTCTGCTGGCGCACGCGTTCGCCCACCACAACCCCTCCCCCGGCTTGCGTCCGGGCCGCCTGACATATGAGTTTGTGCGTCCGGTTCCCCAGGGGCCGCTGGCCGTGGAGATTGCGGTGGTTCGCCCGGGTCGGCGCGTGACGTTGCTGGACGGAGTCCTGCGCGACGGCGATGGCATCGAAGTGACGCGCGCCCGGGCGCTGATGGTGGCGCCGAGTGAACTGGGCGAGCTACCGGCGGGCCCTCCGCCACCGTTCCCCGGGCCGTTGGACGGCGTACCCAATGACTGGCTGAGCAGCGGGTCGCCGATGTTCGCGACCGACGGGATGGAGATCCGCTTCGTCGAAGGCCGGTTCCGGGAGCTCGGCCCGTCGACGGCGTGGTTTCGGCTTCGCCACCCGCTCATCGAGGGCGCGGAGACCGCCCCGCTGGAACGCGTGGTGGCCGCCGGCGACTTCGGCAACGGCATCGCCACCGTGCTCAGCTGGGAGGAGCACGTGTTCATCAATCCGGACCTGACGCTGTACGTCGAGCGCGAACCCGTCGGCGAATGGGTTGCCCTGCAGTCTCAGATGCGCGTCGCGCGAGACAGCGTCGCGGTCGCCGAGAGCGTGCTCTGGGACGAACGCGGACGCATCGGCCGCGCCGTTCAGGCGCTGCTGGTCGGCCGGCGGTGAGGAGGCCGGCGGGTGAGGGGGCCGGCGGGTGAGGGGGCCGGCGGCGGGGCTCATGGTGTTCGCCCCCATCGGAGGAGGGGGTCTTGGGGACTTCTTCCGCCTCTACCGGATTGACCCCCCAACACCCCTCATCGGGGGCCACCGTCCGGGGCTACTTCAGGCGGAACGCTTTGATGCGCACGTCGTACTGCTGGGCGTCGCGGGCGTAGACGCCGTAGGCCAGCGCCTGGATCAAAGAGAGGAGAGCCGTGTGCGAGCGGACGAACGCCGGCGTATTCGACGAGTAGTACAGCCGGATCCGAGCCAGGCGCGCCACCTCCGAGAGCGTGGCGTCGGTGATCGCCAGCGTCGGCGCCTTGCGATGCCGTGCCAGCTTCATCGTCCGGGTGATCAACGGGTGCGGCCGGCCCGCCGACAGGCCGATGACCAGCGTCGATGCGTCGATGCGGCTCAGGCGCCCCAACGCCTCCTGCGACGGGCTGGCGACGATCTCGGCGCGAAGATCCAGGAGCATGAGCAGGTGGCGCAGATAGCTTGCGAAGAACGCCATCTGGTCAGCTCCCGCGATCAGCACCTTCTCGGCCGACACGATCGCGTCCACGGCCGCCTCGACGTCGGATCGGGAGAGCTTGTGCGCCGTGTCCTCCACGTTGACATGGTCGGCGGCGAGCGCCGCCTCGAACTCGGTGTGGTCAAGCGAGAAGAGCGGCGCGGTTGCCGACACCGTCTCGGTCGCCCCGGCCGGCCGCCGCCGATACTCGTCGCGAGCTGCCTGCTGGAGCTCCGGGAAGCCCTCGAAGCCGAGTGCCTGCGAGAAGCGGACGACGGTGCTCGAGGAGGTGTTCGCCCGGCGGGCGAGCTCCTCAGCGGTTTGAAACGCCGCCTCGTCGAGATGATCGACGATGTACTGTGCGACGTCCTTCTGTGACCGCGAGAACTCGTCGAAGCGCGCGCGGATGTAGCCGGAGAGGGCCTGGTGGCCGTGGCCGGCATCCGGGGTGAGGGTGGGAGTCGATGACTGCTTCATTGGCAGGCGTCTGATTCGACGCCGCCGGGCGACGTTCCTTCAGAGCACCTCTGCGCGGTGTGCTCGGACACCACGTCACAGGCGTGCAGAACCACTGGACAGCGTCGCCCTCTGATCGACCTGCGCCCGGTTGAGAACGGGGGCGTCAGGGAGTGCGAGACCGGCTGAGACGCTCCTGGCGCTCTTGGTTCTGCCGGCGCTCGGCCATTACCTGGCCGACCGCGTAGACGATCAACACGTTGGCGACGATCCCGATTCCCAGAAACGTGATCAGCAACGCCAGCGTCTCGCCGAACGAACTCGTCGAGTGCCCGAGGCCCAGGATGTCCGCTGCAAGGAGCACGGACACAGCATATCTGCCGCGGCCGTCCGACGGCTCCAGACGGCGGGACGCAGGCGACCCGCGACGAGCGGCCCCAGGGTCTCGCCGAGACGCCGGCTCCGCGTGTGCAAAAGGCGCTAGCTTGCGCAGGTGCGGCCCGGTAGCTCAGTTGGTCAGAGCAGCGGACTCATAATCCGTCGGTCCTGGGTTCAAGTCCCAGCCGGGCCACTGGGAAAGACCTGGTAAGAAGCACTTTCTGGGGTTGACCACTACTAAAGCAGTTAGCTAAGGCTCCCCAAAGGCTCCCCAAGATGGTACGCTCGCTCCTCTAGGTGAAGGGCAACCCGTGAGCTATCAGAGCGCGTCGATCAGGCTCTCCACGGAGCGCAAGGGCCGCAAGCGACGCGAGCCCGTCTGGGTCGCGCGCTACCGCGTCGCCGACAGGGACTCAGCGAAGGTTCTCGGCAAAGCGTGGACCAAGCGCAGTCGCGCGCCGGAGGGGTATCTCACGCGCAGCCAGGCCGAGGATGCCCTCCGTCATGTTCTTGCCGCCGCGGGAGCAGCGGCCAGACTCGCAAGCGGGGCCACCTTCAACCAGGTCGCCGACGCGTACATCAAATCGCTCGACGCTCGCATCAGGAGCGGCAGCTTCCGCGCATCCACGCAACGGACCTACGTCAACATCATCAACAAGGAGCTTCGCCCCATCTGGGGCGACCGGCCGATCGCCACCATCACGGCGCAGGAGATGGCTGACTACAGGGCCCGGCTGGTCGAGCGCCACCTCGCAGCGAGCACGCTCAACCAGACGCGCGCGATCGTCCATGGGATCTTCGCGCTGGGCGTGGAGCGGTATGACGTCCCGGAGGACGCCTCGCTCGCGTTCACTCGCGCGAAGACTCGTCGTGCGACCTCAGACAAGATCAGCTTCTATCCGCCTGAGGAGGTCATGCGCCTCGTCGAGCACACGAGGGACGAGCAGGACGCAGCCCTGCTGCTGACGGCGGCCTTCACCGGCTTGCGCGCCAGCGAGCTGCGCGCCCTGCGCTGGCGGTCAGTCGACTTCGCCAGTTCGCTCATCCACGTGGAGCGAGGCTTCACCGACGAAGGCGGCGAGGACCTCCCCAAGAGCTACCGCGTCCGCTCGGTCCCACTCATGCCACAAGTCGCGCTCGAGCTGACCAAGCTCCGCCGGCGCGAGCTTTTCACCCACACCGACGACCTGGTGTTCGCCGGGCCAACGGGCAAGGTCCTGAACTACGACTCGCTCGTCGTCCGATACAAGGCGACCCAGAAGGCGGCGGGCCTCCGTCCTCTGCGCTTCCACGACCTGCGCCACAGCTTCGGCACGATGGCCGTCCGCCAGTTCCCGATCACCGACGTCCAGACGTGGATGGGCCACGCCGACATCGCGACCACGCGCAAGTACATCCACTACGCGCCGCAGCCAGAGGCCGCCGCGCGACTGGGCTCGCTTGTCGCGGAGCAACTGGGCGTTGTGTCGGCCCTGCGCACAGCCGGATGACCATGCCCACGCCGAAGCCGAGCGTCTCAGCGATGACTGACCCTTCCCGCCGGAGGCGCAACTGTGCCGGATGAGTACACGACGGTGGCCGAGATCGCCAGCGTCCTGAAGCTCAATCAGCAGACGATCCGTAACTGGATCGACGCGGGAAAGCTTCCGGCCCTTCATATGGGCAGACGCGTGGGGTCAAGCGCTCTGACTTTGACCGGCTCTTGATCGAAGCCGAGCGCGGGATCCCTAATACGCGAGCCGACAAGGACATGCGGAATGGCCAAGTCCCGATGCCGGACGCGCCCGCCACCACGGCCAGAGGCTCCGCCAGAGCCAGCCACGGGAGCTCTACGAGCCCGATGAACGGGTGACGTCGGTGCGGCGCACTTCCTCGCCAAACGTGGCCGACGAGGCCAATGTGGCCAAGGCCAGGGGAACAATTCTGCTGATCCACGTCGTCGCCTTTCCGCCGAGGGGGTCCCTAGGAAGCGGGGGCTCGCTACGGACGGATGCGTAGCGCAAGGATGCGATGAGCAGTCTGTAGAGCAGCGGCCCTGCTCAAACGGTGTGTGGCAAGCGCTGACGCCAGCGCGTGCATCACAGAGACACCCAGCAGGGGCGTGTTCTGTTCGGGGTTTGTGGTGGCGGCGAGGATGAGGTCGTCCCCCGCGGCGGCGGCTTTGACACTTCGGTTGGCGAGGGTGCCGAAGGGAGTTACAGCGCCGGCGTCGATGCTGTCAGTGACGGTGAGGCCGCGGAATCCGAGCCGTTCTCGCAGTTCTTGTTGAATGACGGTGGGCGAGAGGCCGGCAGGCAGATGCGGGTCGAGGGCCGGGTAGATCGCCCAGGAGAGCATGACGAGCTTGATGCCGGCGCTGATCGCTGCGCGATATGGCGCTTCGCCGATCGATCGAACAATGGCCGACGATTGGGGCAGGATGACGGGCCGGACGTCGGTGTCCTGGGCTTGGGTTGCGGCGCCGAGGCCGGGGAAGTGCTTGGCCGTGGCTGCGACGCCCGCGGCCTCCTGGCTGGCGATGAATGCAGAACCGACCCGCGCGACGACGGCCGGGGCGCTCGAGTACGACCGCTGGTCTTGGTCGATGTAGTCGCCTGCCTGTCCGTAGACGTCGAGCACGGGTGCGAGGTTGACGTTGACGCCAGCGCGGGCGAGTTCCCGGCCCGTGCTCACGCCCGCTGTGCGAGCGAGCCGGACGGCATTGGGGCTTCCCCCGATCTGCTTTTCCGAGAGGAGCGGGGCGCCCGGAAGTCGCCGTACCTCTCCGCCCTCTTGGTCGACGAGAACGAGCAGGCGAGCGTGGGTTGGACTTGCCAGGCTCGCCTGCTGTAAGCGGCCGATGACAGCACGGACTTGGTTGGGGCTTGCCACGTTGTCGCCGAAGAGGATCACTCCACCGGCCTCCCCGGCTCGGATGGCCCTGACTAGTGAGACAGGCGGCTCAGTTCCTGAGTAGGCGTAAATGACGCGCTGACCGGCGAGTTGATCCAGAGACGGTTCCTGCGAACGCTGCGCCGAGCGTGTGCTCGGCATGGGCGCTGGAAGCGGGTCCGGCGGCGAACTGGATCGCGTCGCCGCCAGGGTCGAAGCTTCGGTCCCGCGCCGCGAACGCGAGCCGGAGCGATGGTCCGTGGACGTGATCGCAACCCAGCCGGCTGCGACCGCGGCGGCGAGCAGCAGTCCGTATGCCGGGAGGGATCGCCGGTTCAGCCGCACGGGCTAGGCGTGATATGCGCCTGCTCGACCAGCCACTGCCCGTTTTGATCGCTGAGCTGGTAGGACCCAGCCCAATTCCGGCAGCCGAACTCGGTGTCGTTTGTGGTTAGCGAGACGACCGTCACGGTCGCCGCAGAACCTGTGTTCGACGTGACGTTGCCGCTGAACGTCGCGCTTTGGATCCCGGCGTGCTGCTCTTGGGATACGAACTGCGCCTTGCTCTGGCTCACCGACCCAGGAGCCAGATACGCGTAGGCCGCGCCGAACTGATGGGCATCGATGCTCTGCCAGTAGCCCGTTAACGCGGCGAGCGGCTCCGTCGCGGCATCTGAGCTCGACGCCCCAGCGCTACCGTCGGTGCTCACCGCCGGCGTCGGAGTTGCGTTTGTCGAGGCCGTTGCGGCGCCGGCAAGCGACCATTGGCCAGTCTGGTTGGCAAAACCCGAGTCCAGCGTGAACTGAAACGTCTCCGACGACTGGCCATCGGCGAGTTCAAACGGGATACAGCCCTGCTCACTTCCGCCCGGCGCGATCTTCACCGACGATTGGAAGTCGTTGCCGCACGGGCCACCGCTCACGATGGTGCCCTGAGCTTGCTCATTTGTGTTCGAGAGGAGCGTCGACCCGTTGGACGGCGAATCGGAATACGGGACAGAGCCGACGTTCTTCAGCGTGATCTGAACGCCGACGTATCGGTGCCCGGCCGTGGCTTGATCAAAAGAGCCGACCGACAGCGGGTCCATCACCTGATCCACCGTAACCGCCAAAGAGTCCCCGCCGCTCTCCGAGAGCGTCAACGAGCTGCCGACCTTTGCCTGCTGGGGCTGGCTTGCCTGCTGCGCCTGGGCTGCCGACGTCGACGCCGACGCCGGCGTGGTCCCCGCCACGGCAGCTGAGGGCGCCGGCGACGTGACCGTCTTAATCACGGTTTGCGTCCCGCAGCGGCAGACGCCAATCGCTACAACAACTACGCCAAGCCCCACGCTCGGTCCCCGCCATCTACTCATCATGCGCCTTCCCACAGTCGTTTCGGAGGCGCCCCCGCTTTAACGCTCGGCCAACCGGTTCCGAAGGTAGGTCCCGACGCGTAGGAACAACGCTCGCGCCGTGAGCCTCCTTCCGACGAGCCGGCGCTCATCTTCGCGCAGCACCGCGTATGCGGCTTAACGCCGCGGCGCCCGCTGTTAGGCGAATGCGATCGTCAGCTGTCGCAGCGATCTCGGCCGACCCGGACGAATGCTTCGTCGCCAACGCGATCGCGCGACGCGACGTGGCGGGGGATGAAAGCGATCGCGCGGGCCGCGGCAGCGGGGCGCTCGAGATTTGGCGGAAGCGGTCGTCCGGTCGGCACCTCAGCTTGGCCACGCCGGACTGCTCCTTTCGGACCGCGGGCGTTTGCAAGCCCGCGGTGTCGCGGCTAGCGGCGCGACAGGAAGCATTCCTCGACGCGCGCGAGGC
>DASZMU010000152.1:0-9737 GCA_035551695.1 Solirubrobacteraceae bacterium
CTGCAGGTCGATGTCCCCCGCGTCCATCGCGGCGAGGCGGCGCTCGCCGAGGTCGGCGAGGTCGGCGTGGATCGGGGAGCCCGATCCGGCCTTCGGGCTGCGCTCGGTGCCGATGGCCTCCGCGATCGCGGGTGTCCAGAAATGCTCCTCGAGGGCGATGACGCGCATGGCCTTGATGTGGTCGCGCAGGGCAGGGCGGCTGTGTTCCATGCCCGGGCATCTTAGTGACGGCGACGGCGTTTCGCTCCCTGATCATTGATCACGGATGATTTATAATCACTGATCGCGTCGACGGGCCGTTGGGTCGCTGGTATAAGACGCACATGGAGAGGACGATCACCGTCCGCGGGATCGCACGGCGGCGACTCCGAGCGGTGCACGGTACGTTTGCCGCGATCTGGGTCGCGACGGCCGCCCTCTTCGTCGTCAGTCCGCTGATCGCTGGCGGCAGCGTGGGCGTGAGCGCGCTCAAGGCGATGCTGCCGTTCGCCGGGATCCTCGCGATCGCCGCGGTGGGGCAGACACTCGTCGTGCAACAGCGCGGGCTCGACCTCTCCGTTGCCGGCACGATGTTGCTCGCCGCGGCGCTGATCACCAAGGTACCGGCGGGCAGCAACGAGAAGCTGCCGCTGGCGGCTGGTGGTTGCCGCGCTCGCCGCCGCGGCGTGCGAGCTTCTCATCGGCGTACTGAGCACGCGTCTGGGCGTCACGCCGCTGGTCGCAACGCTGGGCGTCAACGCGCTCGCGCTGGGAGCCGTCGTCAAGATCACCGGCGGCTCCATCGCCAGCACCGTCCCGGACGGGCTCTCACGCCTCGCGTCGGCAGCCCGCCGCTGTCTTTACCGGTAGCTTTACGTACGGCTATCTGTACGTCTACACGTCTGTCTACCTGCTCGTCTTTACATACGTCGTGGTGGACCGGCACGCTGATGGTCATATGGCCTCCTTGTGAGGGATTGGATGGGGCAAACTTGGGCAAGGCGTCTGCGCCAAGAGCGAAGGCGGGGCTGGGGGAGGCCGCGAGCGCATCGAGCAGCCGAAGCTCGCGGTCGTCCGCGAGCCGCAGGCTTCGATCCGCCACCCGGCCGGCGCGGTCGAACGCTCGGGCGAACCGCGCAGCGACCCAACTGCGAGTGGCGGCGGGGGTGGCGAGCAGCAGGGACCCGCCGGGATCGGTGGCAGCGAGCTCGAGCTGCGCGAGCCAGATCTCGAACGTCGACTCGCCGGCCAGGAGCCTCAGCTCGCGTCGGATCCGCTCCGAGTCAGCGAGATCGGCGTCGCTTGGTTGTCGGAGCTGCGCGCGGATCGCGTCGAGCTCGATGACGACGCTGCGCTGTCGTTTGCGGCCACTGTCGGTGAGGTAGTCCTCGACGATCGTGACCGACTGGATGGGGCTCCCCCGTCGGAGGGGTTGGGGGGTAGTTGGTTTTCTGGTTCCCTGGTTCTCTCCCCGCGCACGCGTTGGGCGCCGGGGTTTCTGCCGGGGTTTTCCGCCCGAGCTCCTCCCACACCGCCGGCCGCCACGCCAGCTCACAGCGCGCGGGCTGCAGCCGCGCTGAATGAACCCGGGCCGCCTCGCGCCCGGTAGGTGTCGAGCAACGCTCGCCCGGCCCGGCCTTGCACGTGGGGCACGGGCGCTCGAGCCAGCCGCGAGCGACGTGCAGGCGCGGGAGCGCAACCTGCCGCTCACGCAGACCGCGTCCCCAACGCCATTGATGGCACCGTGACCGAGGCGAAGCGTGGCACTCGGGACACCACTGATCAAGCCATGCCGAGCGGTCGCTCATGGCTCCCTCCAAGCCCCTCGGAGAGCCGACTCAGAAAAGCGCCTGCACGTCCAGATCGGACGTAGTTGCCTGCTCAATCGGTCCGGTAGATTTACCGGACCGATAAAGCCACCGCGTCAGGGACGGGCATGGCCCCTAAAAGATGCCGATTAGCAGGACATTTAGGTGATGGCGAGACCCGGACTCGAACCGGGGACACCACGATTTTCAGTCGTGTGCTCTACCAACTGAGCTATCTCGCCCTGGCCGGGGGCGATGCTAGCGACTGGCGGCGGGGCTCAGCGGCTCGTCCTCGAACGCGCTCAGACAGACCTAGCGACGGATGGTGAACGCGTCGGACTCCTGCGCGCCGGCATCGGAGACCGTCTGGAAGACGACGTCGGCGCCTGAGCGCGTGACCGTCACTGTCATGAAGCCGTGCGCGAACGATTCATGGGCGTCGAGCGTGACATCGCGGAGGCCGGGGAAGCGGACCGGCGTCCTCGGCAGGCCGGCCCCCAGCCGGTGGCGCTCGTGAAAGCCGCCGCTACCGGCGACCACATACGGCACCTCCCGCCCGTCCATCCGGCGGGTGAAGCGCTGGTAGTTGTGGGCGTGAGCGCCGAACACCGCATCCGGAGTTCGCCCGGCCCGCGCAAAGCACGAGTCGAGGGCGTCCCCGAGCTCGAGGTTTGAGCCGTGCACGACGTCGACCGAGTACACCGGCCGGTGCGCGGCGACGATCAGCGTGACGTCGTCCGGAGCGGCCCGCAGCTCACCCGTCAGCCACTCCAGCTGCGCCGCTGCGACCTCGCCGTCCTCCGGGACGTTCGTGTAGAGCCCGATGATCCACACCCAGTCGTGAACGAGCGTCCAGTGGACGTGGGGCTGGTGCGCCAGCGGCCGGCCGATGTCGACCGAGACGTCGTGCAACGGGGGCGACGCCGAACAGAACGCGCGCAGGAACGGCCACAGCGATTCGCTCGGATCCTTCGATGGCGCCTCGCCGTCGTGGTTGCCGGGAATCGCGAAGATCGGCGCCTGATACCGATCGTACGGAGTGAAGAACTGCCCGCGGTAGTGGGTCTCCTCTCCGTGCGGGTAGACGACGTCGCCCAGGTGGTAGAAGAAATGAAGCGGGCGTGTTCCTGTCAGCTCGTCTGCCATCGCCGAGGCGACGAGGTGCTGGGGATGGCCGTCGCGCCAGCCTCCCGTGTCCCCCACGCAGTGAAAGCGCAACTCACCGTCGCGCTCGATCGTGGCATGCTCCTCTGGGCCCACCACATCGGCCAGCGCACGCCGGTACGGCGCCGGTCCGCGCGGCTCCGGCAATGGGGCGAACCCGGGCCCGGGCGCGATCGGACGGCGCTTGAGGACCTGCGCCAGCGCGCTCGGGCGCGCGTCCGACGCACCGGTGGAGCCGACCGCGGGCTGCAGATGCCTAGACACGCCGATGTCCCATTCTCCGGAGCCCTGGCGGGCAGGTCGTTGCAATCCTGTGACGGATCACCTAAAGCCGCGTCGTCATCCGCCGCAGCAACTCGAGCGCGCCGCGCTTGGACAGCGGGTCGTTGAGGTTGCCGCACTTGGGCGACTGGACACACGACGGGCAGCCGGAGCGGCACGGACACTCACCGATCAGCCGCTGGGCGTCGCTCACCAGGCGCTCGAACTCGTCGTAACCACGTCGTGTGATGCCCACTCCCCCGGGATGCCCGTCGTAGATGAAGATCGTCGGACCGCCGGTCTGAGGGTGGGCGTTGGTCGACAGCCCGCCGATGTCCCAGCGATCGCACATGGCGATGAGCGGGAGCACCGCGATCTGGCCGTGCTCGAGTGCATGCAACGATCCGAGCAACTCCGCCGGTGGGAACTGCTCGACGGCGATCAGCTCGTCCAACTCGTACCACAGCGCGCGGGTTGAGAACTCAACAGTCGGCAGGTCGAGCGTCTGAAAATCGATGACCTCGTGATCCTGAAGACCCTTGCGCTGGTAGCCGAGCACCGTCTCGGAGTAGACGACCGACCCGTAGGAGAGGGTGACCCCGCGTGTGCTGCGCCGATCGGCGAGCCGCTCGATGTAGGTCATGCTCTCCCGCTTGGCCTGGGTGAAGTAGTCACCGTCAAATGGCTCGAGCAGGGCCCGGCGAGCGCCGAGGTCCAGCTGGAGCACGTGGTAGGAGCGCCCGAGGTGCATGTAGACGGCACCCTCGTGCACGGTTGAGTACGCACGGCCGGCCTCGATCGTGCCGAGCACCTCGCCGGACGCCGCGTCCAGCAGGATGAAGCTGTCCGCCGAGGCTGACCGCAGCGCCACCCGGGCGGCCGGGTAATCATCGGCGCGCTTGGGCACGAACCCGGTCGCTCGCTCGCGCAGGAGGCCGGCGCCGGCCAGATCCTCGGCGAATCCGCGCCAACCCGCTCCCAGCGTTGTCTCGTCCTGCTCGGAGAGCGGCGCCTCATGGGCGGCGCACAGGAGGTGCTCGGCGTAGATCTCCGGACTCTCGGGATCCAGGATCGCCGCCTCGACGGGGCGGGCGAGAAAGTCATTCGGGTGACGACAGAAGAACTGGTCGAGCGCGTCCTCACCAGCGATGTAGACGGCCAGGCCGCGGCCGCGCCGGCCAGCGCGCCCCCACATCTGGCGTAGGCTCGCAACGGTCCCGGGGAACGTGACGCAGACCGCGGCGTCAAGCTCGCCGATGTCGATGCCGAGCTCGAGGGCGTCGGTGGCAACGACCCCCAACAGCTCCCCGGACGTCAGGCGTCGCTCGATCTCATGACGCTGGGCCGGCGTGTACCCGGCCCGGTACGGGGCGATCCGCTCCGCCAGCTCTGCCGGCAGGCGATCGACCGAGTGCCGGAGGATCAACTCGACGCCCTTTCGCGACTTCATGAAGCAGATCGTTCGTGCGCCGGAGCTCACGAGCTCAGAGAAGACCTCCGCGGCCTCGTAAAGGGCCGATGCACGCACCCCCAACTGCTCATCGATCAACGGGGGATTCCACATCGCCACCCGACGCTCCGCCCGCGGCGCAGCGTCGTTCTCCACGAGGTTGAACGGCCGCAGGCCGGTCAACCCCTCGGCGAGGTCGACGGGGTTGGCGATGGTGGCGCTGGCAAGCAGGAAGCGCGGCTCGGTGCCATGGATGGCGGCGGTGCGACGCAACCGCCGGAGCACGTTGCCGACGTGCGAGCCGAAGACCCCGCGGTAGACGTGAGCCTCGTCGAGGACGACGAACGCCAGGTTGGCGAACAGGTCCCCCCAGTTCGCGTGGTGGGGCAGGATCCCGACGTGGAGCATGTCCGGGTTGGTGATGATCAGATTGCTGCGCTTGCGAATCGCGGGCCGCTCCGCCCGTGGCGTGTCCCCGTCGTAGATGGCCGGCCGGATCACCTTGTCGAGACCGAAGCGCTGGAGAGACCGCGCCTGGTCCTGGGCCAGTGCCTTGGTCGGGTATAGAAACAGCGCCCGGGCGGTGGGGTCGCTCGTCAGGACCTCGAGCGTGGGGAGCTGAAAACAGAGCGACTTTCCGGACGCGGTGCCGGTGGTGACGATCGTCGGCCCGGCGAACGCCTGCTCGAGCGCCTCGGCCTGATGGGCGTAGAGGTGCTCGATACCGGCCTTCTCGAGCGCGGCGGCGACCCGCCAGTTGAGCTGGTCCGGGATGGGCACGAGCCGTGGCCGCCGTCCCGGGTACACGTCATCGTGCACCAGCCGCTCATCCGAGCGGCCGTTCTCCAGGAGCCCCGCCCAGGGCTCGATTTCGTGGATCGTCGACACGCTTGACTCTCAGTATGGCGGGGTCCTGGAACTCACCCGCGTGGCGGGCGGTGCTACCGTCGCGCCGCCGTGCGCTGCCTGTACGTCGACCTAGATGGGACCCTTCTGGGGCCGGATGCCTCGCTGCTGACGGGCGCCGATGGCCGGTTCAGCCTGCTCGGCGTCCGGGCGCTGGAGGCATGTGCGCGCGCCGGGGTGGAGGTCGTGATCTACTCCGGCCGCCGCCAGGACAGCGTGTTCGACGCGGCGCGCCTGATCGGTTCCTCTTCCTACATCTTCGAGATCGGGTGCGGGCTTGTCGTCGACGGCCAGCTGGAGTGGCTGACCGACGGGCTCATCCCCACCGACGCCGGCACCATCCATGATCAGATCGAGGATTCCGGCGCGCCAGCCCTGCTCCTCGATCGCTTCGGCGACAGGTTGGAGTACCACACCCCGTGGTCGGCCGGACGCGACGTCTCGCATCTTTTGCGGGGCAGCGTGGACCTGGGCGAGGTCGGCGCGGTCCTGGACGAGGCGGGGCTCGGCTGGCTGCGACTGGTCGACAACGGAGTCATCCGGTCATCATCTGAGCAGCTCGCGGGACTCCCGGCCGTCCACGCGTATCACCTGATCCCTGCTGGCGCATCCAAGGCGCGCGGGGTCGCTCGCCACATGCAGATCCGCGGATACGCTCCGGAGGACTGCATCGCGGCGGGCGACTCGCGTGAGGACATGGAGGCGGCGACGGTCGTCGGAACCTTCTGGCTCGTCGCGAACGCTCTGGAGCGCGACGACACCCTTGAACGCGAGGTCCGCGGCCGGCGAGGAATCCGGATCACCTCCGACGCCTACGGCGCCGGTGTATATGAGGCGGTGGTTACGACGCTGGCCGAACGGGGCGGGCACTGAGCGCCAACTCCCGCTGGGCCGCATCGACCATCCGCCGGCGGGCGCGCCTGCGCTCGGCCTGCAGGGAGCTTCGGCGATTGAGTTCATCGGCGTCGCCGACCGCCCAACCGAGCCGCTCCACGAGCTGGCTGGCGAAGTGCTTGGACTCGAAGTCACTCACACTCACCCGCTCCCGGAACATGACTGGCGGCTGTCCTTCATCGTTGGGCTTGTCAGCAGTCACGATGATCTGTGGCATATGTCCCCTCCCGTCGACATGTGTTCGTCAGCCAGGCTGACACGTCCAGCTTCAGCCCTAGTAAACATCTCGTGTCCGTCTCACTCAAGGGGTCGGCGCAGAAACAATCCGCGAAACCGCTCCCGGAGGCGCAGCCAGAAACCGGGGCGTACCGCCGGCCGCCAACGCGCCGGAGGAGGGACTGTCGTCCGGACAACCGCCACCCAATCATCGAGAGGCAGCTCTCCGGAAATCAGCTGGCCAAGCGCTCGTGTCATCGGCGCTTGCACCCCCGCGCTGCTCAATTCCCCAGCCAGCAATGGAACCGATTCCAGTGCCTCAACCGCCTGGCCCACACGTTCCGGGATCTCGGCGGCCGGCACGCCCGCGGCCAGGAGCTCACCCGCCCGCCGGTTCCGGCTCTGCGGCGCCAACGCCGTCGCCACCAGGACTCCGGTGCCCGCGAGTCCGATCATCGACTCAGGACGCGCCCCCGCGGCCTCGGCCCATCTCCACACCTCGGCGAAGATGTGGCCGGCGGCCGCGCCCGCCGCGTTCAGGCCCTGAGCCTCGGTGGCGCCCGCGGCCAGGGCGGCCGCATTCTTGGCGGCGCCGGCCAGTTCGACCCCGACCGGGTCGTTGGACTCCTCGCAAACGACGCCCGCCCTGATGAACACTCCCGCCAGCGCCGTGGCCAGCGACTCCTCGGTCGAGGCAGCAACCAGGCCGGCGCCGGCGGTCACCATTTCCTGGGAGTGGGCCGGGCCGCCGATGCACGCCGTCCGGTGCGCGCCAAAGCGGCGGCGAATGAGCACCGTCGGCGGCTCACCCTGTGGCGGGACGAGCCCCTTGGCCAGGGACACGATCGCCGCCTTCGGCGGTAGTCCGCCCGCCTCGAGGCCGCTGATCACCTCCTCGATCGCGACCGACGGCACGCCGAGAAAGACGTAGTCGGCGCGCGCCAGCGCGCCGGCACCCATCTGTTCGATGCGCAGTTCACGTGGAAGCTCGACGCCGCTCAGGTAGATCGTGTTCTCTCGTTTCTCAGCCAGCGCGCGCGCCTGCTCGGCGATTCGCGCCTGCAGCGTCGTGCGGAGCCCGCCTCTCGCCAGGAGCACGGCCACCGCGGTGCCGAACGAGCCCGCGCCGATGACTACGGCTCGCTTGGTGCCAGGGGCGGGCAGGTGGATCGAGCGGCGGGGGGTGAGCGGCATGAGGTGTCCGCGCGCGACTAGGCCGCGCCGCGGGCCCGCGGCGGCGAGGCGATCGCCGCTTGATCTTCGTGCGCAACGGCGGTCGCGAGCGCGTCGGCGGCCTCGGCGAACTCGCCGAACGCGTCGGCCACTGCAGCGGCACTGGAGCCGGTGATGGCGCGGTTGAGCGTCGCGACAGCTCGGTCGAAACGGGCCCAGAGCTCCGCCGGCCCACGACGTCCGGTCCCGGGGCGCAGCTCGTACGGAGGCGAGGCGTTCTCGGCGCCGGGCACCGGGCGCCAGAGCAGCCCGGCGGCATGCGCGTGCTCCCACGCCACCTGCTCGTCGGCGGCAGCGTCAGCCAGGTTGCGCAGGCGATGCGCGAAGCCGGCATCCGGAGGCGCGAGCTTGTGCATCCGCATGGCCTCCGCCCACCCATCGCTGGCGCGGCGAACCGCGCGCATGATCTGCGCCCGCTGGCGATCGAGGTCCTCGCCGAAGCTCATGTCCGCGTCACGTTGCCCCTCGCCTGACGTTCCCCCCGCTCAGCCTCACGTTCCTCCCGCTCCGCGTCACGTTCCCGCTCCGGCTCGAGGAGTACTCGGTGTCTCGGCGACCCCGACCGGTTCCCCACCCCAGAAGTCCTCGGCACTCGGGCCGTCGCCGGCGGCAGGCGTCGCTGGTCGGCCGCTGTAGCCCTGGTCGAGGATGCGCTGGAAGTCTGACCTCTTGATCCGGACCCGGCGCCCCACCCTCAGCGCCGGAAGGGATCCCTGGTCGATCCAGTTACGGACGGTCTGCTGGTTGAGCTTGAGCGTCTCGGCCACCTCGGCGACGGTCAGAAACTCCTCTTCCGGGTCGCTGCGATTCATCGCGTCCTTCTCTAATTGAGACAAACTGGAACCAATTCAGACGGTATACTACCTCCCCCGGGAGACGTAAAGGCCTGGGGCGCACGAGGAAAGGTCTGCAAACCCGGTGAAAACGGGTGATAGGGAAACGAAAGACGCAGGGGCATCGTCTGAGCGGGACGAGAACGTGGTGCGCCTCCCGCGCGAGTGGATCGGCCCGCTGGAGGACCTCGTTCCGATCCGGCCCGCGACGGAGGCGAGGGACCAGGCAGCAGAGACCGCCGGCGACGAGGTGCCGCCGGCGGCGGACGCCTTCTGGAGCGAAGACGCCGGCGCCCTGCACAATGCGGTCCAGGCGCCGGCCGGCCCCTCCTCGGGTCTCGCGGAGCCTGCGCCGGCTGAGTCCGGCGGCGAGGGCGACGGGCGACGGCTGCGCGCGCGGTTCCGCCCACCAGTGGCCGCCCTTCGATCCAGATGCAAGCGCCCAGGGGCTAAGTGGATGGCCGCTGCCGGAGTCGCCGGCGCGGTGGTGGTGGTGGCGGCGATCGGGACGCTGTGGCAGTCCGGCGCCGGCAGAGCTCCGACCTCGAGAGCCCGGAACGACCTGGCTCAGGTGAGTCACTCGGGCGCCCAGACCGGCGAGCCACGCGGGGGCGCCGTCGCCAAGGGCGCAGCCGTGACCATCGCTGGGCACGGGTCCGCCGGGCTCAATCCCTCGGGTCGCCGGGTCGTGTCCGGCCGCCACCGGGCAGGATCCCGCAAGCCGGTTGCCAGGCATCCGGGCGGCACGGCCCACCGAAGAGGCCCCCACCACTCCAGCCCCGCCCCTTCCACTGCGACAGCCGAGCCAGTCGCCGCGTCCACGGTCGACTCCGGAGCGGCATCGAGCTACTCGCCGGCGACCGGAGCGCCTCCATCAACCACCACGACACCTCCGACGACCACCACTCCGGTCACCCAGTCCGCTTCCGCAGGCGGAGCCTCGTCGGCAAGCTCCGACAGCTCCAGCAGCCCGGCCTTCGGCCCGTCCGGGGC
>DASZMU010000153.1:0-2296 GCA_035551695.1 Solirubrobacteraceae bacterium
CCCAGAGGACCGCTGGATGAGGTCGGGGCCGTGCCGAGCGCCTCGAAGACGCGCCGCCCCGTAGCGGACTGCGAGCAGCGGCGGCGAGCCACACAGGCTGAAGCCCGGCGTCGCGCCGCGGGCGTCTCCGGGGCTCACGCCGGCGAGCCCTCGCCCGCACCCGACGCGATCGATTCCCGCGGCCTGCGCCGGCGCCTGATCGGGCTGGCGGTCGCGGCGATCGCGGTGAGCTCGCTGCTGCTGGCCGTCCCGGGCCTCAACGACGTGGTCGGCGACATCGGGCGGATGCAACCGGGCTGGATCGTCCTCGCCCTGGTCCTCGAGATCGCCTCATGCGCCAGCTTCGCGATCGTCTTCCGCGCCTTCTTCGGGAGCGTTCCCGGCCCCCTGGCCCGGCGAGTGGCGTGGACGGAGATGGGATCCGGGGCGCTGCTGCCGGGCGGCGGCCTCACCGGATACGCCCTCGGCGGCGTTCTGCTCCATGACGCCGGCCTGGGTCGCCGACGGGTCGTGATCCTCTCCGGAGGACTGTTCTGGTTGACGACGTTCGTCAACGGGCTCGCGCTTGCGGCGGCGGCGGTGCTGCTCCTGACCGGCGCCAGCCACGGGCCTCACGACTTCCTCCGTGCGGGCCTGCCCCTGATCATCGCGGTGGTTTCCACCGCCACGGTGCTGCTGCTGGCGCTATGGGCCCGCCGGTCGCGGCGCGGCTGGCAGACGGCGCTCGGCGAGGGCGTCCACGAGGCGGTACGCACGGCTCGGAATCGAAGCTGGCGCCTCCTGGGCGCGCTGGGCTACCTCGGCTTCGACATCGCGGTCCTGTGGTGCACGTTCCGCGCGCTCGGATCGACGCCCTCCGTCGGTGCTCTGATGATCGGCTACCTGATCGGCTATCTCGCGACGACGATCCCGATTCCCGCCGGGATCGGGGTACTCGAGGGCGGGCTCGCCGCCGTGCTCGTCCTGTACGGGACACCCGCCACCCGGACGATCGCCGCGGTGCTCGTGTACCACGCGATCGCATTCTGGGTCCCGTCGCTCGGAGGGGTGCTCGCGTACATGCAGCTGCGCCGCCCGATGAGGCGTCCGAGGCGGCCACGACGCGCGCGCGGCGTCACGAGACGGCTCACGGAGAATGTGGAGGCACACTCTCCCCGTCTAGAGAAAGCAGCTTGAGCATGGAGACCTGGGACGCCATCACCTCACGGCGCAACGTACGGCAGTTCGAGGAGCGGGCGATCGCCGACGACGTCCTCGACCGGATCCTCGAGGCGGGACGCCGCGCGCCTTCGTCGCGCAACTGGCAGCCGTGGGACTTCGTTGTGGTCATCGATCGGGCGCAGCTGAAGGAGTTGTCTCACGTCGGCCCCGGTGCGTTTCATGCGGCGGACGCCGCGGCGGTGGTTGCACTGGTCATGGAGGACTACGACGATCAGACGGTGCGGGAGCGCGCGCGATACGACCTCGGCCAGACGACCATGGCGATGATGATCGCGGCCGCCGATCAGGGTGTCGGCAGCGGCCACATCGGAGTTCAGGACCAGGCGAAAGCCCGGGAGGTCCTGGGAATACCCGAAGATCGCCGGATTGCGTACCTGCTCGACTTCGGGTATCCCGCCGATCGACCGCTGACGCCGATCACGCGACCGGACCGGCGGCCGTTCGACGAGGTCGTTCACAGAGGGCGTTGGTAGCGGCTCCGGCTCCGGGGGGGCGCCGCGCCTTTGGGCGCGTGAGTTGACGACGGGTCGGCGGTGCGATATGGATCGCGGCCTTGAAAGCGGCGAGCTTCGAGTACGCGGGACCGGACACGGTCGAGGAGGTGCTGGCGCTCCTCGGCGAGCACGGTCCCGAAGCAAAGGTGCTGGCGGGCGGACAGAGCCTCGTCCCCAGGATGGCCTTCCGGCTCGAGCGCCCGAAGGTGCTCGTCGACATTGGCGGCGTGGGCGGGCTGGACGGGGTCGAGGAGGTCGACGGCGAGCTGTCGATCGGGGCGCGCGTAACGCACCGGCGGCTCGAGCTCGGCGTATCTGCAGACCCGATCGGACGCCTGCTGACGCTCGCCGGCGGGCACATCGGTCATCTTCCGATCCGGGTCCGCGGCACCTTCGGCGGCAGCGTCGCGTACGCCGACCCGGCCGCGGAGTGGTGTCTACTCGCCACCACGCTGGGTGCGCGGATCGGCGTCGCGAGCGCCCGCGGGCACCGGTTCGTCGAGGCCGGTGATTTCTTCCGCACGCCGCTCGGAACGCCGCTCGCGCCCGGCGACTTCTTCAGCACGGCGTCGTCGTTCGTC
>DASZMU010000154.1:0-36909 GCA_035551695.1 Solirubrobacteraceae bacterium
CCCTGGATCCGCTCCACCGCGCGCCGCGCCGCCTCGTTGAGCGACACCGACCGGTCCGCGTAGACCACGCCGTAGTGCTCGAGGATCTTGAAGCCCTCCTCCTCCCAGGCGCCGGGGATGCGGAAGATGGCGATCTTCTCCGCCGGGTCATAGCCGAGCTCCAGGCAGGCCTTGATCACGCCGCGGGCGACGATGTCCACCCGGGTGTTGGAGACGATCGACATCATCACCGCGATCTTGTCGACGCCGGGCTTTGACAGCACCAGCTTGGCCAGCCCGCACGCCTTGGCGACCGACGGGTTGCCGCCGATCTCGCAGTAGTTGGCCGGATCGCCGCCGTGGGCGCGCACGGCGTCGAACAGCGTCAGCGAGCCGCCGCCGGCGCCGATCACAAGGCCGAGGTTGCCGTCGAACTCGGTGACGTTGCCGGCAACTCCGCGGTGGTCCTGGGCGTCGACCTCCTCGCCGGCGAGCTCAAACGGCGTCGCCTCACGGGCCTGGCGAGTCTCCTCGTCACCGACGCCTAGCTCGCTCAGGAGCGCCTTCTGACGCGGCCGGCCCTCGTTCTCCATGTCCATGTGAGCGTCCAGTGCCACAAAGGAGCCGTCCTCGAGTGCGCCGAGCGGATTGATCTCGGCCAGGGTCATGTCGTACTGGAGGAAGAGCCGCGCCAGGCGAGCAAGGATGGGGGTGAGGCGGTTCAGCGCCGATCCAGTGACGCCGATCGACGCGATCACCTGCTTGGCCTGCCACTCAGAGAACGGCCGCAGGGTTGAGAAATGACCGCGAGCCACGTGATCCGGGTGTTCCTCGGCGACCTGCTCGATGTCGATCCCGCCCATGTCGGAGAACAGCATCACCGGGCGCTTGCGGAGGCCATCCCAGACGACGCCGGCGTAGAACTCGTGCTTGACCGCCGCGCGAGAATCGACCAGCACGCCGCGCGGCATGTGGCCGTTGATCTCCAGGCCGAGCACGTGCTCAGCGTGGCTGGCCGACTCGTCTGGAGTGTCGGCGAACTGGACGCCGCCGGCCTTCATCCGGCCGCCGGTCAGGACCTGGGACTTGATGACGACGGGGCCGGCGATCTGCTCGGCGATTGCCCGGGCCTCGTCCGCGGTCGTCGCGAATCCGTGCTTGGTGACCGGGATTCCGGCCTTGGCCACGATCGCGCGCGACTCGTATTCGAAGAAACGCATGAGGGCGGGGGAGCCTACCGATCTTTTCGTCATGAGGCGGTGCGACGTCAAACGGTGTCGTCGTGGTCGTTGACGGACGTCGCATCACCACTAGTCCTGTCCATTTAGTTCGCTATTCTTTCGCAGCTGTCTGGTAATTCCAATCGAAAAAGTAGGGTTTTTCGTGCTGCTGAGAGGACAACGATGACGACACGAACCAACCTGTGGCGGATGCGCGCCATCGCCGGGCTCGGCGCCGGCGCCGCGGCTCTGGCGCTCGCTGCCTGCGGTGGGAGCTCGGACGCCACGAGCACCGCACCCTCGAGCTCGAACGCCGCCGCCTCGGGAGGGGCAGGCTCGACGACGCAGCTCGCGCTCGTGGGCTACTCGACGCCCAAGAAGGCCTACGACGCCCTGACGACCGCCTTCGCCACGACCTCCAGTGGTAAGGGCGTCGGCTTCACCGAGTCCTTCGGCGCATCCGGCTCGCAGAGCCGCGCCGTCGACGCCGGTCAGCCGGCCGACGTCGTCGCGTTCTCGACGACACCGGACATGACGCGGCTGGTCAAGGACAAGCTCGTGTCGTCCGATTGGAACGCCAACCCGGAGAAGGGCTTCTCCAGTGATTCGGTCGTCGTGTTCGTCGTGCGCAAGGGCAATCCCAAGCACATCGCCGGCTGGAATGACCTGACGAAGCCGGGCGTGAGCGTGATCACCCCCAACCCGTCGACCTCCGGGAGCGCGCGGTGGAACATCCTGGCCGGCTACGGCGCGGAGCTCAAGGAGGGAAAGAGCCCAGCGCAGGCGCTCGCCTACGTCCGCACGCTCCTGACCAAGAACGTCGCGGTCCAGGACTCGAGCGCCAGCGCGGCGCTGCAGACGTTCACGGCGGGCAAGGGCGACGTCCTGCTCGACTACGAGTCGGACGCGCTCGCCGCCGAGAAGGCCGGCGACAACGTCCAGATCGTCTATCCGAAGCAGACGATCCTGATTCAGACGCCGATCGCGGTCACGTCGAAGAGCGCACACCAGGCCCAGGCGAAAGCCTTCCTCGGCTATCAGTGGTCGGCCGCCGGCCAGACGATCTGGGCGCAGCAGGGGTACCGGCCGGTGCTCGCGTCGGTGGCCAAGCAGTTCGCGTCGAAGTTCCCCACGCCGGCGCAGCTGTTCACGATCGATTTCCTCGGCGGCTGGACGAAGGTCAAGAGCGAGTTCTTCGCTCCGTCGACGGGATCGATCACCAAGATCGAGCAGGCCGCGGGGGTGCCCACTGCCTCCAGCTAGCGCATATGCCGCGGGGCGGGCGGGTCGTGTCCGCCCCGCCGTCCGGGCGCTGGGCCCGTCGCCGCGCGGTGGGCTCGGCCTGGGGCTGGCCACGCTCTACCTGAGCGTGATCGTGCTGATCCCGCTGGCGGCGGTGACGGTGAAGGCGGTGGCGCAGAGCCCGGCGAGCTTCTGGGCGTCGGTGACCAACCCGGTGGCCCTCAAGGCCCTCGCCGTCACCATCGGCGCCTCGCTGCTGGTGGCGGCGATCGGCGCCGTGATGGGGACGATCATCGCCTGGGTGCTCGTTCGCGACGAGTTCCCCGGCAAGCGGATCCTCAATGCCCTGATCGATCTTCCCTTCGCCCTGCCGACGATCGTCGCCGGTCTCACGCTCCTGGCGCTCTATGGCCCGGGCAGCCCGTTCGGCATCCATCTCGCCTATACCCGGGCGATTGTCCTGGTGGCTCTCCTGTTCGTCACGCTGCCGTTCGTCGTTCGCTCAGTCCAGCCGGTTCTCCTCGAGCTCGACGCGGAGGTGGAGGAGGCCGCCGCGTCCCTGGGGGCGGGCAACGGGACGATCTTCCGCAGGGTGATCCTGCCGGCGCTGCGCCCGGCCATCATCTCCGGATCCGCCCTGGCGTTCGCCCGGTCGATCGGCGAGATCGGCTCGCTGGTGCTGATCGTCGGCAAGGTGCAGATCGCCAGCATCGTGATCTTCGCCGACGTGGAGTCAGACGCCCCACAGGCGGCGGCCGCACTGTCGCTGGTGCTCATCGTCCTGTCGCTGATCGTCCTGGTCCTGATGCGGCGCCTGGGAGGCCGGGTTGGTCATTAGGAAGCCCGCCCGTCTGTCGCTGCGTGCCGTGGCGCTGCTGTACCTGCTGCTGTTGCTGCTGCTGCCGGTGGGGGTCGTGTTCGCCAAGACGTTCGAGCACGGCTTCGGTGTCGCCTGGTCGTGGATGACGACGCCGGCGGCGATCAGCGCGCTCTCGCTGTCGCTGCTGATGGCGGTCATCGCGGTGCCGCTCAACACCATCTTCGGCATCGGTTGCGCGCTCGTCCTCGTCCGCCGCCGCGGCCGCGCGGCCGCGGCGCTCGACGCGCTCATCGACCTGCCGTTTCTCGTCTCGCCGGTGATCGTGGGCCTCGCCCTCACCCTCGTGTACGGAATCCACGGTTGGTTCGGCGCCTGGTTTGCGAGCCACGGGATCCAGATCATCTTCGCGCCGGCGGGCATGGTGCTGGCGACGATCTTCGTGTCGCTGCCGTTCGTGGTGCGTGAGGTGGCGCCGGTCCTCGCCGAGATCGGCGACGAGCAGGAGCAGGCGGCCGCCACGCTCGGCGCCTCCGCGTGGCAGACCTTCTGGCGGATCACGCTGCCGTCGATTCGCTGGGGCGTCGCCTACGGCGTCGTGCTCTCCACGGCGCGCGCCCTGGGGGAGATCGGCGCGGTCCTGCTCGTCTCGTCGCTCGTGGCGGGACAGACGCTGACCCTGCCGCTGCTCGTCTATCAGCGCGACTCGCAGGTGGGCGCCGGATCGATCACCGGCGCCTACGCCGCCGCCACCGAATTGGCGGTCATCTCGCTTGTCGTCCTGCTGGCCATGACCTTGCTTGCCCCTGGGAGGCGCGAACCGAAATGAGGATCGAAATCCACGGCGTCTCCAAGCACTTCGGAGACTTCACCGCGCTCAGCGACGTATCGCTCGAGGTGCCTCAGGGGTCGCTGACATCGCTCCTCGGGCCCAGCGGGTCCGGCAAGTCGACGCTGCTGCGCATCGTCGCCGGGCTGGAGACGCCGGACACGGGCGCGATCCTGATCGACGGCGCCGACGTGAGCCGGGTCATCCCCCAGAAGCGGGGGATCGGCTTCGTGTTCCAGCACTACGCCGCGTTCACCCATATGAGCGTGCGCGAGAACGTCGCGTTCGGCCTGAAGATCCGCAAGCGGCCGAAGGCCGAGATCCAAGCCCGCGTCGATGAGCTGCTGGCGCTGGTGGGGCTGACCAAGTGGGCCGACCAGCGCCCGGCGCAGCTGAGCGGAGGCCAGCGCCAGCGCATGGCCCTGGCCCGCGCGTTGGCGGTGCAACCGAACGTGCTCCTGCTCGACGAGCCGTTCGGCGCGCTCGATGCCACCGTCCGGGCCGAGCTGCGCACCTGGCTGCGGCGGCTGCACGACGAGCAGCACGTCACCACCGTCCTCGTCACGCACGATCAGGAGGAGGCGATGGAGGTCTCCGACCGGATCGCGGTCATGAGCTCCGGCGCGATCGAGCAGGTCGGCGACCCGCGGGAGATCTACGATCGGCCGGCCACTGAGTTCGTGATGGGGTTCGTGGGCCCGGTCAGCCGGATCGACGGGCGCCTGGTGCGCCCGCACGACGTGACCGTGGCGCTGGAGCCCGGGGACGGTCGCCGGGAGGCGATGGTCAAGCGCGTCGTGCACCTCGGCTTCGAGGTGCGGGTCGAGCTCGAGCTTCCGGACGGCTCTCTGGCCCGGGCCCAGCTGACCCGCGCCCAGGCCGACGAGCTGGAATTGGGCCGCGGCGACATCATCTTCGTCCGGGCGCCGGCGGAGGACCCGGTGCGGCCCGCGCCGGCTACCGCGTAACCCAGGCCCCCGGGTCCTCGGTCAGCTTCTCGACCGACCGGGGCAGCTTGGAGTTGGCCACGTCGGCGATCGTCACCTGCTCGACCACGCGGCGCAGGTTGGCCCGCACCGCTATCCACACGCGCGGCAGGGCGCTCGCCGCCCCGCCGTACTCGGCGTCCTCCGGGGGGCCGCCGCGCACGCTCGCCAGCGGACCCTCGACCGCGCGGATGACGTCGGCGACGGTCACCTCGGTGGCCGGCCGGGCCAGGCGAAACCCGCCGTCCGCGCCACGGTGGCTGCGGACGATGCCGGCGTGGCGCAGCTCGCCCAGGATGTTCTCGAGGAAGTTGAGCGGGATTCCCTGGGCCGTGGCGATGCGCTCCGCCTTGACCGGTTTGTCGCCGTCGGCTGCGGCCAGCTCGACCGTCGCCCGCACGGCATAGTCGGCTTTGGCGGAGATGCGCATGCCGACGAGACTACGCCGCCGCGCCGGCGAAGCCGTAGGCCTCGGCCAGCTCCGGGTCCTTGTCGGCGAGCATCTCGGCGAGCTCGACCATCACTTTGCACTGTTTCCAGGTGGCGTCGTCCTGCATCTTGCCGTCGATCATGTGCACGCCCCGCCCGTCCGGGATCGCCTCGAGCACCCGCTTGGCGAACAGCACCTCCTCGGGATCCGGGCTGAACACCTTCTTGGCGATGGCGATCTGCACCGGGTGCAGCGACCAGGCCCCGACGCAGCCCAGCAGGAACGCCGCCCGGAACTGGGTCTCGCAGCCAAGCACGTCCTTGATGTCGCCGAAGGGCCCGTAGAAGGGGAGGATGCCGGCGGACGTGCAGGCGTCGACCATGCGAGCGATGGAGTAGTGCCACGGGTCCTGTTGGACGCTCGGGCGCGGCGCGTCCGGGTTGCTGGGATCCGGGTCCTCGATCGACCGGTAGCCCGGGTGCCCGCCGCCGACGCGGGTGGTCTTCATGCGCCGGCTGGCCGCCAGGTCGGCCGGGCCGAAGCTCATGCCCTGCATCCGCGGGCTGGCGGTGGCGATCTCCTCGACGTTGATCATCCCCAGCCCGGTCTCGAGGAGGGCGTGGACGAGAATGGGACGATCCAGCCCGGCCTTGGCCTCGAGCTGGGCCAGGAGCCGGTCGATGTAGTGGATGTCCCACGGCCCTTCGACCTTGGGGAGCATGATCACCGAGAGCTTGCTGCCGATCTCCGAGACGAGGGTCGTCAGGTCATCGAGGATCCACGGCGACTCGAGGCTGTTGACCCGCGTCCACAGCTGCGTGTCGCCGAGCTCCATCTCCCTGCCCACGCGCACGAGGCCGGCGCGGGCGGCCTCCTTGCGGTCGACGGGCACGGCGTCCTCGAGGTTGCCGAGCAGGATGTCCACGGTCGGCGCGATGTCCGGGACCTTGGCGACCATCTTCTCGTTGGAGAAGTCGAGGAAGTGGATCATCCGCGAGGGCTTGAACGGGATCTCCCGGACGGGGTCCGGAGCTCCGATGGCCAGCGGTTTTCCGAAATCACGTGGGTTTCGCACGGCAGGTCTCCTGGTCGCTTGCGGGCTAGAAGCTATCGGTAGCGCCCTGATGGCATGCTCCCGGAGTTGACGTTGCGAACCACCGAGGAGTCTGAGATGTCTGAAGTTGACGCCCAGCCGGCGGTTGAAACCGACCAGGCGGCACGCGAGGCCAGCGGGGCTCACCCGTACGGCCGTTACCTGGAGGAGTTTGAGGTTGGCGCCGTCTACAAGCACTGGCCGGCCAAAACCGTGACCGAGGCCGACGACCACCTGTTCTGCCTGATCACGATGAACCACCACCCGCTCCACATCAACGACGTGTACGCCAAGGAGTCCCAGCAGGGCCGCAACGTCGTCGTCGGCCCGCTCGTCTACTCGCTGGCGCTGGGCATGAGCGTCTCGGACGTGAGCGGCAAGGCGATCGCCAACCTCGCCACCGAGGAGCTCAGCCACCCGGCCCCCGTCTTTCACGGCGACACGTTGTTTGCCGAGTCCGAGATCCTGGATGTCAAGGAATCGAAGTCCAAGCCGGACCGCGGGACGGTCCGGGTGCACACGCGGGTTTTTAACCAGGACGGCGTGCTCGTGGCCGAGTTCAAGCGCCTGGTCCTGGTTCCGCGCAAGCAGCCGGGGTAGCGCTCCGTTCCCGTCTATGGGGGCCGAGCGTGACGCCCGTCGCTCCGGTACTCCGTAAGACGGTCAAACAGGCCTCCTGGCGGACTTTGTGAGCACTTTGTGTGCCCGCCGGGTAGGCTTCGTCAGCCACCGACCTTCGTCAAGGAGTGCCGTAGCCCATGGCCCATACCGCACCGCAGCGTCAAGCCACCACCGATCACGCCGGCCTGCAGGCATGGGTAGAGGAAGTCGCTGCGCTGACGCAGCCGGACGACATCCACTGGTGCGACGGCTCGGCGGAGGAGTACGACCGGCTGGCTCAGAGCCTGCTGGACGCCGGCACGTTCGAGCGTCTGTCGGACGCCAAGCGGCCCAACTCCTGCCTGGCGCTGTCGGATCCGGCTGATGTGGCGCGGGTCGAGGACCGCACGTTCATCTGCTCCGAGCGCGAGGCCGACGCCGGTCCCAACAACAACTGGCGGGATCCCGCCGAGATGCGGTCGCTGCTCAAGGACCTGTTCAAGGGGTCGATGCGCGGGCGCACCATGTACGTCGTCCCGTTCTCGATGGGTCCCTTGGGGTCGCCGATCTCGTACATCGGCGTCCAGCTCACCGACTCGCCGTACGTCGCGGCCTCGATGCGGATCATGACCCGGATGGGTCAGCCGGCGCTTGACGTGCTCGGCCCCGAGGGCGACTACGTGCCGTGCGTGCACTCCGTAGGCGCCCCGCTGGCCGACGGCGCCCAGGACGTGCCGTGGCCGTGTAATGCCGACAACAAGTACATCGTCCACTACCCGGAGACGCGCGAGATCTGGTCCTTCGGCTCCGGGTACGGCGGCAACGCGCTGCTCGGTAAGAAGTGCTTTGCCCTGCGAATTGCGTCGATCATGGCCCGCGACGAGGGCTGGATGGCCGAGCACATGCTGATCCTGAAGGTGACCTCGCCGGAAGGGGACGTCAAGTACATCGCCGGCGCATTCCCCAGCGCCTGCGGCAAGACCAACCTGGCGATGGTGATCCCCACGCTGCCGGACTGGAAGGTCGAGACGATCGGCGACGACATCTCCTGGATGAAGTTCGGCGGAGACGGCCGCCTCTACGCGGTCAACCCAGAAGCCGGCTTCTTCGGCGTCGCCCCCGGCACCGGCGCCCGGACGAACCCCAACGCGATCGACATGGTCGGCCGCAACACCGTGTTCACCAACTGCGCCAAGACCGACGACGGCGACATCTGGTGGGAGGGCATGACCGGCGAGCCGCCGGCGCACGCCACCGACTGGCGCGGGAACGACTGGACACCGAAGTCGGAGGGGACGGCGGCGCACCCGAACGCGCGGTTCACGGTGCCGTGCGCCCAGTGTCCGTCGATGGCCGAGGAGTGGGAGGACCCGAAGGGGGTTCCGATCTCCGCGATCATGTTCGGCGGCCGGCGGGCGACGATCGTCCCGCTCGTGCACGAGGCCCGCGACTGGGAGCACGGGACGTTCATGGGCTCGATCATGTCCTCGGAGACGACCGCGGCCCAGGCCGGGCAGGTGGGCAAGCTGCGCTTCGATCCGATGGCGATGCTCCCGTTCTGTGGCTACCACATGGGCGACTACTTCGCCCATTGGCTGCGGGTGGCCGGGCGCGACGGCGTCCAGATGCCCCGGGTCTTCTACGTCAACTGGTTCCGCAAGGACGACGACGGCAAGTTCATGTGGCCCGGGTTTGGCGAGAACTCACGGGTCCTGGCGTGGATCTTCCGGCGGATCACCGGCGAGGCCCGGGCGGAGGAGACCGCGATCGGCCTGGTGCCGCCGCTCGGCGACGGGGGGATCGACACCGACGACCTGGACGTGAGCCCGGAGACGATGGCCCGGCTGCTCGAGATCGACACCGAGGGCTGGCTGGCGCAACTGCCGCAGATGAAGCAGCACTACGCCAAGTTCGGAGACAAGCTTCCGCGTGAGCTGCACGCGCAGCTCGACGCGCTCGAGCGGCGCCTGAACAGCTGATCGCCGTCTTCGCAAACCCTTAGTCCCGCGGGGTGCGTGCTGCGTACCCTGAGGGTAGATGGCGCTCGGGTTCATACCTTCGGATGCGGCCGTGCTCGTCCTGCAGGCGGCTGTGGTCGCCGCCCCGCGGCGCCCGCCGGAGGTGGGGTGGATCCGGCGGCTGTCCGGACCTGCCTGGGCGCTGATCCCCATCGGCTCCATCGTCGGCGTCATCTTCGCCATTCGGTACGTGTCGGCCACCGCGACGGGGCTGACCTGGTTGGCGCTGATCGCCGTGCCGCTGCTGGCGGCTGCCGCGTTGGGGTGGGCCATGCGCGGCTCGCGGGCGTGGCTGGCGCTGCTCGCGATCCCCCTGTTCGTGCTTGCCTGGGTAAGCCGGACGACGCTCTGGGGGGAGGGGGCGGCGGCGCTGCTCTCGGCTTTGAGCTGTGTGACGCTGGGGGTGCTGCTGGGGGCGGTCACGCCGCCGCGGTGGCTGAAGCTGGGGATCGTCGCGATGTCTGTCGCCGACGTGTGGCTGGTGGTGACCGACCTCCTGCAGGCGCCCAACAACACGCTGGTTGCCGCCGCGCCCCTGCCGGGGAGCGGTCTGCCGCAGCTGCAATCAGAGCTGTTCGGCAGCGTCTCGCTGGGCTACGGCGACCTGTTCGTCGCCGGGCTGCTGGGGGCCGTCCTGGCGCGCGAGTGCCGCCGTCAGGGGCCGATGGCGCTGCTCACGCTGGTGCTCGCCGGGGCGTTCGACCTGCTCTTCTTCGTTGTGCACGAGCTGCCCGCGACCGTGCCGGTGGCGCTGGCGCTGGTCATCGGCGAGGCGTGGGCGTGGCACCGGCGACGGGCGGTGCGCCGTGTCGAGCCACCGGTGGGCGCACGGGAGCGACCGGTACAGGCGCCGGCCGGGGGGTAGGGAGGCGGGCCTGGGCGGGAAACCGGCCTATATGGCCGGTTCGGCGCCCAGCCGTGTCACGCTAGTGCTGGTCATCGCCCGTTGAGGCGGGCGGCCGGGACTCTTCGGCAAGGGAGGTGATCGCCAGCTTGCCGCGGGCGGCCTCCTCGAGCACCTCGGTGGCCTCCTCGGCGGAGCGGGAATACAGCTCCACGAGCAGGTGGACGACGATGCGGTCCTCGTCGTGCTTGTGGAAGCGCACGTGGGTGAAGAACTCCCGGGTGCCGTGATCGCCGAACGCGGCGTAGGACAGCGCGTCGCCGGCCTCCGGGCCGGAGCACGTCTCGACGTCGTCGGCATCGACCGTGACGGTGCACGACGCCACCCAGGGCGTCCCGGCGATCATCCGCTCCCACCGGTCCTCGATCGGCTCGACGCGGCCGTTGTGGAAGCCGAGATGGGGCTGATCATGCATGCACTCCAGGCATTGCACGACGGCCTCCTGCATCTCGTCCACAACCTCCCCGCGTTCGCCGGTCTCCGGATCGATGCGGTGGATCCCCTCGTAGTGGACCTGGACTTCAAGGTTCTGAGACCAGCAGCGATAACAGCGCAACCAGCTGCGGACCTCCGTCGAGCCCTCCATCGCCCTGATAATAGGACGCGCTCCGCGGGAGTTTTTCAGCCGCCCCTGCCGGCGGCTGTCGACCGCCGGGGGCGCCGGCCGACGGGGCGGTGCTTTCCGGTGGCGACTGACGCCGCCCGGCGGGGGATACGGCGGTCGGGGCGGTCGCGGTTCGGCCGCCGATCGCCATCGCGACGCTCCGGGATGGAGGCCTTCGCCGATGTTGTCTTTAAGCGTCGTGAGGATCTGGCCCGCGCGTCGATTTCCTCGCCGGATCGAGGAGGGTGGACTAGCCGAAGGTGAAGTCGTAGGCGCTGATCCCCGGCGGGATCTGGATCGTCAGCGTCTGCTGCTCGTCCGCCGGGAGCGAGACCAGTGAGTAGAGCCGCTCGGCGCTGACCGTGACCCGGCTGCCGTGGACGTCGGCTCCCGCCTCGGCGCCGGAGATGGGGCTGCCGTTGATGAGCACGCGGGCCGTGCGCGGCACGTTGCCCGCTGACGTCATGACCAGGTAGACGTGCGCTGCCTGGAAGCGACCGGTGATCGAGGCGCCGCTGGACAGCGGCGTGACCGACTGGGAGCCGACGTGCCACGTCCCGTGCAGGCCGAACTCGTTGAGGACCGGATTGATCACGCCCGGATAAAAATGCGTTCCGGGGTTCAGCGGCTGGGCGAACTGCTCTCCCTGGGCGCGCATCGGGTCCAGGTACGTCTCCGGGGTCTGGAGGTTGGCGGAGGGCATGACCGCGTGCGCGGTCATCGGCGGCGGTAGGTTCCGCACGCCGGCCTCGTAGAGCAGCTCGCGAACGGCCGCCTCGTCCTCCCGGTAGTTCCCCTCGCCGAACTGGGTGTGGCGCACCCGGCCATGGGCGTCGATCAAATACTCGGCGGGCCAGTACTCGTTCTGATAGGCGTTCCAGGTCCCGTAGCGATTGTCCTGGACGACCGGGTAGCGGATGCCGTCCGACGTGACCGCCTGCTGCACGTTTGACGCGACCTGCTCGAACGTGAACTCCGGGGTCTCGACCCCGACGACGTCCAGTCCGTAGCGGTGATACGTGGCGTACAGGCCCTTGACGAACGGCAGGGTCCGGATGCAGTTGATGCACGTATACGTCCAGAAGTCGACGAGCACGACGTGCCCGCGCATGCCCGCAAGCGACAGCGGCCGGCCGCCGGCGGTGTTGAACCAGCGCTCGGTGTCGGTGAAGTCAGGCGCCGTGCCGAGGTTCGGCAGAGCGGGCGTCTTGACGCCCGGGATGGCGACGCCAACCCGCTCGGCGACGGGGCTCAGGGACGCCTGCTTGCTCTGTCGCTGCGCAAAGCGCGATGCCGGGCGCAACGCCGCGAGGCGGCTCTGCACCGCTCCGGAGTTCTCCAGCGAGCGCGTCGGGTCGACGAGGATCGCCGGGAGGCTGGCGTCCTTGGCGAGCGCCTCCTCGAAGCGGACATCGAGGTTCGTGGCCATGACCACGCCCGTGGCCAGCAGGACGGCGCCGAGGGTCCGCTCGACGACGTGGCCGCGGACGCGGCGGCGGACCCGGTCGAGCACGGCCCGGCCCCCCAGGGCGTACATGAGCAGCACCGCGCTCAGGCCCGCCGCGTAGGCCAGCGCGACCACCACGACGCGCGCTGTCGGCCCGCTCGAGGCGCTCACCGACGTGACCGCGGCCAGGATGGGACCCGCGCAGGGCGCGCACACGAACCCCAGCGCCGCGCCGACGCCCAGCCCGGACCAAAAGCCGGTACCACGGGTGCGGGGCCCGAACCTGGCCAGCCGCGAGAGCGGCGCCTGCACCCGCTCGGCGAGCTCTGGGACGAGGAGGACCGCGCCGAATCCGATCAACACCACGATCGCCAGCGTCCGGGCGGCGCCGGCGGCCAGGCCGACCCCCTGGACGAGCTGAGCGAGGGCGACGATCGCGATCGTGAACGTCACGGCGAGGCCGACGACGATGCCGAGCGGCCGGCGGCGGCCGCCCGCGGCGCTGGCCGACAGCAGCGCGGGTAGCACCGGAAGCACGCACGGCGTGATCGCCGTTCCAGCCCCCGCGATCAGCGCAAAGACGAGCAGGACAAGCATTTGCGCCGTCATATGTTGCTCCGGAAAGCTTGCGATCCGGTTAACCAGCGACTGTCCGCGGCGGATGGTTTGCTCTACAAGGTGCACGAGTTGCCGGCCGACCTCGCAGCCCTGCAGGACCTGATCGACCGCAGCTACGCTCGGGCGGGCGCTCACCTGCTCGACATCCACGAGCCCGCGCGGCGCCTGACGGCAGAGCAGGTGGCGGCGCGCCTGCAGGGGATGTGCCTGCTCGCGCTCGCGACCGTCACCGCCGACGGACGGCCGATCGTCGGCCCGGTCGACGGGATCTTCTTCCGGGGCGCGTTCTATTTCGGCTCGTCGCCGGACTCGGTGCGCTTCCGCCACATCCGCCGCCGTCCGCACGTCAGCGCCACCCACCTCCCCAGCCAGGAGCTGGCGGTGACGGTCCACGGGACGGCCGTGCCGATCGACATCCACAGCCGCGAGTGCGCGGGGTTCCGGCGCACGCTGCTCGACATCTACCTGCCCCGCTACGGGCCGGAGTGGGAGACGGGTTTTCTGGATTCGCCCCCGCCCGCCCCGGTCTATGCGCGGATCGACGCCGAGCGGATGTTCACCTTTGCGATGCCGGTGCCTTGAGTTTTGCCGGAGAAACGGCGCATCGAAGGAGGGGTGGACGGCTGCCCGGGGAGTTGCTCCGGATTCCGGCGTCGGTGCTCCGGATTCCGGGTGCCGTTGCTCCGCTTTTTCAGCGTGCAACCTGCGCCAAATCTCAGCTCCGCCGAATGATTTGGCACCACGCGCACGCCCAGCCCCAGGAATGCGCCAAATTGCGCAGCGCGGCCGTGGTTTGGCGCATTCTGCAGGTCGCGACGGCCGGATTGGCCGACGATCCATCGCCCCGTTGACGCCTCGCTCCCTCGCTCCTTCGTTGCCGGACGTTCGGCCCGCGCGCGACGCCTCGCTCCCTCACCCCTTCGTTGCCAGTCGGTCGGCCGCCGGCGACGCGTCGGCCCCCTCACTTCTTCGTTGCCAGTAGTTCGGCCCCCCGGCATCGCCGCGGATATCCGCTGAGGGGCCGCGAACCGGGCGGGGTGCTAGCCGCCGATGGCGGACATGCTGCGGGCCGGCTGGATGAAGCCCGGCTCGCCGACGTGGTGCTTGAGCTCCTTGCGCCAGACGGCGTCCCGGATGATCTGTTGGACGTCCGCGTCGGAGGCGCCCTCGCGCAGCGGGGTGCGCAGGTCAGTCTCGTTGAGCGAGAACAGGCAGGTGCGCAAACGGCCGTCGGCGGTCAGCCGGACGCGGTTGCAGTCGGCGCAGAATGGCTCGGAGACCGGGTTGATGAAGCCGACCCGCCCCTGTCCGTCGGCGAAGCGGTAGACGCGCGCGGTCGCGCTGGGCTCACGGGGCTCCGGCTCAAGCGGATAGACGGCCTCGATCGCCTCCCGGATCTCGGCCCCGGTCAGCACCTGGCTGCGCGTCCACGCCCGGTCGGCGTCGAGCGGCATGAACTCGATGAAGCGGATCTGATACGGCGTGCGCCGGGCCAGATCGGCGAAGGGAAGCACCTCCTCCTCGGTGAAGCCGCGTATCGCAACCGCGTTGACCTTGATGGGATGCGCCTCCGGGAAGGAGGCCAGCACGTCGAGCCCGTGGAGGACCTGGTCGAGGGCGTCGCGGCGGGTCAGCTGGTAGAAGCGGTCGCGCTGTAGCGAGTCCACCGAGACGTTGAAGCGGTCGATCCCGGCCGCGACGAGGCGCTCGGCGTCCCGCGCCAACAGGAACCCGTTCGTCGTCACCGAGATCTCGCGCACGGCGTCGATCTGCGAGAGCATGCCCGCCAGGACCGGGAAGTCCCGCCGGACCAGAGGCTCGCCGCCCGTCAACCGTACGTCGCCGACGCCCATGTCGGCGAACAGCGCCACCAACCGGGCGATCTCCTCGAACGTGAGGATCTCGGCGCGCTCGAGCCACGGAAGGCCCTCAGCCGGCATGCAGTACTGGCAGCGGAAGTTGCAGCGATCCGTGACCGAGACCCGCAGGTCGCCGATCAGCCGGCCGTGTCCGTCGCGAAGTGGCTCTGAGGTCACTGCGTACAGGGTACCCTTGCCGCCATGCGCCACGCTTGCGGGCTCGCCCTTCTCGGCGCGGCATGTGCGCTGGCGGGCTGCGGCGCGAGCGCCAACCAACAGGTGCAGGCCAAGCTGCAGCAGTTCGCCCACGCGGTCGCCAACCGTGACGCGTCCGCGCTTTGTCAGCAGGTGCTGGCGCCCGCACTGGTCCAGCGGTTCAGGGCCGCGGGCATCGACTGCGAGCAGGCGATGCGGACGTACTTCGACAGCGTCACCGATCCCACGCTCAGCGTGTCGAGCGTCCGAATCCACGGATCGTCGGCCTCGGCGGTCGTGCTCGCCCGTGCGCTCGGCCAGCAGCCGGCGCTGGAGTCCGTGCAGCTGACCAACACCAAGAACGGCTGGCGCTTGGAGTCGCTGGCCACGCCGCGCTGAGCCTCAGCGGTCGAACTCGTCCCGCAGCAAGCCGAACGCCACCATGTCCTGACGCTCGAATGTCCCCTCCATGTACGAGCGGAGCACCGCCTCGCGCGTGAAGCCCGCGCGCTCGGCGACCCGCTGGGACGCCGGGTTCCCGGTCGCCGCCAGCAGATCGATCCGCTCGAGGCGGAGCACGTCGAAGCCCCACTCGCAGATCAGCGTGACCGCCCGGGTCGCGTGGCCCTGGCCCCGCGCCTGACGGGCGAGCCAATAGCCGACCTCGGCGCGAGCGTGCCGCCAGGCAAAGCGCATCAGCGAGATCGACCCCAGTAGGTCCTCGGTCGTGGCGTGGACGATCGCAAACGGCGCGGTCACGCCGGCGAACGTCGCGTCGTAGCGCTGGCGCAGGTAGAACCGGGCGTCGGCCTCGCCGTACGAAGCCGGGACCCTCGTCCAGCGCACGATCTCCGGATCCTGGCAGGCCTCGACCAGGCCGGGCACGTCGGAGTCCCGCCACGGCCGCAGGGATGTGTCGGCCTCGATCAGTGGCTGGGCCGGGAGAACGATGCGGGGCGTGGAGCGGGGGAGCCGGGGCCGTCTCATGCCGCCGCCCGCCGCTCGAGCTCCCGCATCAACCAGGCGACGTCGCGCCCCGGGTCCTGCGTCGCCAGCCAGCGCTCGGCCTCGCGCCGCCCGCCGACCGCCCGCAGCCCCCGGTCGCCGTATTCGGCGGTGAAGTCGGCGAGCGCGTGCATGCGCCGGCTGCGGGCCCGCCGGGCGGGGACGTCGAGCCCCGCCTGGTGGGCGTCGAGGGCGCCGACCAGGTCCTCGATCCCGCTCGGCGGCGCTATCGAGGACACCGCCACCACCGCGGTCTTGGTGGAGCCGAGCGATCGGAGGGCCGCCCGCAGATCGGAGAGGGCGCGCGTGGCCACCTGGCCCAGGTCGGCCTTTGTCACGACCAGCACGTCGGGGATCTCCATGATCCCGGACTTGAGGAACTGGAGCACGTCGCCGGAGCCCGGCTGGACGACGACGGCGACGCCGTCGGCGACATCGGCCACCTCGGTCTCCGACTGGCCCACGCCGACGGTTTCGATGACGACGACGTCAAATGCGGCCGCCAGCGCCGTCACGGCCGCCCGGGTCGCCGGAGCCAGACCACCGAGCCGATCCCCAGCGGCCGTCGACCGGATGAAGACGCCGTCATCGCCCGGGTCGCGCTCGATCCGCGCCCGATCGCCGAGCAGCGACCCGCCGGAGCGCCGCGAGCTGGGATCGACGGCGAGGACCGCCACCGACCGGCCGTCCCCCCGCCAGGCGGCGACCATCCGCGACAGCAGCGACGACTTGCCGACGCCCGGCGGACCGGTGACTCCGACGACCTGGCCGGGCGCCTCCTGGCCGAGCGCGGCGGGGGAGACGGCGGCCAGCAGTTCCTCGGTCTGCGTGCGCGCTTCCTCGCTACGGCTCTCGACCAGGTTGAGCACCGCGGCGGCCGCGGTCAGATCGCCGTCGCGCAGACGGGCCCCGAGCCGGCTGCCGTCGGCTGTGCCCTCGGTCAAGCCGGGGTCGCGGTGTCGACCTCGTGCCGTTCCCTGACCAGTCCGACGATGTCGCGCATCATCGCGTTGAGATCCCAGTCCTTGGGGGTGTAGACGGCGGCGACGCCGGCATCGCGCAAGGCCGCCGCATCGGCTTCCGGGATGATCCCGCCGACCACGACCGGCACCTCGCCGATACCGGCGTCTGCCAGGGCTCGCAGCACGGAGGGGATCAGCTCCGCGTGGGAGCCGGAGAGGATCGACAGGCCGACCACGTGCACCCCTTCCTGTGCGGCAGAGCTGGCGATCTGCGACGGCGTCAACCGGATGCCCTCGTAGACGACATCCATGCCGACGTCCCGCGCGCGAACCGCGATCTGCTCGGCGCCGTTGGAGTGCCCGTCAAGTCCCGGCTTGCCGACGAGGAACTTCAGCCGGCGGCCGAGGGCTTCGCTCAGGCGCTCCACCTCGTCGCGCAGCTCGTTGAGGTCGTCGCCGGGGACGCCGGCGGCCTCGCCGACGCCGGTGGGGGCGCGGTACTCGCCGAACACGTCGCGCAGCGTCTGCGCCCACTCGCCCGTCGTCACACCGGCTCGGGCGGCGGCGACGGTGGCGGGCATGATGTTCTCGGCGGGGTCGCGGGCGACGCGGGCAAGCTCCACGAGCGCGGAACCAACCGCCGCCTCGTCGCGGGCGGCGCGCCAGCGCTCGAGCGCCGCCTTCTGCTCCGCCTCCACCGCGGGGTCGACGACGAGGATTCCCCCGTCGGCGTCGGCGGTCAGCGGCGAGGGCTCGGTCGACTGGTACCGGTTCATGCCGACCACGGTCAGCTCGCCGGACTCGATCCGGCGCCAGCGCGCCCGATGGGACTCGACCAGCGCCGACTTCATGTAGTCGACGGCCTGCACGGCGCCTCCGAGCTCGGCCACGCGCGCCATCTCCTCGCGCGCTCCGGTGACGAGCTCGTCCACGAGGCCCTCCATGACCTTCGAGCCCTCGAAGATGTCCGGGTACTCGAGCAGGTCGGTCTCGTAGGCCAACACCTGCTGCAGCCGCAGGGACCACTGCTGGTCCCAGGGCCGGGGCAGCCCCAGCGCTTCGTTCCACGCCGGCAGCTGGATCGCCCGGGCGCGGGCGTCGCGCCCCAGTGTCACCGCCAGCGCCTCGAGCGCGATCCGGTAGACGTTGTTCTCCGGCTGGGCCTCGGTCAGCCCGAGCGAGTTGACCTGGACCCCGTAGCGGAAGCGGCGGTGCTTGTCGTCCTCCACGCCGTAGCGCTCCTGGCCGAGCTCGTCCCACAGCTCGCGCATCGCCCGCAGCTTGGCGTGCTCCACGATGAAGCGGACGCCGGCGTTGACGAAGAACGAGATCCGGCCGAACACGTCGCCCATCAGGTCATCGGGAACCCGCTCGCGGACGGCGTCGAGCACGGCGATCGCGTTGCTCATGGCGTAGGCGATCTCCTGCACCGGAGTCGCCCCCGCCTCCTGCAGGTGATACGAGCAGATGTTGATGGGGTTCCACTTGGGCACGTGCCGGACCGTGTAGGCAATGGTGTCGGCGATCAGGCGCATGCTCGGAGCGGGGGGGAAGGCGTACGTGCCCCGGCTCAGGTACTCCTTGAGGATGTCGTTCTGGGTCGTGCCCTGAAGCGCTGATTGATCGACGCCCTGCTCCTCGGCGGCGACGATGTAGAGCGCCAGCAGCCAGGCGGCCGTGGCGTTGATCGTCATCGACGTGTTCATCTGATCAAGCGGGATCTCCCGCAGCAGGGTGCCCATGTCGCCCCGGTGAGCGATCGAGACGCCCACCTTGCCCACCTCGCCCCGCGCCAGCTCGTGGTCTGGGTCATACCCGGTCTGGGTCGGCAGGTCGAAGGCGATAGACAGACCGGTCTGCCCCTTCTCGAGGTTGCGCCGGTACAGCTCGTTGGACCGCTTCGCATCGGAGTGCCCGGCGTAGGTCCGCATCATCCACGGCCGGTCGCGCTCAGGCAGGTGCACGGTTTCCGTCATCGCGGGGATTGTATGGGCGAGCACGGGGCGGCACGCGGCTTCACGTGCGACAATGCCCCGCAGATCACGATGCCTGATCAGAGCTCAGCCGCAACCGAGCACGCGATCCTCCAGGAGATCACCCGGCCGCTCGAGGCGCTTCCCGACGACCCTCTGTCGGTCGTGAACGCGGAGTTTCCGATGACGCTGCGCGGATACGACCGGGTCGCGGTCGACGAGTACGTGCGCCGGACCCGCCAGCTGGTCGCCGAGCTGCAGGCCACGCGCTCGCCGGAGGCTGCGGTGCGGCGGGCGCTGGAGCGCGTCGGCGAGGAGATCACCGGCATCCTCCAGCGCGCGCACGAGACGGCCGAGCAGATCACGGCCCAGTCACGCAGCGAGGCCGAGGACCGGCTCGAGCAGGCCCGCCAGGAGGCGGCGCAGATCGCCGGGGCCGCCGAGCGGCGAGTCGGCGAGCTCGACGCCGACACCGACCGCATATGGCTCGAGCGTCAGCGCATCGTCGGCGACGCCGAGGAGCTCGCCGCGCAGCTGCTGGGCCTGGCCAAGACGGCGGCCGAGCGGTTCCCGGCGGACGGCAGTGGCGAGAGCCCATCCAGCGAGCTGAGCTGTGACGGGGACGAGAGCCCCGGGCCGGAGGCGTCCCTCGCCGCCGACGAGGACGATGATGACGACGAGGCGGCGTACCACGACGCCGAGCCGGATGAGGTCGACGACGTGACCGAGACCGTCGCGTTCGAGCCGTTGACGCCGCCTGAGTTTCGCGCATCGCCCGCCGGTGGCCCGGCCGAGACGCCTGGCGACGGTCCGGCCGAGGCGCCCGGCGAGGCGGCGGGGCCCGACAGTACCGACGGCCCCACGGCGGACGCTTCTCCCGCCTCCGAGGATCCCGCGGCCGAGCGGGATCGCGGCCCGCTGGACGACCTGCCGGATCGCCAGTCCACGTCGGACGACACGACAGCCGTCATCCCGCCGGCCTCGCAGGCAGCCAACCGTCGGCTGTCCCAGTAGCCCCAGCGCCGCTCCTCGTGCGCCTCATCGATCTCATGCACCTTGGGCGCGCGCGCGTCATCGGCTCCTGGCAGGTTGGCGACGTGCTCGTCGATCCCGGTCCCAGCTCGTGCCTGCCGGTACTGCTCGAGGCCCTGGGGGACGAGCGCCCCCGCGCCCTCCTGCTGACCCACATCCACTTCGATCACGCCGGCGCTTCCGGATCGCTGGTGGAGCGCTGGCCGGACCTCCGCGTGTACGTCCACGAGCGGGGGGCGCGCCACATGGCCGATCCGGCGCGGCTGTACGACAGCGCGCGCCGGCTGTACGGCGATCACATGGAGCGGCTGTGGGGCGAGATGCTGCCGGTGCCCGAGGAGAGCCTGGAGGTCCTGTCCGGCGGCGAAACGGTGCGCGACGGCTGGACGGTCGCCTACACGCCGGGCCACGCCTCACACCACGTCTCCTATCTGCACCAGGGCACGGCGTTCGTCGGCGACGTCGGCGGCGTCCGAATCACCCCCAACTCGATGACGATCCCGCCGACGCCGCCTCCGGACGTCGATCTCGAGGCGTGGCACGAGTCGATCGCGACCGTTCGAGCCTGGCGGCCAGAGCGGCTGGCGATGACTCATTTCGGCTCCAGCGACGATGTCGAGCGTCAGCTCGACGAGCTCGACTCGCGGCTCGACGCCTGGTCGGCTCTGGCCCGCGACGCCGGCCGGGACGCGTTCATCTCCACCGTGCAGGCCAAGATCCTGCGCCACGGCAGCCCGGAGCAGGCCGAGACCTATGAGCAGGCCGCGCCGGTGGAGCAGCTGTACGCAGGTTATGAGCGCTACTGGAGCAAGCGCGGGGACCCCTGACGCGGGCGCCATCCGGCGCTATGCTGGCTCACCGATGTCGCAGACGGTCGAGTTGCCTCGGACAGGCCTTCCCGGGGGCGGTCTCGGCGGTCACTGGCGGGTGGTGGTTCTCAACGACGAGTTCAACACCTTCGACCACGTGGCCGAGACCCTCGCCCGCGTGGTGCCCGGCGTCAACCTCGCCGAGGGCTACCGGATCGCCGACCGCATCCACAACCACGGGCTGGCGATCGTGTGGAGCGGGCCGCGCGAGGACGCCGAGAGCTATTGGACGGCGCTGGACGAGGCGGGGCTGACGATGGGCCCCCTGGAATCCGGCTGACCCCGGCTGTTGGTCCTCGGCGTCGCTCGACAGGTTCCCGGGGCGCCCAGCTTCTGGCATCGAAGGAGGGAGGCAGTGGCCACGGCGGGGTGATCGGCTCCAGAGACGCGGGAACCGTGCCGGGAGCCGTGGCCCCTCCCTTCGACGCGCCGTTTTTCGCGCGTCGGGTTCCCCGGTCTCCGACGGGAGCACGGCGGGCGGTCTCCGACGGGAGCACCGGGAGCGGTCTCCCACGGGAGCCCCGGGGGCGGATTCCCTACGAGGCCGGCAGCGTCTTCGACCCGCGTGCCGACGGCAGCGTCTTCGCCGCCTGGCGGTCCGGGCTGACGCGCACGACGTTCCACACGAGCCCCAGCTTCTCGAGCGCGGCGATCAGCAGGCCGGTCGGATCGGCGATCCGCTCCCAGAAGCGCAGCCCGTGGAAGGCCGAGGTGGGGAAGGCGTGATGGTTGTGGTGCCAGGCCTCGCCCATCGAGAACGGGGCCAGCCAGAAGACGTTGCGCGACTCATCGTCGACGTCGAAGCGCTTGCGGCCGAAGAAGTGGCAGACGGAGTTGATCGACCACGTCACGTGGTGGAGCAGGAACATGCGGACGAAGCCGCCCCAGATCAGGGCGGTCAGCGCGGTCCCGAGCCCGCCGCCGACGATCCAGCCGAGCCCGAACGGGATCACGAAGCCGAGCACGACCCACAGGAAGAACAGCTTGTCGACGACGCGCACCACCCGGTCCCTGAGCAGGTCCGCGGCGAAGCGCTCGCGCTCGGCCGTGCCGACCGTCTCGAACAGCCAGCCGATGTGGGCGTGCCACAGGCCCTTGACGGCGCCGATGAACCCGGGACCCGAGAGGTGGGGCGAGTGCGGGTCTCCATCCTGGTCGGTGAAGGCGTGGTGCTTGCGGTGGTCGGCGACCCAGGTGATGACCGAGCCCTCGACGGCCATCGAGCCGAGCACGGCCACGATCGCCCGGAACGGGCGCGAGGCCTCGAACGCCCGGTGGGTGAACATCCGGTGATAGCCGAGGGTCACGCCCAGCGCCGTGACCACGTACAGGCCGATCATCAGCTCCAGCTCCAGCGGGCCGATCGCGCGGCGCCACAGCAGGACGATCGCGATGACGAGAGCCAGCGGGGGCAGGCCGACGCCCACCAGGTTTCCGATCTTGTGGCTGCGGCTCATCAGATGGCTCCATCATACGTAGCTTCAACGCAAATTTCTTCTGTCCATCGCATGACGATCACCGCGAATACTGTGTGAGAGGTATGAAAACCAGCCGTGACCAGCCCTGGCACGAGCTTCCGTCCGAGGTTGTGACGGTTCTGCGCCCGGCGCTCGATGGCGTGGCCGGCGAGATCATCCAGGCAGTAGCGACTCTACCCGCATATGCCCGTCCCCTAGAAGGCCCGTTCGGCGAGGGCCTGCGGGTCGGCGTACAGCAGGCGTTGCGACACTTCCTCGACGAGATCGAGGCCGGCGGCCCCGTGCATCGGCCGGACGTCTACCGCGCGATCGGCCAGGGGGAGATGCGGGCCGGGCGCAGCCTCGAGTCGCTTCTCGGCGCCTACCGGATCGGCGCCCGCGTGGCCTGGCGGCGGTTTGCGGCCCTGGGCGCGGAGGCGGGCCTGCAGCCAGACACGCTGTACCTGCTCGCCGAGTCGCTCTTCGCCTACATCGACCTGCTCTCGGCCGAGTCGGCCGAAGGCCACGCGCTTGAACGGTCGGCCGCCGCCGGCGAAGCCGAGCTGCGCCGCCGGCGCCTGGTCCGCCTGCTCGTGCGCGAGTCACCGGCAGAGCCGGCCGCGATCGAGGCCGCCGCGGCCGAGGCCGCCTGGTTGCTACCGCGGAGCCTCGCGGTGCTCGCGATTGGGGGCGACCGGCGCGATGAGGTGCCGGCGCGGCTGCCGGCGGACGCGATCAGCGAGTCGATGGGGGACGCGATCTACGCGATCGTTCCTGATCCGGACGGGCCGGCGCAGCGGGTGGCGATCGAGCGTGCGGTGGTGGGGGCGGGGGCATGCGCCGGGCTCGGAACGACCGTTGCCTGGGCCGAGGCGCGGATCAGCTTTCTGCGGGCGCAGGCCGCGCTGGAGCTCGCCGGCCACAACCACGGGCTGCTCGCGGCGCGCGAGCAGGCGGGCGAGCTGTTGCTGCGCACGGACCGGCGCCTAGCCGGGGAGCTGGCCGCAGACCGGCTGGCGCCGCTCGCGGATCTGTCGCCCGGATCGCGGCGCAGGCTGAGCGAGACGCTGCGGGTCTGGCTGGCCGAGCAGGGGCGGCTGACGGTGGTGGCACGCCGGCTGGCGATCCACCCGCAGACGGCGCGCTACCGCCTGGGTCGACTGCGCGAGCTCTTCGGCGCCGCCCTGGACGACCCGGAATCGCGGTTCTGGCTCGAGGTGGCGCTGCGCGTGGCGGAGCCCCACGACGGGCCCGTGCCCGGCCGCGCCCGGACCGGCTGATCACCGGGCGCGAGAGGCCGTCAGCGGGAGTTGGGGGTGCCGGGCGTCACCGGCTCGCCGTTCGGCGCCCCGTTGACACCGTTGGGGGCGCCGTTCTCCCCGTTGAGCACCAGTTCGCCACCCGCGATCTCGTCGGCCCAGTTGTACGTGATGGGGATCTGGTAGCGCCCGGCGTTGCGGGATCGAAACTCGATCATTTCCGGTCCGTCCCAATACCGGTACCAGTCAACCTTGTTGTCGAACCACGACATCTGCGTGATCCGGTACCGGTCGTCGTTGGACACGTGCACCTGGTAGCGGCTTGCGCCGTAGCGCAGGGCGATCGGCGCCACAGCCGCCACCTCGGCGGCGAACGCATCCTGGCGGAGCACTGTCGCGTACCACTGCACCCATATGAGATCAGCCATATCTACGCTCCTACCTCGGCCCGGATCGCGCCGGGTCCCTCGGCGGTCCTGCCCTGTCCCTCATCGGTCGCACCGACGAGGATCGCAATTTTTCCGAGGTGGCGATTGTCGCGCAGTAGCTGGTGCGCCTCCGCCACCCCCTCAAAGCCCATCGTCTGCCAGAGCACCGGGCGAATCTTCGACTCCTCGATGAGCTCATTGGCCTTCATCGCCTCCCAGGCGTTGGCGAAGTGCGAGCCGATGATCTCCTTCTGGCGCATCCAGAGGTAGCGGACGTCGAAGTCGAGCTGGTACCCGGAGGTGGCGCCGCAGATCACGACCTTGCCGAACGGCTTGACGGCGAGGACGGACGTGGGGAAGGTCGCTCGGCCGACGTGCTCGAAGACGATGTCCGGCGGGCCGCCCAGCTTCTCCTCCACCGCCTTGCAGAACCGGCGTGACTCCTTGAACCGGGCCTTTTCCTCCTCGAGGCTCTCACCGCCCTGCCGCATCATGCCGCTGAACTCGCCGCGGTTGATGTAGCCGGTCGCCCCCAGCTGCTCGATCAGGTCGCCCTTCTCGTCGCTGGAGACGACGCCGACCGCGTCGGCGCCTGTCAGCGAGCACAGCTGGGTCGCGAACACCCCCAGGCCGCCGGCGGCGCCCCAGATGAGCACGCGGTGCCCCGCCTGAAGCTTGCAGCGGTCGATCAGCATCCGGTACGCGGTGAAGTACGTGAGCCCATAGGAGGCCGCCTCCTCCCAGGCCAGGTGCCTGGGCTTGGGCAACAGCTGCTGGGCCTGGACCTTGCAGAACTGGGCGAAGGATCCCCAGGTCGTCTCGTAGCCCCAGATCTGCTGGCTGGGCGCCGCGAGCGGGTCGAGACCGTGGACCTCGGGGTCCTCGTAGGAGGCCTGGTTGCAGTGGATGACGACCTCGTCGCCCGGCTTCCAGCGCGTGACGCCGTCGCCGACCTGCCAGACGATCCCGGAGGCGTCCGAGCCGCCGATGTGGTGGCCCCACTGGGGATGGTCGCCGTAGCGCCAGACGCCAACCGGCTCCCCGAGCGCCGCCCAGACGTTGTTGAAGTTCACCCCGGCGGCCATCACCCGGACGACGACCTCGAACGCACCGGGCTCCGGAACGCCGATCTCCTCAAGCTGGAACGCGTCGACCGGCTCGCCCTGGCGCTCTTCGCGAATCACCCACGCGGTCATCGTGGGCGGAAGCTCGCCCGGCTCCGTCTCTACGTTGGCGACTTGCGTGAGATCGACGGCCACTTGAGTAATTCACCTTCCTGTGGTCTTCAGAGGTCGAGGTCTCGCGGATGCTACCCGTTGGTAGGCCGCCGGGGCGCCCGCGCACGACCTCACCGCGCGACCGGGCCGTCGGGGCAGACGGCTACGGCTGGAGGACCTGGTTGCTCGAGCTCGGCCGCTGGCGGCCGACGTGGATGGTGGCGCCGGCGATCGCCGACGGATGGGATTGCTGGGCATCGGTGCCGTGCGGCGCGGTGGCAATCGTGTACGTACCGGGCTTGACGTCAACGGTGACCTGGGTCGTGCCCTGGGGGTTGATGGGAGCGGTGCTGGCCAGGGTGCCGGATCCGGCGCCGATCGCCAGCGACTCGGACTGGGTGGACTGGTTGGTGACGACGAACGCGACCGGTCCAGCGCCGACGGCAGCGGGGGACACCGACACCCGCGAGTTGCTGATGTACACGCTCAGGTTGACCGGGCTGGACGGCCGCAACAGCGCGGCGGACTTGCCTCCCGTGGACCCACAGCCGGCCACCACTGCGACGGTCATTGCCATCGCTCCGATCGTCCTGATGCGCACTCTTCCCGGTTCTCCTCTCGGGGACCGTCCCACCGGCCATACCGGCTCCGCGGGCCAATCCACCGGAAACCATACCCGAGAAGGGGCGGTGCTTCCCAGATCTTCAGGCCGCGTCGTCAGGCGGGGTCGGCCGTGAGTTCCTCGCGCTCGCGCGAGAGACGCTGAAGCTCGCTCTGCAGCTCCATCCAGGACTCGGACTCGGCTCGCTCGTACTCCTCACCGCTGAGCTCGCGCAACCGATCGCTGTAGAGACTCCAAGCTTGACGGGTGTCCGCGTCCAGCTCGCGCAGTCGTTCCTTATCAGGGGCGGTAGCAGTCATCTGGTGGCTCCTTCCTTGCGGGCAATGCCGATGCTACCCGCCTGGACGGCCGACAAGACATCCGAGCGCCGGCGGGAACGCACGCATAGACCGGGTTTCGGCCATCCACGCACCGAATCCTGCACACCGTCCGGGGCGCGGCGTATCACGAGGGGATGGAGCTGCTCGCGGCACCCATCGCCAGCGCCGAGTTCATGGTGGTCGACACCGAGACCAACGGTCTCGCCGGCGACCGGTGTGAGATGACCGAGGTTGGCGCGGTGCTCGTCGGGGGAGGGGAGCTCCACGAGCAATGGAGCTCGCTGTGCCGCACAAGCGCGCCGCTGCGCCGGGGCGTCCAGCGGCTCACGGGCATCACGCAGGCGATGGTCGACTGCGCCCCGTCGCTGGAGGACGTCCTCCCGGACCTCAGCCGGCGGCTGGAGGGGCGTGTCATGGTCGCCCACAACGCTCCGTTCGACCGGCGGGTGCTGCGCCAGGCGTTTCACCGGATTGGCCTGCCGTGGCCGGACCCGCCGGTGATCTGCACCGCCGCGCTGGCCCGGCTGATCTTGCCGCTGCAGCGCCGGCGCGGGCTGAGCGTGCTCGCCGACGCCCTGGGGATCGAGGTGGAGAGCGCGCATCGCGCCCTGGTGGACGCCGAGACCTGCGCCCGCGTGCTGTGCGCGCTGTTCCCGCGGCTCTGCGCCAACGCCGGCACCGTCGCCGACGCGCTGGCCCTGCTGGCCCCGCGCCGCCGGGCCCGCCGTCGCGCCTCGGAGCCCGCCGGGCGGGTGCCGTCTCTGAGCCGGGCGCCGGAGCCGCCGGATTTCGCGGACCTGCCGCGCGATCCGGGCGTGTACCTGTTCCGCGATTCCGCGGGCCGGATCCTGTACGTCGGCAAGTCGGTCTCGATCCGCAACCGCGCGCGGGCCCACTTCGCTCCCTCGACCCCGCAGGCGGCGTGGACGGCGCACGCCTCCGTCGTCGACTACCGCACGACCGGCTCGGAGCTCGGCGCCCTGGTGCTCGAGAACCGGTTGATCAAGGAGCTCAGGCCGCCGGGCAACAAGCGCCTGATCCGCCGCGACGACCGCCTCGTCTACATCCGCTGTCGCCTGGACATCCCGTATCCGATTCTCGAGGTGTCTCCGGACCCGGCGGCCGGACACGGGGTGACGGTGGGGCCTGTACGCGGCCGCCGCCTCGCGCTCGAGTTGGTGGAGCAGCTCGACTCCCTGTTCGGTCTGCGCCACTGCGGACGGCGCCTGCCCCGGCGCGACCACCCCTCGGCGTACGGGCAGATGGGCCGGTGCCTGTCGCCGTGCCTCGGCGATCTGGACCCCAACCTCTACCGGCGGCGCCTGGACGAGGTGCTGTCGCTGTTCGTGGACACCCGGAGCGAGCGGCCGCTGATCGCCCACGTGTACGGGCAGATGCGCGCGGCCGCAGCCGAGCAGCGGTTCGAGCGGGCGGAGGCGCTGCGCCGGCGCGCGGGCCGCCTGGCGATGATCCTCGACCGTCTCGGCGGCGTGCTCGAGGCCACGCATGCGCGCCCCCGCCTCGTGCTCGCCCCGCACCCCTCGGAGGCCGCGGTGGAGGCGTTCTGGCTGGTCGGCGGGCGTCTGGTCGACTTGGGCCGCCTGGCGGGTGGCGCCGACGAGCTGGTGGACCGGACCGAGAGGGCGCTGCGCCGCGCCGGCCGGATCGGTGAGCTCGGCGCGCACGTGCCGCCCACCGAGGTCGACGAGGTCCGGATCATCGGCACCTGGCTCGCGTCCCACCCGGACACGCCTCAGCTGGTGCTCGAGCCCGGGTCACCGGACCCGGGCAGGCTCCGCGAGCTCCTGGCGGCGGCCCGGCGGGCGGCCGGGCGGACGGACGGGGTTCAGAGCGCGAACGGCAGGTCGACGACGACGGCGTCGACCGCGTCCGGGCCGACCGTCACGTGGGAGCCGGGCGGGGCCTCCCGCCGGACGAGGGCCAGCGCGATCGAACCGAGCGCCGGCGAATCGGCGACGCTGCCCAGCCGGCCGACCACCCGGTCACCGAGCATGATCTCGGTCCCGGTCTCGGCGGGTGCCGAGAGCCGGATCCCGGACAGCCGACGGTTGGGCTTGCCACGGTAAAAGAGCCGCGCGACCGTCTCCTGGCCGACGTAGCAGCCCTTGCTGAACGAGACCGCGCGCTCGTTGAGATCCGCTTCCTGGGGAATCACGCTGGCGTCGAGGTCGACGCCGAACCGGGGCCGGCCGCGCTCCACGCGCACGCACTCGGCGACCGCCTCGGCGACGGGCCGGGCGCCCCGCGCCTCCAGTGCGGCCTTGAGCGCGTCGGTGTCGGCGGCGTCGCAGAACAGGTCGACGCCGACATCGGTACGAACGGCGCGGACCGCGACCTGGTTGACCTCGGTCAGCATGTGTGCGTCCTCGCCGCCGTCGAGCTCGTCGGCCCCGGCGACGGCCGCCGCGTCCGGTCCCAGCAGGGACAGGAGCCCCTGCTGGAGCGTCCGCTTGTGCAGCTGCGCGTCGTAGCCGATGCTGAAGCGGCGGATCATGTTGAACAGCTCCTGGAGCGCGATCCGCTCGGTGTCCAGCAGCAGTTCCCCGCCGGTGTCAAGGATCCGGAGGTCGCCGAGCATCTTCCCCTTGGGGGTCAGGAACGCGGCGTAGCAGCCGCGCCCCGGCTCGAGCGCCTCGACGTCGTTGGAGACCTGACCTTGGAGGAAGGTCTTCGCCTCCGACCCGGTCAGCGCGAGCTTGCCGCGGTCGGACCGGTCGACGAGGCCGCAGTGCTCGGTGGCGGCGCGGTACTCGGAATCGGATACGGCGAGGGAGGTCACCGGACACAGGATAGGACCGTGGTGTTTGCGCCCGGCTGGACCCGGAGAGTGCGAAATTCAAGGTCAGCTGATCCGCAACCGATATTTAGGGCTACCATAACTTCCATGAGCGCCTCATCGGATACCGCCCCCGGACTGCGGTCCTCGGCCATCGAGGACTACACGAAGGCGATCTACGCCCTCCAGGCACGTGACGGCCGGCCCGTCAGCACCAACGCGCTGGCGGAGCGACTGAACGTGACCCCCGCGTCGGCGTCCGGAATGGTCAAGCGCATGGGGGAGCTCGGCCTGGTCACCCACCGGCCGTACCGCGGCGTGCTCCTGACGGACGCGGGGCGCCGCGTGGCGCTGGAGGTCATCCGCCATCACCGTCTGCTCGAGCTCTACCTGGTCGAGACCCTCGGTGTGCCGTGGGATCGGGTCCATCAGGAGGCCGAGGTGCTCGAGCACGTGCTCTCCGAGGAGCTCGAGGAGCTGATCGCCGCCAAGCTCGGCGACCCCACTCATGATCCGCACGGCGATCCGATTCCCTCGCGTGAGCTGACGATCGAGGAGATCCGCACCGAAAGCCTGGAGTCGCTGGAGCCCGGAGCGCGGGGAACGTTCACCCGCGTCTCGGATGCCGACCCGGACATGCTCCGCTATCTCGCGGAGCGAGGGATCGCGCCCGGCGACACCCTGGAGGTTCTGGAGCGCCAGCCCTTCGGCGGCCCGCTGTTCGTGCGGTTCGGCTCGGAGGTGCATCCGCTCGGGGGCGATCTCGCACGGGCGATGAGAGTGACGGTGGCGCAGCGTGAGGCCTGAGCCGGCGCTCGAGGCGGCCACCGTGGAGGGGGCGGCCGTCGCCGTCCCGGACGCGGGCACTGCCCATCTCACGCCGCTGCAGCGCCAGCTCCAGCGCGGCCGCCTGCGCGCCACCCTGTCGATGCTGGGTCCGGCGTTCGTGGCCGCCGTGGCGTACGTCGACCCCGGAAACTTTGCGACCAACCTCCAGGGCGGGGCGCGGTTCGGCTACGAGCTCTTGTGGGTCGTGCTGGCGGCCAACCTGATGGCGATGCTCGTCCAGTACCTCTCCGCCAAGCTCGGCATCGCCACCGACCGCAACCTCCCGGAGCTCTGCCGGGAACGGTTCCCCGTCTGGGGGAGCCGCGGGCTGTGGGTCCAGGCCGAGGTCATGGCGATGGCGACCGATGTCGCCGAATTTCTCGGCGCGGCAATCGGACTCAACCTGCTGTTCGGCGTGCCCCTGCTCGTTGCCGGGCTGCTGACCGGGGTGATCGCCTTCGGGATCCTGGGGCTCCAGCGGCGCGGGTTTCGCGGCTTTGAGCTCGCGATCGCGGCGCTGCTGGGGATCGTGTTTGCCGGATTCCTGTACGAGACGGCGCATATCGGCCCCTCCGCGCCCCTGGCGCTGCGCGGCTTTGTGCCGCACCTGAGCGGCTCAAGCGCGCTCTACGTCGCCGTCGGGATCATCGGCGCGACGGTCATGCCGCACGTCATCTACCTGCACTCGGCGCTGACCAAGGGGCGGGTCGACATGCGCAACGATGGCGAGCGCCGTCAGGTCCTGCGGTTCGAGCGGCTCGACATCCTGATCGCCCTCGGCGTCGCCGGGATCATCAACCTGGCGATGCTGGCGGTGTTCGCCAAGCTGTTCCACACCCCGGCGCTGTCCGGCCTCTCGACGATTCAGGGGGCGCACGCCCAGATCGACCGGCTTGTCGGCGGCGGCGCGGCGCTCGCGTTCGCCGTCGCGCTGCTCGCCTCCGGAGCGTCCTCGTCGAGCGTCGGGACCTACGCCGGGCAGGTGGTCATGGCCGGCTTCATCGGGATCCGGATCCCGATGGTGGTGCGGCGGACGATCACGATGCTCCCGGCGCTGGTGATCCTCGGCCTGCACGTCAGCGCGACCGATGCGCTGGTGCTCAGCCAGGTGGTGCTCTCGTTCGGCATACCGTTCGCGCTCGTGCCGCTGGTGGTCCTGACCGGACGCCGCGACGTGATGGGGGCTCACGTCAACGGCCGCGTGCTCAGCCTCACGGCGTACGTCGTCGCGGCGGTGATCACGGCGATGAACGTGTTCGCGCTCTACGAGCAGTTCTTCGGCTGAGCCCGGTACGCTTCGACGCGATGCCGCTCGTTCACGACTTCGACGAGATCACCGCCACCCTCCCGGATGACTGGACGGACCTCGAGTTCGACCTGCGCATCTTCGACGAGACCCGCTATGTCGACGCGGCGATCATGCTCGTCAGCTGCAACGCCCAGCCGCAGTCGAAGTCCGACTGGCACTGGCATGTGATGGTCGCCCACCGGTTCGGTCACGCCGCGTCGGTTCCCGCGGTCCACCTGGCGCTCCACCTGCTCGACGACGCTGGGATCGACGGCGAGCTTGCGCTGCGCGAGGTGCGCACCGGCCGCGCTCAGGTGTTCAACGGGTGGGGGCGGACCGAATCCGTGCGCCGGGAGTACCGCAAGCTCTACGCGCAGTGAGGGTGAGCGGCCGCCGTGGCGCGCGTCGTTGCGTTCATCCCTGACCTGCTGTTCGGCTCCAACGTGATCGGCGCGCTCCAGGCGGGCGGGCACGAGCCGGTGCTGGTGGGGCGGGGCGACGAACTGGCCGGGGCCCTGGCCGGCGCCGACGTGCTGCTGGTCGATCTGACCGCCGAGGTTCCGGCGCGGCTCGAGGCGGTACGGCCGGTGCTCGGCGGCGATGTGCGGTCGCTGGCGTTCTTCTCGCACGTGGAGAGCGATGTCCGGGCTGCCGCCGAGGAGGCGGGGTTCGATCTCGTCGTTCCGCGGTCGCGGATGGCGCGGGCGGGGGCTGATCTTGTGACGCAGCTGACCGGGTAGCGCCCGAGCCCGAGCCCGCGGCGGGTTTATGGGCGGTGGTCGCGTGGGTTTGGCGCATGATGCACGGCGAAATCCGGTGCATCGACGGGGTGGGGCGGGTGACGGCGGCGCCGGCCCGCCTCCTCTTCGTTGCCCGCCGTTTTCGCCCCGGAGCACGTGCACGACGACCACCAACCCGCCGCGAGGCCTTTTACCGGGGTGCGAACGACCTGTCGAACATCCCCGACACGTTCGGAACACCATGAACGATGCCGAACTTCGCCTCCCACGCCGCCCACGTGCGCAGCACCGCCGTGTCGAGGACGCCGAAGTGGCCCTCGGGCCCGGTGAACGCCGGACGGAGCGCCGCGAGCTCGGCGCTGTCCAGCTGATGGTTGAGCCCCGGGACCTGTGACTCGAGCGAGCGCTGCCCCAGGCCCGGGTCCGCGAGCGCGGTGTCATAGCCGCGCACCAGCGCGTCGACGACCGCCCGGGCGAGGCCCGGGTCGGTCCTCAGCGCGAGGGCGGTGGTGCAGACGACGAGCTCCGGGTAGGACGGCGCGCCGTAGTCCTCGACGCGGTAGTCGTGGAAACCGGGACGCGCCCGGTTGAGCGTGACCCCCTCGTCGTTCCAGAACGCGGTAGCGGCCGCGACCCGGCCGGCGAGGAGAGCGCTGACCGCGTCAAAGCCGATCGTCACCGTGTGGACGCCTGACGGGCGTCCGCCGGCGCCGGAGACGACCGAATCCAGCACAGCGGTGTCGCTGGGGGCGCCGGTGACGCCGACCGTCCGACCGTCGAGTTGTCGCGGGTTGCTCACTCCCGGCTGGGCGATCACCGCCGCCAGCGGACGTTCGACGATGGGCAGGATGCCCACGATGTCCCGGCCGTGCTCGCGGGCGATCGCCAGGTCATGGATGTCGAGGATCGCGAAGTCCACGCGCCCCTTCTCGAGCAGGCTGATCGAATCGGTCGAGCCGCCGGGGACGATCACGTGGAGGTGGACGCCGGCGGCGGTGTCGTCGTGGCGCGCCAGCGCCGTGTAGATCCCGACGTGGACCGGGTTCGGCGTGAAGTCGAGCACGAGCGAGGCATTCCGGTCGGCGCGCCCGGCGGAGGCGGAGCCGCCGCAGCCGGCCACGGCGAGCGCTCCCGCCAGCAGGATCATGGTCAAAACGCGACGCACAGGTCGGCCAGGATAGGCGGCGCCTAGAATCAGCGCCGAGCATGCGTCGCCGCGTCACGTTCAGCCGGAACCTCACGCTGTCTCTGTCGCGGACGTGCCGCTGCTATTGCAAGTACTGCGCGTTTGCCACCCACAAGCCGCACCTGCACGAGCCGGATGAGGTGGTGGCGATCCTCGACCGCGCCGTCTCCCGGCATCGCGCGAAGGAACTGCTCGTGCTCACCGGCGAGAAGCCGGAGCACAACGCCGGCGTCGCCAAGCTCCTCGAGCAATCCGGACACGGCGACTTCACCAGCTATGTCGTGTGGGTCTGCGAGCGGGCGCTCGAGCGCGGGCTCCTGCCGCACACCAACCTCGGCGTCCTCTCCCGCACGGACCTAGCTCGCCTGCGGGCCGTGACCGCCTCGCAGGGGTTGATGCTGGAGTCGGTGTCCGAACGGCTTATGGACACCGTGCACGCCGGGTCGCCGACGAAGCATCCGGCGCGTCGCATGGAGACGATCACGGCCGCCGGTGAGCTGAAGATCCCGTTCACGAGCGGGATCCTCGTCGGCATCGGCGAGACCGAGGACGAGCGGATGGCGTCGCTCGAGGCGCTGGCGGCGCTCCACCGCGAGCATGGCCACCTGCAGGAGGTCATTCTCCAGAACTTCGTTCCTCACCAGAGCTACTACGGACGCGAGCCGGCCGACATCGCCGACGCGGCGGCGAGCGAGTACTGGCGCACCGGTGTCGGCCATGGGCCGCAACTCGATGCGCCGAGGTGGGCCTCGCCCGTCACCCTGGAGGACATGAAGCGGCTGATCGCGCACACGCGCGAGCTGATGCCGGACATCGGGATCCAGGTCCCGCCCAACCTGTCGGACTGGTGGCCGGAGCTGGTGGCGGCTGGGGCCACCGATCTCGGAGGCCTGAGCGCCAACGGCGACCACATCTCCCCGGAGCACCCGTTCCCCTCCCCGGCCCTGGTGCGCAAGCGCCTGGCCGAGGACGGCTACGCGCTCTCCGAACGGCTGTGCGTATACCCGGAGTACATCGACCCCGAGTGGGTGTCCGAGCCGGTCCTGGACGTGATCACCAGCCGCTACTGGTCGTTCATTCCCCGCCGGGGCAGCGGACGGACCAACGACCTGCGGATCGCCGATGACGCCGCTCCGCGCGCGATCGAGAAGGCGCGCGACGGGGTCAAGCTGACCGCCGACGAGCTGACCGCCCTGTTCGCCGAACAGCGCCCGCCGGTGGTGGAGGACATGCGCGCCGCCGCCGACGAACTGCGGTGCCGGCTCGCCGGCGAGACGGTCACGTTCGTCGTCAACCGCAACATCAACGTCTCGAACGTGTGCGTCGTCGGCTGCGCGTTCTGCGGCTTCGGCCAGTCCAAGCGGTCGCCGGACGCCTACGAGCACTCCCGTGAGGACTTCGCCCAGCGTGTGCAGGAGGCGATCGCGGCCGGCGCCACCGAGCTGTGCATCCAATCCGGCATCCACCCGGACTGGGGGCTCGACGACTACGTCGGATGGCTGCGCTTCGCCAAGGAGATCGCGCCGGAGATCCACCTGCACGCCTACTCGCCGATGGAGGTCGCGCACATGTGCGACGTCTCCGGGTTGGCTCCCCGCGCGGTGTTCTCGCGACTCCGCGACGCCGGGCTGGGGTCGACGCCCGGCACCGCCGCCGAGGTCCTGCACGACGGCGTGCGTGAGCGGATCTCGCCGAACAAGCTGCCGGTGGCGCGGTGGGTTGAGATCATCGAGGCGTCGCACGCCGAGGGGATCCGGTCGACGGTGACCGTCATGTTCGGCCACATCGAGGAGCCGCCGGAGCTGGCCGAGCACATGCGCGTCGTCCGCGAGCTGCAGGAGCGCACCGGCGGCTTCACCGAGTTCGTCCCCCTGTCGTTCATCCCGTTTCAGACGCTCCTGGGGCGCACCCACGGCGTCCAGGAGATCTCGCGCGAGGAGAACCTCAAGCACACCGCGGCGTTCCGGCTTGCGCTCGGCGGCACGGTGACGAACGTCCAGGCGAGCTGGGTCAAGATGGGACTTGACGCCGCCACCGAGGCACTGCGCTGGGGGGTCAACGACCTGGGTGGGACGCTCATGGAGGAGTCGATCAGCCGGATGGCCGGCAGCTACCACGGTGTGCGGCTCGAGCCTGAGGATCTGATCGGCGCCGCCTACCGCGCCGGGCGCCCCGCCGCCGAGCGCACGACGCTGTACGAGATCCGCCGGCGCTACGACGTTCGGCCCAGCCAGATGACTCACACGACCCCCGGACCTGGTGAGCCTGGATGGCGAGCGGGGGTCGGTGTGAGAGCGTAGGGTGAGCGTCGAGCGCCCCCCTTCGCTGTTCGCCGGCGTCGAGCCGCTCGAGGTGTTCGTCGAGCTGCTCGCCGAGCTCGACACCGACACGACCTCGACCGAGTTCTATGACCGGATCTGCGAGGCGATCTGCCGGCTGACGACGATGCGCCGCGCGGCGATCTTCATGGCCGACGCCGGGCGGCGGCGGGTGCGGGTCGTCGGCTCCTACGGGACGTCGTTCTCACAGCTGGCGACGCTCCAGCCATCGCCGACGCTTGTCTCGACGCCGATCGCGCAGCGAGCGCTGCTCGAGGATCAGGTCGTCGTCGTCTCCGACCAGATCGAGAACCAGGTGCCGCCGGAGTATGCCGACCTGTTCGGGATCACGACGCTGGTCTGCACCCCGCTGAGTGCGGCCCGCCGGGCCTACGGCGTCATCTGCGCCGACCGGGGCGGGGGCCGGTTCGAGCTCTCCGACGGCGAGCGCCACCTGTTGTGGACGCTGGGCAAGACGGCGGCGCTGGTGGCGACCGCGCGCAACGCGACCCGCCAGCAGGAGCGCAACCGCCGCCTCGGCGAGCGGCTCGAGCTCGCCCGCGAGATCCACGAGCGGGTCATGCAGCGCCTGTTCGGGGTGTCGCTCGCGCTGAGCGCCGAGAAGACGCTCGACCCGGAGGAGCGTGAGCGGTGCCGAGTCGAGATGCAGGAGGCGCTCAGCGACCTGCGCAGCGCGCTCGAACGGCCGCTAGCCCCGCTCGGTCACGACAGCGGCAGCACGCTGGCTGCCGAGCTCGCGCGCGTCGTCCAGGCGCCGGGACCGCGTGTCCGCGTCGACTGGCCGGACGACATCAACGTGCCGCCGGACATCGAGCCGGTCGCCCAGTCGGTTCTGGCCGAGGCGCTGCGCAACATCGCCAAGCACGCGCGGGCCACCCTGGTGGACGTGACGGTCGCCACGGACGAGGAGACGTTCACGCTCGAGATCGCCAACGACGGGGTCTCGTCCGGGGCCCGAGGCGCCGGGATGGGCCTGCGGCTCGCCGCGTTTGAGGCACTTCAGCACGGGGGCGTCGTCGACTTCGGTGCTCCGGAGCCGGGACGGTGGCGGGTGCGGCTGTTCGTACCCCTCCGCGACGGGGCGTCGGCGCCCACGCCGGAGACGGCCCGGTGAGCGCGCAGCCCAACCTCACGCGGCGTCAGTCCGAGCGGCGGCTGCGGGTGCTCGTCGTCGACGACCACGACGTCGTGCACTGGGGATTCCGGGTCCTGCTCGGCGAGCAGCCGTGGGTGGAGCGGTGCCTGGCGGCGCGCACCGGCGCGGAGGCGCTGGCGCTGCTGCCGACCCTGCGGCCGGACGTCGCGCTCGTCGACCTGTTCCTGGCCGGCGAATCCGGCGCCGACGTGTGCGGCTCCATCCTCAAGGCATCGCCGTCGACCCGGGTGCTGCTCATCTCCGGCGCCGGCCGCATGTCGCCCGCGGCCGCGCGTGCCGCCGGGGCCAGCGGCTTCGTCTCCAAGGATTGGGAGGCGCGCGAGGTGGCTCGGGCGGTCCGGATGGTCGGCTGCGGGATGACCGTGTTCGCGCCGACCGCCGAGCAGCCGACTCCGCTGCTCTCCGACCGCGAGCGCGAGGTCCTCGACCTGATCGCCGGAGGCGCAACGAACCGCGAGATCGCCGAACAGCTCTTCCTCTCGCCGCACACCGTCAAGGAGCACACGAGCGCGGTCTACCGCAAGCTCCAGGCCCGCAACCGCGCCGAGGCGGTGCAGCGGGCGCAGCGGATTGGGCTGCTGTCCTGACCC
>DASZMU010000155.1:0-3578 GCA_035551695.1 Solirubrobacteraceae bacterium
GGCCGAGCCGCCGCCGGCGGCGACGGGACGAACAGCGGCGCGCCGGGCTCGCCGGCCTCCACGTCGAAGATGACCTGATGGGCGCGGTCATCGGCGTAATACGAGAGGTTTGTGACCAGCAGGCGCGACCCGTCAAAGACAACGCTCGAGGGCGTGTCGAACGGAAGCGGGCGCAGTGCGTTGTCAACTGCGGAGGGAAAGCGCGCGAGCTCCCGCCCGCCCGGCGAGAGCTCCACGATCTGGTCCGCGACCGGGCCGATCAGCGCCACATAGATATCACCCGACTTGGCGAACGCGAATCCGTCCGGCGCCTCGGCGTCTCGGCTGCGCCAGAGGACGCGCGGCGTCCCCGGCGGGCCGTTCGGCTCAATCGGGATCGCGACGAGCGAGCCCGCCGCCGGGTCAGCGGCCGCCAACGGGCTCGAGCCGACCGTCGCTGCGACGAGCGTGCGACGGTCCGGCGCCAGCGCCAGCCCGGTGAGCCCAAAAAGAATGAAGTCGAACCGCGGATCGGTCAGCCACGGACGCGCCGCGCCGCCGCCCGGCGGTACGCGAAAGATCGTCGCCTGGGTGTCATCGGTGACGTAGAGCGAGCCATCCGGGCCCCACGCGGCGTAATCCGGCTCCGGCGGGTTGTCCAACAGCGACGCCGAGCAGTCGCTCCTGCTCGCGCCGCTGCAGGGATGCAGGTCGGGGATCGTCGCGTACGTACGCTGCGCTCCCGAGCGCGGGTCGAACACGATCACCCGCGCCGGGCTTGTGTCGAGCAGGTAAACGTCTCCGACCGCGTCGACGACCGTGGCCTGCACCCCGTGGTCAGCCGCAAGATCCTGCCCGGCAATCGTCCACGTGTGCAACAACCGCCCGTCCGGCGCCCACGAGAACAGTCGCGACGGCGTCCCGTCACCAGCGTTGCCCGCAGCTGGAAAGAACGTGCCGCCGTAGATCGTCCGATCGCCGCCAAGGACGGTGAGCGCAACCGACCCCGGATTCGGGACCTTCGCCAGCACACGCGTGTCAAACCGAACACGACCGCTAGCCCCGGACGCCACAAACGTCGCCAGAACGGTGGCCACAATCGGCGCAAGCCGCCTCACGCACCTCGGTGAAACGCTCATGAGTCTCACAAACATACACGTACCGAGCGTCCGGGGTCGCCGCGATTGGCTGGGCTGGGTATGATCGCCAGACAGAGTGTCCGGTGATTGCGTCCGGGCAGGCGTTCGACGGAAGGGAGAAAGTCGACCATGGCCGACCAGACGACCCTCGATCTCGCGGATCTGAGCTTCTGGGACTCGACGCCCGAGGAGCGCGCCGAAGCCTTCGCGGTGCTTCGGCGCCAGCAGTCCGTGGCTCGCTATCCGATGCCGGCGACCCTCTGGACCCCCGAGCCGGATCCCGATGACAGCTACTGGGCCGTGCTCGGGTACGAGGACATCCGAGCCCTCTCACGCGACCAGAAGCACTTCACGACGACGCAGGGCGTCCAGTGGGAGGACCTCTCGCCTGAGATCGTGGAGGCCTCGACATCCTTCCTCGGCATAGACGACCCGCGCCACGCGGCGGTGCGCGCGCTGGTCTCCAGCGGCTTCACCCCGAAGCAGGTCCGCCTGCTGGAGGAAGGGATCCGCCGCGATGCCGAGCAGCTCGTCGCCGAGCTCGATGACCACGAGACCGGGGACTTCGTCCAGCTCGTCTCCCGGCGGCTGCCGACGATGACGATCATGCGGATGATCGGGGTGCCGGAGGGCGACCACGAGCGGCTCGCCGACGTCGCCGAGGCGGCCGTGTCATGGAACGACCCGGAGTTCCTCCAGGGCCGCAACCCGCAGGAGATGATCGGCGAGGTCATCGCCACCTTCCACCAGGCGGCGATTGAGATCGCCCAGCACCGGGCGGAGCACCCGGCCGACGACCTCATGACCGCCATCGTGCAGGCCGAGGTCGACGGCCAGAAGCTCACGCTCGACGAGATCGGCGCCTTCTTCGTGCTGCTCTCGGTGGCCGGCAACGACACCACCCGCCAGGCCACCTCGCACACGATGCTCGCGCTCACCCGGTTCCCCGACCAGCGCCGGCTCCTGACCGAGGAGCTGGAGGGGCGCATCGACACCGCGATCGAGGAATTCGTCCGCTTCTCCACGCCGGTCATGACCTTCCGGCGCACCGCCACCGCCGACACCGAGATCGGCGGCCAGCAGATCGCCGAGGGCGATCGCGTCGTGATGTTCTACGCGTCGGGCAACCGCGACGAGGCCGTATTCGACGACCCGGACCGGTTCGACGTCCTGCGGAATCCAAACCGCCACCTCGGGTTCGGCGGCGGCGGTGCTCACTACTGCATGGGCGCGCCGCTCGCCAAGCTCCAGCTCCACGCATTGTTCACCAACCTCCTCCGGCGCTACCCCGATCTCGAGGTGGGTGCGCCGCAGTACATGGTCGGAAACTTCATCGACGCGATCAGCGGCATGGAGATGCAGCGCGGAGCACGGGCGGAGTGAGCCATAGGCGAGGGGACCGCCGCCTCCAAGGAGCGACGCGAGCCCGCGTCGTGCGGCGCTGATGACGACGGTCGGGCGGCGTTTCCCCGGGGCCTTCCGCGAGCGCCTCGCCGACAAGCCGGCGGTCATCATGGCCACCTCGGGCAAGGCGCTGACTTACGCCGGACTCGACGCTCGCGCGAACCAGGCCGCGCGCGCGTTCGCCGGGCTCGCCGGCGGCCCGGGCCGCCACGTCGCCTTCTGTGCCGAGAACCGCCTCGAGCTGCTCTGGCTGCAGTGGGGCGCGCACTACGCGGGTCTCTATTACACGTTCATCAGTACCCGGCTGACCGGCGAGGAGATCGCATACATCGTCGATGACTGCTCGGCCCGGGTGCTCGTCGTCTCGGCGCAGACCGCGCCGACCGCGCTCGCCGAGCTCGGCGACAGTGTCCGGGTGCTCTCGCTGGACGCGGGCGTCGAGGGAGCGGAGGAGTTGGCCGGCCTGATGGACGGAGAGTCCGATTCGCCGCTGCCCGATGCCGTCGAGGGCAGCGACATGCTCTACTCGTCGGGCACGACCGGCCGGCCGAAGGGGATCAAGCCCGAGCTTTCCGGCGAGCCGCTCGGCTCGACCTTGGTGATCGCCGACCTCGGCGCCGCGTTCTTCGGCATGGGGGAGGACTCCGTGTACCTCTCGCCCGCGCCGTACTACCACGCGGCGCCGTGCCGGTGGGTCCAGGGCTTCACCGGCGTCGGTGCCACCGCGGTGATCATGGAGCGGTTCGACGCTGAGGAGGCGCTGCGTGCCATCCAGCGCTACGGCGTGACCCACAGCCAGTGGGTGCCGACGATGTTTCTGCGCCTGCTGCGCCTGCCCGACGACGTCAAGGCGGGCTATGACCGCTCCAGCCACCGCGTGGCCATCCACGCCGCGGCGCCGTGCCCGGTCGAGGTCAAGCAGGCGATGATCGACTGGTGGGGGCCGATCCTCTACGAGTACTACTCAGGGACCGAGGGGGCCGGTATGTGCATGTGCGACACCGAGGGCTGGCGTGCGCACCGCGGGAGCGTGGGCAAGGCGATCTTCGGCGAGCC
>DASZMU010000156.1:0-8090 GCA_035551695.1 Solirubrobacteraceae bacterium
TGGACATCGACGAGTTCTCACGCTCGCGCATCGACGCCTCCGTCAAGGAGCTCAACGAGGAGCGCGACGCGGTGAAGGAGCTGGGGCTCGTCTAGCAACCACCGGCTCCGGCGCGGAACCGAACCGCCGCGGTGTCGTATCAGGTGTGAGGCCGCCGCGATCAGAGTGAGATCGCGGCGGCTTTCGTGCCATCCTCCGGTCCCGCGGTGACGCTCATCGTCCTGGGAGCGTCAGGTCAGCTGGAGAAATCTCTGATCTCTCCAGCGGATCTCGCTCTGCGAGATCCGCCGCGTCATCTGACGTTGGCGTCTACGACGCGTTTCCAGCCGGATGCCAGCCCTGTCCATCGCGCTTGACCTGACCGTCTTCGACGAGCTTGGGCATGACGCGGTACAGGTAATTCGGCTCGATCTTGAGGGCCTCGGCGATCTGCGGGATCGTGATGCCCGGCTGCTCACGCACGAGTTCCAGTGCCTGATTGGCCCGGGTGTTGCCACCACGGCGGCCACGGGGACGACCGGCGGCTCGGCGGGCGGGACGGCGACGTGCCGTCGCGCCATTGGCGTTGGCGGGGCGACCCGGTCCGCGGCGACCGCCGACGAGCGCGGCGCGGGCGGCCTCCAGCTTGGTGACCTCCTGCTTGAGCTCGTTGAGCCGGCTGTCAATGTCCTTCACGGTACTGTCAACGAAATCTGCCAACTTGCGCCACCTCCACGGGTGCCTAGACGTATTTGTGTAGGAAGATACAACGCGTGACCCGCTTTGGTTGGGACTGATGTTGCCGCCTGTCCCTGTGAGCCCCTGACGGGGGTCGCCTCTTACCTGCCTTCGAGCAGTTCCTTCAGCCGTGCCAGTGACTGGTGCGACTCGCGCTCGGAGGTGGCTCCGACGATCATCCGGCCCGCGACGTTGCCCAGGCGGCCGCCCGGAGGATGAAATTCGTTGGTGTACCTGAAGGTCGTCCGCCCGTCGTCGTCGCTTGACAACTCATAACGGATCAGCGCGTTTGACCTGGCCGGTCCGGCTCCCTCCCATTGGGCGTGGCGCGGACTGTCAACCGAGACCAGCGTCCAATGCACCCGAAACGTGAGCCCGCGCACGCACATCGACTGATCCATCGTGGAGCCTTGGCGGAGGGGGTTCTGCGAGACGTTCGAAACCGATTTGTGGATCGTCACCCAGTCGCCGAGGCGCTTGGGATCCATGATCGTCTCCCACACGCGCTCGATTGGCGCGTTGATCTCGATCTCGGCCGAAACGGTGCTCATGGTCGTCGCACACTAACGACCCGGCGCCGACCGCGGGGCCGGCACACGTGTGACGGCTCACCTCGCGGCGAGCGGCTCGTCGCGCTCCCACTGCGCCAGGGCATGCTCGATGGCTGAGTTGAGCGAGTGAAGCCTGACCTCGAGCAGGCGCGCGGCGCGATCGTCGCGCGGCAGCAGGTCGGCGTCGAGGCTCTCCATCAGCGGCCCTATCAACTCATACTCCTCCCCGGCTATGACCGCGGCCACCCGGCTGGCGATCGGCGTCACCGTCAGGCGCTTGAACCGTAGAGCCGGCCGGTCGACGAGCATCAGTTCGGCGATCCGATCGATCAGCTCGCCGTATGACACGACGTCCGGTCCGCCGACGTCGAGCACCTGGCCGCCGACGGCGTCACTGTCCGCGGCCCGGGCGAGCATCTCGACGACGTCACGTTCGTCAATGGGTGCCGTGCGGTGGGTGCGCCACGCCGGCACCGCCAGAACCGGCAGCCGCTCGACCAGGCGGACGAGGAAGCGAAACGACCGGGAGCGCGCTCCGATCACGATCGATGCCCGGAACGCGACTGACTCCGGCACGGCGTCGAGCAGGATCCGCTCCACCGCCATCCGGCTGTTCAGGTGAGGTGAACGGGATCCGTCGCTCGGCACGAGTCCGCCCAGGTAGACGATGCGCCTGACACCGGCGGCGGCTGACGCGCGGGCGAAGTTCTCGGCTGCCATCCGCTCGCGCGTCGCGAAGGGATCTCCCATCGCGGGCTCCATCGAGTGAATCAGGAAGTAGGCGACATCGATGCCCTCGAGCGCGTCGTTCAGCCCCTCGCCGGAGATGGCGTCGCCCTTCATGACGCCAAGCGGCAGTGCGACTCGCTCAGGGTCTCGTGCGAATCCGCGCACCTCGTGGCTGTCGCGCGCCAGGCGGTCGGCCACCAGCGAGCCGATGTATCCAGTGATCCCGGTGACGAGGACGTTCACCGTTGTGGGACTGCCCACGGCGCCGGAGTGACAAAACTCCGGTCGAGATCGGTTGCCCGTGGACAGCCGGTCAGTGCCAGGGCGTTCTCCACCTCGGTCAGGAGAATCTCCAGCACGCGCTGCGCGCCGCGTCCGCCCGCGACGGCCAGGCCGTGGGTGAGTGGACGTCCGATGAGGACAGCGTTGGCGCCCAGGGCCAGGGCCTTGACGACATCGGTCCCGCGCCGGATGCCACCGTCGACGAGGACGTCGATCCGCCCGCCGACCACGTCGGCGATCGGCGCCAGCGCGTCCGCCCCGGAGAGCACGGTGTCGAGTTGGCGCCCCCCGTGGTTTGACACGATCACTCCCGCCGCGCCATGGGCGATCGCCAGCTCGGCGTCCTCCGCTATGAGGATGCCCTTGACGAGCACGGGCAGCGGGCACTCGGAGGCCAGCAGCTCGATGTCGGCCCAGCGGAGGTCCGGGTCGATCAGCGCCGAGTAATCGGCGGGACGCATGCCGCGCGCGGGCCCCGGCGCCGGTGCGGCCACCGCGCCGGGGGAGGCGATCGCGTCCGGCGCTGCGGTGTCGTCGCCGGCTCCCCGGAGATTGCTGCGCAACTCGCGCTCGCGGACACCGAGCACCGGCCGGTCGACGGTCACCACGACGGCCTCGTAGCCGTGCTCGACTGCGTTGGCGACGAGATCGCGGGTCACGCCGCGGTCGGTGAACACGTAGAGCTGGAACCATCGCGTTCCGCCGGGCACCGCCTCGGCGACGGACGCGGCACCGGCGCTGGCGAGGGTCGAGACGCACATGATCGTCTCGGTGGCGGCCGCCGCCCGCGCAATCCCAATTTCCCCATCCGGATGGGCAAGGCGCTGGAACGCCGTCGGAGCGACGATCACGGGATGGGGGCGCCGGGCTCCGAGCAGTGTGACCCCCGGGTCACAGCTCCCGGCGCCGACGAGCATCCGCGGGCGCAGGGCGAGGCGGCTCCACGCCGCGACGTTGTCCGTGAGGGTGATCTCGTCGCCGGCGCCACCCTGGATGTAGCCGAGCGCCTCGCGGGAGACCGCCTCGCCGGCGGCGCGCTCGTAGTCGGCCAGCGACAGCAGTGGGAGGTCGTCCGCCCCGCCCGGCGTGTCGTTGTGCGCGGCCTCGGTCACTACCCACAAAGCTACGGAAATTGCGGCTGCAACCCGCGCCGGCTTCGAAACTACCCGCATTTTGCAGGTATTTCCTGTGGCCGGAAAACTGTGCGCTTTCCGGAAATGCGCGTTGTGGGAGGGGGAGGAATCCGCTTTGATGCCCCCCTCGCAATTGTTGGTCAGAGCTTTCGAGTCAGGACAGGGTGTTGTCACGTATGGGGAATGGTGTGGCGAAAGCCGGTAGGGCAAGCTGTGAAACGTGCTTCTTCGGTCAGAATCTTTTGTGCGCGATCGCCAGCGAAGGCCGGCCGTGTGCGACGTTCCGGCCGGCCCACCCGGACGGCCTGAGGCCACCGAGCCAATTGCGATTCGTGTTTCGCCAGGAGCGCCGGCAGCAGGTCGCATGGGCGTTTCCGTCGCCCAACGAGCAGGTGGCGCTGCACGCCTGATCGCCTCGGCGGTGGTTGTGAGACGGTGGCCGGGTCGTATATGTTTCCCACGTGTTCTGGCCGCTGATCGGCGGATTCATCGCCTTCATCCTGCTCGCCGTGCTGTTGGGGTGGGTCACTGACGCATCACGACACGGCGACGTCAACCGCGATCAGCACTGACGCCCACGCGGTGCGCTCGCCCGCGGGCCGACGCCGGTCGTCCGTAACGGCGCCTGCTCGCCGGCTCCGGGGCTGGTAAACGGCGGCGCCGGGAGATTAGAGTTTGGACCGGGAATTCGAGAGGAGCGACCACTAGGTGCAGGTCACGGTGCTTGGGAAGTCACCGTCCTGGCAGGACGCGGACGGGGCGTGCAGTGGATACCTGGTCGCTCAGGACGACTTCAAGCTGCTGCTCGACTGCGGCAACGGCGTCTTCTCCAAGCTCCGGCCGGTGTGCGACTACATCGACGTCGACGCGGTCGTCATCACGCACATGCACGCCGACCACTTCCTGGACCTGGTGCCGTTCAGCTACGCGCTGCGGTATGCCCCGCGCCAGCAGCCCGTCGCGGTCGGTGGCTGGCCCGGAACCGATGCGCCGGCGCGTCCGAACCTGTACCTGCCGGCCGGCGGCGGGGACGTGCTGCGCCGAGTCGTCAGCTGCTGGGGGAGCGAGGACCTGGTTGATTGTGCGTTCGCGCTCGACGAGTACGGCACGATCGACGAGCTGGACGTGGGACCGTTCGGCGTCCGGTTCTGCGAGGTGCCGCACTACGTGAGCACCCACGCGGTGGAGCTGTCGTACAGCGGGACGAGGTTCACGTTCGGCGCCGACTGCCGCCCCAACGAGGAGCTCGTCCGGTTCGCCCGGGACACGGACGTGCTGATGATCGAGGCCACGCTGCCCCGCCCGGAGCGCGACGGCGTTCGCGGCCACCTCACGGCGCGCGAGGCGGGCGAGCACGGCCGCCTCGCCGGCGCGCGGCGGCTCGTCGTCACCCATTACTCGGACGAGCTCGATCCGGAGCTGACCAGGTCGGAGGCGGCCGCCACCTACGGGGGTCCGGTCGAGCTGGCGTGCGAGGGCGCGGTCTACACGGTGTAGCCGGCCGGTCCCCCGCCACCGGAGTGCCGGTCCCGCCCCGGCCGCAAAGTCTGTTCTCGCCACCCGGAGCGGAGATACGCTTACGGACATGTCCGAACGCGAGCTGTTTGCCAACTTCGATCGCATGCGGCGTGAGATGGACGAACTGTTCGGCGGGGTCTTCGAACGCACCGGGCTGTCACGTCGCCACACCGGGCGATGGCCGGCCATCGATGTCGCCTACGCCTCCGATCCGCCGCGGGCGATCGTCACCGCCGAGCTGGCGGGAATGGACGTCAACGACATCGCACTCCAGATCGAGGGGCGGAAGCTGGTGCTCGCCGGCAAGCGCGAGCCGGCCGCCCCGGCCGGCGAGGTCTATCAGCAGATCGAGATCGAACGGGGGTCGTTTCGCCGGTTGATCGAGCTCGGCGCGGACGTGCAGGCCGACCAGGTCAAGGCGCGCTACGAGGACGGGATGCTCCGCGTCGAGCTGCCGCTCATCGGCCGCCCTGATCGTCGCCACGCGGTTCCCATCGAGAGCGGCGAGCTGCCATGACGGTCGTCGACGTCGGTACTCCGGTCGACGCCACAGAGATCCAGGAGAACGGGGCCCGCCGCCTTCCGGCGCGGATCGGCGTCCTGCCGCTGCGGGATGCGGTGACGTTCCCGGAGCTGGTGATCCCTCTCAACATCGGACAGAAGCGCAGCATCGACCTCGTCAACGACGTCCTCCAGGGCGACCGCTCCATCGTGTTGATCGCCGGACGCGATCCGGACGTCGAACAACCCGGCCCCACCGATCTCTATGACGTCGGCGTGCTCGGCTCGATCGCGCGCATGGTGCGACTGCCAGACGGGACGTTGCGGGTCCTCGTCCAGGGCGGGCAGCGCGTTCGCGTCGACGGCTGGGCGCAGACCGAGCCGTACCTGGTGGCCGAGGTCTCCGAAGCGCCGGACATCGTCCACGAGAGCCCGGAGCTGGTCGCCCTGGGCCGCAACGTCCAGCGCACCTTCTCCAGCATCGTCGGCCAGGTCCCCTACCTGCCCGAGGAGCTGCAGGTGATGGTGGCCAACGTCGACGACCCGGTGATGCTCACTCATCTCATCGCCGGTGCGATACGCCTGCCGACGGCGGAGAAGCAGAAGCTGCTCGAGGAGCGCGACGTCACCAAGCGGCTGCGGGCGCTGTCGGAGATCCTCGCCCGCGAGCTCGAGCTCGTCGCCCTCGACACCAAGATCACGTCCCAGGTGCAGTCCGAGCTGTCGAAGGGGCAGCGTGAGTACTTCCTGCGTCAGCAGATGAAGGCGATCCAGGAGGAGCTGGGCGAGGGCGACGAGGTCCAGGCGGAGGTCAACGAGCTGCGCGAGCAGCTGGAGGCGCTGAAGCTCCCTGACGAGGCCTCCAAGCAGGTGGCGCGCGAGCTCAGCCGGCTGGAGCGCCTGCAGCCGGCGATGGCCGAGTACGGCGTCGTGCGCAGCTACCTGGAATGGATCGCCTCGCTGCCCTGGGACAAATCGACCGAGGACAACCTCGACCTCAACCACGCCAGGGAGGTCCTGGACGATGATCACTACGACATCGAGCAGGTCAAGGACCGGATCCTCGAGTTCCTCGCCGTCCGCTCGCTCACGCGCGAGTCCAACCAGCCGCCAGCGGGTTCGATCCTGACGTTCGTCGGGCCGCCGGGGGTCGGCAAAACGTCACTCGGACGATCGGTGGCGCGCGCCCTGGGCCGACAGTTCGAGCGCATCAGCGTCGGCGGGGTGCGCGACGAAGCCGAGATCCGGGGCCACCGGCGCACATACATCGGAGCCATGCCCGGGGTGATCATCCGCGCGCTGCGGGATGCCGGCGCCAACAACCCGGTGCTCATGATCGACGAGATCGACAAGATGGGCGCCGACTTCCGCGGGGATCCCGCCAGCGCGATGCTCGAGGTGCTCGACCCGGAGCAGAACCACACGTTCCGCGACCACTACCTCGACCTGCCCTTCGACCTCTCGCACGTCCTGTTCATCACGACGGGGAACACGATGGACACGGTCCCGGGACCGCTGCGCGATCGCATGGAGGTCATCCAGCTCGCCGGCTACACCGAGTCCGAGAAGCTCCAGATCGCCAGGCGCTACCTGGTGCCGCGCCAGATCGAGCGCAACGGGCTGACTCCGGCGCGCATCACCTTCACCGACCCGGGGCTGCGCGTGATCATCTCCGACTACACGCGCGAGGCCGGGGTCCGTCAGCTGGAGCGCCAGATCGGCGCGGTCGTGCGCAAGGTCGCCCGCCAGGTCGCTGAGGGCAAGGTCAAGCGCAAGGTCACCGCCACCGAGCCGCGGGTGCGCGAGCTCCTGGGCAAGGCGCCGGTTCATTCCGAGACCCGGCTGCGGACGTCGCGTCCGGGGGTGGCCACCGGGCTGGCCTGGACCCCGGTCGGCGGGGACGTGCTGTTCATCGAGGCCACGACGATGCCGGGAACCGGCCGCCTGACGCTCACCGGTCAGCTCGGCGACGTGATGCGCGAGTCGGCGCAGACGGCGCTCTCGTACGTCCGCGCCAACTCCGCCGAGCTGTTCGGCGAGGACCTCCCGGCGGACTGGTTCGCCAAGCACGACGTCCACATCCACGTCCCCGCCGGCGCGATCCCCAAGGACGGGCCGAGCGCCGGTGTGACGATCGTCACCGCGCTCGTCTCGCTGCTGTCCAGCCGGCCGGTGCGCTCCGACGTCGCGATGACGGGCGAGGTGACGCTCACCGGGCTGGTGCTGCCGATCGGCGGCCTCAAGGAGAAGGCGCTGGCGGCGCAGCGCCACGGCATCCGCACCGTGATTGCGCCTGAGCTCAACCAGCAGGACATCGACGACATCCCGGAGCACCTGCGCAAGACGCTGAACTTCGTCTTCGTCTCATCGGTCGATCAGGTCCTGGAGGCCGCTCTGAATCGAAGGCGAAACAAGGGGTATCGCGTATCCTGACCGTTCACCTGCCCACGCACCGAGGGAGATCCATGGCTTCGACGAAGAAGAAGGTCGCCAAAGCGGCCAAGGCGGTGCCCTTCACCAGCGCCGACCTCGCCAACATCACGAAGGCCAACCCGTACATCCAGCGCCTGATCGAGGACTCGACGCTCCGCGAGAACGTCCGAATCGCGATCGACTCGTCCAAGAGCGCCTTCAACCGCCTGACGAGCAGCAAGGCGCC
>DASZMU010000157.1:0-28938 GCA_035551695.1 Solirubrobacteraceae bacterium
GCGGGAGCCGGCGGCTTCCAGCAGCCGGCTGAGCGTCAGCAGGTAGACCTCCGTCCAGCGCCGCGAGATCTCACGCAACGCGGGCCGGCGGGCGGCCTCCAGCAGCAGCGCGAACGTCGCGATCAGCGATCCCCGGCTCGCCTGGGATCCGCCGTCCGCGGTCTCCGTGATCGCGTCGATGGTCGCCTCCACCGGATCGACGTCGTCGCGCATCGCGTCCGCGGCATGCTCGAGCAGCCGCGCCGTGTCGCGCTCGGCCGCGAGCTCGAGCGCCGCCGTGAGCAGATGCTCCTTGGATTCAAACCAGTACGTGGTCGAGGCCAGCGGCAGCTCGGCCACCTCGGCGACCCTCCGATGGGTCACCGCATCCGGTCCGACCTCGGCCACGATCCGCAGCACCGCCTCGAGCAGCGCCTCGCGCCGCGCGGCGCCGCGCGGACGGGGATTGGGCCGGGTTGAGATGCTGGTCGCCATCGGTACAAATGTACCAGCGGTTGGTACGTATGTACCGATTGGCCGGGAATCTCTCGGAGAATCCGGTCCCGGGACGCCCCGGAGTCAGTCCGACGCGATGCGGGGTGGTCTCACCGGCGCCCCGCGGGGGCGGGGCGCGGTGCTCGTTCAGACCTCGAGCAGGCGAGCCAGCTTCTCTGGCGTCCCCTCGTCCGGGAGCGGCGAGTACAGGATCATGCGCTGCTCGCGGTCCGCCTGCGGGTTGAACACCGCATGCTCGAAGACGAGCGGGCCGACGACCGGGTGGTGGACGACCTTGCGGCCCTCGGCGCTGCGGGCCACCTCGTGCTTGCGCCAGGCCTTGCAGAACTCCGGACTGGACTTGCGCAAGGTCGCGATGAGCTCTTCGAACGTGGGATCGCCGAGGTGGCGGGCGCTGTCGGCGCGGAACTTGGCGACCATGATCCGGGTGCTGCGCTCCCAGTCCGGGAACATCTCGCGGCGGGCCGGATCCATGAAGTGCATCCACAGGTGGTTGCGGGCGGAGCGGGGGACGGCGGCGAAGTCGCCGAAGATGGCGGCGGCCGCCGAGTTCCAGGCCAGGTAGTCCCAGCGCCGGCCGAGGATGAACGCCGGGTTGGCGCCGAGGTTCTCGATCAGGCGCCTGACCACCGAGGAGACGCGCTCCTCGCTCTTGCACGGCGGGGGCTCCTCACCGCGACCGAGCAGCACCAGGTGGGTACGCTCGGCCGGCGTCAGCCGGAGCGCGCGCGACAGCGCCTCGAGCACATCGAGCGACGCACGGACGTCGCGGCCCTGCTCGAGCCACGTGTACCAGGTGGCGCCCACGCCGGCGAGGTGCGCGACCTCCTCGCGACGCAGGCCTGGTGTGCGCCGGCGGCCGCCCCCAGGGAGGCCGACGTCCTCAGGCTTGATGACGGCGCGACGCTTGCGCAGGAAGTCGGCCAGCTCAGCGCGGCGGCGCTCGCCGGTGGCGCCGACGAGCTCGGCGGGAGTCAGAGCCGGGGTCTCGGATTCGATGGGGGGAACTGTCACTACCAGGATAACTCCTTCTCTTGTACCTGGATAACGCGCGTTGCAGACTACCGCCATGCTCGCAACAAGACAACTCCTCGCTCGGCGGCTGAGCTCGACCAACGCGCTCCTCGCCGTCGTCTGCCTTGCGCAGTTCATGGTCGTCCTCGACATCTCGATCGTCAACGTCGCGCTGCCGTCGATCCGCAGCGGCCTCGGCTTCTCGACGTCCGGGCTGCAGTGGGTGGTCAACGCGTACACGCTGACGTTCGCCGGGCTGCTGATGCTGGGCGGCCGCGCGGCGGACCTGCTCGGTCGCCGCCGGGTGTTCCTGATCGGCACGGCGATGTTCGCCCTCAGCTCGCTCGCCTGCGCCGTGGCGAGCTCGCGCGGGCTCATGATCGGCGCCCGGGGCGTGCAGGGGATCGCCGGGGCCGTCAGCTCGCCGGCGACCCTCTCCATCATCACGAGCACGCTTCCCGAGGGCCGCGAGCGCAACCGCGGCCTCGCCCTGTGGGGCGCGATGGGCGCCCTGGGGGCCTCGTCCGGAGCGCTGCTCGGCGGAGCGCTGACCCAGTGGATCGGCTGGCAGGCGATCTTCGCCGTCAACGTTCCGCTCGGCGCCGTCGTCGTCGGCCTGGGGCTGCTGGCGATCCCGGCGATCGCGCCGGTCGTCGATCCTGAGCATCCGCGCCACTTCGATGCGCTAGGAGCGCTCCTGGTCACCGCCGGGCTCATCGCCATCACGTTCGGCATCGTCCGTACCGACACGCTCGGCTGGGGTTCGGCCGGGGTGCTCGGTCCGCTGGCGATCGGCCTCGTGCTCGTGGCGGGGTTCTGGTTCGTCGAGGCCCGGGTCGCGCGCTCGCCGCTGATCCCGCCGGCGATCCTGCGCATCCGGCGTCTGCGCGCGTCCAACGCCGTCGTCCTGCTCATGTACGGCGCCAACTTCCCGGCGTGGTTCTTCCTGACCCTGTACCTCCAGCAGGTGCTGCACCTGGACGCGATCGAGACCGGGCTCGGCTTCCTGCCGATGACCCTGTCGATCTTCACGGGTTCGACGCTGGCGCCCCGCGCGGTCGCTCGCTTCGGTCCCCGCCGCGTCATCGTCACCGCGATGTTGGTGATGTCGGCCGGAATGGTGCTGCTCACGGGGATCGCTCCCGGGGGCACGTACGCCGGCAGCGTCCTCGCCGGCGCCGTGCTGACGGCGCTCGGCATGGGCTTCTCGCTCGTGCCGTCGACGATCGTCGCCATGCAGGGGGTGGCTGGTGCCGACAGCGGCGTCGCCTCCGGGCTGCTGAACACCTCGCGGCTCATGGGCGGCGCGCTGGGGCTGGCCATCCTCAGCACGATCGCCGGCGGTCAGACGCGCAGCGAGGTCGGTGTCGGCGCTGCCCGCGCGCTCACCGACGGCTTCGACCTGGCGTTCACAGTCGCGATCGGCTTCGCCCTGGCCGGCGCGGCGATCGCCGCCGTCTCCCTGCGGGCCGAGGCTCGCCCCGCGGTCGGTGTCCTGGAATCGACAGACGGCGAGGAGCCGGCCGAGGAGCCGGCCCTCGCCGCCTGAGGCAGCTGCGCGGTGGGCGCTACCGGCCCCGGCCCTGAGCCAGGCCGCCGTGGCTGTGGCCGTGCCCATCGCCCTGGCCCTGGGCATTGGCCTGGGCGTCGCCCTGGCCCCGGCCATTACGGTGCCCGTGACCGTTGCCCTGGCCTCCGGAGCCGGAGCTGCTCGCGCCCTCACGTCCGGGGGCCCAGGCGATCCCCTTGATGCCGGTGAACCCGGTCACCAGCGGTGACAGCGCTCCCGTCATCAGGTTGATCGTGTCGAGCTCGGTGGTCTGGGACGCACTGCCCACCGTGTCGAGGGCGGCAAACGCCTCACCGGCCTGGAACGGTCCGGTCAGCGTGTACACGGTGTTGGTCCCGCTGTCGACGAGGTACAGCGTGCCGCCGGAACGGTCGGCCCAGCGGATGTCGTCGACACCGGCGGCCGTGCCGCTGTGCGTGAGTGCCAGTCGCTCCAGGCTCGACCCGTCCCGGCCGAGGCCATGGGCAAAGACCAGCTGCTGATCGGCCTGGCCGTCGAGCACGAAGTCACCGCCGAAGCGCGGACTTGACGACGGGACGACGGCGTTGGAGTCAGGGTCGGTCAGCGCGAGTGTGACCTGCTGGTTACTGACCGCATCCGTGGCGCTCGCGTTGTCGGCGAACGTCGGGGAGAGCCGGGCCGTGCGGTCGCGCCGGTCGAGCCGCACCCGGAAGGCGGCCGTCGCATTGGCCGGAGTCGGATTCGACGCGCTGAGGATGATCTCGCCGCGATACACGCTGACAGCGTCCGTGCCCCCTCCGGTGAAGACGCCGCCGGACGTCGCCGAGCCCGGAGCCGGTGAGTACGTGTAGTGCGTCACGCGCCCGGCGGAGCGACCGGCGGGCCGGACCGTGTAGAGGCTCGAGTTGCCGTCCTCGTTGACGGTCGCGATGACCTCCTTGGTGCGGGAGTCGGCTCCCAGTCCGTCGACCTTGCCGGTGAGCTGCCAGCTGTGCAGGACGCTCCCGGAGCGGCCGTACTCGACGAGGCTCGAATACGTCTGACCGGTCGGACCGGGCTCGCCCTTGGTGCCGACGCGGTTCTGCCACCCGACGAAGACATGGCTGTCGAGGTACGTGATGTCGTCCGGTCCGGTGGCGCCGGTGGGCGCGGTCGCGAACGTATGGAGGGTGTAGCCACTGGGTGCGATTGGGGCTGCCGATGCTGCGGCCGGTGCTGCCGCGAGCGCACCGACGGCGGCAATCGACGCGATTTTCGTGAGTGAGTTCATGCCGCCGCAAACCCGCGGGTGCGGCGGACGATGTGAACAACACGTGTCCCGGGTCGCGCTCAATCTGACGCTAACTTTTCCGGGCCTCCGGATTGAGGACCGAACCTGACCTGGTTCGCGCCTACGCTGAGCCCATCACCCAACTAGAGGAGCTGGTGAACATGGACTGGAAGCTGGAGTTGGTGGCGGTGCCGGTCTCGGATGTCGACCGCGCGAAGGCGTTCTACACCGAGAAGATCGGTTTCATCGAGGATGTCGATGCGTCGCCCAGCGAGGACATCCGCTTCGTCCAGCTGACCCCGCCCGGGTCGGCGTGCTCGATCGCGGTCGGCCGCGGGATCGTCGACTCCGAGCCCGGGAGCCTCGCCGGCCTGCAGTTGGTCGTCTCCAGCGCCGAGGATGCGCAGGCCGAGCTGTCCGAGCGCGGAGTGCCGGTCTCAGACGTCCAGGACTTTCCGTGGGGGAGGTTCGTGTTCTTCAGCGATCCGGACGGCAACCGCTGGTCGGTGCAGGAGCTCGTCGCCCGCTGACACGGGGTCAGCGAGCGACGGGCTGCGGCTCGACCGGCTCATCGGCGACGAGCGACTCCAGTTCGTCCCAGTTCGTCCGGCTGCCCTCGACGTTGAGGTGTGGGAGCAGGCGGTCGAGCCAGCCCGGCAGGCTCCAGTTCGTGTTGCCGAGCAGCAGCATGAGCGACGGAACGAGGATGGAGCGGACGAGCAGTGCGTCGAGCAGGACGGCGCTCGCCAGGCCGATTCCGAACATGTCGATGATCCATTGGCCGCCGAGGACGAACGAGCCGAAGACGAGGACCATGATCGTGGCCGCCGCCGTGATCGTGCGGCCGGTCGCGGCCAGGCCATGGGTGACGGCCTCGGCGTTGTCGCCTCGGCGGTGCCACTCCTCGTAGATGCGGCTGATCAGGAACACCTCGTAGTCCATTGAGAGCCCGAACAGGATGGGGAACATCAGCACCGGGAGGAACGCTTCGATGGGCCCCGTGGTGTTGATGCCGAGCAGCGAGTTGCCCCAGCCATTCTGGAAGACGGCGGTGATGACGCCGAACGCGGCGCCGGCCGAGAGCGTGTTCATGACCGCCGCCGTCAGCGGGATGGCCAGGCTGCGGAAGACCGCCAGCAGCAGCAGGAAGCTGAGCGCCACCACGATGCCGATGAACAGCGGCATCTTGCCCGTGAGCACCTGGCTGAAGTCGGCGAACACCGCCGTCGTCCCGCCGACCAGCACGTGCAGCCCGGTGCCACGCGTGGCCTCGGGCAGCACCTGGGTGCGCACGCGGGTGAGCAGGTCCGAGGTCTCGGCGGCCTGCGGCGACCACTTCGGATAGACGTTCGCGACCGCGACCGTCGGCCGGCCGCCGCCCGCGGCGACGATCCGCACCGGCGTGGAGCCGATGACGCCGGGGGTGTGGGCGACCGCCTGCTCGGCCCGATGGAACGCTGCAACCTGGGCGGGGGTGTTGATCTGGGCGACGAGCTCGAGCGGACCGTTGTAGCCGGGGCCAAAGCCGGTGGCCAGCAGGTCGTAAGCCTTCCGGGTGGTGGTGTTCGCCGGATCGGTCCCGGCATCCGCCGACCCGAGTCGCATCGAGAAGAACGGGACGGCGATGACGACCATCACGAGCGCGGCGGCGGCGGCGAATGCCGCCGGGCGACGACGCATCGCCTCCGCCCAGCGCGCCCAGCCGCGGGACTCGTGCCCCTCGCTGAAGCTCCCCTCCCGGATCGCGCGCCGTTCCCGCCGGCGGGGCACCAGGCCGCCGAGGAAACCCAGGAGCGCCGGCAACAGCGTGACCGCGGCGATCACGGTGAAGGCGACCGTCACAGCACCGGCGACCGCGACTCCGTAGAGGAACGACACGCCCAGGGCGAACATGCCGAGAAGAGCGATGCAGACGATCATGCCGGCGAACAGCACCGCGCGCCCGGACGTGTCGACCGCCTCGACGACCGCGTCCTCCCGCGTGGCGCCGCGGCGCAGCGCCTGCTGGTACCGGGTGACGATGAACAGGGCGTAGTCGACGCCGACGCCGAGACCGAACAGCAGGGCCAGCTCGTTGGAGAAGGTGGCGATGTCGAGGACGTGCGAGAGCAACCCGACGACCGCGATCCCGGAGCCGAGCGACACTCCGGCGGCGATGAGCGGCAGTGCCATCGCCGTCAGCGAGCCGAACACGATGAACAGGACGATCCCCGCGGCCAGGAAGCCGAAGATGAGGCTCGAGGACTGGTTGGTCGGATTGCCGGACTCGGCGATGTTGCCCTCGGCCTGGAACTGGACTCCCTGGCCGGAGGCCGAGGTGATGGTGTCGTCAAACGTCTGCGCCTGGGCCGAGCTGATCCGGTTGTGGTTGGCGGCGCTCGTGAACGTCACGTCGGCGAACGCGACCTTGCCATCCGGCGCGACCTGCTTGGCGGTCTGCGCGGTGTACGGCGAGATCACGCTGCCGACGTCCGGCAGCCGGGCCACCTGGGCGAACAGACGCTCGGCCCGGGCCCGAACCGCCGGATCGGTGACCTTGCCCTGCGAGACGGCGATGACGAGCTGGTCGGTCTCGCCGGAGGCGCGCGGGTTGGCGCGCTGCAGCAATTGGATCGCCTCGAAGCTGCCGGTCTTGGGCAGCTTGAAGTTGTCGGTGTACGCGCTGCCGGCGGCGGAATGCAGGGCATTCAGGGCGACGAGCGTCGCGATCCATGCGGCGACGGTCAGGAGGCGGTGCCGGAAGCACCAGGTGGCGAGCTTTCTCATGCTGGGTGAACCTCGTTCGATCTCAGGGCGCGTCGCAGCGTACGTTCAGGCCGCGGCCGCCGTAAGTGGCGGAAGGCCGAAATCGGCCATGACAAACGTCACGCGGTCGAGCGTCGCCCCGGCGCGCCTGCTATTGAACACGGGATCTCTGACACTTGCGTGAACTTTCGGAGTGCATCGGGTTGACGGCGGCGCGAAACTCCCGGCGCACGAGCGCCGGCATCCTCATGTATCGGCAACGAGACGGGAGGCTCGAGGTGCTGCTCGTGCACCCGGGTGGGCCGGTCTGGGCGCGTCGGGACCGGGGCGCGTGGTCGATCCCCAAGGGCGAACACGACGAGGGCGAGGAGCCCCTGGCGGCGGCTCGGCGAGAGTTCGCGGAGGAGCTGGGGTCGGCTCCGCCGGACGGCGAGACGGTCGATCTCGGCGAGATCCGCCAGAAGTCCGGCAAGCGCGTGCGGGCGTGGGCGCTTGCCGGCGATCTCGACGCCGAGCGGGCACAGAGCAACACGTTCACGATGGAGTGGCCCCCGCGCTCAGGCCAGATGAGCGAGTTCCCGGAGGTCGATCGCGCTGAGTGGCTGACCCTGGAGAAGGCGCGCGAGCTGGTCAATCCCGCCCAGGTTGCACTGCTCGATCGGCTCGAGCAGATGGTGGGCGCCGAGCCGCCGGTCGACGCGTGATCTCGTCCGAGAACGTCAGCCCCACTGCTCATTACACCGGCGAGGTCTGGCGCCGCAACGGCCTGTCGCACCCGTGGCTGGCGACCGCCGAGGGCTGGGCGATGTTCGAGTCGTTGCATCCGCTGATGAGCGCCAGCCACGCTCTCGGCGGCCCGTCGCTCGAGACCTACCTCGTGGCCCGCCATCTGGCGATCGACGCTGTTCTGGAGCGGGCGATCAAGCGCCACGGGGTCAGCCAGGTGGTGGAGGTCGCCGCGGGGATGTCGCCGCGCGGCTGGCGCTTTGCCAACCGCTATGGCGACCGTCTGACGTATGTCGAAGGCGATCTTCCGGCGATGGCGCAGCGCAAGCGGCGGGCGCTCCGCCGGATCGGCTCGCTGTCGGATCACCACCGGGTGGAGGACCTCGACGCGTTGCGCGAGGACGGCCCCCAGAGCCTGGCCGCGATCGCCGAGGACCTGGACCCGGACCGAGGCGTGGCGATCATCACCGAGGGACTGCTCGCGTACCTGCCGGCGGACGCCGTCGTGCGCCTGTGGGAGCAGTTCGCCGGCACACTCGCCGCCTTCCCGGCCGGACGCTACGTCTCGGATCTGCACCTCGGGAGCGTCACCAGCACGCTCGTGCGTGCGTTCCGTCTGGGGCTGTCGGCATTCGTGCGCGGTCCGGTGTCGCTGCACTTCGACGAGGCCGCGGACGCCGAGGAGCAGCTGCGGACCTGCGGCTTCGCGATGGCGTCCGTGCGGCCCGCCGCGCGCCTCGCCGAGCTCCCGCCGGAGAGCCGCGGGTCGATGGCGCATATACTTGAGGCATCAACCGAATGATCTCCGCGACTCTGTACTCCGACCCCGCCTGTCCCTGGGCCTACTCCGAGAGCCCGGCGCTGCGCGTGATCGAGTGGCGCTACGGCGACCAGCTCGACTGGAACCTGGTGCTGATCGGCCTGACCGAGAGCGCTCACCAGTACGCCGCGCGGGGCTACACCCCGCTGCGGGGCGCGCTGGGGCAGCTGATGTTCCGCCGGTACGGGATGCCGTTCTCACCGGAGCCCAAGGCGCGCCTGAGCGCGACCGCTCGCGCCTGCCGCGCCGTGATCGCCGCCCGGCTCGCCAATCCGGGCAGCGAATGGGCGGTGTTCCGGGCGATCCAGCTGGCCAACTTCACGACGCCGCTCGTGCTGGAGGACGACGCGGGGCTGCGTGACGCGCTGCGCGGGGTGCCCGGAGTTGACGCCGACGCCATCATCGCCGCGCTTGATTCGCCGGCGGTCACCGAGGCCTACGAGGCCGACAAGGCACAGACCCGCACCGCCGCCGGCTCGGCCGCGGAGTTGCAGGGCAAGACCGCGACGACCGACGGCCCGGTCCGCTTCACCGCCCCCTCGGTCGTGTTCCAGTCCAACGGCACGTCGCTCGTGGCCGGGGGCTTTCAGCCCGTCGAGGCCTACGACGTCCTGATCGCCAACCTGGATCCGGGACTGACGCGTCTGCCGCCCCCGGAGACCCCGGCGCCGCTGCTCGAGCACTTCGGCGACGGGCTCACGACGCAGGAGGTGGCGGCGCTGATGACCCGCAGCAACGACCCCGTCGACCGCCGGGCTGCCGAGGCGGCGCTGCTCGAGCTCGTCGCCGACGGGGGCGCCGTGCGCCGGCCGCTGGGCGACGACGCCCTGTGGCGCGCCGCCACCGGCACCGGGGCTACCTGACCACCGTTGAGCTCACGCCCAGGTGAGCCTGAGCGGCAGCGAGTCCAGCCCGTAGATCCCTGACGGGGTGCCGAATGTCGGCTCGCCGTCGAGCTCGAGGCGCTCGACGCGCCGGGCCAGGGCGATCAGCGCCTCCTGCATCTCGGCCCGCGCCAGGTTGGCGCCGACGCAGTAATGGATTCCGGCGCCGAACGTCAACAGACGCCCCCCGCCCGCCCCGGCGCGGTCGGCGGAGATGTCGAACGTGTCCCGCTCCACGCCCTCGCGGTTGGCGTGCCAGGCCGAGACGAGGACGACCGACCCGGCGGGGAAGGTGACGCCGCGGTGCTCGACCTCGGCGGTCGTGATCCGCGCCGTGAACGGGGTGATCGGCTCGTAGCGCAGGGCCTCGTTGACGGCGGGCAGGGCCAGCGCCTCCGGATCGCGGCGCAGCGCCTCCCACTGGTCCGGGTGCAGGGCGAGCAGCCGGACGGCATGGGCGAGCTGGCTCTGGCTGGTGTCGACGCCGCCGACGAGCACGTTCAAGACCAGATTGCGCAGCTCGTCGTGGCTGAGGCGCTCGCCCTCGGACTCCGCGGCGATCAGGTCGGTGATCAGGTCCTCGCCGGGGGAGCCGCGCCGCCCCTCGATCAGCTCGTCGGCCCAGTCATAGAACTCGGCGACGGCGGCCTCGATCGCCGGCCGGCCCGAGATCAGGCTGGCGGCATCGAACTGGCGCTGGATGACGTTCGACCACTCGTGCAGCTTCGGCGCATACCGGCGATCGACGCCCATCACCGACGCGATCACGAGCGACGGGTACGGCTTGGCGACCTCGGCGATGAACTCACAGCGGCCGCAGGGGTCGCCCGGTTCGTCGAGCAACTCGGCCAGGAACTCGCGCATCGCGGGCCGGTAGCGGGCCACGGCCCGGGGCGAGAGCGCCGGGTTGATCAGGTTGCGCAGGCGGCGGTGATCGTCGCCGTTGCGATTGATGATGTTGCGGACGATCTCCTCGTGCAGCGGCCCGTCCGAGATATCGAACAGCTCGGCGATCGTCAGCCCCGGGAAGACGGCGTCCCGGGTGCGCAGGAAGAACTCCGCCGGCGCGCGCCCGAGCACGATGAAGCCGAACGGGCAGGCGGCCAGCCAGCCATCGTGGCCGTGGAGGGCGGCCATCGCCTCGCGATAGCGGCCGCCACGCAGCGTGGCGTCGGTGTGATCGAAGTGGGGGAGGTTGAGTTCGGTGGCCAGCGGCATTAGATCCAGGGGTTGACGGCCAGTTCCCGCGCCACTGCCTCGGCGACCGTCAGGGCCTGGCGCACGGTCCGGTAGTCGATGTTCGCCGGCGTGTCGCTCATCAGGTGGTAGTTGGACAGCAGCTTGTGGCGGTCCATCGACGCCAGGGTCGCGGTCGGGTAACCGGCCCGGTGCGGGACCACCGCGTCGGTGGAGGTCCGTGCCCGCAGTCCCCGGCGAAGCGGCACGCCGGTGGCGGCGGCGGCCCGGGCGACGAGGTCGCGGAAGCGGGCATCGTGGTAGTCCTCCATCACCACCGGCCCTTCGCCCTCGAGCATCATCAGCCGCGGCGACCCGACCGTCTCCAGGTTCAGGAACCACGTTCGCTCGCGGTCGAGCGCCGCGAAGTGGCGGCGGGCGAAGCCGTAGATCCCGCCCTGGATGACCTCCTCGGCGCCACACGAGGCGAGGATCACGCGGAGGCCCTCGACCGGCCGCTCGCGCAGGCGCTCGGCGAGCGCAACGAGGACGGCCACTCCAGAGAGGTTGTCGTTGGCGCCCGGTACGATCGGGCTGGTGGCGACGTCGTGGAAGATGGCGCCGGCGATCGCCGAGCCGGTCACGCCGGCGACGAGCATCCCACGCCGGCGGCGCAGCGCACCGGCGGCCACGAGTCCGGGAGCGCCGAGCAACGCCCACCACAGCGGGATGGAGGTGTCGATGCGCTCGATGATCCCGGGAAAGCGCTCGCCCAACCACGTCTGAAGCCCGGGATCGAAGATCTTGCCGGTCGGCGCCGCATCGTGGTGGGCGAGCACGACGAGCGTCCGGGGCGCGTCCGGTGAGCCGCAGGTGGCCACGACGTTCCAGGTCGTCCGCGGCGCCGACGTCAGACGGCGAAACAGCCGTGGGCCATTGGAGACGTCGTCGGCGATCGCGCCGGCAGCGGCGGCCGCCAGGCACCCGGCCGCCGTGCTGAGCCGGCGGCTTGCCAGCGCGGCCACGCCCGCGGCTCCGGAGGCGATCGCCAGCACGCGCATGTTCGCGGCGTAGCCGTCGAGAAACTCCTCTTCCTCCACGCGCGCCGAACACCCCGCGGCGCGCAGGCGATCGTCGATCCAGACGGCCGCCCGGTGTTCGCCCTCCGAGCCCGCCGCGCGCTCGAGCGGCGCGAGCGTCTCGATCACCGAGCGGAGCGTCTCCTCGCCCGGATGGCCCGGAGCGCCGGGCTCCACGTCAGGCGGCCTGGACGTTCTCGAAGATCGCGGCCAGCCCCTGGCCCCCACCGATGCACATCGTCTCCAGGCCGTACCGAGCGCCGCGCCGGCGCAGTTCGCGCACCAGCGTCGCCAGGATCCGGCCGCCCGTGGCGCCGATGGGGTGCCCCAGCGAGATGCCGGAACCGTTGACGTTGACCCGTGCCATCCCATCCGGGAGCTCCCACTCGCGCAGGACGGCCAGCGCCTGGGCGGCGAACGCCTCGTTGAGCTCGATCAGGTCCATCTGGTCCATCGAGAGGCCGGCACGGTTCAGCGCCTTCGCCGTCGAGGGCACGGGGCCGATCCCCATCGTCTTGGGCGGCACGCCGGCGACCGCCCAGCTGACGAGCCGGGCCATCGGCTCGAGTCCGAGCTCGGCGGCGCGCTCAGCATGGGTGACGAGGCAGACCGCGGCGCCGTCGTTCTGGCCGCTGGCGTTGCCGGCGGTGACGGTCGCCTCCGGGTCCTTGCGGGCCATGACGGGGCGCAGGGCCCCCAGGCTCTCGAGCGTCGCGTCGGCGCGCGGGTGCTCGTCGCGGTCGATCAGGCGGGCGCCGGTCTTGCGCTCCCTGATCTCGACCGGGACGATCTCCTCCGGGAAGACGCTGTCCTGCGCGGCCACGGCTCGGTGGTGGGAGCGGAGCGCCAGCTCGTCCTGCTCTTCACGCGGGATCGAGTACTCGCGGCGGAGGTTCTCCGCCGTCTCGATCATCCCGCCCGGCACCGGATAGTTGTCGCCGCCGGCCGTCACGCGGCCGCGGACGAGCCGGTCCTCCAGCATCGCTCCCCCCGAGCGCGCGCCCCACCGCAGCGTCGTGGAGTAGAGCTCCGTCTGGCTCATGCTCTCAGCCCCGCCGGCGATGACGACATCGGCCGCTCCGGTCTGGACCATCATTGCGGCCTCGAGGATCGCCTGAAGGCCGGAGCCGCAGCGCCGGTCGATCTGGAGCCCGGGCACCTCAACGGGGAGGCCGGCGTCGAGGGCGGCCACCCGGCCGAGCGCCGGCGCCTCGCCGTTGGCGTAGCCCTGGCCGAGCAGGACGTCGTCGATCTGATCCGGCGGGACGTGGGTCCGTTCCAGGACCGCCTTGATGACCGTCGTCGCGAGCTCGGTCACGGGCACGTCCCGGAACATGCCGCCGAAGCGTCCGACCGGGGTCCGCACCGGCTCGCAGATCAGGGCCTCGCGCATGCGGGCAGCTTACGTCAGTCGGAGATGGCGACGTGCCCTGGTTGAGCCTCGACGCGCGCCAGCCAGTTGCGGACGGCGGGCAGCGAGTGCAGCGAGAAGCCGCCCTCCGGCGCTACATGGGTGTAGGCGTACAGCGCGATGTCGGCGATGGTGTATCGGTCGGCGACCAGGAACCGCCGGTCGGCGAGATGCCTCTCGAGCGCCTGCAGCGCACGGTCGCCGGCACGCCGCTTGGCCTCCAGCTCGGCCGTCTGAGGGTGGATGTCGGCCAGCTCCCAGAAGCGGACGACCGCGATGTTCGGCTCGTGGTCGTACTGCTCGAAGAACAGCCACTGGAGCACCTGGGCCCGTTCGAAGGCGTCGGTCGGCAGGTACTCCGTGCCCTCGGCGAAGTAGTAGAGGATTGCGTTGGACTCGGCGAGGGTGCGGCCGTCGTCGAGTACGAGGGTGGGCACGCGTAGCGCCGGATTGAGGCCGCCGAGCACCTCGGGCCGGTCGGAGCGATCGAACACGCTGAGCTCGCGCCGCTCGAAGCCGATTCCCAGCTGGGCGAGGAGCAGCCGAACCTTGTAGCAGTTGCCGGAGACGGCCGAGTCGTACAGGAGCATGGAGTCGGCAAGTTACTACGAGCGCGACCCATTACTCTCGGACGATGGCCGAGGCCACGGGCGCCGTCGAATCGACGGACACGGACAGCGCCGGGGACGGCTCCGTCGGCCACCGCACCTGGGCGGCCCGCCCGCCCGCCAACGCGGTCGCCGTCCGGGTGATCGCCTTCGTCGTCGGAGGCGCGAGCCTCGGTACGGAGATCGCCGCTGCGCGCCTGCTCGCGCCGTACTTCGGCGCGTCGACGATCATCTGGGCCAACACGATCGCGACCGTCCTGGTGGCGCTCTCGGCCGGGTACGCGCTGGGCGGACGTCTGGCCGACCGCCGGGCCGATCTGCGCGGCCTGTGCCTCGTCGTACTGGTGGCGTCCGTCCTGCTGGCGACGGTGCCATTCGTCGCCGATCCGTTCCTGCGGCTGTCGGTCAACGCGCTCGGATCGCTCTCGGTCGGCGGCTTCGTCGGCTCGCTGGTGGCGGTGCTCGTGCTCGTAGCGGTGCCGGTGATGCTGCTGGGGGCCGTCGCCCCGTACGCGAGCCGGCTCAGCGTGCGGCGCGTGGCCGATACGGGGCGGACGATCGGGAACCTGTACGCGATCTCGACCGTCGGGTCGTTGGTGGGCACGTTCCTTGCCGCACTCCTGCTGATCCCCACCATCGGCACCCACCGCACGTTCATCGTGTTCGCCCTCTCGCTGGCGTTGGTGGCGGCGGCCGGCGTGCGCTCCTGGCGCCTTTGGGTGGTGCCGGTCGTCGTGGGGGCATCACTCGCCGTTCCGCCGGCGGCGATCGGCGCCGGCGTAGCCGGCGGTCGCGTGATCTTCTCGACCGAGACCCAGTATCAGTACGCCCGCGTGATCCAGTTTCGGGACGGGGTGAGGTGGCTGCAGCTCAATGAGGGCGTCGCCGTCCACTCGCTGTACCGGCCGGGGACGTTTCTCACCAACGGCTACTGGGATGACTTCCTCGTGCTCCCATTTGCGGGCCGGACCGGCCAGACGGCCTCACCCAGCCCGCCGCGCCGCATCGCGATCCTCGGCGACGCCGCGGGTACGGCGGCGCGCGCCTACGGCCACTTCTACCCATCGACCCGGGTCGACGCCGTCGAGCTCGACGGCGAGCTGACGACGATCGGCAAGCGCTACTTCCACCTGTCCGGTCCGCGGCTGCACCTGTACACCGCCGACGCGCGGCCGTGGCTGGAGGCGAGCCACGTCCGCTACGACTCGATCTTCCTCGACGCCTACCGCCAGCCGTACATCCCGTTCTACCTGATCACCCACGAGTTCTTCGAGCTCGCCCGCGCCCACCTGCAGACCGGGGGCACCTTCATCGTCAACGTCGGCCACCTGCCGAACTCCGCGGCGTTGGAGAAGGTGGTGTCGGCGACCCTGCACTCGGCATTCCCGTACGTCATGCGCGACCCGTTCAGCGCCGACAACTCGCTGCTCATCGCCTCGACGCGCCCCCTCTCAGGCGCGAACATGATCGCGGCGAACCCCCGCATCCCGCTCGCGCTGCAGGGACTGCTGGCCTCGGTGTCCGGGCGCCTTGTCCCCGCGCTGACCGGTGGTCCGGTCTACACCGACGACTGGGCGCCGGTGGAGTGGCTGACCGATCTGTCGATCCTGCGCTACGCCGCCGGCAACCGGTAGCTGGTCGACGGGGCGCCCGGTGTGCCGGTCAGGCGGGAGCCGCGGCGTCCGTCGGCGCGGCGTCGGCGTGCGCGTTGCCGGCCGGCGCCTCGGCCGACGCGGGCGGGCGCTCCTGCACGACCCGCACACCGGTCTTGGGCGCCAGCGTGATCACCCGGAACTGCACCTTGGCCGGCTTGTCGGCCGCGACGAGCGTCGCGCGCTCGAGCACCCGCCGCACGACGACCCGCATCTCGGTCAGGGCGAAGCTGGCGCCGAGACACCGCCGCGTCCCGCCGCCGAACGGGAGCCAGGTGTACGTGTCAGGAACCGGTGCCCCGCCCACCCCCAGGAACCGCTCCGGCCGGAACTGCTCCGGCTGCGGATACAGGTCGGCGCGGCGGTGCATGGTCCGGATCGACGGGTTGATTTCCATCCCCACCGGGACCTCGTAGCCGTTGAGCCGGAACGGGCGCTCCTGGACGACGCGGCCGACCCCCGGGATCACGGTGCGCACCCGCAGCGCCTCCTTGACGACCGCGTCGAGGTAGGCGTCGTCGAGCTCACGGGCCCGCTCGAGAACCCGCGGGTTGTGCAGCAGCAGATCGAATGTCCAGGCCAGGCCGGTGGCCGTGGTCTCATGGCCGGCGAGCAGGAGCGTCAGCAGCTCGTCGCGGACCTCGCGATCAGAGAGGAAGCCCCCCTCCTCATCCTGCGCGAGCAGCAGCGCGGAGAAGATGTCGTCGCGCTCGGCGAGGTCCGGCTGGGACCGCCGGTCAGCGATCTCGGCGTACAGAAGCTCGTCGACCGCCCGCTGGCGAGCCTGGAACGCCTGCGCCGACCGGCGCCGGCTGCCGCGCATGACCGCCCCCAGAATCACCATGCCCCGGGGCCGGGCCAGCGGGTCGATCATTGCCCGTATCCGCCGGCGCAGCTCGTCCTGCCCCGGCCCGCGGTCGTAGCCGAAGACCGCCTTGAGCATCACGTTCAGCGTCACCGCCTGCAGGCTCGGCAGCAGCGCAAACGGCTCGCCCACCGGCCACGAGTCGATCTCGGCGTCGGCGCAATCGCGCATCGTCTCGACATGGGCGAGCATCTGCCGCCCGTGAAACGGCGGCAGCAGCAGCCGGCGGTGGCGGAGGTGCTCGCCGCCGTCGAGCAGCAGCACCGAGCGGTCGCCGAGGATCGGACCCAGCAGCGCATTGGCCTTCCCGGCGTGCAGCTGGTCATGCGGTCCCTGGAACAGGATCCGGACGAGATCCGGGTCGAAGACCATCACGAACCCCTGGTCAAACAGCGTCCCGAGCGTGATCGCGCCGCCGTAGCGGCGCCGGCAGGCCTCGAGGAAGCGGACGCCACCGAACATGAACCCGGCGGTCTGGAGCACCCTCGGGAGCCGAGGGGCCGGGGGCAGGGGCCCCGCTGGAAGGGGACCCGTGGGGAGGGGGCTATCTGGCCGCGCCGCAGCGGCGTCGGTCTCGGCGGCGGGAGAGGAAGCGTCCTGTTCGATCATGTCTTCGCGTAGGTCTGGGGTTGCTGGGAGCTGCGGGCGCGCGGATCAAGGTCGGCGAGCGTCAGGAGGCGGGCCGGCGGCGCCCCGAGCACGCGGCGGGAGCTGACCGCGAGGTCGCCGTCGACGTGGAGGAGCTCCCCGGAGGCCACCGGCCGCCAGCCCGGATCGTCGTCCATGGGCTCGGAGGCGATCACCACTGCGGGCGACGTGGCCAGGTCGTCGGAGCGCACCTTGATCCGGCGGCGCGCGGTGGAGTGGTCCAGCCGGCGACTGCCGTCCGGGCCTCCCGCGGACCGCTCGAGCACGTGGAGCTCATGGGTGTCCGGATAGCGCAGCGCCCACAGATCGGAGTCGGAGATGAGCACGAGGTTGAGCGCCAGCAGCGGCAGGTTCTCGGCGACCCAGCAGCAGGCGGCGGCGATCGCGTCGGAGACATCGCCCCGGCGCTCGATCTCCCGGGTGATCAGCGCGAAGAAGCGTTCCGAGTCTGTGTCGCCCTCCACCAGCTTCATCGCGTCGCCGAGCTCCCGCTCGAGGCGGCCGAGCTCCTCGATCACCCCGTTGTGGGCGAACAGGCGGTCCCGCTGCTGGAACGGATGCGTGTTCTGCGGCGTCAGCGAGCCGGTGGAGGCGTAGCGGACATGCGCGACGAACGTCTTCGACGCGACCGACCGTGCCGCGCGGGCGAACTCCTGGTCCTCGTAGGCGGCCAGCGGCTGCTTGGAGACGATCGGCCGCCCGTCCGGGTCATACGTCCCCAGGCCGGTTCCATCCGGCTCGCGGTGACTCTGCTGGGCCAGCGAGTTCGGCGCCTCCAGGAGCCAGAACGTGGCCTGGACGCGCTCCGGGCCCGCGCTCATGCCGAACAGGCGACACATATCGCCCGACGGTAGCGCGCACTGATGGTGGGCGGGCGCGTATTCCGGTCTGTCAAAGTTATTTCAAGGTCGTCTGCGATCCTGGTGTCGTCATCTAGGAAGGCGGACCTGTCATGAAATTTCTGCGCACAGCCTCAACCAGCCACTTGCTGGCCGTCATCACCGGTCTCGTCGTCGCGGCTGCCGCCGGCACCGCGATCGCCGTCGCGGCCACCGGATCCGGCCCCGTGCCGAAGGCCAAGCCCCTGGCGCAGGCGCTGCACAGCGCGCTGACGGCGCCTTCGGTCAACGGCATCTCCGCCGATATCCAGTTCACCAACAACCTGATCAGCTCCACCAACTTCACGGGCGACAACAAGGATCCAATCCTCCAGGGAGCAACGGGACGACTGTGGCTCTCCAAGGCCCACGGCCTGCGGCTCGAGCTGCAGTCCAGCAACGGCGACGCGCAGGTCGTCGTCAACAAGGGGTCATGGTGGGTGTCGGATCCGGCGTCGCAGACCGTCTACCAGGGCACCCTGCCCGCCGAGACCGGGAGCTCCTCGGCCACGGACAAGTCGAGCGGCTCCGGCGTGCCGACCGTGGCCCAGATCCAGTCCGACCTCAATCAGCTGCTGGGGCACCTCAACGTCGCCGGGACGGGGAGCTCCAACCCAACCGACATCGCCGGCCAGCCGGCCTACTCGGTGTCGCTCTCTCCCAAGCACGACGGCGGGCTGCTGGGCTCCGCGCAGATCGCCTGGGACGCCGTCACGGGAACCCCGCTCGACATCGCGATCTCCGCCCGCGGTAACAGCACTCCGGTGCTGGAGATCAAGGCGACCAACATCTCCTTCGGATCGGTCCCCGCCTCGACCTTCGCCCTGACGCCGCCGGCCGGCTACAAGCTCGTCAAGGTCTCGACCCCGGCCACCACCGGCGCGAAGAGCGCCGCCAGGAACGGCAAGAAGGCCAAGGCCAAGCACGCCGCCGTAACCGGCGTCGCGGCCGTGGCCGGCCGTGTCCCGTTCACCCTGGCCGCCCCGGCGACGCTCGACGGGCTCCCGCGCCAGACGACGAGGCTGCTGGACTGGGGCGGCAAGCCGGCCGCGCTCGTCACCTACGGCCAGAACCTGGGTGGCATCGCGATCATCGAGCAGACCGCCGACACCTCCTCCAACGCGCCCACCAGCAGCTCGAGCAGCCACCTCAGCCTGCCGACGGTCTCGATCAACGGCCACAGCGGCACCGAGCTGGCCACCGCCCTGGGGACCGTCCTGCGCTACACCTCGGGCGGCGTCGCCTACACGGTGCTCGGGTCGGTGCCGCCGTCCGCCGCCGAGCAGGCGGCCAAAGCGCTGACTCCGTGACGGACGCGTCCGAGACGTCCCGGACGGACCCGGCGGCGGCTTCGGCCGCCGCCGGTCCGCCTCCGCTCGAGGTCCGCGGACTGGTGAAGCGCTATGGCGAGCTGACCGCGGTCGGCGGTGTCGACCTCACCGTTCACACCGGGGACGTCTACGGCTACCTCGGCCCGAACGGCGCCGGCAAGACGACGTCGCTGCGGATGATGCTCGGCCTGATCCGGCCGACCGAGGGGAGCGTGCGGCTGTTCGGACGTGACCCCATGGAGTCCGTGCGCGCGCTCGAGGGCGTCGCCGGCTTCGTGGAGGCCCCGACGTTCTACCCGTACCTGAACGCCCGGCGCAACCTGGAGATGCTGGCCGCCTACGACGGCGGCGGCGCCGCTGAGCGCATCGACCAGGCGCTGGAGACGGTCGAGCTGACCCACCGCCAGCGCGACCGCGTCGGTGGCTTCTCCCATGGGATGCGCCAGCGGCTCGGCATCGCCGCGGCGCTGGTGCGGGATCCCAAGCTGCTGTTGCTCGACGAGCCGGCCACCGGACTCGATCCGGCGGGCATGCGCGACATGCGGCTGCTCATCCGCCGGCTCGCCGAGCAGGGGATGACGGTCCTGCTCTCCAGCCATCTGCTCAACGAGGTGGAGGACGTCTGCAACCGCCTGGCGATCGTCCGGCAGGGGCGGATCGTGTACGAGGGCGAGATCGCCGAACTCAAGCGCGGGGCCGGCACGCGCTACTGGCTTCAGACGACCGACGATGAGCGCGCCCTGGCGGTGTGCGGGGCTCAGTCGGGGATCAGCGAGCTGAGCCGCGATCACGGGCGGATCTCCTTCACCGCCGATGAGCCCGCGGTGGCCGCCCTCTCCCAGGCGCTCGTCGAGTCCGGTGCCCTGATCCGGGCGATGGCGCCGCAGACGGTCACGCTCGAGGATCTGTTCTTCTCCCTGACCGAAGGGGAGGGCGCGGCGGCCGTGCCGCCGCCGTCCCCTGAGCCCGCCGAGGCGACGCGCTGATGCCCGGCGTCGGCACCGTGTACCGCTGGGAGCTGTTCAAGCTCCGCTATCAGAAGCGGACGTATCTCGGCCTGGGAGCGGCGGTCATCGTCCCCATCCTGTTCGTCATCGCCATCCGCCTCCAGCACCACCACGATCGCGGCGGCGGATTCGCGTTCTCGGACTACCTGAACCGGAGCGGGCTGGCCGTCCCGCTCGTCATCCTGCTGTTCGGCGCCGTATGGATGTTCCCGCTCATCACCGCGCTCGTGGCCGGGGACATCTTCGCCTCCGAGGACCACAACGGCACCCTGAAGACGATCTTCACCCGGTCGCTGGAGCGCTGGCAGCTGTTCGCCGGCAAGGCGCTGGCGGCGAGCACGTACGCCGTGATCGCCATCCTGCTGTGCGGAACGGTGGCCGTCATCGCCGGGAGCCTGCAGTCCGGGTTCAACTCCATGCAGAGCCTGTCCGGCACGATCGTCTCGGCCCCGAAGGCGCTCGAGCTCGTCTACGTCAGCCTGGTCATCTACCTGATTCCCATCGCGGCGATCGTCTCCATCGGCCTGTTGCTGTCGTCGCTGACGCGCAACAGCGCCGCCGCGGTCGTGGGGACGCTGATGGTGTCGCTGCTGATCCAGCTGATCGGCATCCTCCCGGGCATGAGCGGGGCGCAGCCGTACCTGCTCAGCACCCAGTTCAACGCCTGGCAGGGCCTGCTGCGGACGCCGATCGACTGGTCGCCGATCGTTCAGGCGATCTGGGTGTGCGCGCTGTATGCGGTGCCCTCGCTGGTCGCGGCGTTCCTCGTCTTCATCAGACGTGACGTTGCCGGCGGCTGACGCCGATCACGAGCGCGTCCTGGTCGTCGATGACGACCCGCCGCTGCAGCGGATGCTCACGCGCTCGCTCTCGGCCGAGGGCTTCGAGGTGACGGTCGCCGGGGACGGCGGGGCCGCCCTGGCCGCCGCCGAGCGCTTTGCCCCCGACGTGATCGTCCTCGACGTGGGGCTGCCGGCGCTCGACGGGCTCGCTGTCTGCCGCCGGCTGCGCGGGAAGGGGCTGCCGACCCCCATCCTGATGCTGACGGCGCGGGACGCCGTCGCAGACCGCGTCGCGGGGCTCGAGGCCGGCGCCGACGACTACCTCGTCAAGCCCTTCGCCGTCCAGGAGCTCGTCGCGCGGCTGAGGGCATTGACGCGGCGGGGCAAGACGCCGGAGGCGATGCTCGCGTACGCCGACCTGACGCTCGAGACGTCGGCGCGGCTCGCCACCCGGGGCCGCCGCCAGCTGGAGCTGACCGGACGCGAGGCGGCGCTGCTGGAGCTGCTGCTGCGCGAGCCCGGTCACCTCGTCACCCGCGAGCGTGCCCTCCGCGACATCTGGGACGACGCGGCCGAGCCCAACGTCGTCGACCGTTACATCACCCGCCTGCGGCGCAAGCTCGGCGATCCGCCCCTGATCCGGACCGTCCGGGGGACGGGGTTCGTTCTCCGCGCTTGAGCGGCGTGCCGTGTCACCGGTTGCCGAGCAGGCTGCACACGCCCTCCTGAGGCATCGGCTGGCTGAACAGAAAGCCCTGGGCGCCGTCACAACCGAGATCCCGCAGCTGTGCCAGCTGCTCATCGGTCTCGACCCCCTCGGCGACGACGCAGAGCCCCAGCCGGTGGCCGAGCTCAACGGCGGCGCTGACGTCGGCCGCATCGCCCGCGCCGCCGCCGAGGCGCGACACGAGCGTCCGGTCGATCTTGAGGATATGGACGGGCATCTGCTGGAGGTCGGCGCCGGTGCAGTCGCCGGCGCCGAAATCGTCGATTGCCAGCGTGATGCCCATCTCGTTGAGGGCGGCGAGCTGTCGGGACGCCCCCTCCGGGTCGGCCGCGAGCGCCTCCTCGGAGACCTCCAGGCACAGCACGCTGGGGTCATGGCCCCCCCGGCGCAGCGTGGTCGTGACACGCTCGAGGAGCTCGGCGTCCTCGAGCTGACGCCCGGAGAGGTTGACGGAGATCGTCACCTCCGGCCGGGACCGGCGCCAGCGCTCGACCTGGTCGAGCGCCTGCTCGAGCACCCAGTCGCCGATTTGCACGATCAGCCCGCTCGCCTCGGCGATCGGCATGAAGTCGACCGGCTCCATCAGCCCGCGCTCCGGATGCTCCCAGCGCACGAGGGCCTCAAAGCCGACCAGCCCGCTGTCGCCGTTGAGCGAGACCCGCGGCTGGTAATGGACGCGCAGCTCGGAGCGGGCGAGCGCCGCGCGCAGCGCCGGTTCCAGGTCGGCGTCCGGGTGATCGCTCGCCGCACTCGCCGCGAGGGCTGCGTCGAACAGCTCGAATCGAGATCCCCCCAGGTCCTTCGCGCGGTACATCGCCGTGTCGGCGTCGCGGACCGCGTCCTCGAGCGGCGTCTGCGGATCGGTCACGATCGTCACGCCGATGCTGACCGAGATGGAGAGCTGCTCTTCGGCGAACGCCAGCGGCAGCGCCGCGGACGCGCTGATCCGCACGGCGAGCAGCGCCGTCTCCTGCTCGCTGTCAAGCCCCTCGAACAGGAACGTGAACTCGTCGCCGCCGAAGCGGGCGACGGTGTCCATCGGTCGCAACAGCCGGCTGAAGCGATCGGCCAGAACGGTCAGCACGAGGTCGCCGGCGGAGTGGCCGAGCGTGTCGTTGATCCGCTTGAAGCCGTCGACATCGAGGAACATGACAACGACCGCCTTGCCCGTTCGCCGCGAGCGGTCGAGGGCCACGCGCAGGCGATCGAAGAACAGCGCCCGGTTGGGAAGCGAGGTCAGCGGGTCGTGGAGCGCCTGGCGGGCGAGGGCCGCCTCCGAGCGCTTGCGGACGACCGCGTGGCGGACGCTGCGGCCGAGCACCGACGCGTTCAGTTCGGACATGATCAGGACATCCTGGGCGCCGGCGCGCACGGCGGCGACGTCGAAGTCGTCGTCGGACCGGTCCGAGATCGCGATGATGGGAATGTGGGAGACCGTCGCGCACAACTGCTCGAGCGCGTCGATCGGCGCCGGCTCGCCGGTCAGGTCGACCAGAACGCACGTGGCGCCGTGATCAACCAGCTCGTGCGCGGCGTCGCCGAGAGTGAGGGTGTGGCTCACCACCAGCCCCGCGGTCCAGGTGGCGCGCAACATCTCGCCTATGAGCACTGCTGCGCGTGGATCGTTCGTTACCAGCAAGACCCGCGCAGGCTTGCCAGCCCCCTCAAGCTCCTGCGGCAAGTGCGTACCTCCGTGTCGCTTCTGCGCAGACTTTCGGCCTAAGTGTGCGCTATTTCGCCAAAAAAGCAAGTATGAGAAGTGATGGGCGGGCTCCCGTGCTGCGCCCCCGGACGCTGCGAACCCGCCTCGTCGCCGCAGCCGGGGCGTCGATTCTCGCCGCGGTCGTGGTGTTCGCCGTCGTGACCGTGGTGCTCGTCGACCAGCAGCTGCGCTCGTCGCTGGACAACGCGCTGCGCGAGCGGGCGCAGGAGGTGGCTCAGCTGGCGGTATCCGCGCCCGCGGTCCTCACGGATCCGGGCGCGCTGGAGAGCCCCGTCTCCGGGCGGCAGATCTCGGTGGAGGTCATCGACGCCCACGGGCGGATCGTCGCCCGCTCGCTGAACCTCGGCGCCGAGCTGCTGCCCGAGGACGCGCTGGCACGCGCCGCGGTCGCGAACGGGCGCACGGGGGCCGAGACGATCAAGCTCAACGGGCGGCCGATACGGGTGTACGCGGCCCCCATCGCCGACGCCGGTGGACCCGCGGCCGGGGGTGCGGTGCTCGTCGCCTCCGATACGTCCGACATCGCGCAGACGACGAGCCGACTCGGGGTGCTGGTGGCGCTCAGCGGCACCGGAGTCGTCCTGCTGGCGCTGCTGGCTGCGGCGATGCTGACCCGTCGCGGGCTGCGGCCGCTGCGGTTGCTCGCCGACGCCGCCGGAGAGATCGAGCGCACCGCCGACCCGTCGCGGCGGCTGCCGGAGGCCGCGACGCCGGACGAGATCGGCCGGCTCACCGGTGTGCTGAACCGGATGCTGGCGTCGCTGGAGCAGGCGCGGGCCGGCGAGCGGCGGTTCCTGGCCGACGCGTCGCACGAGCTGCGCACGCCGGTCACGGCGCTCCTGGGCAACGTGGAGTACGCGGCCCGGCACGGCGCCGACGCCGAGGTCCTCGCCGATCTCCGCCACGATGCCGAGCGCCTGGCGCGGCTCGTCGACTCCCTGCTTGCGCTCGAGCGCGCCGGCGCGGCGGGGCGAGGCGGGACGGAGTACGAGACCGTGGCGCTCGATGAGTTGGTCACCGCTATCGTCGGCGAGCAGGACCGGGATCGCGTCCGCCTGGAGCGCGTGGATCCGGTGACCGTCGCCGGTGACCGGGACGGGCTGCGCCGCGCGCTGACCAACCTCATCGAGAACGGCCTGGTCCACGGGCCGCCGGGCGGGACGGTCACGGTCGCGCTGACCCGGGAAGACGGGCGGGCGCGGCTCACCGTCGCCGATCAGGGGCCGGGGCCGGATCCAAGCCGACACGAGCGGCTGTTCGAGCGCTTCTGGCGCGGCGAGGACGCCGCGACACGCCCCGGGTCCGGGCTGGGGCTGTCGATCGTGGCGGCGATCGCCGAGCGCCACGGGGGTGGCGTGACAGTCACCGGTGCGACGTTCACGCTCGACCTGCCGGCCCGGGACGGGGACGGCTCAGGCTCGTGATCCCTGGGGTGGGCCGACCTCCGGGGGCGGTCTCCCGTCCGGGCGCTCCCTCAGCGTCTTCTGCCACCAGCCGACGCTTCGCCAGCTGCCGAACTTGTACGCGATGTTGCGGTAGATGCCCACCCGCTCGAACCCCAGCGATTCGTGCAGGCCCACGCTGGCGTCGTTGGGCAGCGTGATGCCGGCGCACGCCTCGCAGATCCCCTGGCGGACGAGCAGACCGAACAGCGTCTCGTACAGGCCGCGGCCGACTCCCCGGCGATGGTGCTCGGCCGAGACGTACACCGTGACATCGGCCGACCAGCGATACGACGCGCGCTCACGGTGTCGCGACGCATACGCGTAGCCGGCGACGCTGCCATCGATCTCGGAGACGAGCCACGGGTGGTTGCGCTGGATGATCCGGATCCGGTCGACGAACTCGGGCGGGTCCGGCGCGCGCTCCTCCAGCGACGCGACGCCGTCGGTCACCGAGGGCGCGTAGATGGCGGCGCAGGCGGCGGCATCGCGCTGAGGGTCGGCATCGCGGATCAGCATCGCCCGCACTCTATGAAGCCGCGAGGGCGTACCGGATCCGGTCGACGGCCGGGTTCTCCTGCGGATGGCGGGAGAAGCTCGCCGGCACCGCCAACCGCAGCGACGACGTCACGAACATCGTCCGCGCCGCGCGCGCCTGATCCAGCGTGATCCGCGCCTCGCGGCAGCGGAGGCCGAGGCGGGGAGCGAGCCGGAGCAGCCGGGCTCGCGTGATCCCGGGGAGCAGCCGGCCGTCAAGCGGCGGCGTGATCAGCTCGTCGCCGTCGAGCAGCCAGACGTTGGCCCACGCCGCCTCGAGCACGCTGCCGTCCTCGTCGACGAGGAGCGGGACCGCCAACCCGGGATCTCGGTCCACGAGCCGCCGGTCACACCATTTGTGAGGACCCAGGCCGCCGGGCAGCGTGACCGGAGCCAGCGCGACCGGCCGGCGGGCCGGCACCTCGCCGACCACCAGCCACACGTCCAGCCGGCCGTCGCGGGGGATCGCCTCGATCCGCGCCCGCTGCTCGGACGGAGCCCGCCGAGCGGCGTCCGTCAGGGTCTCGACCAACCGTGCCCGCTTCTCGGTCGGTAGCGCGAGCCCGTACAGCGCCCGCGTCGACCGCTCGAGGCGCTCCAGGTGGGCGTCGAGCGCCTGGACCCGGAGGTCGCGCAACAGCAGCGTCTCGAAGACGCCCTGCTCCGGGTCTGGCCGCTCTCCGGCCGTCATTCGGTCAGACCGTGCGGCGGGCATGGTCTGGGTCAGGCCGCGTGCCGGACATGGTGCGCGCCGCCCGCGTCGACGAGCACCGACGTGCCGAGCGCGGCGGCGATGGGTCGCGCCTTGGTGAGCGCCTCCTCCAACTCGGTCCGTGGGTCGGAGTCGGCGACGATGCCGCCGCCGGCGCCGAGCCACATCCGTCCCGCGCCGAGCTCCAGGGTGCGGATGGCGACGTTCAGCTCCAGGCCCGCCAGCGGACTGGCGAAGCCGATCGCCCCGGTGTACACCTCGCGCCCGGCCGGCTCGAGCTCGGCGATGACCCGCAGCGACTGGACCTTCGGAGCGCCGGTGACCGAACCCGGCGGGAAGGTCGCGCGCAGGAGGTCGGCGTTGCCGACGGCCGGCCGCAGCCGGCCGCGCACGTGCGAGACGAGGTGCCAGACCCCCGGGTGCGCTTCGGCGACCGGCCACCGGGGCGCGACGATCGAGCCGTACTCACAGACCCGGCCGATGTCATTGCGCATCAGGTCGACGATCATCACGTGCTCGGCCGCGTCCTTCTCGGAGCTCCGCAGGCCCTCGAGCGCCGCCGCGGCGAGGGCCCGGTCAGGGTCACGCGGTGCGGTGCCCTTGATCGGCCCGGTGACGACCTGCCGGCCCTGCCGGCGGAGGAAGAGCTCCGGCGACAGCGAGACGATCCCGCCGTCGGGGGTGCTGAAGCCTGCCGCGTACGGGGGAGCCACGTCCTGGAGCGCGCGCGTCATCAGCGTCACCGGCGTCTCGTCACAGCGGCCGTCGAGGCGCAGGCAGATGTTGGCCTGGAAGATCTCGCCGGCGGCGATCCGCGTGCGGCACTCCCGGACGGCTTCGAGGTGGTGCGCGGCGTCGGAAGCGGTGAGCCTGAGCGGTCCGAGCGCCGTGCCAGGACCGTTGTATCCGGCTGTTGGCGGGACGCTCTCGAGCCGGCCGCGCAGCCACCGGAGGCGATCTTCGAGGGCGGTGCGCCGGTCGTCCGAGGTGAGCGCCTCGAACCACCACGTCCCGTCGGCATCGAGATGCAGCACGTTGTCGTAGTAGGCGAGGTGGAACTCCGGAAGCGGGTGCGGACGGTGGCTGTTGAGCGGGATGTCCTCGACGCGGGCGGCCAGGCGGTACCCCAGCCACCCAAACCAGCCGCCGCCGACGACGGAGGCCGCCGCCGGCTCCCCGGCAGCCCTCGCGGGTTCGGCCTCCGGCACCGGAAGGTCATCGAGGATCGCGAACGGATCATCGGATGCGCCGGCGACGCGCAGCGGATCGGAGCCGACGATCGCGCCCCCGCCCGCCCAGTTCCCCACGAGCGCGAACGGCAGCGGCTCGCCGGCTGCGGCCAGCGCGTGCAGGACCTGGGTGGGTGCGAGGCGGCAGGGCAGCGGGAGGCGCACCAGCTCGACCGGCGGGCGCTCGGCGACGTCAGAGCCTGACGCTAAGGTGCGGTTGACCGACACGTGTCCGATGATGTACCAATTGGTCCGATGACTGCAACGCTGATCGACGGCAAGGCGATAGCACAACAGGTTCGCACGGAGGTGCGCGCGGCGATCGAAACCTGGGTGGCCGAGGGGGGCCGGCGCCCCGGCTTGGCCACCGTGCTCGTCGGCGACGACCCCGCATCGGCCGTCTATGTCGGTGGCAAGCAGCGGGCGTGCGCCGAGGTCGGCATCGAGGGGTTTGCCCACGAGCTCCCCGCCGACTCCTCCGAGGATGAGGTGATCGCCATTCTGCAGGAGCTGAACGCCGACGACCGCGTGTCCGGGATCCTGCTGCAGCTGCCGGCGCCGGACCATATCGACGGCGCCCACCTGACGACGCTGATCGACGCCGCCAAGGACGTCGACGGGTTGACCCCGGTCTCGTCCGGCCTGCTCGCCAAGGGCCTGCCGGGCCTGCGCCCGTGCACGCCGGCCGGCGTCATCGAGCTGCTCCGCCGCTACGACGTCGTGATGGAGGGCGCCGAGGCGATCGTGGTGGGCCGCTCGGACCTCGTCGGCAAGCCGGTCGCGGCGCTGCTCCTGGCCGAGAACGCCACGGTCACCATGTGTCACTCACGGACCCGCGACCTCCCCGCGGTGTGCCGCCGCGCCGACATCCTGATCGCCGCGGTCGGACGCCCGGAGATGATCAAAGGCGACTGGATCAAGCCGGGCGCGACGGTCGTCGACGTCGGCATCAACCGCACCGAGTCCGGACTCGTCGGCGACGTCGAGTTCGCCTCAGCGGCCGAGGTCGCCGGGCTGATCACGCCGGTTCCGGGCGGCGTGGGGCCCATGACGATCGCGATGCTGCTCGGCAACACGCTGGCCGCCGCGCGGGCTCAGGCCGAGCGCGCCGCGGTTTAGGGGGCGCCCGAAGCGCCTCTGCGGGTCGAACATCTTCGCCCGGAGTGCCTCTGAGGGTCGAACATCTTCGCCCGAAGCGCCTGTGAGGGTCGACCATCTGGCAACGAAGGGGAGAGGTGCGAGGCGTCCCCGGCTGATCGCCGGGCGTGACCTGCACGATGCGCCAAATCAGGGTCTCGCTGGCTGATTTGGCGCACTCTTGAGCCTGGGCGTGCGCCCGGTGCCAGATCATCTGGGCGGTGCACGATTTGGCACGAATCGCACGCTGAAATTTGGTTCACCGGCGCGCGGAGCGGCTCGGAGCGGTCCCCGGGCAGCCGGTCGCGCTCCCTTCGTTGCCGCCGTTGTGCCTCACGCAGCTCCACCGCCCGGTGAATGGCCAGCAGCCCTCCACCGCCCAGTGGAGGGCTGCTGGCCGTCGGACGGCTGCTCAGGCGCTCTGCGCCAGCGCCGGCTCGGCGGCCAGCACCTCGTCGAGCGCGGTGAGCACCCGCTCGGCGATGTCGCGCCGGGCGTTGTGACCCATC
>DASZMU010000158.1:0-16178 GCA_035551695.1 Solirubrobacteraceae bacterium
ATCGGGGAGACAGGATTTGAACCTGCGACCGCCCGGCCCCCAGCCGGGTGCGCTACCAGACTGCGCCACTCCCCGTGGTCGATCGATGATAACCGGCGCGACGCCGCGGGGACCGGATCTCTCATCCCGGGCGGCGGAAGAGAGCGGGCGACGGGAATCGAACCCGCCCTAGAAGCTTGGAAGGCTTCTGTGCAACCACAACACTTCGCCCGCGGGTGAGCCGATGTTATCCCGTATCCGCCCCGGGCTCAGAGGAGGCCTCGGCGGTACCGTCGATCCCTCCCGCGCCGGGTGCGACGCGCTCCTCGGTCGGCACCTGACCCCCGCGCGTCAGGTCCGCCGGTGGCCACGGACCGGCCCAGTTGTCAAGCGCGCCGTCGAGGGTCACGACCGAGCCGGAGAACGCCCGTCCCGTTGGCGTTGCGAGCAGCGCCACCAGCCATCCGTACTCCTCCACCTCGCCGAGACGCTGCAGCGGCACCGACTCCGCCGCCCGGCGCCAGAGCTCGGCTGGATACTTGCGCAGCGACTCGGTGGCGAGCCGCCCCAGCGCGATCGCCGCGACCGTCACGCCGTCACCGTCCCACTCACGTGCGAACTCGCGTGTCAGCGCCTCGACGGCCGCGCGGGCCGCGCCCGTGTGGGCCATCGCCGGCATGCCGTGGTGGGGCGAGACGGTCACGTTGACGATCGTGCCGCCGGAGTCCCGCAGGGCCAGCCGGTGGGCGGCCTCGCACATGTTGAGCGTGCCGCCGACGTTGAGCCGGGTGACCGCCCTCCATCCCTTGGCAGTGATCCCCTCGGCCGGGACGAAGTACTGCCCGCCGGCATTGTTGAGCAGCAGGTCGAACCGGCCGTGGCGGTCGAGCACGGCGCGTACGATCGCCTCGGCTCCGTCGCGCTCCCGGACGTCGCCGGCCACCCAGGTGCACCGCTCGCCCAGCTCCCTCGCGGCCTCCTCCAGCACCTCCGGGCGTCGCCCGGCGATCACCAGCTCGGCTCCACAGCGCACGAGCTCGGCGGCCGCCGCCTTGCCCAGGTTCGTGCCGCCGCCGGTGACCAGCGCGACACATCCGTCAAGCGCCCCCGGCGCGAAGATCCGCGACTGCTCCAGCGCTACTCCCCCAGCACCTTGATCACCAGCCGCTTCGGCCGGCCGCCGTCGAACTCGCAATAGAAGACCTGCTGCCATGGGCCGAGGTCCAGCCGGCCGTCGGTGACGGGGACGATCACCTGGTGGTGGACGAGGAGGTTCTTGAGGTGGGCATCGCCGTTGTCTTCGCCGCCACGGTGATGGCGGTAGTCGCCCGGATCCGGGAGCAGCCCACGCGCCACGTCACCGTCGGGCTCCCTCCAGGTCGGCGGCGCGACCTTGTCCAGCCATTCGAGCGTGTCGGCTTGCAGGCCTGGTTCGTCGTCGTTGATCCACACACCGGCGGTGATATGCATCGCGCACACGAGCGCCATGCCGTCGGTGATCCCGGCGTCGCGAACCGCGTCGGCCACGTCCTCGGTGATCCGGACGAACTCCCGCCGGCGGGAGGTGTTGAAGGTCCGGTAGACGGTGTGGGAGGTCACGGCACGATGGTGGGTGAACGAGCAGGGGAGCCGGGATTCGAACCCGGATTCACGGTTTTGGAGACCGCGCGCATAGCCATTAACTCACTCCCCTGTGGAGCCCCGATGGTACCCGTCCGCCGCCTCGATCCGTCGCTCGCCGCGGCCGCGGTCCCCCACCAGACGAACGATGCGGGCGGAGGGACTCGAACCCCCACGGGCTTGCGCCCACCGGCACCTAAAGCCGGCGTGTCTACCGTTTCACCACGCCCGCGGCGCTGCCTTTAGATTGTGAGGCAAGACGGCGCAGGGTGGCGCGCCGCGCCGAAGGGGCCTCTTGCACCGGCGAAACTGCCGCATCGGCCGGTCCGGCGAGGTAAGGTGCGCGGCCGTGGCTCAGGTACGCAATGTCAGGCCCGGCTACGCCGTCATCCATCCCAACCGGGACAAGGCGATCTGCAAGATCACGAAGCTCGTGATCATCGGCATCCTGCTCGCGTCGATCGCCCTGATGCTGATCGTCACGATCGGTGGCTGGAGCAAGTTGCAGGGGATGAAGCCGGTCAACTTCATCTGGATGCTGCTGTACGTCCTGGCGGCCGTCTACATCGCGCGGTGGGCCCGCGGTCTGCTGCCGATGGCCGCGGCGCTGGCGATCCTGCTGGCGATCATCGCGGCGATCGCGACGCTCGGGCTGGCAGGCACGAGCTGGTTTGACCGCAGTAGCAGCGGCTTCGGCGCAGCGCAGTCGCTGTTCGGCGGCAAGGGGCTGACGCCGGACGAGCTCGGCACCCTCACGCTCCTGTTGATCCCGGTCGAGCTCGCGCTCATCATCGTGTCGATGGCGGGGTTCGCGCAGGGCTGGAACGTCGAGATCGAGGTTCCGATGGAGGAGGCCCGGCGGCGCGGCAGCCGGCCGATCGCCGTCGGCCCGGACACGGCCGAGGCCTAGGCTCCGGCGCCGACCTCAGCCGACGGCATTCATGCGGCGAGTGGGATTCGAACCCACACGTCCCGAAGGACAATGGATTTTGAGTCCATCGTGTCTACCGTTCCACCACCGCCGCGCGGCGCTAAGTCTACGGTGAAGAGCCGCGGCTCACTCCCCGGCGATGAGCGTCATCAGCTCGTCGAGCAGGGCGGGCGGGGCGACGACCACACCCGCCGGCTGCCCGTCGCCGGCCTCGAGCAGGCGCCGGGTCAGCCCCGCCCGCTCCGCGATGAGGCCGCCGGCGGCCACGTCCCACGGTTGGACGCCGCGCTCGTAGTAGGCGTCGTAGCGGCTGCATGCGCACCACGCCAGATCCAGAGCGGCCGCGCCGGCGCGGCGGATGTCCCGCACCCGCGGGAGCACGCGGCCCATGACGGCCGCCTGCCCGGCGCGAACGTCAGCGTCGTAGCCAAAACCGGTGGCCACCAGCGACGTGGCGAGGTCGTCCTGCGCCGAGGCGGTGATCACGGCCCCGTTCAGCGTCGCTTCCCCGGATCGGGTCGCTGCGAACGTCTCCTGCCGGACCGGGTCCAGGACGACGCCGACGATGGCTCCGTCGCCGTCCTCACAGGCGACACTCACTGCGAACTGGGGAATCCCGAACAGGAAATTGATCGTTCCGTCGAGCGGGTCGATGACCCAGCGCAGGTCGCCGTTCCCGCTCGCGCCTCCCTCCTCGCCCAGCACGGCGTCTCGCGGGCGGCGCTCGCTCAGCACCCGCCGGATGGCCGCCTCGGCTGCCAGGTCCGCCTCGGAGACCAGATCGGTCGGCCCGCTCTTGGCGCGAACGCCGCGTTGGTCGTGGCCGAACCGGGTGAGCAGCTCCGCGGCCGCCGCGGCCGCCGCCTCGTGCGCGACGGCGAGCAGCTCGGACTGGGGATCGATCATCCATCCGGTTGTACAGGATCGACCTCGGTCCTGAGATGATCCTGGCCGATGGCAGCCGCTGAGACAGCCGCCGGGCTGGCGGCATTCGAGGGCCGCGGCGCCGGCACCGACGCCGAGCGACGCGCCGCGCGCTGGCTGGCGAAGCAGGTCGGCCGAGGGCCCCGCGAGGCGCGACTGGACACGTTCTGGTGCCGCCCCAACTGGGCGCTGGCCCACGCCTGGCACTGCCTGCTGGCGGTCGTGGGCAGCCTCCTGATGGTCGCCCACGCCGCGCTCGGCGGAGTGGTTGTACTCGTCGCGCTGCTCTCCGTCCTCGCCGACGCGCTGGCCGGCCGGTCGCTGGGCCGGCGACTGACCCCGGAACGCGCCAGCCAGAACGTCGTGAGCCTCAGCCCGCCAGGCAGCACGCCCCGGCAAACGATGGCGGGCGAGGGGCCTCCGGTCACGCTGATCGTCACCGCCAACTACGACGCCGGCCGCACCGGCGTCGCCTACCGGGACCTCCTTCGGACGCCGGCCGCCCGGCTCAAGCACCTGGCCGCGGGCGGCACACTCACGCCGGGGTGGCTCGGCTGGCTGGCCGTCGAGCTCCTGTGGCTGCTCGGCATCGCTGCCTTGCGCATGACCGGCGGCGGGACCGCCGTCGGCATTCTCCAGCTGGTGCCGACGGCGGCGCTCGTGGTTGAGCTCGCCCTCCTGCTCGAGCTCTCCGCGTCAGGGTTTGGCCCGGCAGCCGGCGACAACGCCAGCGGGGTCGGCGTCGCGCTGGCGCTCGTGCGCGCGCTCGATGCCGCGCCACCGCGCAACATCGGCGTCGAGCTCGTCCTCCAAGGAGCAGGCGACGGGACGATGACCGGGCTGGGGCAGCACCTGCGGCGCCACCGGGATGAGCTGCGGCCGGGGAGCACCGTCGTGCTCGGCATCGGCCCCGGCGGCGCTGGAGCCCCCCGCTGGTGGTTCAGCGACGGTCCGCTGATCCCGCTGCGTTACCTGGCACGGCTGCGCGAAAGCGCCCAGCGGGTGGCCGCCGGCGCCGGCCGGGAGCCCGTGGGGCATCGCGGGCGCGGGGTCTCCCCCGCGCTCCCCGCCCGCGTCCGCGGCCTGCCCGCGCTCACGATCGGCTGCGTCGACCGCCGCGGCGTGGCGTCCCGCTCGCACCAGCCGGGCGATCTGCCGGGGGCTCTGGATCCGGCGGCGATGGACGCGCTGCTGGAGTTCGCGCTGTTGCTCGTCGACGAGATCGACGGCGGTCTTGGCCGGGTCACCGGTAGATCAGGCGCTGCTGCAGCAGCTGCGTGACCGTGACGAACCGGTAGCCCCGCGCCCCCAGCGTCATGATGATGTCCGGCAGCGCGGTGAGCGTCTGTGACCGATCACCCCCGCCGTCGCGCAGTTCGACGATCGCCCCTGGACGCGCGTTGGTGATGACGTTGGACTCGATCTCCGACACGCCGGGAAGCGCCCAGTCACAGGGGTCGATGGTCCACTGGATCGTCGTGTACCCCATCGAGCGCGCCTCGACGAGGAGCGCGGGGCTCACGGCCCCGTACGGCGCGCGGAACAGGCACGGCGTGAAGGCGTCGGTGGCGGCGCGGATGGCGACTGCGGTCCGCTCGATCTGCGTGCGGGCAAACGGACCCGCACCGGCGACCACCGAATGGCTCCACGTGTGGTCGCCGATCATGTCCCCGTCGGCGAGCATCCGCCGCTCGAGCGCCCCGCCCTGCCCGTACGTAGCGATCTGCCGGCCGATCTGAAAGAACGTCGCCGGGACGTTGTATCGCTCCAGCAGCGTAACGAACTCCGGCGTCTGGTACCACGGCCCGTCGTCGAACGTGAGTGCGATCTCCCGCTCGGCGCCGGCCCCGCTGTAGACGAGATCGCGGCCGGTGGGCACGCAGCCAACAAGCTGCGGCGTGTGCAGGTGCGCCAGCGCCGGCCGAGCCGGGAACAAGACCGAGCAACGCGTCGCGCCGGCCGGCGGCGAGACGCAGGATGGGTCCGCGAGCGTGCTCAGCGCCTGCCACCGAAACGACCGGTACGCATCGCCGGCCGCGCTCGGAAGAAACGACACGCTCAGCTGCTGCGAGTCGGCCCGAGTGACGGTGGCAGCGATCACGTGCGCCGCACCCGGCCCGGAGCGCGTCACCCGCTGAAATACCACCTGGGGTGACCGCAAGCCTGGCTTGGCCGGCAGGACGCACAGCCGCCCGGACACGCTGTCGCCGGGCGGCCGCTCGAGGAGCAGGCACAGCCGGTCGCCGGCGTGCTGCAGCGCGCCGGGCGAGAACGCCGACCGCAGCGTCACGCTCCACACCAGGTCCTGCGCCGACTGAACCATCGAGGAGGTCGCGATCGGCACCGGCGCGCGGAGGGTGCGCACGGCCCCCGCGGGCGTCACCGCCACCAGCGCCGCAACCGTCGCCCCCGTCAGCAATCCAAGAGTTCGGCGCAACCGGGGCCGACTAGAACCGCGGCGCGCTGCCTAGACTCGGGCCCTAATGGAATCCACAATCTGCATCGTCGGTGGGACCGGAGCGCTGGGATTCGGCCTGGCCGTCCGGCTCGGCCGCGCCGGCGTTCCCGTCGTCATCGGCTCGCGCGACGCCGGCCGCGCTCACGAGGCCGCCGCCCACGCGCGCGAGCGCGTGCCCTACGGGCAGTTCAGCGGAGCCGCGAACGCCGAGGCCGCGCGGGACGTCCCCATCGTGATCCTCAGCGTCCCGTTCCGCTCCCAGTCGGAGACCCTGACGAACCTCAAGAATGTCCTGCACGAGGGGCAACTGGTGATTGATGCGACCGTGCCGCTCGCGGCCGCCGTCGGCGGGAAGGCGACGCGGACGCTCGGCGTCTGGCAGGGGTCGGCCGCCCAGCAGGCCCAGGAGATGGTTCCGGACGGCGTTCGCGTCGTCTCCGCGTTTCACACCGTCAGCGCCGCGCTGCTGACCGATCTCGACCACGAGCTCGACGAGGACGTGCTGGTGTGCGGCGACCGCCGGGAGGACAAGACGCGCGTCGCGGAGCTGGTCGACCGGATTGCCGGGCTGCGGTCGGTCGACTGCGGCCGGCTGGAGATGGCGCGGATCGTCGAGGGGCTCACCCCGCTGCTGATCTCCGTCAACATCCGCCACAAGGCCCGGGCCGGGGTCAAGATCACCGGCCTGGACGGGTGAGCTCAGGCGGCCCCGTCGTCATCCTGGCCGGCGGCACGGGCGGCGCCAAGCTGGCGCGCGGGATGCTCGACGTGGTGGGTGCCGACGACCTCGTCGTCGTCGCCAACACCGGGGACGACGTCGAGATCTACGGCGCGTATGTCTCCCCGGACCCGGACCTGGTGACGTTCTGGCTTGCGGACCGGATCGACGAGCGCGGGTGGGGACTGGCCGGAGACACCTTCGGGGTGATGGACGGCCTGCGCGATCTCGGCGTCGACGTCTGGTTCAACCTCGGCGATCGCGATCTGGCCATCGGTGTCGAACGGGCACGCGCCCTCGACGACGGCGGCCGATTGACCGACGCCCAGGCGCGCATCACCGCGGCGCTCGGCGTGAAGGCGGCGGTGCTGCCGATGAGCGACCGGCCGGTTCGCACCCGGGTCCTGGCCGGCGGTCGCTGGTGGCCGCTGCAGGAGTTCATGATCCGGCGTCGCGGCGAGGGACCCGTCGACGACGTGACGTTCCGGCACGTGCGGGCCGCCCCACCGACACCGGAGGTGGTCCGGGCGCTGGCCGAGGCCCGCGCGATCGTGATCGGCCCGTCCAATCCGGTCATCTCGATCGGACCGATCCTGGCCGTGGAGGGCGTCGCGCAGGCGATGCGAGCAAGCCGCGCGCCGGTCGTCGCGGTCAGCCCCCTTGTCCACGATCGCGCGGTCAAGGGACCCACGGAGGCGTTCATGCGGTGGGCGGGCCAGCCGGTGTCGGGCACCGGGATCGTCGCGCTCTATGACGGGTTGATCGACGGCCTCGTCGCCGACGAGCGGACCGAGGGAGTGCCGACGCTCGAGACCGACGTGATGATGCAGGACGCGCCGAGCCGTCGCCGCCTGGCCCAGGCGACCCTCGAGTTCGCGCTGCACCTCGTGGTCATGACCGAGAGCTGCGATCCGTGATGGTTTCCGCCAGCGGGCGGGTCGACGGACCATTAGCGTGTACGCGGACATGACGACGATCGCGATCCTCCCCATCAAGAGCCTCGACTCCGCCAAGCAGCGCCTGCGCGACGAGCTGGATCCGGCGCCGCGGCGGGCGCTGGCGGAGGCGATGTTCTCCGACGTCCTCGTGGCACTGCGCCGCGCCACACTGATCGACCAGGTGCTGGTCGTCTCCAGGGATCACGGCGTCCAGCGGATCGCGGGCGGCTATGGTGCCATGGTCGCCGACGACGAGGACGACGGCCACAACGCCGCCGCCGCCCACGGGATCGCCCGTGCACGCCAGCTTGGCATGGATCGCGCCCTGCTCGTCCCCGGCGACTGCCCGCTCCTCAACCCGGCCGAGCTCGACGAGCTGCTCGGGGTCAAGGTGCCGACCCCGTCGGCGCTGATCGTGCCGGATCGCCATGGCACCGGAACCAACGCGCTGCTGCTGACCCCGCCTGATGCACTGGCGCCATCCTTTGGACCTGGTAGCCATGAGCGCCACCGGCAGGATGCCGCCGAGGCCGGGATCAGCGGCCGCACCGTCGAGGTGCCCTCCCTGGCCCTCGACATCGACACTCCGGAGGATCTCGCCGCCGTCGAGGCCGCGCTGGGCGAGACCCACGGAGGAGCGGCCCACACTCGCGGCATGCTGCGCCAGCTGTCCCGCAGCCGGGGATAGCGGCTCCGTGGCGATTACCGCCGTGGCCCTGGAGGGGCTGCCGGAGATCCAGCCTGGCGACGATCCCGCCTCGCTGATCGCCGCGGCAATGCCGAACGGCTCCCCCGCCGCCGGAGACGTGGTCGTCGTCGCCCACAAGCTCATCTCCAAGGCCGAGGGCCGCACCCGCGCGCTCGCCTCGGTCCAGCCCAGCCCGCGCGCCGTCGTCCTCGCCGCCGAGCTCGGCAAGGATCCGCGTCACGTGCAGGTCGTGCTCGACGAGACGCGCGAGGTGCGCCGGGCGGCGCACGGCGTGTTGATCAGCGTCACCCATCACGGCTTCGTCTGCGCCAACGCCGGCGTCGATGCCTCCAACGCACCCGGCGAGGGGATCGTCGTCCTACTCCCCAGCGACCCCGACGGATCCGCCCGCCGGCTGCGCACCGGCCTGCAGCGCCGGCTCGGCGTGGCACCGGCCGTGATCATCACCGACTCATTCGGCCGCGCCTGGCGACGCGGACAGTGCGACGTCGCCATCGGCTGCGCGGGGCTGACGGCACTGGACGACTGGCGCGGTCAGACGGACGCTCGCGGCCACGAGCTCAAGGCGACCGTGATCGCGATCGCCGACGAGCTCGCTGCCGCAGCCGATCTGGCGCGCAGCAAGGACGGCATGCAGCCGGCAGTCCTGGTCAGCGGCGCCGGGCGCCACGTCACCGAGGAGGACGGGCCCGGGGTGCAGCCGCTGCTGCGAAGCGAGGCCGAGGACCTGTTCCGTTAGCGCTTGATCCGGTCTCGCGGTGTGCGTTTCCGGCGGTGCGCAGCGCAACACGACGGGCAACGAAGAGGCGAGGCCCCCGGGGGTGCACCGCGCGCGACGTGTAGGCACGCCGAATCACGAGCGTGCTGGATGATTCGGCGCGTTTTCGGGGTCTCCTGACGTGTTTGGTGGAGGTGGGGTCATCAGGTGGTGCCGGATTGGGCGCTGGGAGTGGAAGGGCCGTCCGCTGTGGGCGATGTGACCGGGGAACGACGAGCACCGAAGGGGGTGCGCCGTGCCGCCCGCTCAACGTGGTCCGTGGGCCATGCATCACGCGCCAAATCCGTGTGCTGCCCGGAGATCTGGCACAGAACGCAGGCTCAGCTCCCCGTGTGCGCCAGATCAGCCGGGGCGATCGTGATCTGTCGCATAGGGCACGCCCCACTTCGGCGCGACACGGGGCGCGGCGGGCATCATCAGCCCACAAGCCGGGGGCGTGCTGCAAGTTATGGTCGTATATCAGCCATCAGATGACACACCCCCTGCCGCAAGACCCTCAACCAGGTGTCATCGTGATCACCTATGCACAACGGCGTCGGTTGATGCGACAGCTGCGGTTCACGCCGAAACCCGGTGCAGCGGTCTGGGGGACGCCAGGTGACCGTCCGGCTGGCCCCCGGGGACGCCGGTGACCGCCCGGCCACTGCCCGCCTCCCTTCGTTGCCGCCGTTTTCGCGCTGTCGGCCCTCCGACAGGTCCCGGTCAGGACGAACATCTGGCAACGAAGGAGGGATGGGCGAGGCGTGGCGGGCGATCCGCCGCCGGCGATCATGCACCACGCGCCAAATCACGACGACGCCGGAGGATTTGGCGCGTTCCGGGGGGCTGTGCGTGCATCTGGCGACAGACCATCCCGGCGAAACGCGATTTGGAGCGTGGCGCACGCTGAAAACCGGTGCAGCAGGCTCAAGGGACGCCGCCGAGAGTCAGGCTGCGGCCGGCCCCCCTCGTTGCCGCCGTTTTCGCGCTGGCCACGAGCACCCCGCCGGGAGGTAGATTCCGGCGATGGCCTTCACGGTCCTGCAGGCAGCAGACGCCTTCTGGCGGCCGTCGAACCAGCTGGGGGTGCTCAACACCGACCTGGCCAAGCAGCTGGGGGCGACGACGCTCGGCGCGCGGCTCTGGCGGCTCGCGCCCGGCCAGGCCTCGACGCGCCACCGGCACCGCACCGAGCACGAGCTCTACGTGGTGCTCGAGGGGACGGGCCGGGTCCGCGTCGACGATCAGCTGCTCACCCTGTCACCGCTGTCGGCGCTGCTCGTCGAACCCGGGACGGTGCGGCAGGTCTTCAACGACACCGACGCCGAGGTGCTGTGGCTCGTGGTCGGTGCGCCGACGGAGGCGGCGAACACGTTGGAGATGACGCCGGAGCGGCTCGCCGAGATGTACCCGGACGGGCCGAAGGCCCTCCCGCCGGAGCTGGCGGACTCGACGTGAGACCTCAGAGCGCGGTTGGTGCCCCGACGGCGTGGAATCCGCAAGCGGATCGCCAGGTCACAGCGCGGTTGGTGCCCCCACCGCGTGGAATCCGCCATCGACATGGACGATCTCGCCGCTGATCCCCTGCGAGTAGTCCGACAGCAGCCAGCAGATCGTGCGAGCGACCGGCACCGGATCCTCCGTATCCCAGCCGAGCGGCGCCTGGCGGCGCCACAGCTCCGCCAGCTGCTCGAACCCGGGGATGCCCTGCGCGGCGACCGTGCCGAGCGGCCCGGCCGACACCAGGTTGACCCGGACGCCGCGTGGTCCGAGATCGCGCGCGAGGTAGCGCGACACCGACTCGAGCGCAGCCTTGGCAACGCCCATCCAATCGTAGATTGGCCAGGCGACACTCGCGTCGAAGTCCATGCCGACGAGACTCCCCCCGGCCGGCATCAGCGGCTCGAGCGCCGCCGCCAGCGCCTTGAGCGAGAACGCGCTCGTCTGAAACGCCGCCGCAGCGCTCTCCGCCGGCGCCGTCATGAAGTTTCCGCCGAGCGCGTCCTGGGGCGCGAACGCGATCGCGTGCAGTGCGCCGTCGACCTCCCCCCAGCGCTCGCGCAACGACTGAGTCAGACCCGCCAGGTCCTCGTCGCGGTTGATGTCGAGCTCGAGCACCTCGACGGGCTCCGGTAGCCGCTGGGCCGCCCGCTCGGTCATCCGCCTCGCCCGCCCGAAGCTCGTCAGCAGGATCGTCGCCCCCTCCCGCTGGGCCTGCTCGGCGGCGTGGAAGGCGATCGAGTCCTTGGTGATGACGCCGGTGATCAGCAGGCGCTTGCCCGCCAGGATCACCAGCGACCTCCCGCCCTGCCAGCGAACGCGTGGAGCGCCCAGCCCAGACGGTCACGCGTCTGTGCTGGCTCGATGATCTCGTCGACGAAGCCCTCGGCGGCCGCGGTGTCGGCGCGGAGATGCTCCCTCGCGTAGGCGTCGGCCAAGCGGTCGCGCTCGGCGTCCGGATCGTCGGCGACCCGCAGCTCGCGCCGGTTGACGATGCCGACCGCCGCTCGCGCCCCCATGATGCCCAGCTCGGCATCCGGCCACGCGAGGACGAGGTCGGCTCCCAGATCGCGGGAGTTCATCGTGATGTAGGCGCCCCCGTAGGACTTGCGCAGGACGACGGTGAACTTCGGCACGCGCGCGGCGGCGAACGCCCGGACCAGCGAGGCGCCGTGCCGGATGACGCCGGCGCGCTCCTGCTTGCTGCCGGGCATGAATCCCGGCGTGTCCACGACGGCGATCAGGGGCACGCCGAATGCGTTGCAGAAGTTGACGAACCGGGCTGCCTTCTCCGACGCCTCGGCATCGAGCACGCCGCCGAGGTACCGCGGCTGATTGGCGACGATGCCGACCGGCCGCCCCTCCAGCCGGGCCAGCGCGGTGACCATGTTGCGAGCCCACCGGGGGCAGAGCTCGAGCATCGAGTCGGCATCGACGATGCCGCTCAGCGCCGAGCGGATGTCATAGGCGCTGCGAGAGGCGGCCGGGACGAACGCGCCGGGGTCCGGCGCGGCCGGCGCCACCGCATCGATCCGGGGCGGCGTCTGGCCCGCGGCGGACGGGAGGTAGCCGAGCAGCTCGCGCACCCGGATCGCCGCGCTCGCCTCGTCGCGCTCCACCAGGTGACAGACGCCGTTGCGATCGTGCACGTGCGGGCCGCCCAGGCCGGCGGCGTCGATCTCCTCGCCGAGGGCCTCGCGCACGACGCCGGGTCCGGTCAGGAACATCGCGGCATCCTCGGTCATCACAATCAGGTCCGTGAGCGCCGGCGAGTACGCGCCGCCCCCGGCCGAGGCGCCGGACACGACCGAGATCTGGGGGACGATGCCGTTCAGCGCAACGGTCTCGCGGAAGATCCGGCCATAGCCGGCCAGCGCTGCCGTGCCCTCCTGCATCCGGGCGCCGCCGGACTCGACGAAGCCGACGACCGGCATGCCGGCGCGCTGCGCCATTGACAGCACGCGCACGATTGTGTCGGCGTGGCGCTCACCGAGCGAGCCACCGAAGAACGTGCCGTCCTGCGCGTAACACGCGATCGGCCGGCCGTCGACGGTCCCGGTCGCGCCGACGACGCCGTCCCCGGCCGCGGCGCGATCACCGAGGCGTGTGGACCGGGCGCGGGAGCGCACCACGCGCACCGAGCCCTCATCGCAGAGCGCCTCGAGGCGTTCCAGTGGAGACAGCCGCGGTCGCGGGCGAGCGGGGTCCGGTACGGCGGTGACGCTCACCGGGCGGCTCCACGTAACGCCAGGGTCACGTTGTGGCCACCGAACGCAAACGAGTTCGACAGCGCCAGCGGCGGGTTCCCGTTGCCGGGGACCAGGGGGCGGGACTCGCCGGGGACGTAGTCGAGGTCGAGCTCCGGGTCCGGCATCTCGTACCCGAGCGTCGGCGCGATCACACCCGTCAACAGCGTGCGGAAGGTGGCGACGGCCTCCACGGCGCCGGCGGCGCCGAGCGTGTGGCCGATCGAGGACTTCGTGGAGGAGATCGGAATCCGCTTGGCCTCCTCCCCCAGCGCGCGCTTGAGTGCGGCGGTCTCGGCCGCATCGTTGAGCTGCGTCGAGGTGCCGTGCGCGTTGACGTAGTCGATCTGCGACGGCTCGGCGCCGGCGTCGCGCAGCGCCAGCTCGATCGCTCGTGCCGCCGGTGCTCCGGTCGGCTCCGGCGCCGTCAGATGGTGGGCGTCCGTGGTGGATCCGTACCCGGCAACCTCGCCGAGGATGGTCGCGCCGCGAGCGGCGGCGGCCTCGGCGTCCTCGAGCACGAGCACCCCGGCGCCCTCGCCCATGACAAAGCCGTCGCGGCGGAGATCGAACGGGCGCGAGATTCCGCTCGGCGAGAGGGCCTGCATGGCGTTGAACGAGGCGAAGGCGAAGGCCGTCAGCGTCGCCTCGGCGCCGCCGCAGACGACCGCGTCGGCGTCGCCGTACTGGATCATCCGCAGCGCGTTGCCGACGGCGTGAGCGCTTGAGGCGCACGCCGAGACGACGCCGTAGCTCTGGCCGCGCAGCGAGTATTTCATCGTCACCGCGGCGGCTGCCGCGTTGGGCATGTACTGCGGGATGCCGAGCGGCGAGACACTTTTCGCGCCCCGCTCGCGCAACACGTCGAGCTGGGCCTCGACCGTCGACTGGCCCCCGATGCCGGTGGCCATGACACAGCCGACGCGCAGCGGGTCATACGGCGGCTCGCCGTTCCAGCCGGCCTGTTCGATCGCCTCACCCGCGGCGACCACCGCCAGCTGGGAGAAGCGATCAAGCCGTCGCGCCTCCTTGACCGACAGGTGCTCCTTGGCCTCGAAGTCGCCGCAGCGCCCGGCTCCGTCGACGATCCCGACGTCGCCCCCGGCCCACCGCTCGTGGAGCGTGACCGCCCCCAGACCGAGGGGTGTGACAGCTCCCAGGCCGGTGACAACCGCCGTGCGCCTTGCCGGCACGGGGGTCACTAGCCGGCCCGCTCCACGATCAGGTCGATGGCGTCGCCGACGGTCTTGAGCTCCTTCATGTCCTCGCCCTTGAGGACGACCCCAAACTCGTCCTCGACGACCTGGGCGAGCTCGACGAGGTCAAGCGAGTCGATGTCGAGCTCCTCGAACGTCGCTCCCCGGGTGATCTGGCTCGCGTCCGGACCGAAGCTGGCGAGGGTTTCGACCACTCGGCTTTCGACCTGCTCGGTTGTCACTGACATCTGCTGCTCCTTTGATATTCGATTTACGCGGCCAGGCCGCCGTCCACGCTCAACACAGCGCCGGTCACGTAGCTGGCCGCGTCGGAGACGAGGAAGCGTACGCAGGCCGCAACCTCCTCTGGAGTTCCCACCCGGCGGGCCGGGATGTGCGCGACGAGGTCGGCCGATGCGCCGCCCATCATGTCCGTCTCGATCAGCCCTGGGGCGACGGCGTTGACGGTGATCCCGCGCCGGGCCACCTCGACCGCCGAGGTCTTGGTCAGCGCGATGAGGCCGGCCTTGGCGGCGGCGTAGTTCGCCTGGCCGGGGTTCGCCCGCAGCCCGGAGACCGAGGAGATGTTGACGATGCGGCCGGCGCGCGCGCGCATCATCGGCCGCAGCGCGCGGCGAGTGAGGCGAAACGCGGCGGTCAGGTCCGTCTCGATCACGGTGTTCCAGGCCTCGTCGCCGAGCGAGGGCGTGAGATCGTCGGCCGTGATGCCGGCATTGTTGACGAGGACGAGCACCGGACAACCGAAGTGGCCTTCGAGCGCCTCGAACAGCTGATCCGGGACCCCGGGATCGGCGACGTCCCCGGCCAGCGCGACCGCGCGCCCCCCGTCGCCCTCGATCGCCGCGACCACGGCCTCGGCGCCGGATTGGTCCGACCGGTAGTTGACCCCGACGCCCCAGCCCTCAGCGGCCAGGGCCCGGGCAGTTGCGGCGCCGATCCCGCGGGAGGCGCCGGTCACGAGCGCGCAGCCGTCCTCCCGGACCTCAGGCATTGACGAGCTCCACGTCGGTGAGGGTGCGCTTGGCCAGGCCGGTGAGCACCCGCCCCGGGCCGACGTCGACGAACCGCTCGGCGCCGAGCTCGCGCAGCGTCAGCATCGTCTCGCGCCAGCGGACCGGCATCGTCAGCGCGTCGGTCAGCTCCCGGCGCGGATCGGTGAACGGCTGCGCGGTCACCGCCGAGACGACCGTGACGTCGGTGGCCGTGAACGTCGCGTCTCGGAGCGCCCGCTCGAACTCCGGCACGGCGGAGGCCATCATCGGCGAGTGAAACGCGCCGGTGACGTCCAGCTCCATCGCGCGCAGCCCCAGCTCCTTGGCACGGGCGAGCGCGTCCGGCAGCCGCTCCTTGGACCCGGAGATGACGACCTGCTGAGGTGAGTTGTCGTTCGCGACGACGAGGCCGCTGGAGTCAGCGATCTCCTCTGCGTGCTCCGAGGCTCCCGCGCCGAGCACGGCAATCATCCCGCCGTCGCCCGCGCGCAGGCCCGCCTCGTGCATCAGCCGCCCGCGCAGCGCCACCAGCGCCAGACCCTCGCGCTCGTCCAGCGCACCGGCGGCGACGAGCGCCGCCAGCTCGCCGAGCGAGTGACCGGCCATCAGCTCAGCGGCCGGCCGGCCGATCGCCTCCCAGCCGGCGAGGCTGGCACAGAAGATTGCGGGCTGGGCGAAGTTCGTGCCCTCGTTCGCGCGCGGGAACGGGTCCTCGCCGACGACGTGCGCGGCCTGCTCCAGCAGATCAGGTCGGACCTCGGCGACATGGTCGCGCATGGCGTCGGTCTGGCTGCCCTGCCCCGGGAATACGACTGCGGTGGCGGCTGTACTCATCTCGCTCAACCTACGCCGCGCGCCGGTCACCGATACAGAGCCGCGCAGCACTTCCCCCCGTTCGGGGGGAGGCTCCGCCAGCGGGCCGAGATCGCCGGCGAGCGCGCGAGATCCAGCCAACGGTCACGTTGGCCCGTCCGAGCCAGTAGGCTGCCGCCTGCAACCGGTGAGCCTGCCTGATCCCACCCCTGATTTCGCCGCCCTCGTCACCGGAGCGTCCTCCGGCATCGGCGCCGCGATTGCGCGGGAGCTGGCGGCGCGCGGGCACACCCTCGTGCTCGTGGCGCGACGCAAGGACAAGCTCGACGAGCTGGCCGACGAGCTGCGCGAGGAGTACGGAGTCCGCGCCGAGACG
>DASZMU010000159.1:0-11529 GCA_035551695.1 Solirubrobacteraceae bacterium
GCCGTGAGGCTGTCCGCGATGTGACCCAGCCACGAGCCCCAGAACAGATAGCTCTGCCGGCCGCCGCTGGGCTGGTAGGCGAGCGTGTCGAACAGCGTGTTGAGCACGCCGATCGAGCTCGTCAGCGACGGGATCGTCAGCTTGAGCTTGGCCGCGGCGGGCGCGAGGGTGCGAGCGAGCGGCTGGACCGCCGTCGAGAACGGCCGTAGCTGGTTGGCGATGACCGGAGTCGTGTCGCGGAACAGCGGCCGTGCGGCGCGCAGCGCCGGGCCGAGATTCTGCGCAAACGGCTGGAGGGCATGGAGCGTCACGGTGCTGGCGGCGGCGTAGGAGCGAACCTTGCCCAGGGTCTGAGTGGTCTGCCGGAGGGTCCCCGGGAACAGCGACAGCGCCGATTGCAGCTGCGCGTCGTTGGCCGAGATCGCGGCGAAGTTGGTGTCCGACGCGCTGATCAGCGAGGCGAGTTGCGTGTCGACGCCGCCGATCGAGCCGGCGACGAGGTTGAGGTTGTGGATCGCGCGGCGCAGGTTGCGCTGGCGGGTGGCGAGGAGGCCGGCGAACGTCTGGGTGTCCCGGTTGAGCGGCGCGAAGCGTTTCAGCGTCCCCTGCAGCGCCGCCACCGCGGCCTGGCTCGGCGCCTCCGCGGTCGAGCCGTGGTCATGGAACGCCTGGGCTGCGGAGGCGAGGAGCAGGACGAGGTAGTTGCGCGTGTCGGCGTCGAGGGAGGACAGGATCTGCGATACATCGACATCCGGTTGGGTGTTGGCCGCGCTGAGCGTGCCGCCGTTGGGGATCGCTCCGGCGCTCCGGCTCCCCGGATCCAGCGACAGGTACATGTCCTTGAGCGGCGTCCGCGGGCGCAGCAGGACGGTGGCGTCGCGGTAGATCGGCGCGTACTGCTTATAGATGTTCATCGTCACCACGGCTTGGCCGTCGTGGAGCGACAGACCGCCTACCTGGCCGACCTGGACGCCCGCGATCGTCACCGCCTGGCCCTGCCCCGGCGTCACGGCCGCGGCTTCGGCGAACGGCGCCTGGACCGTGTAGTAGCTCTGGCCGAACACGAACGCCGGTTGGTGATCCAGGATGTAGATGGTCACGCCGATCGCCGCCACGACGAGGACGGCGATGGCGATGAAGTCGCGCCGGTGCGTGGCGATCGCCCGCTTCACGGCCCCACCCCGGTCTTGGCCGCGTTCAGATCGGCGGGCGCGTTCTTGTAGCACGGGATCGTGCTGACGAGCGGCGGCGCGGAGCCCGGGTAGGCCGGCCGGGTGCCGAGCGGCGGCAGCACCGCGTTCCCGTACAGGGGACCCCCGCCCGGCAGCGAGCCGGTCGCCACCCGGTCGGAGCCGCCGCCGGCGGTGGAGCGGACGTAGCGCCCGTTGCCGTCGAAGTTCTGGCCCGTTCCGGCGAGACCGACGGCGGACTGGAAGAGCTCCTGGTAGGCCTGCAGCCCGGTCGTCAGCGGCGGATCCTGGATCTTCTCGTTGCCGGTGGGGATCACGGTGTGGACGAGGCACCGGGCCAGCGCATCCGACCCTCGCAGCAACGACTTCGAGGCGTTCAGCGTGGCCGACGTGCCCTGAACGGCCGGGGTCAGGTCCGACAGGAGGCCCCCCAGCTCGCTGGGCGACATCAGCGCCGTCGACTGCGCCACCCAGGGAAGCCCGGCGCCGATGGTCGGATCGAGCTGCCTGACGCTCGGCGTCAGGTCCCGCGCGAACTGCTGGGTGGGCCCGTAGGACGCCTGGAGCGGGCCAAGCGCGCTGTCGGCGGTGCGCAGCAGCGGGGGCAGGAGCGCGATCGTCGTGCTCAGGTCCTGCTGGCGCGAGGCGAGGGCGCCCATCGTCGCGTTGAAGGTGCTGACCAGGTCGGACAGGTGGGTCTGCTGCGATGCCAGCGCCGAGAAGATGCGCTCGTTGCCGGAGACGACGCCGCTGAGATCGTGGGGCTGTTGACCGAGCAGCGCGGCGTTGACGATCGTCGACGCCTTGAACGCGCCGGCGGCGTACTTCAGGGACTGGTTGAGAGCCTGGGCGGCGGTCAGCCCGCGGACGCTCGGATCCTGGGTCGCGTCCTGGGCGGCGGTCGGCTGTCCGTTCAGCGACTGGCCGAGCCCCGCCAGCACAGTCTGGAGGTTCGTCCGCGTGTTGGAGTTCAGTGCCGACAGGACCCGGTCGAGCTGCACGGGTCCCGTCGTCTGCGACGCCGGCAGGGTGCGTCCGGACCCCAGCGTCGGCGCCTGGGGCGTGCCGGGGTGCAGATCGATGTAGTAGTTGCCCTCCAGGAACAGCCGCGGGCGGATGTCGGCGGTCGCGTCGGCGTGGATCGGCAGACCGTTGGGCTGGATGCTCATCGTCGCCACGGCCGCCGGCGAGGACGCGGAGATGCGGTGGACCTGCGTCACCGTGCCGACGTTGACGCCGGCGATCCGCACCGGAGAGCCGATGTGCAGCTCGGTCTGGACCGTGAACGTCGCCTTCAGCTCGTACGGTGAGCCCTCGAACGGGATCGATCCGCCGAACACCAGGTAGCAGGCGGCGAGGATCAGCACGGCGGCGATCACGCCCGCCCACGCGTTGCTCACGCGGGAACGGTGGCGCCTCACTTGCCGCTCCTGTGGGTGATTTCGGTCTTGAGCGACAAGCGCCCGGACGGGTTGCCGATCACGGCATGCGCTGCTGAGTACGGCTCGTTGCCGGCCGCGCACGCCGCCGGCTGGCCGGGCGCATCGGTGTACGGGTACGGGTTGACGTGCAGCGGTCCGGAGGCGCCGCCCGCCGCGCCTGTGTAGACGCGGCTCGATGGCTCGGACTCGCGGCCGGGCAGGTCGTCGATCGCGATCTGAACGAAGCGCAGCAGTGTCCCCTGGCTGACGTGCTCGCTCAACAGGCCGGCTCCGTTGCGCAGGAACAGCGTCACGTAGTTGCAGGACGTCTGTGCCGGAGTCAGGAACGCGAGCGGCGGCCCCAGCTTGGAGAGGGTGAGCGTCAGGCGATCCAGGCCCTGCTGGACCGACGGCGTCTCCCCGTACGCCGCGACGGACTTCGACAGGGCGACCGTCCGGCGATCGAGCGCCGCCGTGCCGGGAAGGTTGCGCGTCCCTATCGCGAACGTCTGCGCCAGGACCGGTGCGCTCTGCGGCAACGTCGCCGCCCCCGGCCGCAGCTCGCCGAGCAGGGCGGCGGTGTCGGTCAGGAACGGCCGGATGATGGGGCTGCCGGTGATGGTCGCCTGGAACATCGGCGGCGTCTGCGAGATCGTGTCCTGCAGCGAGGGAACGGCGACCCCGGCCAGCGCCCGGAAGGTCGTGTCGAGGTTGGTGAACAGCGATGCCTGGGTCGCCGCCACCGGCGCCAGCGCCCCCGTGTAGCTGGCCAGCCCCCGGAAGAAGCCGGCCAGGTCGGTGTGCGGCGAGGCCAGGTTGCGCGCCACCGGTCCGAGATCGGTCAGCAGCGGGACGAAGGCGCCGATCGCGTTGTTGAGGTCATAGCCGCGTCCCGCCAGCGCTTCGCCGAAGCCGATCGTCGAGCGCTGCACGCCGACGCGCGTCGGCGGGTTGAACATCGACAGGACCTGGTCGAAGTCCACCTCCGTGCTCTCCTGGCGCATCGGGACCGTCGCCCCGTTGGCGAACCCGCGCCTGTCGTGGCCCGGCGTGACCTGCAGGTACTTGAGTCCGATCGTGCCCTTCAGGCGCACCGTGAACGATGAGTCGGACGGCAGCGGCTCGATGCTCTTCTGGAGGTGGAGGTTGAGCAGCGCGATCGGCCGCCCGGCCTGCGTCCGGGTGGGCACGACGCTCGAGACGATTCCCACCAGCGACCCGCCGAGGTAGACGTCGTCGCCCTTGGTCAGCTCGCTGGCGTCGGCGGCCTGAACGCTCAGGTCGTAGGTGGGGACGAACGGGAGCCCGTTGGTGGCGTTGTAGGCCAGATACACCGCGACGAACGTGACGAGGACCGTCAGGGCGCCGATCAGCACCGGATTGCCGGCCCACCACGCATCGTTTCGGCGCCGCAGGTTCACGGGCGGGTTCCCATCAAATACGACAGCAATCCCTTGATCGTCGAGTCCGTCGCCGCCGAGGAGGATGAGGCGGACGCGACCGCCTTCCTGACCACCGGATCTCGGCGGGCCGCCGTCACCGACGCCGCCGAGGCACCGGCGAAGTTGGCCGAGCAGCCCGGCACGGGGCTGGTGGCGTAGTTGGTGCAGCTGGAGACGAGCGGCTCGTCGCGAACGTAGTGGCCCAGGCTGTCGAACCCGTTGCCGGCCGACGCGCCGTTGAACAGCAGCTTCATCAGCTGCTGGATCCCGCCCGTGGTGTTCAGGCTCGCCAGGAGCTTCTGCAGGTTGGCCGCCGTCGGCTGCCCGGCGGTGCCGAGCTGGTTGAGTCGCTGGGCGAGCGGCAGCGAGGCCACGAGCGCCGGCTGTGACTGCTGGGCGGCCGCGCCCAGATCGGTGAGCGCGGTCCGCGCCTTGTCGGCGAACGGCGTGAGATTGGCGAACTGCCGGCCGAGCGCGCCGGCGCTCTGACCCAGCGATGTCAGCAGCGGCGTGCCCTGATCCGCCAGTGCGCCCAGGTCGGCCATCAGCGGGCGCAGCTGGCGCAGATACGACGGAAACAGCCTGAACGTGCTCGAGATGTCGCGGGCGCGGGCGGCGCTGGCCACCGCGGTCGTGTTCGCTTGCGTGATGAACCCGGAGATCTGGGTGCGCTCTTTGGCGAGCGGCGCCAGGACGGCGTCGGAATCGCTCGCCAGGCGGGCGAGGGTCTTGTTCTGACGGGCGAGGATCTGGAGGACCCGGTCGGTGTCGCCGAGCGCCGGGTTGGCTCGGTGGATGACCGCGTTGAGGTCTGACCCCCGCGCCGCCAGCCCTGTCCCGAACTCGTCGATGATGACCCCCAGCGACTGGCGCACCGGCTCGGTGGAGATGTTCTGGACGATGTCGGAGTCGATCGGCGAACTCGTCCGAGTGACCGGAAGGTAGTAGCTGCCCGCCCCGGGCCCGCGGGAGATCCGCGTCAGCGCCGGCGTGCCGGCGGTGCCGGGGCTGCAGTCGACGTACTGCTCGCCGATCAGCGACTGCGGCCGGATCGCGCACGTCGCGTTTGCGTGCCAGGGGCGAAAGCGCGAATCGGTGATCGCCAGCGTCACGGCGGCCCTCTTGCCGACGGTGACCCCGAGCGACTGGATGCTGCCGACATTGGCGCCGGCGATGCGCACGTCCTCGCTCTGCACCGCAAACGCGGCGTCGTCGAAGATCGCGCGGACCAGGTATGTCCCGCCGGCCGTCGTGTTCGATCCGTTGGCGACCGCGACGACGACTGCCGCCACGATCAGCACCGCCGCGAGGAAGACCAGCCGTCTCACGGGCCGGGCGGCACCGATGACGTTTGGCAGCCCGGGACCTGCTGAGGCGCCGAGCCGTCCGGCGAGGGCTGGACGGAGCTGCCCGGGCAACGGTTGCGCACCGCGTGCAGTCCCTGGTAACGCTGGGACGGGAACTGGGTTTGAAGCTGGTTGTTCGAATCCAGGGCGAACGGGAACAGCGACGGCTGCGTGCGGACGTAGTGCCCGTTGGCGTCGTAGTAGGCGCCCGCCTGTCCAAGGTTCGTCAGGGCGGCAAGAACGTCCGGTGCGTACTCGCGGAGATAGTCGAGCTGGTTCTGGGAGTCGTTGAGCTGGCGCACGAGCTCCGGGAAGGTGGCCCGCGCGATGCGGGCCAGCGCGGGCGTGGACTGCGCCAGCGCGGTCAGGTCGCCCGTCCCGGAGGGGTTGTGAATCAGTCCATCGAGCGCACCGACCGTCGGGATGGCTTCGTCGACGAGCGTCCGCAACCGGTTGAGGAACAGGGGCAGCCGGCGCACCGCAGGCTTCGACGCGGCGACGAGTGGGTCCAGGGAATTCAACGTCGTCTGCAACCCGGCGAACGTCGTCGTGGAGCGTCGCAGCGTGCCCGGCAGTAGCGTCAGCGCCTGCTGGAGAGCCTGGCCCTGGCCGGCGATCGCGCCGGTGGCGACGCTCGTGTTGGAGATCAGCGACGACAGCTGCTGACTCCGCGACGCCAGCGCCTGCATCGCCTGCGCTCCCTGGACGACGAGCTGGTCGAACACCGGCTGGTCGCGAGTGAGCTCGGCCGTCACCTGGCTGGTGCTCTGCAGCCCGGGGGCCAGGTACTGGAGAGCCTTGTTGGCGGCCTGGCCGCGGCCCTGCAGCGACGCCGCCTCGCCCCGGACCAGGCCCTGCAGCCCGGCGCGCGTGAGCGGGTCGAAGGTGTCGAACAGCTGGTCGATGTTGACCTCGGAGTACGTGTGGGAGGCGTCAATCAGCCCGCCGCCGGCGAGCGGCGGAGCGCCGCTGGGGCCGGGCTCCAGCTCGACGTACTTGCTCGCGATGCCGGACAGCGAGTCCTCGTAGATGCGCGCCACCGTCCCCTGGTGCAGAGGCGCGACGTTCTTGAGCGACAGCCCAACCTCAGCCTGGCCGTTGCGCGTGAGCCCAATCGAGGTCACCGTGCCCACGGCCGCCGGACCGATCAGCACGTTGTCGCCCGTGACGAGCCCGCTGGCGCTCTCGAAATCGGCGTGCAGCGTGTAGCTCGAGCCGCCGTTGAAGATCACGAGCGCCACCACCACCAATGCGAGGCCGAGCGCCGTCAGCGCGGCGACCCGGGCGACCGTGCTGGTGCGAGATGAGCCCCCGTCAGGACGCGCGCGGCGTGGCGAGGAGGGTCCCCGCGAGGGCCCTCCAGGCGTGCTTCCGAACGGGCTGATGTGGCTCTCCTCCTTCGCGATTCCCGAGCTGGGCACACGCCGGGCGAGTGGCATCCTGCCAAAGCCACCGGCCGAGCACCATCTTCCGGGCCATGCGTCCGCGGGGAAAGATAACCGTTACCGGGTGGTCCTGGGTCCTAACCGGTTGCGAGTTCTTAATTCGGCGTTGTCGGCGAATTAGGCGCTTGCGTGCGCCGGCCGAGCCAGCATGGCCGCGCCGATGGCGCCACCGAGGTCGCCGAGCCCCGCGACGCGCACGGCCGGCGGGCGGTCGTCGTTGAACAGGTGCGGGTGCATCTCGGTGGCGATGCGCTCCGCCATCGGCTGTCCGAAGCGCACCCCCAGCCCGCCTCCGATGATCACCGCCTCGACATCGAGCAGGTTGACGGCCGAGGCGATTCCGGCGCCGAGGGCCTTGACCGCCCGGTCGAGCAGCTCCACGGCAAGCGGGTCCTGCTGGAGATACGCGTGCTCCCAGACCGAGCTCGTCAGGCGGGCACGCCCCCGCTGCTTCATCGCCTTGAACAGGTCGGTCTTGGCGCCCTTGTCGGCCTCCCGGCGGGCCCGGGCCTCCATCGCCGCCCGACCGGCATAGGCCTCCATGCACCCGCGCCGGCCGCACGGGCAGTGCGCGCCGTTGCGCCGGACGACCATGTGCCCAATCTCGCCCGCGCCTCCGCGCCCCAGCCAGGGCTTGCGGTCCAGGATCAGCCCGCCGCCGACGCCCGTGCCCCAGAAGACGCCAAGCACAGAGTCATACGGCTTCCCCGCGCCGAGCTTGAACTCGGCCTGGGTGGCGACCTGGACGTCGTTGCCGACGAATACCGACGTGCCGAGCCGCGCCGAGAGCTCCTTGGCGAGCTCGTAGGGGCCCTCCCAGCCGGGAAGGTTGCGAGCGTTGGCAACCGTCCCGGTCGTCTCGTCGACGTCCCCGGGGGAGCCGACACCGACGCCGGCGAGTGACGAGGTCTCGACCCCCGCGTTCCGGGCCGCGCCTGTGAGCGCCTCGGCCATCTGCGCGGCGACCTCCGGCGGCCCGCCTTCGGTGGGGGTGGGCTCCCGCGACTGACCGACCACGTGGTCGGCGTCATCGACGACGATGGCCTCGATCTTCGTCCCGCCGAGGTCGATCCCGCCGCGCAGGTGTTGGTGGTCCTCCATGGTGCGGGAGGCTACCCCAGGCGGCGGGTCCTGAACGTCGGTGGGTGGGGTCCGGTCTACGTCCAGGTCTGTCGGTAGTCCTCCTGCTCGGCCGTCGGTTCGTCGATCTGCACGCCGAGGGCCGCGAGCTTCAGGCGTCCGACCTCGCGATCGATCGCCGCCGACACCGGGTGGACCCCGGGCGCCAGCTCGCCCGCTCGCCGGACGAGCTCCTCCACGCTCAGCGCCTGCAGCGCAAACGAGACGTCCATCACGGCGGCGGGATGGCCCTCCGCGGCGGCCAGGTTGACGACGCGGCCGTGCGCGAGCAGGTTCAGCCGACGCCCGTCGGCAAGCTCGTACTGCTCCACCAGCGGCCGCACCGCGCGCACCCGGCCCGCGGCGAGCGCGCGAAGCTCGTCCAGGTCGAGTTCGACGTCGAAATGCCCGGCGTTGGCGAGCAGCGCCCCGTCCTTCATGCGCTCGAAGTGCGCCCCACGGAGCACCCGGCGCGAGCCGGTGACGGTGATGAAGATGTCGCCGCGCTCGGCCGCCTGCAGCGAGGTCATCACGTCGTAGCCGGCCATCCGGGCCTCGAGCGCCCGCAGCGGATCGACCTCGCAGACGACGACTGCGGCACCGGCCCCGCGAGCGCGCTCGGCGATGCCCTGACCGGCCCAGCCGTAGCCGACGACGACCACCCTGTTGCCCGCCAGCAGGACGTTGCTCGCCCGCACGATCCCGTCGAGCGCGGACTGGCCGGTCCCGTGACGATCGTTGAGCGCCCGCTCGGTTCGTGCCTCGTTGACCGCAAGCACCGGGCAGCGCAGCGTGTGCTCCTCCTCGAGGCGTCGTAGCCGGACGAGGCCCGTCGTCGTCTCCTCGGTCCCGCCGATCAGCTGGTCGAGCCCGGGGCCGCCCCGCGCGTGAGCGGTGACGAGCAGATCGGCGCCGTCGTCGAGCGTGATCTGCGGCGCGCCGTCGAGCAGCGCGAGCACATGCGCGACGTACGTGTCCAGGTCCTCGCCCCGCAGCGCCCGGACCTCGACCCGGTCCTCCAGCACGAGGGCGGCGGCGACATCGTCCTGGGTCGACAGCGGGTTCGCAGCGCACAGCGCCACCGATGCGCCGCCCGCCCGCAGCGTGCGCACCAGGTTGGCCGTCTCGGCCGTCACATGAAGGCAGGCCGCGATCCGGATGTCCCGCAGCGAGCGCTGCTCCTGGAAGCGCTCCCGGATCTGCGCGAGCACGGGCATCTGCCCGGCCGCCCACGCGATCCGCGCCTCGCCCTCAGGCGCCAGCGCGAGGTCGGCGACGTCATGCGGCGGAACGGTCGTTCTCGCCATGTGACGAACGCGCTGCTCGCGCCGGGGGCGGGGAGCGGGTGGGGTGGCTGGGCGTGGGTCGGTGGGTGCTAATACCGGTAATGGTCTGACTTGTACGGGCCCTCGACCGGGATGCCCAGATACGACGCCTGGTCACCGGTCAGCTCGGTCAGCCGGACACCGAGCGCATCGAGGTGCAGCCGGGCGACCTTCTCATCGAGCTGCTTGGACAGCGTGTAGACCTGGGTCTCGTACTCGCCGGTGTTGCCGAACAGCTCCAGCTGGGCCATGACCTGGTTGGTGAACGAGTTGGACATGACGAAGCTCGGGTGGCCGGTCGCGTTGCCAAGGTTCAGCAGCCGCCCCTCCGAGAGCACGATGATCGTGTTCCCCTGGGGGAACACCCACTCGTCGACCTGGGGCTTGATGTTGATCTTGTGGATCCCGTCGATCTTCTCCAGGCCGGCCATGTCGATCTCGTTGTCGAAGTGACCGATGTTGCCGACGATCGCCTGATGCTTCATCCCCTGCATGTGCTGTGCCGTGATCACGTCCTTGTTGCCGGTCGCGGTGACGAAGATGTCGGCCTCACCCAGCACATCCTCGAGACGCGCCACCTGATAGCCGTCCATCGCCGCCTGCAGCGCGCAGATGGGGTCGATCTCGGTGACGATCACCCGGGCGCCCTGGCCTCGCAGCGACTCCGCACAGCCCTTGCCGACATCGCCGTAGCCGCACACGACCGCGACCTTGCCGCCGATCAGCACGTCGGTGGCGCGGTTGATGCCGTCGATCAGTGAGTGCCGACAGCCGTACTTGTTGTCGAACTTGGACTTGGTCACGGAGTCGTTGACGTTGATCGCCGGAAACAGCAGGCGGCCCTCGCGGGCGAACTGATACAGGCGATGGACGCCGGTCGTCGTCTCCTCGGTGACACCCTTGATCTGCGCCGCCATCCGCGTGAAGCGCTGGTTGTCCTCCTCCAGCGACCGCCCCAGCAGGGCCAGCACGACGCGGAACTCATCAGAGTCCGCCGTCGACGGATCCGGGACCTCGCCTGCGGCCTCGTACTGCACGCCCTGGTGAACCAGAAGGGTCGCGTCACCGCCGTCGTCGAGGATCATGTTCGGACCGTCAGAGTCCGGCCAGCTCAGCGCCTGCTCGGTGCACCACCAGTACTCCTCCAGCGTCTCCCCCTTCCACGCGAAGACCGGCACCCCCTGCGGGCTCTCCGGCGTCCCCTCCGGGCCGACGACGACCGCCGCCGCCGCGTGATCCTGCGTGGAGAAGATGTTGCAGCTGGCCCACCGGACCTCGGCACCCAGCGCCGTCAGCGTCTCGATCAGCACCGCCGTCTGCACCGTCATGTGGAGAGAGCCGGTGATCCGCGCCCCCTTCAGCGGCTGAGCGTCCGCGAACTCGCGCCGGGTCGCCATCAGGCCGGGCATCTCGTGCTCGGCCAGCCGGATCTCCTTGCGACCGAACTCGGCCAGCGACAGATCCGCCACCTTGTAGTCAGCCTTCTCGACGGTCGTGCTCATGTTCTCTCCCGGGGTCAGGTGTTCAGGTCTATGAAGTCGTCTCTTCGGTACGTCAGGCCCCGCCGGCCGGCGCCGGACTCAGGCCACCGCGGCGAGCAGGCGCTCGTGCTTCTCCTGCTCGAAGCGCAGCCAGTCCTCGGCCTGCACGTTCTGCGGCCGCTCGGCCTGGGACTGCAGCCAGCCCTCCACGGCATCGCGCAGATCCACAGCGCCCGCCATCCGCTGCGCGAAGGCAACATCCGAGAGCGAGATGTCGAACTGCGCCAGCAGCTCCTTGAGCGTGCGCAGCCGCTGCAACTCGGCCGCCCCATACAGGCGGTAGCCGGAGGCCGACCGCGCCGGCGCCACCAGGCCCGCCTGCTCGACGTACCGCAGCATGCGCGGCGACCAGCCGGTGGTGCCGGCAGCCTCGTGGATCGTCAGCGACTGCACGGCGCTAAACCCTACCACGACTGTGTCAAGGTTTGAAGGGCTTCGAGGGGCCGCGGCGGGTCGAACATCTGACAACGAAGGGGGTCCGATGGGTGGTCGCCGGCGATCCGGGCCCCGCGACCTGCACAGCGCGCCAAATCAGGAGGCCGTCGGGCAAATTTGGCGCATGCTTCGGCCTGATCCTGCACCTGGTGCCAGATCATCCTGGCGGTCCGTGATTTGGCGCAAGTGGGCTACCCACTTCGCTACCCCTCGTCGTCAGCAGTTGAGGTACGTGTCCGGGAGGGGGTTTGGGGGATTACACGTG
>DASZMU010000160.1:0-4587 GCA_035551695.1 Solirubrobacteraceae bacterium
TGTCCTCCTGCATCTTCTGGGCCTGCTTGAGCAGCTGCTGCATGTTGGGCGGCTGGGGCATCACTCCGTCTCCTGGTCGTCGTCGAGCACTTCCTGGGCGTCGAACTCCTCCACCAATCGTTTCACGAGCTCCTCGTGGGACAGACCCGCGGCATCGGGCTCCGGCTCCGGCGGCTCGTCGCGCAGCTCGTAGCGCAGCACCAGCGGGGTCCCCACCACGGCCCGCAGCGCCTCGGTTGTGGCGCGGCGGTAATCGTCCTGCTCGGCCTTGCGCTTGAGAAACGCCTTGCCGGCCGGGAAGGCCACGGTCACATCCTGGTCGTCGAGCGCCACCGGGCGGGCGTCGGCCAGCAGCGCCGCGAGCATCTGGTTCTCCGCGCGCACGACGTCGATCACGGCCGGCCAGCAGGCGGCGACGGTCTGCAGCTCCAGGGGCGCGTTCGGTTTTTGGGGGGCCGCGGCAGGAGCCGCGGCCTGTTTGAGCGGCGTTGCTCCGGGGTCGTCGCCGGTGGCGGGAGCCGGAGGCGGCGAGGACACCGCGGGCGCCGGAGCGGGTTCGCTGACGGGGGGCGTGGGTGCCGGGGCGGGCGGCGCGGCGCCGTTGGGCCCGTTGGGGGCGGGCGGTGCCGGCCGGGCGCCCGCGAGGGCGGCCTCGAGCCGCTCGATCCGCGCCAGCAGCGCCGCCGTCGACGGGTCCACCTCCGGGGCGGTCGCCTTGATCAACACCAGCTCCAGCTGGATCCGCGCCTGCGCGCCGTTGGCGGTCGCTTCGAGCGCGGCGGAGACGAGATCGAGCAGCCGCACGACGTCGGTGCCGGCGAGCTGCTGGGCCTGGGCCAGCAGCCGCTCGTCGCGCTCCGGCGTGACCCGCAGCTCGTCCGGGACCTCCTCGAGCATCTTGACGGCCAGGAGCTCCCGGGCGTGGACCTCGAGGTCGCGCAGGATCTGCCCGGGGTCGCGTCCGGAGCCGGTGAGCTTGGCGGCGGTGCGCAGCGCGGCGGCCGGGTCATGGGCGATGACCGCGTCCAGCGCCTCGAACAGCTGCTCGGCGTCGGCGACGCCGAGCACGGCGAGCACGTCGGCGGAGGTGATCTGCTCGTCGCCGGCGTACGTGAGGAGCTGCTCGAGCGTCCCGAGCGCGTCCCGGAAGCTCCCGGTGGCGTGGCGGGCGATCACGGCGGTGGCACCCGGCTCGATGGCGATCTGCTCGGCGGCGGCGACCCGACCGACGACCTTGCCGACCTGCTCGACCGTGGGCCGGCCGAAGTCGAAGCGGTGGCAGCGGTCGACGACCGTCGGCAGCACCTTCTGGGCCTCGGTGGTGGCCAGGACGAAGATCGTGCGCGGCGGCGGTTCCTCGAGCGTTTTGAGAAACGCGTTCCAGGCCTGCGGCGAGAGCATGTGCGCCTCGTCGAGGATGTAGACCTTGTGGCGGCCGGAGAGCGGCGCGTACGCGACGTGCTCACGCAGCTCGCGGATGTCGTCGACGGAGTTGTTGGACGCCGCGTCCATCTCGATCACGTCCATCGAGGTGGCATTCGCGATCGAGACGCAGGACTCGCAGACGCCGCACGGCTCGATCGTCGGGCCACGCTCGCAGTTGAGGCTGGCGGCGAGGATCTTCGCCGTGCTCGTCTTGCCGGTGCCGCGGGAGCCGACGAACAGGTACGCGTGGTGGACCTTGCCGCGGGTGATGGCGTTGGACAGCGTGCGCACCACCTGCTCCTGGCCGACCATGTCGGCGAAGCTGCGCGGGCGGTGGCGGCGGTAGAGCGAGGGGCCGGTCGACACGGTCATGCCGAGTCTAGATGCCGAGGCGGTCCCCGGCCGCCGCGCCGGGGCCGGTTTCCGGCGACGCCCCGCCCCCTCACCGCTTCGTTGCCCGAAGTTCGTCTTCCGGCAGCGCGCTGACGACTGAAAAAGTGGACCGTGCACCCTCTGTCGAGGCCGGGGCCCGAGGCGCTGCCGACGTTTGATGACTCCGGTCTGGCACTCCCACCGCGCCTGGAGGTGACCGCTTAAGGCTGCTTCCTTCCGGACCTGACCTGGTTCACAGCTCTCCATCGCAACGGGACCAAACCATCACCGCCTCAAACGTGGCGCTGACCCCGGGCCTCTAGCCCCTCGAAAGGGAATTCAGCCCCGCTAGAGCGGATTGCGGGTACAGGGCACCGCTAGCACCCCGCCTAGCACGGTCCAGGGTCAATGGTAGTCGGTTACGGCCCACGGAGCGAGGCGTCCTGGGGACCACCGGGGCGTCTTGGGGGCCAACGGGGCGTGGCGACGCCGCCCGCCTGTATCGTCAGCGCGAGTATGGCCGTGGGAATCATTGGGCTTGGGTACGTCGGTCTTCCGTTGACTGTCGGCTTTGCGGAGGCCGGGCAGCCGGTCATCGCCGTCGATATCGACGACGCGAAGGTCGCGACGATCCGTTCCGGCGAGTCGTACGTGGAGGACATCGCGTCCGATCGCCTGCAGGCGGTGCTGGATCACATCGACGCCGACACCGACTTCGGCGTGCTCAGCCGAGCCGACGCGGTGCTGATCTGCGTGCCGACGCCGCTGACGGCCAACCGCGAGCCGGATCTCGGCCCGTTGCTCGGCGCCACGCGCTCGCTGGCGGAGGTCCTGCAGCCCGGACAGCTGATCGTGCTCGAGTCCACGACCTATCCCGGGACGACGCGCGAGCAGGTGCTGCCGCTGCTGGAGGCCGGGGGTCTGAGGGTCGGTCAGGACTTCAACCTGGCGTTCTCCCCGGAACGGGTCGACCCGGGCCGGACCGATTACACGCTGCGCACGACGCCGAAGATCGTCGGCGGGATCACCCCGGAATGCACCGAGCGCGCGACCGCGCTGTATGAGACCGTGTGCGATCAGGTGGTGCGCGTCTCCACGCCGGAGGCGGCCGAGATGGCCAAGCTGTTGGAGAACATCTTTCGCTCGGTCAACATCGCACTCGTCAACGAGCTGGCCATGCTGGCGGACCGGATGGGCCTCGACATCTGGGAGGTCGTCGACGCCGCCGCGACCAAGCCCTACGGGTTCATGCGCTTTGAGCCGGGACCCGGGATGGGCGGCCATTGCCTGCCCGTCGACCCGTTCTACCTGACCTGGCGCGCCCGCGAGTTTCACATGTCGACGGAGTTCATCGAGCTGGCCGGCAAGGTCAACCAGCAGATGCCCTACTACTGCGTCGAGCGGATCGAGCGGGCGCTCAACGACGTTGAGAAGCCGGTCAAGGGCTCGCGGATCGCCGTCCTGGGCGTCAGCTACAAGGGCGGCGTCGGCGACACCCGCGAGTCACCGGCGCTGCGGATCATGGAACTGCTCTCACAGCGCGGGGCGGTGCTCTCCTACCACGATCCGTTCGTCCCGGCCCTCCCGGAGCTCGGACTGCAGAGCTCGCCGGTCGAGCACACCGCCGGCGCCGACGCCGTGGTGCTCGTCACCGCTCACCCCCAGGTCGACCACGGAGCCGCCGTCGAGTCCTCGCAGCTGTTCGTCGACCTGCGCGGCGCGACGCGGCGGCTCAACAAGACCCAGGACATCGTCCGCCTGTAGGCGTCCGCTGGGTCGGCCGCCCGGGGTCTGGGAGGAGAGCCGGACAGGCCCCCCTCCCATTTCCCCAGCCGTCCCCCCTTACTTCGTTCCCTCCAGCTTGTTCGCGGCGGCGGCGAACGAGTCGGTGTACGTGTCGGCGAGGTTGACCGGCGTGGTCACGTTGCCGGCCAGCTTGTCGATCGCGTAAGCGGTCTGCGGGCCGCCCGCCGGCATCATGCCGTCCGGCAGGAACTGTCCCTTGTCCTGCGCCAGCGTCGTGATGTAGTTGGCCTTCGTCGTCAGACCGTTCGACACGTAGGCCGCCGGCATCTTGTTGGCGATGTCGGCCGCCGAGTGCGTGGCGATCCAGTGCATCGTCGCGACGAGCGCGTCGACGACCTTCTGCGCCGTCGCCCGGTGCGATGACACCCAGTCGGCCCGGGCCAGCACGCCAGCCGACGGGTAGACCCCGCCGAGCCACTGCTTGGCGCCGCTGGCCGCGGACAGATTGATCACCGAGGTGGCGATGCCCTTCGTCTCCAGGGCGTTGACCGTCGGCTGCGTCGTCATGGCGCAGGCGATCCGGTTGTGCTGCAGGGACGCGACCAGGGTGGGACCCGCGCCGACCGCGACCCGGCTGAAGTCCTTGGTGGTCAGGTGATAGCGCGCGGCCAGGTACATCGTCAGGTTGTCGGTGCCGGAGCCGAGGTCGGTGACGCCAACGCTCTTGCCCTTCCAGTTGGCCGGGGTCTGGACACCGGAGCTCTTGGTGCACATCTCGCGCTCACCCGGGGCGCCGCTCAGGTTGACCAGGTCGATGACGTGCTTGCCCTTGGCGGTGAAGTCGATGGCGTGCACGTACCAGGCTCCGGCCATGTCGACCTGACCGGACACCATCGCGGTCTCGGCCCCGACGCCGCCCGTCTGCTCGGTGCTGAGCTGGACGTTGACGCCGTACTTCTTGTAGAAGCCCAGATCCTGGGCGAGCTGGTAGGGCAGGTAGATCTGCTTGTCGATGCCGCCGACCATCATGGTCACGGTCGGCAG
>DASZMU010000161.1:0-9706 GCA_035551695.1 Solirubrobacteraceae bacterium
CCAACGGGAATCCAGCCCGAGGCTTGGGCCGCGGTACGACCAGGTCGAGGAGTAGGCCACCGAGAGTCACTCCGATCGCGAGCGGGTTTGGCAACTGCTCACCTCCTTCATCTGATGTCAGGATCACAACCGACGTCAGGACGGATCGGATACGCGGGTCCGGGCGGCATCGGCCGCGTGGACAAGATTCGCGGCGGCGGCGTTGTCCACGCGCGCGCCGGTGCGGCCATCCCGGGTTCTGGGCGTCTTCTGTGACATCCGCGACCCTTTCGTCACTCATCTCCCCCGGTACACCGGTTTTCAGCGTGCGCTCAAAAGCCATGCCGTTTCGCCCAGGTCACCTGAGCTCATCCACGGCCAGCCCCGCCCCGCCGCGCTCGGGTCGGGCCTGGCTCAGGGCCAGCGCAGCCCACTCCCCCCGGATGCGGCGATCGTGCTCGGCGAGCCCGCGGCGGGCGTAGGCCTCGGCCACCCGGTCGGCCTCGCCGGCGAGTAGTCCGCTCAGGATCAGGCGGGGGGCGAGCTCGTGCTGGAGCTCGGCCCAGGCGATCAGCGGCGCCGCGAGGATGTTGGCCACGACGAGATCGGCCTCCGGCACCTGCTCGTGGTGCAGGTCGAACCGGCGGATGTCGAGGGTGACGCCGTTGCGGGCGGCGTTCTCCCGGGTGGCCGCGGTGGCGGCACGGTCGTAGTCGAGCGCCGTCACCGGCTCCCACCCGAGCTTGGCCCCCACGATCGCCAGCACCCCGGACCCGCAGCCGAGATCGACGAGCGACCCTCGCGGCGGCGCGCAGTCGAGCATCAGCTCCAGGCACAGCCGGGTCGTGGCGTGCGCCCCGGTGCCGAACGCCTGACCGGGGTCGACAACCACGTCGAGCGGGGTGTCGGCCGGGGGCTCCCACGGGGGCCGCACCGTCAGGCGTCCCGCGATCACGAGCGGCTGGTGGAAGCTGCGCCACCGCTCCGCCCAGTCGTCGGCGATCTCCTCGGTTCTGACATCGACAAAGGCGCCGCCGGCGGCCGCCTTGAGGTCCGGGAGTGCCGGCAGCTCGCCCGGCGCCCCGTACACGGCGTACTCCACCAGCTCCGGGCCGAGCTCGACCTCCTCGACGCCGCTGGGGGCGAGCTCGAGCAGCTCGGCCAGCACGAGCTCAGCCTGCCGGCGATGGACGCGGACCGCGAGGCGGATCACCCGGCGCCCCCCAACCGGCTCTCAGTGATGGCCGCCGAACGCGCGCTTGAGCTTGCCCAGCACTCCGTCGTCGGTGGCCAGGTTGTGCTCGGTCATGGTCTCGGCGAGCTGCTCGAACAACTCCTTCTGCTCGCGCTTGAGGTGGCGGGGGATGACGACGTTGACGACCACGCGTAGATCCCCGTGCCGGCGGCCGCGGAGCGCGGGCATTCCCTTGCCCCGGATGACGAGCGTCTCGTTCGGCTGGATTCCGGCGGGGATCTCGAGCTCGGTCGGACCCTCGATGGTGGGCACCTCGACGACCGTGCCGAGCGCCGCCAGCGGAGCGGCGACGTCGACGACCGTCACCAGATCGTCCTCGTGGCGGACGAAGCGCGGGTCCTCGCGAACCCGGACCTGGACGTACAGGTCGCCGGCGACACCGCCGTGCTCGCCGGCGTGACCGCGCCCGCTGATCCGGATGCGCTGTCCATCGTCGATCCCAGCCGGGACGTCGACTGACACCTTCACGCGCTCGACCTTGCGGCCCCGTCCCCCGCAGACGTGGCACGGGTTCTTGGGCACGCGGCCCTCGCCGCCGCACATGTCGCAGACGGCGGCGCGGACCACCTGACCGAACGGCGTACGCGACACGGCCCGCAACTGTCCGGTGCCGCCGCACTTGGGACAGCCCTCGATCGGCGTGCCCGGCTCGGCGCCGTTCCCCTGGCAGTGCTCGCAGCGTGACACGGCGTCGTAGGCGACCTCCACGGCGGCACCGTGCGCGGCCTGCTCGAGCTTTATCTCGGCGCTGACGGCGACGTCGCCGCCCTGGGCCGGGCCGCCCGGCCGCCCGCCACCGAAGACGCTGCTGAAGCCGCCACCGCCACCGCCGAAGAACGCCTCGAAGATGTCGGCCACGGATCCGAAGCCCTCGAAGTTCGGCGCATACCCGCCGCTGCGCACACCCTCGTGGCCGTAGCGGTCATAGGTGGCCCGCCGGTCGGCGTCGGAGAGCACCTCATACGCCTCGGCGGCCTCCTTGAAGCGGTTCTCGGCGTCCGGCTCGTCGTTGACGTCCGGGTGAAGCTCGCGCGCCAGCCTCCGGAAGGCCTTCTTGATCTCGGCATCGCTCGCGGTCCGGGAGACACCGAGCACCTCGTAGTAGTCACGCGGCATTTGTGAAGCACTCATAACAGTGACCCACTGATAGCAAGTGATCGGCGTTCCTCCGCTCGACGCCCCCACGGCCCCCCGGAGAATCGCCCTCTGGGCGATTCTCCCAAGCTGATCGTCGCCAGACGATCAGCCATCATCGTTCGTCATAGACGTCGGCAACGAAGGAGGACAGCTGAGCCGCCGCCTCGCGAACCGTGCGGATCGCATGGCCGTAGTCCATGCGCAGCGGCCCGATGACCGAGACGGCCCCGAGCGTCCGCTGGGGCAGCCCGTAGCTGGCGGCGACGAGCGCCAGCGAGCGCAGCGCCGGCGCTTCGTTCTCGGCGCCGATACGGACGGCGACGGTGTGGGTGGGGGTCAGGGCCGAGCGCAGGATGCCGAGCAGCGTCACCCGCCGTTCGAGCATCTCCATGAGCAGATTCAGCTCGGAGACATCACCGGTCCGCCCCACGGTCAGCAGCTTGGCCGTCCCCTCCACGTACAGGGTCGCCTGGGCCGACTCCTCGAGGTCGGTGAAGACCGGCGCGAGCGCATCGAGGAACGCCCGCTCGGTGTGCGTCAGGCTGGGATCGTGCAGGCGCTGGTGGAGCATCCGGGCGCCGAGACCAAGCCCCACGAGGCGCTCGTTCATGTAGCTGGCCGCCCAATCGGAGAGCCCGGTGTCGACCGGCTGAGGGAAGGTGAACAGACGCTTGGTGACGCCGCCGGTGGAGGTGATGACGACGACCATCAGCACCTGCGGCTGAAGGACGAGCACCTCCACGTGCCTGATCGTCGATGTCTCGATCGGCGGCGCGGTGACGATCGCCAGCAGGTTGGTGACCTGGGAGAGCGCTTCGGTGGTGACGCGCATCGCCTCGTCGAGCTCGCGGCGCACGAGCGACAGCGACAGCCCCGGGCCGGTCGGCTGCTCCGGGAGGAGGCGGTCGACGAAATAGCGGTAGCCGGCCTCGGTGGGCACCCGCCCGGCGGAGGTGTGCGGGTGGGCGAGGAGCCCGTGCTCCTCGAGGTTCGCGAGCTCGTGACGGATCGTCGAGGGACCCCACTCGAGCGCGGTGCTCAGCGCCTTGCTGCCCACGGGGGAGCCGGCGTCCAGGTACTCCTGGACGAGGCGGCTGAGAACCAGCTCCTGACGGTCGGTCAGCATGGGGTTGGATTGTAGGTAGGCCGCCAGCGTTGCCCGCCTGGGCACGCGCAATCCCGCGCCGTGACCGCTACAGGCGAACTACAGGCGGATCTCGGCGTCTCCGTTGCGGATGATCCGCTTGCCCCGCTGCTCGGCCTGCGAGTCGACGAAGGCTCGATTGCCGTCGACCTCCCGCACCCGGCCCTTGACCGTGATCTCCTCCTCGAGCGCCCCCATGCCCCGGAACTCGACCGAGAGGCGGGCCAGCTTGTCCGGTCCGCCCAGCGCCTCGGTGTGGGCGCGAGCGACCTGCGCCATCGTCCACAGCCCGTGCAGAATCCGGCCCGGGAGACCGACCTGCTTGGCAAACTCCTCGTCGATGTGGATCGGGTTGAAGTCACCGGACGCGCCGGCGTACCGGACGGTGAGAAACCGGTCCGGCGTGACCTTGAGCTCGAACTCGTCTCCGGGCTTCATGTCCGCTCCTCAGCTTCCCCGGACGATGTTCGTCCACACGCCGGTGGAGACGACATCGCCGCGCTGGTTGCGTGACTCGGTCTCGAAGACGTAGAACCCCATGCCGCCGCGATCGGCGATGTCCTTGACGGTCGTCGTCGTCGTGATCTCGTCGCCGGCGACGACGAGCGGGCCCCACCGGAACTCCTGGGCGCCATGGACGAGCCGGGCGAAGTCGATGCCGACCTCCGGATCGAACAGCGCCGGCGTGATGGCCGGGCTGGTGTAGACGACGGCGAACATCGGCGGGGCCACCACGTCGGCAAAGCCGGCAGCCCGCGCGGCGAGGTGATCCGTGTGCAGCGGGCTGTGCTCGCCGACCGACGCTGCGTACTCGCGGACCTTCTCGCGGCCCACGGCGTACAGCACGGGCGCAAACGTCTTGCCGATCGCATCTGTCTGGACGGACATGCGCCGCGCAGTGTATGGACTACAGGATGACCGGGACGGCGCCGCCGTCGACCGACCAGGCCGCGCCGGCCACGTTCGAGGCCCGGTCCGAGCAGAGGAAAACGATCACAGACGCGATCTCGTCGGCTCCGGCGAGCCGGCGGACGGGCAGTCCGGCGGCGGTGCTCTCCAGCACCTCCTCGCGGGTGATGCCGCGCGCCTCCGCCGTCTGGTCCGCGAGGCCGCCGGGCTCGAGCCACAGCTCACTGGCGACCGGTCCGGGGGTGACGGCGTTGATCCGCACGCCGCGCGGCGCGTAGAAGTCGGAATAGGCGCGTGACAGCGACAGCTCGGCCGCCTTGGACACCGAGTAGGCGACGTTGCGCTGACCCGGGCGCTTGCCGGACGAAGACGAGACGTTGACGACCCTCCCCCAGCCGCGCTCCGCCATCTCCGGAACAGCCGCCCGCATCAGCCGCATCGGCGCCATGACGTTCATCTCCCAGTCCTCCTGCCAATCCTCGTCGGTCAGCTCCTCGAGCGAGCGCGTGACGCTGCGGCTGGCGTTGTTGACGAGCACGTCGACGCGGCCGAAGCGCTCGCGGCACGACTGCACGGCCTGATCGGCAGCACCGGGGGCGGTGATGTCGAGCGCCAGCCACTCCGCTCGGCCGGAGCCGGCCGACCTACATTCCCGCGCGGCCTCGGCGAGCGCCGCCTCGCCACGACCGAGGAGCAGGACATTCGCATTCTCGGCGACGAGCTGCTCGGCGACCTGCAGGCCGATCCCGCGCGATCCGCCGGTGACCAAACACGCGCGGTCGCGCAATCCGAGATCCATGATCGGCCGATTCTTGCATCCGCGGGTCGAGGGCCGCCGTCAGGCCTGGCGGCGGGAAGCCCCTGCCGGTAGGGTCAGGCCCAGGCATGAACGTGCTCGCCGCAGCTCTTGCTCCGGTGCATCAGCAGTATCTGCTCGAGGCCCGGCAGATGCAGGCGCTGTCGTTCGCGGTCCACATCCCGCTCGTCTGCTTTGGGATCGCGTTTCCGGCGATGGTGCTGTTCGCGGAGTGGCTGGGACTCCGCACCGGCGATCCGCTCTACACCACGCTCGCCCGGCGCTGGAGCCGGATCGTGCTGACGCTGTTCGCCGTCGGCGTGATCACCGGCACGATCCTCAGCTTCGAGATGGGGCTGCTGTGGCCGAACTTCACGGCGACGTTCGGAAGCGTGTTCGGCCTCGGCTTCGCGATCGAGGGCTTCTCGTTCTTCATGGAGGCGATCTTCATCGGGATCTATGCCTACGGCTGGAACCGGCTCCCGCCCCGCTGGCATCTCATCAGTGGAATCCCCATCGTCATCACCGGGTTCACCGGGTCGCTGACAGTGATCTCGGTCAACGCCTGGATGAACCATCCGACCGGGTTCCGGCTCGTCGCGGGCAGGGTCGTCGATGTCAACCCGCTCGGGGCGCTGTTCGGCGACTCGCTGCTGTGGTCGGAGCTGATCCACATGTACATCGCCGGGTACATGGTCACCGGGTTCCTCGTCGCCGGCGCCTATGCCGTCGCCCGTCTGCGGGGCCGATGGCGCCGCTACGAGCGAACGGCGCTGGCGATCCCGCTGACGATCGCCTGCCTGGCCGCCCCCGTCCAGGTCCTCGTCGGCGACTGGATCGCGCGCGACATCGCCGTCGACCAGCCGGTCAAGCTGGCCGCGATCGAGGGGCTGTACAAAACCACGCGCGGGGCGCCGGAGCACCTCCTGGGCTGGTACACCGACACCCAGGTCAAATACGGGATCGCCATCCCCCACCTCCTCTCGCTGCTCGCTTTCCACAGCTGGAACGCCAGGATCCAGGGGCTGGAGACGGTGCCGCCCGCCCAGCGGCCGCCGATCAACATCACCCGCCTGTCGTTTCAGACGATGGTGGGAATCGGCACCCTGCTGGCGCTGCTCGGCCTGGTCTACCTGGTCGTCCGCATCCGCCGCCAACGCCTGCCCCTGACGCCATGGTTCTACCGAGCGGTGGTGGTCGCCGGCCCGGCGGCCACGGTCGCGCTGATCGCCGGGTGGGTCACCACCGAGGTCGGCCGGCAGCCGTGGGTCGTCTATCAGGTCATGACGACCCGGCAAGCGGTCACGGGAGCCGGTGGGATCCCCGTCGGCTACGGCGCCCTCGTGGTGACGTACGTCGCCGTCGCGTGCGGCGTGGCCTGGATCCTGCGCCGGCTCGCGAAGATGCCACTCGACATTCCTGGCGCGGACGCGCCGCCGACGTCGTCCGCCTCTCAGCCGGCCTGAGGGGTCCGAATGCTCGACGCCCTCCCCCTCGTCTTCATACTCGCCGGCGTCGTGCTCTACGTCGTCCTCGGCGGAGCCGACTTCGGCGCCGGAATCTGGCAGATGCTGTCCGGGCCCGGCAGGCAGGGGGAACGGATCCGGGAGCACGCTCACCACTCGATGGGCCCGGTGTGGGAGGCCAACCACGTGTGGCTGATCTTCGTGATCACGGTCTCCTGGACGGCCTATCCGACGTTCCTGGGCTCCCTGGCCTCGACGCTGGCCGCGGCGTTCTTCATCGCCGGCCTGGGGATCATCCTGCGGGGCGCGACGTATGCGATGCGGCCCGGACTCAGCGGCGGTCGCCGGCTGATCCTGCTCGAAGGCGCCTTCGCCCTGGCATCACTGGTGACGCCGTTCGCTCTCGGAGCGGCCGCCGGCGCGATTGCGGCCGAGCGCGTCCCGGTCGGCAACGCCGCCGGGAACCTGTTCTCCAGTTGGCTCAACCCCACCTCGATCGTGATCGGCCTCCTCGCGGTGGGTTTCTCGGTTTATCTGGCCGCGGTCTACCTCGCCGGCGACGCGGCGCGGCGCGGGGAGGCCGACCTGGAGGAGGCATTTCGCCGCCGGGCGCTCGTGGCCGGAGTCGTGGCTGGCGGACTCTCGCTTGCCGGACTGATCGTCGTGCACGCGGACGTTCCGTCGCTGTACACCGGCCTCGTCCACGGATCGGCGCTCGCCGTGATGATCGTGTCGGCGCTCGCCGGCGTCGCCACGCTGGCGCTGGTGTACGGCCGGCGGTTCGAGATCGCTCGCGGGAGCGCGGCGCTGGCCGTGGCGGCGGTGATCTCCGGCTGGGCGCTCGCGCGCTACCCGATGTTGCTGCCGGGCCTAACGGTCCAGCAGGCGGCGGCACCGCACGACGCACTGGTGGCGCTGGTGGTCGCCGTCATCGCCGGTGGAATCCTGCTGTTCCCGGCACTCGGGCTGCTGTTCTCGCTCACCCTCCGCGGCCACCTCGGAGGACCGGAGCCGACCCCGCCTCCGGAGCCGGCCACCGGCGCAGACCGTCCGCCGCTCCGCGACCTGCTGGCGCCCGCCCTGGGTGCCCGGTTGGCGGTGGCGCTGCTCGTCGTCGGGGTGGGAATGCTGAACGCCGCCAACGCGCCGTGGGCGCACGCGATCGGCGTGGTGAGCCTGTTCGGGTTCGTGATCGTCGGCTTTGCCGCCATCCTCCCGCGGGCTCTGGCCGCAGACGGGTGACCGGCGACTCTGGGCATAAACCGGCCGAAAAGCGGCGCTTTTATGCCCGGAGTGCCCGCAGCCGTCAGAATCCAGCACGCGATGGAAGGCCCCGACGACACCTCGCACCAGCCGTCCTTCCTGTTCGACCTCGACGGGACGCTGATCGACAGCGTCTACCAGCACGTCCTGGCCTGGCGCGAGGCGCTCCAGGAGGTGGGGATCAGCCTCTCGGTGTGGAAGATCCACCGGCGGATCGGCATGAGCGGCGGGCTGTTCGTCGCCGCGCTGGCCCGCGAGCTGGAGACGCCGCTGGACGCCGAGGCGCTTGCCGCCTTGCCGGAGCTCCACGTGGAGAGGTTCATCGCCCACTACGACAGCGTCCAGCCCCTGCCCGGCGCCCGCGAGCTGCTGGCGACGCTGACCGAGCACGGGGTCCCGTGGGCGATCGCGACGAGCGGCCCCGTGCGGTATGCCGGGCTGGCCCGCGAGCTGCTCGAGCTTCCCGAGCAGACTCCGATGATCACACGGGACCAGGTCCGGCGCGCCAAACCTGACCCGGACCTGTTCCTGACCGCCGCCCGCCGGATCGGCGTGGACATCCACGACAGCATGGTCGTCGGCGACAGCGTCTGGGACCTGCTGGCCGCCCAGCGGGCGCGGGCGCTCGGCGTCGGCCTCCTCTCCGGTGGCTACGGCCGCGACGAGCTCATCAGCGCCGGCGCCTACCGTGTCTACGACGATCCGCTCGACCTGCTGGCTCATCTGGACGAGGTGGGCGTGCGCCGACGGCTCTAGCGGACGCCGGCTGGCCACGCTTGCCAGCCGCGCGGGCGCGCGCTAGCCTCGACAGCGTGACCAAGGTGGGTTCCCTGAGGGCATCGGATGCGGACCGGGAGGAGATCGTCGCCCGGCTGCACAAGGCGGCCACCGAGGGACGGATCGGGTCTGACGAGCTCGAGCAGCGGGTCACGGCGGCGCTGAAGGCCCGCACGTACGCCGAGCTTGACGCCACCGTCGCCGACCTGCCCCGTCAGGTGGGCCGGCGCCCCGGCCGCGACGTCCGCCGCCGTTCCGCCGGCGGCTGGGCGCTCGCCGCGGTCAAGGCCAATCCGCTCCTGCTGATATTCGTGATCCCGGCGGTCACAGCCGCGGCGGCGATGGTGTTCGCGGTGACCCTCATCTGGGCGGTGCTGATGATCGTCGTGATGATCATCGGCGGACGTCGCCGCGCCCCACGCGGCCCCTGGATGTACACGCGCCACCGGCGCCCGTACGGGCCACCGCAGCGCCGGGCGCGCAGCTACTGGGCCTGAGAGCCTGCGCGCCGGAGCCGCCAGACGACGGCTTCCATCTCATACGGCGCGCCGTTGATCATGCGGCGGTGCACGTAGCGCCGCCGGATCAGCTCCTCGGCGTGGACCCCGGCTCCCAGCCGTTCGCGCCACAGCTGGACGGTGACCGGATCAGGGCCGGCGATCTCGACATCGTGCAGGTAGGCGACGAGCGCATCAGGCTTGAGCAGCGCTGCAGCGGCGGCCAGCGCCTCGGCCGGGAGGGCGTGCTCGCCCACGGGCGCTACGCACGACAGTACGTCGGCTCCCATATCACGGATTAGCGTGCGGTCCGCGTCGGAGAGCGCCAGCAAGTCGAGCGTGAGATAGCGGTCATACAGCCCCGGCCGGTCGCGCAGCGCGGCGGCGCGCGCCGCCGGGACGATGTCCGAGCCGAGCACCGGCCGCAGTCCGGCCGCGGCCAGGGCCTCGCCGGAGACGCCGTTGCCGGCGGCGATATCCATG
>DASZMU010000162.1:0-1677 GCA_035551695.1 Solirubrobacteraceae bacterium
CGGGCTGACCGAGGAGCACGTGGTCGAGCTGCTCGAGTGGGCGGACAGCCCTCCCGTCATTGGCCGGTCAGCTGCTTGACGCAGCCGACGATCGCGTTCTAAACCGCCACCACCGAGAACACCGGCGGCAACCGGCTCGCCACCGTCGACCAGGTCGCTCCAGCGTCGCCCGACCCGAACACGTCGCCTGAGGTCGCGCCGAAGTAGAGCTGCAGTCCCTCGCCCTGTCCGGCGCGCGTGAACGCCTGGCGCAGCACCGTCAGATATGCGTGCTCCGCGGGCAGCCCGTCACCGCGCGCCGCCCAGCTCGACCCACCATCGCGCGTCTCGTACACGCGCACCCGGCCGTCCGGCGTGACGCGGTCCATGTCGGCAACCAGCGGGATCAGGTACGCGCTGTTCGGATCCGATGGGTCGATCGCCAGCGGAAAGCCGAAGTCAGATGGCAGCCCGCCGCCGCCGATGTCCGTCCAGCTCGCGCCGGCGTCATCGGAGCGGAAGACGCCGCCATGGAACTGCATGAACATCCGCTCAGGCTGCTTGGGTGCGCGCTCGACGTGGTGGACGCAGCGCCCGGCGTTCTCGTCCTTCAGCGCCTCCTCCGGCAGATACCGCGGGTTGAGCCCTTCGTTGCCACGGCGCCAGGTCCGGCCACGGTCCTCCGACAACCACATTCCGGCGGCGGAGACCGCCACGGCCAGCCGGTCGGGGTTGCCGGGCCAGGTGCAGATCGAGTGCAGGCACAGGCCGCCGCCGCCCGGCTGCCAATGCTGGCGCGACGGCTGCTCCCACAGTCCCGCGTTGATCTCCCAGCTCACGCCGCCGTCGTGGCTCTCGAACAGCACGCCGGGGTCTCCGCCCGCGTAGAGGGTGCCGTTGGCCTCGCCGCAAGCGATCACCCAGATTCGCTCGAGCGCCTGATCGCCGCCCTCGGGCAGGGCGACGCCGTCCGCCTGCTCCCACTCACCGGCCGGGTCGCCGTCTGTGTAGAAGATCTTCGGCCCGTAGAACGGAGACGTCACCGTCGCGAGCAGCCGTCCGCTGTGGCTGTCACGGGTCGCGAAGTCGACCGGCTGCCCCGCGAAGGCGCGCGTCTTGATGTCAAAGCCCGCACCCGGCTCGCCCTCGAGCAGGAACAGGCCCTTCTTTGTCCCGATCACCAGCTCCGTCATATGCAACCTCCTGTTATCGCCGGCAGAACCTCGACGCGGTCTCGCGGTTTCACCGCGGTGCTTTCCTCGCCGCGCTCGCCGTTCACGAACACGTTGATGTGACGCCTGATCCGTCCTCGCTCGTCGAGGATCCAGCCGCTCAGGTCGGGGTGGCGGGCTTCGAGCGCGCGCAGGAGGTCGACCACGGACCCGGCTTCCAGCTCGTGCTCGCCGCGTCCTCCCGCGAGCTTGCGAAGCGGCCCCCGAACCGACACCACGGCCATCTCCGGAATCGTATGCGCTCGCGCCACGAACCTATAGACCGAGGCGGCGAGCTTTTCTCATCGGTCCCGTTCTAGACGTCGAAGCTTCCGTGCCGGCCGGCCCCGGCCCGGAACCGCTCGAGCCCGGGCTGGACGTCCGCCAGCGAGCGCAGCCCATGCTCGAACTCCCTGGCGATCGCCTCCTCCGCGCTCAGCCCCTCCTGCTCGAGCACCGACAACCGATCCTCACGCATGCACGTCTG
>DASZMU010000163.1:0-46925 GCA_035551695.1 Solirubrobacteraceae bacterium
CCCCGCGCCGCGAGCGTGTGGCGGCCGGTTCCTGCGGGAGGTCGCTCGCCCCACGCTCGCGGCGCGGGGGCCAGATGTCGTGATGCGCGAGGTGCACGCGGTCGTCGCCGAGCTTGCCTCCGCCGCCCCATCGGGATCCCAGGCGAGCGCCCGCTCGGTCGCCGTTGTCGTCCCCGGGTTCGTCGACGCGGCTGCCGGACGGGCGGAGTTCTCCGCAAACCTCGGGTTCCGGGGCGTTCCGGTGCGCGACCTGGTCCAGTCGGCCGTCGGTCTGCCGACGCTGCTGGAGCACGACGTGCGTGCCGCCGGTGTGGCCGAACGGACGATCGGGGTCGCCAGCGACGCCGACGACTACCTGCTCGCCGTGATCGGGACAGGGATAGCGAGCGCCATCCACGCTGGCGGGCAGCCGGTGCGCGGCGCGAGCGGGATTGCCGGAGAGCTCGGCCACATCCCCGTCTGGCCACAAGGCGAGCGCTGCCCCTGCGGCCAGCGCGGCTGCCTGGAGCGCTATGCCTCGGCTTCGGCCATCGTACGCCGGTACGTCGAGCTCGGCGGGGAGGACGGCGCCCTCGCCCACGAGGTGGCCGCAAGGCGCATGTCGGATCCCGCCGCTGGCCGCGCTTGGCGCGAGGCGGCCGAGGCGCTGGCGATCGCGTTCGTCACCTGCACCATGCTGCTCGACCCGGAGATGATCGTGCTTGCCGGCGGCCTGAGCGCCGCCGGAGACGCGCTGCTCGCGCCGGTACAGGCGGAGCTCGCGGCACGCGTCACCTGGCGCGAACCCCCGCCGGTGCGGCTCTCGCCGCTCGGCGGCCGCGCGGGACTCGTGGGAGCCGCCGTTCTCGGATGGCAATTGGCCGGCGCCGAGTCCTTCGCCGCGTGGTCGGCTGCGACCGACCCCATTGGTATAGTCCAATTTGGATGAGTGCACCAGCTGGTCACATCCCCGGAGCGCTGATGGCAAGCGAGATCGCCGAGCAGCCGGATGTCCTCGCCGGACTGCTTGCCGTCCGTGAGGAGATCGTCAACGCGGGCCTGCTCATCGCGGCCGCCCGGCCTCGCTTCGTGCTGGTCGCGGCACGCGGCACCAGCGACCACGCCGCGCTCTACGCCAAGTATCTCGTCGAGGTCCGGATGCAACTGCCGGTCGGCCTCGCCTCGCCGTCGGCGCTGACCGTGTACGGGGCCACCCCGGACATGCGTGACGTGCTGTTCGTGGCCGTCAGTCAATCCGGCCGTTCCCCGGATCTGGTCGACTCGCTTATCGCGGCCCGCGAGCGCGGTGCGCTGTCATTGGCCGTCACCAATGCCCCGGACTCGCCGCTCGCGCGGGCCGCCGAGATTGCGGTGGATGTTCGGGCCGGCGCCGAGCGCGCGGTCGCGGCCACCAAGACCTACACCGCCGAGCTGTTGGCGCTGAGCCTGCTGTTTGCGGGTGAGCACGCGGCCCGCGACGCCGCGCCACTGCCCGAGGCGGCTGCGCGCACCCTGGCGCTGATGTCTGACGAACGCCTCGGCTCGGCCGCGGCCGGATTCCGCGGCACAGAGCGGGTCGTGGTCACCGGCCGTGGCTACTCGTACGCCACCGCGCGGGAGGCGGCGCTGAAGTTGATGGAGACGAGCTACGTGAGCGCCCAGGCCTTCTCGGGCGCCGACCTCCTGCACGGGCCGTTGGCGATGATCGACCGATCCGTGCCGGTGATCGCAATCACCTCACCGGGCAAGGGCGGAGACGCGATGCGCCCGGTGCTCGAGCGCCTGGCCGAGCTCGACGCCCGGGTCTTGCGCGTCGGGGTGGGGGACGGGCTGCCAATCGCCGCTGACGGTATCGCCGAGCATCTGAGCCCGATCTTGGAGATCATGCCGCTGCAGCGCCTGGCGTGGCGACTGGCGCTCGATCGGGGGGTCGACCCCGATCGCCCACGGGGGCTCTCCAAGATCACGCAGACGCACTGACGCGCTGGTTGCCGCGGTCGTAGGCTTCCGGTGTGGCATCCCACGACCTGGAGGCGTTCCTTGGCGAGCTGGCGGATTGGGCGGCGGCAACCGGCCGGGTGGGGCGGAGGTATCGGTACGGTGGCGGGCCGGACCAGGTAGCGGACCTGCTGCTGCCCGGTGGCGACGGTCCCCATCGCGTCGCGGTGCTCCTGCATGGCGGATTCTGGCGCGCCCGGTTCACGCGGGCGATCATGGCGGCGCTTGCCGCCGACCTCGCCGCCCGGGGCTGGGCGACGTGGAATGTCGAGTATCGCCGCGTGGGGACCGGCGGCGGCGTGCCTGAGACCCTGGACGATGTTCGCCACGCGATCGACATGCTGCCGAACGTCGCCGCGCTGCTCGACCTCGAGCGTCTGGTGGCGATCGGTCACTCGGCCGGCGGGCAGTTGGCGTTGTGCGCCGCCCAGGGGTCGTCGCTGGCGGCCGTCGTATCGCTGGCCGGCGTCTGTGACCTTGAGTCCGCTGCGCGGGACCGGATCGGCGAGGGGGCGGCGCTGGAGTTCACCGGCGGAGCCCCGGCGGAGCGGCCCGATGCCTATGCGATGGCCGATCCGATGGGTCTGCTCCCGCTCCGGGTGGAGGTGTTGCTGGTTCATGGCGACGCCGATGACCGGGTGCCGGTGCAGCAGAGCCGCACCTACGCCCGCGCGGCCGGTGATGCCGGAGACCCCTGTGAGCTGATGGAGCTCCCAGGGGTTGACCATTTCGCGCTGATCGATCCGCGGACGGCGGCCTGGGCGGCCGTCGCCCAGCGCCTGCAGGCGTTGGTGCCCTGATCGGTGCGCGTGCCCGGACCAGTCTTTAAGCTGGGCCGGTGCGCACGCCCATCCTCGTGGTCGGTGGTGGGATCGGCGGCCTGGCGACCGCTCTGGCGCTGCACCGGCGCGGCCTCGGTTGCCGGGTCTGCGAGCAATCCCCGCAGATCCGTGAGCTCGGCGTGGGGATCAACACCCTTCCCCATGCCATCGGCCGGCTGGCGGAGCTCGGCCTGCTGGAGCGCTTGGATGCGGTCGCGGTACGGACCTACGAGCTGATCTACATGAACCGCTTCGGGCAGGAGATCTGGCGCGAGCTGCGCGGGCTCGATGGCGGACACCCCGTTCCGCAGTTCTCGATCCACCGCGGCGCGCTTCAGGGCGTGCTCCGCGATGCGGTGGTGGAGCGGCTCGGCGCCGATGCCATCCGCACCGGACGCCGGCTGGACCGGTTCGAGCAGGACGACGACGGTGTCACCGCCGCGCTGGTCGATGCCACTGGCAACGCTGCCGAGACGGTACGGGCTCCGGCATTGGTTGGGGCCGACGGGATCCACTCCACGGTTCGCGCGCGGATCGTCCCGGGTGAGCCGCCGCCTCGGTGGAACGGGACGATGCTGTGGCGCGGGGCGACCGATTGGCCAGTGTTCCTGACCGGGCGATCGATGATCATCGCCGGGGGTATGGAGGCGAAGGTCGTGGTGTACCCGATCGGGGCGGGCAGCGACGGCGGCCACCGGCTGACCAACTGGGCGGTGATGGCGCGAACCGGCGTCGCCGGAGCTCCGCCCGCCCGGCGGGAGGACTGGTCTCGGCCGGGTCGCCTGGACGAGGTGCTCCCTCATGTGCGGCGCTTCTCGATCGGCGAGGTCGACGTGGCGTCCCTGATCAGGTCGACGCCGGTCTTCTGGGAGTATCCGGTGTGCGATCGCGAGCCGCTGAACGGGTGGTCGCACGGTCGCGTGACGCTGCTGGGCGACGCGGCTCACCCGATGTACCCCGTGGGATCCAACGGCGCCAGCCAGGCGATCCTCGACGCGGTCGCTCTGGCCGACGAGCTCGCCGACACCGAGGAGGTCGCGGCGGCTCTGCGCCGATACGACGAAGCTCGGCGCGCGTCGACATCGGAGATCGTCTACGCCAACCGCAACGGGGGCCCAGAGGGCGTCATCGACGCCGTGGAGGCCCTCGCCCCTGATGGCTTCGACGACATCGACGCCGTGCTCTCGCACGCCGAGCGCGAGGCGATCGTGCGCGGCTACGCGCAGAAGGCGGGCTTCGCCGTACCGGCCCCTCTCCAATCAACCACGACACGGAGTACCGCAATGACCTCTTCAGACGGCCCGGACGTGATCCGCGCGGACGCGTCCATCGACAACCTCGAGTGGAACATCCTCGGTCAGATCTACCGGCCCAAGCAGCTCAGCGAGCGTTCCTTCACCTGGCACGCCACGTTCCCGCCTGACACGTTCGTGCCTCCGCACATCCATCCGACGCAGGACGAGTACGTCTACGTGCTGGAGGGCGAGCTGACGCTGGCCGACGGCGACGCTGACCGCGTGGCCGGTCCGGGCGACCTGCTGCGCATGCCGATGAGGCGCCCGCACGGCCTCTTCAATCGGTCCGGCGAGACGGTGGTCTGCCTGTTCTGGGTGACGCCGACGGGCCGCCTCTACGACCTGTTCGTCGCCATCGACGCGATGGACGACCAGACCCCGGACGCCGTGGTCGCACTCGCGAGCACGCACGAGGTGGAGTTTCTCCCGCCGCCGCCGAGCTGACCAGTTCACTCCGCGGGGAGGGTTCAGCCGGATCCCGGGCGCGCCAACCGGCGCCGAAGTCGCTCGAGCTCGGCGTCGTGCAGCCCGTGCGACGAGAGCCACGCGACGGACCCGCCGAAGCGGTCGTCGACGAGCTCGAGCACGCGCTCCATGGTTCCCGGGACCGGGGCGTGCCGTTGCGCGTCGTGCCCCTCGAGCTCTGCTCGGTACGTCGGCGAGCTGACCAGCCGCGACAGGATCGCTTCGATGCGCTCCCCGGTCGCGAGGTAGTCGGCGACGATGGCCTCTCGGTCGAACCCGGCGGCGTCGAGCGCCACCGCGACCACGACGCCGGTTCGATCCTTGCCGGCGGCGCAGTGCACGAGGACCGCACCGTCAGCGCCGGCGATCGCGCGCACGGAGCCGACCACGGAGTCCGGGCGGCGACGCAGGTAGCTCATGTATGCCCGGACGACGGGGTGCTCGTCTGGCGACTCGTCTCGGTCGGCGTGTCCCCACGGCTTGACCGCGTCGGCCTCGAGATCGGTGTTGCCGCCGGAGTCCGGATACAAAGAACGGTGCTCGATCCGCACGCTCTGCTCAGACATCAATGGTCCTGGCCCCTCGAGCGCGACCTCGACATTGGTCCGCAGATCAAGCACCACCTCCAGCCCCTCGCCGTCCACGAGCAGGCGTACGTCCCGGGGGCTGAGCGACTGGAGGTTGTCCGCTCGGAGCAGCACCCCGGGCACGACGGTACGGGCGTTGACGGCGCCGTCAAGCGCGATCCAGTGCGGAGGATGATTCTCGGCGCTCATTCCCACATCGTCGCAGCCGGAACGCGGGGACCGGCGACCGACCTGTTACCGGGGGGAGCGTTGTCGCCCAGTGATCCGTTTCCCGCGGCAGGACGTACAGCTGGTTGAGAGAGTCGAGAGCCCGGCCTCCAGACGGATGTCGCGTCGAGGCGGGAGACGGACGAGACGATTTCTGACCGGTCGCTCGGCGAAAACCCAAAGGAGGAGGACTCAATGCGTGACCTCACCAGGCGTGGGTTCGTCACGAAGTCCGCGGGTGCGGTGGCCGGCATGACCGCGGTGGGCGCGCTCGCTGCCCAACAGGCCGAGGCTGACGCTGTCGTCGGACGCGAACCGGTGGTGGCGTATGTCAGCGATCCCGGCAAAGGCGAGATCTCAGTGATGACCGGTGACCGCGAAGTGACCGTTCACGATCGCGGGCTGGCCGCTCGCATTGTGCGCGCCGGGGGCTGAAGCGCCCTGTCGCTCGCTCGCAGCTCGTTTGGGCTCGCCGAGCCCTTGGCATCCCAGAAGCGACGTTCAATCATCGACTCGGAGGTTCACCATGTCGTCTCACCGCGAGGCGCCGGCGATCAGCAAAGACCCTGTCGCCGACAATACCGACACCTATGCATTCGTCAGCCCGGATGAACCAGGCAACGTCACGATCATCTGCAACTACCTGCCGCTCGAGGCGCCGTTCGGAGGCCCTAACTTCTTCGAGTTCGGGGACGACGTGCGCTACGAGGTACACATCGACAACGACGCCGACGGCCGGCCGGACATCACGTACGAGTTCGAGTTCGAGACCGAAGTGCGTAACCCGAACACGTTTCTCTACAACACGGGCCCCATCGACTCGATCGCGAGCACGAACTGGAACCGGCGACAGTTCTACTCCGTGACGCGAGTGGAACAGGGGAAGCGCAGGGTGCTGGCGCGTCATCTCGCGTGCCCACCGTGCAACATCGGTCCGGCCTCGACTCCTCACTACGAGAAGCTCGCGGCGACGGCCGTCCATCACATCGGTCGCGGGCACAGTGTATTCGCCGGCCAACGACTCGAGGGCTTTTACGTCGATCTTGGGGCCATCTTTGACCTTGGCGATCTGCGGCCGTTTCAGAGCCTGCATCTGGCGGGGATGGCAAAGGGGCCGGGTGTCAACGCCACCAACGACTTCAGTGTGCACTCGATCGCACTGAAGGTGCCCAGGCATGAGCTGACCAGCGACGGCTCGACGCCGACCAATCCGATGGCCCAGCGCGCGGTCATCGGGGTGTGGGCGGCGGCGAGTCGCCGGCGGGCGCTGATCCGCGAGGCGCGAACCGGGCGCAGCAGGGAGGCCGGCAGCTGGGTCCAGGTCTCGCGGCTCGGGAATCCCCTGTTCAACGAGGTGATCGTCCCCATCGGAGAGAAGGACCGATGGAACTCGCTCTCAGCGGCCGATGACGGTCAGTTCCTGAAGTACGTCCAGCGTCCGGAGCTCCAAGGGCTACTGCCCGTGCTCTACCCGGTCGTGTTCCCGAAGCTGGCGGCGCTCAACGCTCCGCGAGCGGATCTCGTCGCGGTCCTGCTCACCGGCATCCCGTCCGGGATCGTCCCCGGCTTCCAGAACTACACCGGGAGCCACCACGCCGACCAGCTGCGCCTGAACATGGCGATCCCGCCGACGAAGAACCCGAAAGCGCTCGGATTGATCGGAGGCGATGCTGCCGGCTTCCCGAACGGCCGGCGGGTGTTCGACGACGTCGTCACCGTCGAGCTTCGCGCGATCGCCGGGGCGACGTATCCGCTGGTCGACAAGAGCTACACGCCTGATGCGGCTGCGTCGCTCGTCACGGATGGACTTGGAGCGAACAGCACCCGTTACCTGTCTCATTTCCCGTACCTCGGGACCCCCCACAGCGGGTACCAGACCAAGCCGCTGGCGGCCTGAGAGAGGTGAGAGCGATGCCAACGATGACCGACCAGGCGGCAGACACGAGCGCCGGTCCCGCTCAAGCGACGAGCGCGAGCGTGGCGCTCGACATCGGCGCGGGACGAGGAGCGCTCGTGATCTACCCACACGAACGCTTCCGCGGGGGAGAGATCGAGATCAGTCTCGAGCACGGCGACGGGCGCCGGGTCCACACCGGCGTGCACGAGCGCACCACGCAGGCCGGCTCCGTGCTCACAGCTGTGTTCGGCAGCCTGGCCGGAGGCGACTATCTCATCTGGGAAGACGCTACGCGTGCGGCCGCGAGGGTCAGGGTGCCTGAGGGCATGGTCACGGAGGTCCGTTTGCCCTGAGGTCGCACCAGGGGGCGCGCTACGACGGCAGGACGTGGCGTGCCAGCTGGGTGCGTGACTTCACCCCTACCTTGCGGAAGGCCTTGCGCAGGTGGTAATCGACGGTGCTCGGGCTGATGAACAGCTGCCCGGCGATTTCTTGGTTTGTCGCGCCTTGTGCCGCGAGGCGGGAGATCTGCAATTCCTGTGGGGTCAGTTGGTCACGTGTCTCGGCGGTACGTTTGCGGGCGCGCTCTCCTGTGGCTTCCAGCTCCACCCGGGCGCGCTCGGCGAACGCCTCCGCGCCGAACCGCAGGAACGACTCGTGGGCGTGGCGCAGCTGCTCGCGCGCGTCGGCCCTGCGACGCTGGCGGCGCAGCCACTCGCCGTACAGGAGATGGGCGCGCGCGAGATCGACGCGAAGCTGGGTGTGGGCCAGCCGATCGATCGCCTCTCGGTAGAGGCACTCGGCGCTGTCTCGGTCGGATAGCACTGCGCGGGACCGCGCCTGGATCCCGAGCGCCCAATCGGTGCCGCTGGCACGCGCTACCTCGCTCAGTCGTCGGAGCGCGTCGGCGCCGCGCTCACCATGTCCAGTCCGCGCGGCCGCTTCGATCTGCTCGGCCAGCGCCCAGGCCGAGAACCGCGGCTCATTCGGATCCTCGCTGGCGCCCTGCGCCGCACTGAGTGCATCCTCATAACGGCCGAGACCGTTGTAGAGCACCGCTGTCGCCCATTCCATCACCGCGAGCCCCATTCCCTCGCCGGCTGCGCACAGATCCTTGCGCGTCGCCTCGATCATCCGAATGGTCTCGCCCTCATGTCCTCGGAAGGCCGCGAGCCCCGCCGCGCCGTAGCGCAGGCTGCGGCCCCCGCACGCGTTGGCGATCGAATCGGCCTCCTCGATGAGCGAAGCGGCCATCGCGAACTCCCCAGCGAACACGTGCACGGTTGAGCGAAGTGGGAGCGCAAAGGTCAGCACGGGGAGCGCCCCGCCTTCGCGGGCGAGCTTGACGAGGCGCGCCGACAGCACGTCCCAGGCCTCGAAGTCCCACAGTATCCCGGCAGCGCTCGCGACCTGCCACACCCAGCGGAGGCCCTCTTCCGTGGTGACCTCCTCATTGCGAAAGGCGTCCACCGCACGTCTCAAGGCGGCCGCGGCCGCAGCATGGCCCTCCGTGATCAGCAGCACCATGCCGTCCAACAGGAGATCGGATGCACGTGGAGGCACGGGCGAAGGCGGACCCGCCTTGGCGGCCTTTGCTGCCTTCAGCACACCGCCGCTCGCGAGGCGGCCGGCAAACAGCGCCGCCGTGAGCGCCTGCAGGTACGTGTCGCGGGCGAGCGGTGCGTCAAGCGGTTCGAAACGCTTGGCGGCCACGAGCAAGAGCGGCGGCGCGTCGGGGCCCCGGGTCGACGCGAACGTGATCTGCCCGCGCAGACGGTCGATCTGCGCGTGCTGGAGCTCGGTCAGTGGTCCGGCCTTGGCCGTAGCCAGGAGCCCGAGCGCGGACTCGAACGCGCCCGCCCGGTATTTTGCGCGCGCGGCCGCCAGCGCGCGCTCGGCCCGGCGCGCGGGGTCGAGTGTCAGCGCCGCTGCCCGCTCCAGGAAGGCCGCTGCGGACGCCGCGCCACCCCGCATCTCCGCCCGGCCGGCCGAGCGTTCCAACTCGGAGGCGACTTCCTCGTCAGGACCGGGCGCTGCCTGCGCGCGATGCCAGGCGCGGCGATCCGGATCGAGCTGTGGATCGATCACCTGCGCCAGCGCGGTGTGCGCCGCGCGCCTTGTATGGAGCGAGGCGGACTGGTAGACGACGGAGCGGACCACAGGGTGCCGGAACGTCACCCGCGAGCCGAACGTCACCAGCTCCTCGGCTTCGGCGGGTTCCGCCGCCTCGACTCTGATCCCGAGCCACTCGGCCGCGCGCCACACCAGCACCGGGTCGCCGACCGGCTCTGCCGCCGCGACCACCAACAGCTGCCGCGTGTCTGCCGGAAGTGTCACCAGCCGCCGGCGAAATGCCTCCTCGATCCGACGCGACAGCGGCAGACCGACAGGAACACCGAACCCTCCCGCCAGCTCAGTCGCCGTCAACCCTCGAGGCAGCTCCAGGAGCGCCAGCGGATTTCCCCGCGTCTCCGCCAACAACTCCTGCTCCACCTCCCTATCGACCCGAGCATGGAGAGCTGACGCCAACAGCGCGCGGGCATCATCATCACACAGACCCTCGACGACGAGGTCCGGCAGTCCGTTGAGGTCCTGGCTCGGCTCACGTGTGGCAAGCAGCAACCCGACCGGCTCTGCGAGCAGCCGGCGCGCCACGAACGCGAGTGCCTGTGCCGAGCCCTGATCAAGCCACTGGGCGTCATCGACGACCACCAACAGCGGTTGCTCGTCAGCCACCTCCGACAGCAGACTCAGCACCCCCAGAGCAACCAGAAACCGATCCGGCGGATGACCAGCGGTCAAGCCGAACGCGACGCGGAGCGCCTCACGTTGAGGCCCGGGCAGCCGTTCGAGCCGATCGAGCATCGGCGCGCACAGCTGCTGAAGCACCGCGAAGCACAGCTCCAGCTCCGACTCCACCCCCGTGACCCGGGCAATCCGGAACACGGATGCCGACTGGATCGCGTAGTCAAGCAACGCACTCTTACCAATGCCGGGCTCGCCGCGCACCACCAACGCCCTGCTCTGCCCGTCACGCGCACACTCGAGAAACCGGTCAAGCACCTCGCGCTCGGGATCGCGGTCCAGCAACCGATGGGCAACGTCCGTCGTGACCATCTGCATAACCGAGCATACGCTCCGGCACCCGGGTTCCCGTTCGACTACACGATCTCAGGCTGCGGACTACGCATTCTCTTGATTCGAGCGCTCGACCGTTCGCCTACCGTCCAAACGGTCAATCAGATGAAGCCTTCGGAGGTATCGCAGAGAACATGGACTTCGAGACTGGTCGGGAGATAGGGCTGATCGGGATACGTCTGCTCGACGAGGCCTACATGACGTGGGTCGCCGCCGAGTCCGAATCGGAGGGGGCGCTTCGGGCCTGGTCCGAGAGAAGCTGCGGGAACGACAGGGCGGCATACGCGGCCTACCGGGCCGCCGCCGACCGCGAGGATGCGGCCGCGCGTGACCTGCGACGACTGCACGAGCTGACGGCTGTTTGTCTCGAGGCGCTCCTGGGAAAGGACGGCCACCTCCCCGAAGACTTCCGCGAAGCTGACACGCCCTATGTGTTACGCGACCCTCACGACCCGGGCATCGATCCGGCGTTGCCCGGCTGATCGTCGGCCAGGGCGACCAGCCACGTTGGATGTGACGACGGATCTCACCCGCGCGGTTGTCCCCGTTGTCACCACGTGACCGGGAGCTCGTAGACCCCGTAGATGTTGGAGTCATGCTTGAACGGGATCCGCTCGAGCGGCACAGCCAGGCGGAGGCCGGGGATGCGCCGGTAGAGCGTCCCGTAGACGACCTGAAGCTCAACGCGAGCCAGGGGTTGTCCGAGGCACGCGTGCACGCCGAAGCCAAACGCGAGGTGCCCGCGCGCGTCGCGGTGCACGTCGAGCCGGTCCGGGTCTGGGAACCGTGCCGCGTCTCGATTGGCCACGTCGCCGGCCAGGATGATTGCGTCGCCGGCGTGGATGACCTGCCCGTCGACCTCGATGTCTTCGAGGGCGATGCGGCGGCGTCCGGAGTGGGTGATGGTGAGGTAGCGCAGCAGCTCCTCGGCGGCACGGGCGATGAGGGCGGGATCGTCGGTGTCTCGGAGCGCGGCAAGCTGGTCAGGATGCTCGAGCAGCGCGAGCGTGCCCAGGGCGATCATGTTGGCCGTCGTCTCGTGGCCGGCGACGAGGAGCAGCAGAGCCATCCGCGCCGCCTCGCGCCGGGATACCTCGCCGGTGGCGACATGCTCGACGCCCAGGCTGGATAGCAGGTCGTCGGCCGGGGCCGCGAGCTTGCGGGCGATGATTCGGTCGAGGTACTCGATCAGTTCGTCCTGAGCCGCGAGGACCTGGTTGACGGGTTGGTCGCGCGCCACGAGGATCCGGCTGCGCCGCTGGAAGAACTCGTGATCGGCGTAGGGCACGCCGAGCAGGTGGCAGATCACCAGCGACGGCACGGGAAGCGCAAACGCCTCGACCAGGTCCACCGGCCGGGAGCCGGCCAGGAGCGCGTCGATACGGTCGTCCACGATCTGCTGGATTGACGGTCGCAACGCCATGACGTGCCGCATCCGGAACGTTCCCCTCACCATGAGCCTCAGCCGGGCGTGGTCGGGATCGTCCATGCCGATGAAGCTGAGCCCACGTGTTCTGCGGGCCCGGCCGCTGGCGCTGGTGTGCGGATATCCGTCGCGCCTGACGTCGGCGCTGACGCGCGGATCGGAGAGCAGCGCGCGCTCATCCGCGTGACCCGTGATCAGCCACGGCGTGCTTCCGTCCCACAAGCGGACCCGGGAGATGGGGGGCGGTGTGCGCAGCGCCGGGGGCGGGTCGAACGGGCATGCGCTCGCCCGTGTCATCGGATACTCCGGGATCGTCTCTGTCGCGGTCGTGGCCATCGTCTGTCTCCTGTGACACGTGTGTATCACGACCATATATAAGGACCTGATGGAAGCTCACTGACCCATGGAACAGTTTTTTGGCCCGCCCCTCCCTCCTTCGTTGCCCGTCGTAGCCGTTGAGCTGGTGCCCGCCGCCGACGGAGACAGAAATCCGAAGCCTGTACGGCGCGAGTTGTCGATGCCGGATCGGTATACGACCAGCGTCGTACGCGGCCGGCCCATGTACTCCCCGGAGAGACGCGTGAAGAGACGTCTGCGAGCCGATGACACACCGGCTGCGATCGGCCAAAGTGCCGCCGATGTCTGCGGCCGACATCCGCAATCGCCTCCGCGACCTCCAGCTGGAACGCCTCGAGGCTGAGTCGAGGGGTCTCGCGGACAACCGGACGTACATGGCGGACCTCGATTCCGAGCGCGCCGAGTGTCAGCGCGCGCTCGTCGTCACCGCGCTCGACGAGGTCCTGAGGCTGCGCAGCGCGGTCTGCTGGCGCGAGTACGGCTGACCCCGCGACCCTGCATCGACCGGAGCGGAACAGGCGACACCGTCCTAGAGGCCGGTGCCGGACGAGCGGCGGACGAACACGCTTGGGGGACAGCAATCCCTCGAAGGAGACGAACCATGGTGTCTATTTCCAAGCGCGTGGCGGGCCTCGGAGCCGCCGTCGCGATGTTCGCGGCGGCCGGGCCGATTGCGGCCGCCAGTGCGTCGACCGTCCCAACGGCGGCCCCGGCGGCAATCGTGTACCCGGCCGGACCGGTCGGCGCGGCCTATCAGGCCGGAGTCGACGCGGCAGTTGGTGGCTTGAACGCCGGATCCGTTGCGGCCGTCGGCGGCTGGAACGCCGGAGCGACCGCCCTCGGACTGCCGTTCCAGTTCACGACGACGTCGGTGGGCCCGCTCGGGCTGCAGATTCCGGGACTGGCGCCGCTCACCGCGACGCCGTAGCCGGGAGCGCCGGACGCCGTCATCAGCGGGCGATCCGGCAGTTGATGGGGGTGACCGCCGGTGCGGCGGTCACCTTCACCGGTTGGAGCGTCGGGTCGCCGCCGTCCTCGAACAGCCGCTCGCCGGCATCGCCCGGAGGTGAATGACGTGGGCGGTATCGTCCGAACCGTAATCGGGTTCAGCGAGGCTTGGAGGGCTGAGGTGGCGTATCACGACCTGAGCGACGCGGAGACGGCGGTCGCCGACGACGCTGTGCTGTCCAGTTCGGCGACCGTTCTGGTCGGCCGCCGGGAGTCATTCAATGCCGCGCACCAGCTCGGCGACCCGGGACTGTCCGATGAGGACAATCGGCGCCTTTTTGGGAAGTGCGCGAATCTGCACGGGCACAACTACGTCCTCGAGGTCGTCGTGGCCGGCCAGGTCGATCAGGCGACGGGGTACGTCCTGGACCTCAAGCAACTCTCGGAGGTGATCTCCCGGCGCGTCATCCAGGACGTCGACCACCGCAACCTCAACACGGATGTCCCGTGGCTGGAGGGGCGGATTCCGACGGCCGAGAACGTGGCTCTGGCCATCTGGCAGCGGCTCCGTTCCGAGCTTCCAGAGGGATCCTTGCGGTCGGTCAGGCTGTGGGAGACCGACAAGAACTGGGCGCAGGTCGGTGATCCCGCCTGAGACGCGGTCGCGGCGGGGTCTCGAGTTGCGCAGGCGCTACACGCCGGCCGACGTCGCCGTTCTCACCGAGGACGAGGCGAGGAGGTTCGTGGGGGTCCCCCCCGGGGATCCTCGGACCGACATCGCCCTGGCCTGGGAATTGCTGTACCGGCTCGAACCGCAGGTGTACGACCGGCTTGTCGGCGCCGAGCGGATCCACCCCGGCGTGCTCGCCTGGCTGCCGCAGGGGGTCGACCGAATCGTCGAGGTGGCCGCGGGCACGGGGCGGCTGACGCTGGATCTCGTTCACCGCGCCCGGGAGGTCCTGGCGTTTGAACCCGCCCGGCCGCTGCGCGAGATCCTGATCCGGAAGCTGGAGCAACTCGATGATGGCCGCGGCGCTCACGTGAGGCACGGCTTCTTCGATGATCTGCCAGTGCCCCCCGCCTCCGCCGACCTGGTGGTTGCGTGCTCGGCGCTGACGCCCGCTCCGGGGCACGGCGGCGAGGCAGGCCTGGCGGAGATGGAGCGGGTCTGCAGGCCCGGCGGCCGCGTCGTCATCGTCTGGCCGAACCACGTCCCGTGGCTCACCGCCCGCGGCTATCGGTACCTGAGCTTCGATGACGGTGAGATGTATGTCGAGTTCGCCAGCCCTGAGGAGGCTGCCGAGCTGACCCGGGCCTTCTACCCGCGGGGCAGCGAGGAGGTCCGTCGTCACCGGTGGCGACGGGTTCCGTACGACGTGCTGGGGATCAACCCGCCGCGGGACCTCGCGTTCAAGGTGGTCGAGCGATGAAGCTAGCGATCGTCGCCCCGCTGGTATCGGCCATCCGGGAGCCACAGCGCGGCGGCTCGCAGGCGTTTGTCGCCGACCTGGCGCGCGGGCTCGTCCAGCGGGGTCATGACGTCGACCTGTACGCCGCGTCCGGGTCGGAGGTGCCGGGCGTGCACGTGGTGGACACGGGCGTCGATCCCCGCGCTCTCGCGGCCACGCTGTACCGAGCCTCTCATCCAGCTGTCGACGGGCTGCGCGCCGCCGAGGCGGCCTTCGCCGCGGTCTACGCCGCTGTGCGGGAGAACGGGTACGACGTCGTCCACAATCACGCATTCGACGCCCCCGCGATCCGGCTCGCGACGACCCTGCGCGCGCCGGTCGTGCACACCGTCCACCTCCCCCCGGATGTGGCGGTGGCCGACGCACTGCGTGACGCCGCTCGGTCGCAGGGGGCTCCCGTCGTTGCCGCCGTGTCCGCCCGCCAGGCGAGCGCCTGGCGCCGCGTCGTCGCCGTCAGGGCCGTCCTGCCGCCATTCGTCCCCACGCGGCTGATCCGCTGGTCGCCGTCGCGGCGGGATGGCGCGGTCTTCGCCGGTAGGCTGAGCCCGGAGAAGGGCGCGGTGGAGGCGATCGAGATCGCACAGAAGGCAGGCGTCAGGGTCGACGTGTACGGCGACAGCTACGACGGCGAATATGCGGCTACGCAGATCGAACCGCGCCGGGCCGATCCCGGGGTGGCCGTTCACCCCGGCGTTCCGAGAACGGTGATCTGGGAGGTGATGGCCCGGGCGAGCGTCGTCCTGTGCCCCGCCAGGTGGGAGGAGCCGTTCGGGATGGTCGCCGCGGAGGCCCAGGCGTGCGGGACGCCCGTCGTCGCGTTCCGCCGCGGCGCGCTTGATGAGGTGATCGTCGACACGGTGACGGGCTTTCTCGTGGCGCCGGACGACCTTCTCGCGGCCGCGGACGCGGTCAGACGGAGCGCGCGGCTCTCGCACGCCGACTGTCGCGCCCATGCCGAGAGCCATCTCGATCTCGAGCTGAGCCTCGACTCGCATGAACAGGTCTACCGCCGCGTGGCGAGAGCCGGTGTGGGGGCTGGGAGCGGTGGCTGACGCGGGGCATTGGCTTGCCGGCCGCGTGGCTGTCGTCACCGGCGCCGGGCGCGGGATCGGCGCGGCCACCGCCCAGGCGATCGCTGCGGCCGGCGCGCACGTGGTGCTCGCCGCCCGTGACGGGCGGGCTCTCGACGCCGTGGCCACGGGCATTCGAGACGCGGGTGGCGAGGCCACTCCCGCGCCGGCCGACGTCAGCAGCGGTGCGGATGTGGAGCGTCTCTTCGCGACAGCCGCCCAGGTGGGGCCCGTCTCGGCGCTGGTCTGCGCGGCCGCCGTGCTGACGCCGGCGCGGCTGACGGAGACGTCCTCGCAGATCTGGGACGAGACGCTGGGGATCAACCTGACCGGCTCGTTTCTCTGTTGCCGAGCCGGCTTCAGCGCCATGGCGGACGCGGGCGGTGGCCGGATCGTCAACATCGCCTCGCTGTCCGGCGTCTACGCCACCGAGAAGTTCCCCGGACTGTCCGCGTACAACGCCTCCAAATATGGTGTGATCGGCCTGACGGAGTCGATCGCGGTCGAGGGGAAGGAACTGGGGATCAGCGCGATCTGCGTCAGTCCCGGCGCGGTGGATACGCAGATGCTGCGGCGGGCCAATCCCAACCTTCGTCCCGGTCTGACGCCGGACCAGGTGGCCGCACTGATCGTGGCGCTGCTGGACAGCCCGCTCGTTGCGGCCAGCGGAGCCAACATCCCGCTGTTCTCCAACGCGTAGCCGGGGTGAGGCTGCGGCCGGCGCCGGCCTCAGGGGGCCAACGACCAGAGGTCGACGCGTTCGTCTGCGAGCTGCTCGGGCGCGGGGTGAGCCCCACGGGCGACGAGGCGAGCTCCCGCCGCCATCTCCGAGTCGGCGTCCAGCTCGGGGTCGCCACCGCGGTCGAGGCCGACCGCTGCGCGTACCTGCCCATCGAGCAGGTAGAAGCCGACGAACTTCCGGTCCTCCAGGCTCCCGCGGACGACGAACCGGTCCCACTTCGTGACGTGGCCGACGTACTCCAGCTTGTGCTCGTATTGATCTGACCAGAAGCTGTGGATGTAGTCGTATGGAGCGGTCGAGCCGAGCATCGACCGCGCGGCGGCGCGGCCCATCTTCTCCCCGTTGTTGTAGTGCTCGACGCGCACGCGGCCGAACAGGGGATGGAGGTGGTTCGCGACGTCGCCCGCGGCGTAGACGTCGGCCGCGCTCGCCCGGCAGCATTCATCGACGAGGACGCCGTTGGACACCGCCACGTCCTGCCCCGCGAAGGTCGGTATCTGCGGCTCGATCCCGATGCCGACGACGACGAAGTCACACGGCACGCGGGCACCGTCGGCCATCACGGCCGCCTCGACGCGCTCGCTTCCCTCGAAGGCGGTGATCTGAGATGTGCTGAGCAGGTCGACGCCGTTGGCGCGGTGGATCTCGCTGAACGCAGCACCGACCTCCTCGCCGAGCACCTTCTCCAGCGGCATTCGCTGAGGGTAGACGGCGGTCACCGTCACCCCGAGTTGGACCAGGGAGGCGGTCACCTCGCAACCGATGAATCCCATGCCCACGACGACCGCGCTGCGATTCGCCGCCGCCTCCTGCTTGATCGCCTCACACTCGGCGACCGTGCGCAGGTAGTGGATGCCTGGGAGCTGCGCTCCTGGCACCGCCAGTTGCCGGTTCCGTCCGCCCGTCGCGATCAGGAGCTTTTGATACTCGAGCTCCTGGCCGGAGTCGAGCACGGCACGGTGGGCGGCCGCATCGACCGCCACAACGCTCGAGTGGAGCCGCTCGACGTCATGCTCCCGGTACCACTCCGGAGGCCTGACGTACCACCCGCTGAGATCCTCCTCCGACCGCAGGTAGGTCTTGGAGAGGGGAGGCCGGCCAAACGGGACCACGGGTTCTTGGCCGACGAGCGTCACGGGGCCCTCGAAGCCCTCCTCGCGGAGAGTCACGGCGGCGTTGCCGCCCGCGAGCCCGGCGCCGATGACCACCATGGGCTTACTCATCGCAGTCCAGGTGCAGTGCGCGTCTCAGGTGAGCAACACATATCGATACACGCCAATTTTGCACAGATTGACCTCTGGCGGCTCCCCGCGCCAGCGCCGCGGGGTTTGGTCCGTTGGGCCGCTCGAAACTGGCCGATCGAGCATCCACGATCCGGTCGGTGGTCGCAATGCTCCGGTCGACCCCCAGGAGGCCAGGCAATGAGACGCATGAGCCCGATCCCGCGGCGCACAGTCTGTGCGGTCGTCGTCACCACGGCGCTGGCCGGCGCGACTCCCCCAATCGGCGGCCCTCTCACAACCGTCGCCAAAGGGCCGACCGTCATCGGAGACACGTTCAACGGCGGAACGACCGTGTGCGTGTCCACGGAGGGAGCCGCCTGCAGCACCAACGGCTCCTGAGTCGCATGCCCCGGCCCGGGCCGGGCGGAGAGATCCACTTGACGCGCGACGACCGGCTGCGCTATTTTACAATAGCAAATAGCAATCAACCGGGTGCGGGGAGAGGACGAAGTGGATGCGGGAGATGCGGTATGTAGCGGCGACCGGGGCAGTCGGCGCCGGGGTCGATCGCGACTCGCTGTTCGCAGCCCTTGACGAGGCCCCGCGCTTCATCGCCGCGGACGCGGGAACGACCGACGCGGGTGCGTTTTCTCTCGGATCCGGCGAAACGGCGTTCTCGCGTGATGCGGTGAAAAGGGACCTGTCGCTGATGTTGCAGGCGGGGCTCAGCGCGCGCATTCCGGTGATTGTCGGGTCGGCGGGTACCGCCGGCGCCGACGTACACGTGGATTGGGTCGTCGACATCGTCGAGGAGATCGCGCGGGAGCTCGGGGAGCAGCTTCGGGGCGTCGCTATCTACGCCGAGCCAACTGACGCCGCTCTGGCCGCGAGTCTGAGGGCGGGGCGTATTCGGCCGCTGGCGCACGCCCCGGAGCTTGGGCACGACCAGCTGACCCGCTGTCGTCGCGTCGTCGCGATGATGGGGGTCGAGCCTCTGCAACGGGCGCTCGCCGACGATCCGCAGTTCATCATCGCCGGCCGATGCAGCGACGCCGCGCTCTACGCGGCCCTTCCCCTGATGCACGCGTTCCCGGCCGGTCCGGCATGGCACGCCGGCAAGATCGTCGAGTGTGGGACGATGGCATGCGAGACGATGGGCCCGGGCGTTATGGTCGTGACGTTGCGCGAGGATTCCTTCTCCGTTCGCCCACTGGGACCAGGACTGCGCTGCACCCGGCAGAGCGTCGCGGCTCACAGTCTCTACGAGACCGCTAATCCATTTCTGTTCGCCGAGCCGTCGGGCACGCTTGACATCTCCGACAGCGCCTACGAGCAGGAGGATGGGGTGACTGTGCGCGTGACCGGCAGCCAATTCGTACCGGCCGAGGAGTACTCGGTGAAGCTGGAGGGAGCAGAGCTCATTGGTTTTGAGACGATGCTCGTCGGCGGGGTCAGAGACCCCGTCATCCTGTCCCAGCTCGATTCATGGTTGGAGCGGATTCGTGTGTACATCGAGGGATCGATCCGCCGTCTGATGGGCATCGAGGTGGACGGTGATCGCTACCAGGTCGGATTCCAGGTCTACGGGCGCAATGCCGTGATGGGCGAGCTCGAGCCCTCGAGTGCGCCCGGTCACGAGGTGGGCATCGTCTGCACGACGCTCGCGCCGACGCAGGAGGACGCCACCGAGATGGCCAGGCTCTGCCGGCAGCCACTGCTCCATGCCCCCGTTCCTGAGTGGAAGGGGGCGATCACCGGCTTTGCCTACCTGCACAATCCGGCATGGGTCGAGACCGGGCCCGCATATCGGTTCTGCCTGAACCACGTTCTCCTCCCCCAGGACGGGGAGACCGTCCACAGGCTGCGCCGGATCGAGCTCGGCGCCGCGGCTGAACTGACGGGCGGGCTCACCAAGGTCGCGCCGTGAAACTCTCGCAGTGCGCGAGCCTGATTCGCAGCAAGAACGCCGGGCCGTTCGCGCTCACCTTCGACGTCATGTTCTCCAGCGCCCCGGAGTACGAGCTCGTCAAGCGGTCCGGCGTTCTGACCGCCGAGCGTTTCGCACGGCTCTACGGTGTCCCGCCTGACGATGTCGACGCTTTTGAGTGTGACCAGGCGCTCGCCTTCAAGTTCTCCATTCCGCGTCCGCGCGTGCAGGGGGACTTCGGCGATGGCGACATGCACGGCGGCCAGCAGTACGCGCCGCTGCTCGATGTCGAGGTCCCCGCGTGATGGCGGCGAAGTCGCAACAGGCTCTGTCGACCGGGCCCACGCTTGCCGACCAGGCGTACCGGGCGCTACGGGAGGAGATCATCAGCGGGGATCTCAAGCCGGGGGAGCGCCTGACCGAGCGTCATCTCGCCAGCCGCCTGGGTGTCAGTCCCACCCCCATCCGGGAAGCGCTGCAGCGCCTGGAGCATGAGCATCTGATCCAGCGCACCGACACGCGACGGATCCTCGTGGCCGAGCCGTCGGTCCACCGGCTCTACGAGCTGACGCTGATCGAGGCGGCGCTGCGTGGTGTCGGGGCCCGCCTGGCGGCCGAGAACGCCACCGAGAAGGAGCTTCGCGCCATCGAGCAGACGCACGCGGCGTTCACCGAGCTGATGACGCCGGAGGGAGCGCTGGCGGCGGCTCGGAAGCTGCACGAGCTCATCGATCAGGCCTCGCACAATGAGACGCTGATCACCATGATCGCCACCGCAACGGCATTCGACTGGCAGTTCCGGCTCGAGACCATTCCGGAGATCTACGGCGGCAGGCGACGGGCCGCGCTCGACCGCCACCGGGAGCACGGCAGGATCGTGAAGGCGCTGAAGGCCCGTGATGGAGAGACCGCGGAGAAGCTGATGCGCGAACACATCCTCGGCGCGACGGACACGTTTCTGCGGGCCCGAGCGGACCGGGACACGAGCTAGAAACGACGCACGGGACCTGGCCACCGGCCAGGACGGAGCCGGGCGTCTGTCCAGGCGGTCCAAACGGTGGAACGTCGACCCTATTGCTATAGCAAATTGCAAACGGAGGAGAGACCACAATGTTGAAATCGAAGCTGGCGCTTCGCGTCGGCGTCCTCGCCGCCCTCGTCGCAGGGCTGGCGGGCTGCGGGAGCAGCACCGGCTCCACGAGTGGCGGAGCCGCGAGCAGTAACTCCGCCTCGTCGAGCTCGTCCGGGGCCCCCACGGGCGGGGGCGCCGGACTGGTCATCTACGGCAACCCGCCGGCCGCACAGTTCAAGCCGGTGCTCGATGCGTTCGCGAAGGCCTATCCGGCCATCAAGGTGAGCTACTCCGACCAGGACGACAACGTGTCGTTTGCGAAGTACCGAGCCGAGCACGCCCAGGGCGCGCGGACGGCCGACATCATCATCGCGAGCTCGCCGCGGCAGTGGGACGACAACCGCGACATCGCGCTGAACTGGACGCCCACGGACACGGCGGCCTACCCCGCCTTCTTCAAGCAGTTCCCGGGGGTGTTCATCTTCTCGCCGGATCCGGCCGTCTCGATCTACAGCAAGGCGAAGCTGCCCGCGGCGGATGTTCCGGCGACGTTCGCCCAGCTCGAGAGCGACGTCAAGCAGCATCCGAACCTGTTCAACAAGAAGCTCGCGACCTATACGGTCGACAACCAGTTCGGGTACTCGGCCTTCTGGGGCCTGGCTCACCGGCAAGGGTGGTCGGTGCTCGACGCGCTGGGGCCGGCGACCAAGCCGCAGGCGGATGGCACCGCGATCGTGCAACAGCTGGCGACGGGCGCGTCCAACTACGGGTACTTCGAGTCAGGGCTCGTGCGAGGCGCGTTGACTGGCGCGGTGGGCCAGATCGTCGGATGGGAATACATGCGCGACTTCACGCCCCTGGTCCCGCGCGGTGTCGCGATCACCAAGGGTGCGGCCAACCCGGCGGCGGCCAAGACCTTCCTCAACTGGGTGTACAGCGCGCCGGGCCAGCGGGTCCTGTGCGCGGCCGGGTTCACCGCGTTCCGCACCGGGATCAGCTGCCCTGACTCCCTCGCGGCGGTGCAGCGCGCGGTCGGCGCGGCCCACGTATTCCTGGTCCCATTCCACAGCACGATCGCTCAGGACCAGACGGCCTTCGACAAGCGCTGGCATCAGGCCTTCGGCTAGAACGGTGCACTAGGTCGACGACGGGCAGCAGGCGACCATGAGCACGGCGACGAGCTCCTCCTCCATCACCAGGACGGCCGCTCTCTCCGCACCGCGGCGAGCGCGGCTGCGCGGGGACGGAGTTCAGGGACTCGTCTGGTTCATCACCGCCGTGCTCGTCGTCGTCCCGCTGCTGCCGCTGATCTACGCGTCTGTCCGAAGCCGCCCGCTGTATCAGGCCGGCGGCACGTTCACCCTCCAGGGCTACCGGACTCTGCTGTCGGACCCGGCGTTCTGGACGGCGGCATTGAACACGCTCGAGTTCGCGGTGACCGTGACCGCGATCTCAATCACGGTCGGTGGTGTGCTCGCGGTCCTGTGCGAGCGGACCGATCTGCCGGGACGCACGCTGCTCCTGTGGACGGCGATCCTGCCGATCCTGCTACCACCGCTCGGACTGATCCTGGGGTGGACGACGCTGTACGGCGACGGTGGCTACCTCACGGGCTTCATCACCGGCACGCTTCACGTACCGTGGGATCTTGGCACCCCGTGGGGGATGGGCGTCATGGGCGCGGCGGTCTCGGTTCCGATTGCGCTGATCACCGTGCGGGCGGCTCTGCGCGGGAGCGACCCGTCGCTCGAGGAGGCGGCGAGGAGCACCGGGGCCTCCACCTTGACGGTGCTCGCGCGCATCACCGTGCCGATGCTCCGCCCGGCGTTGCTGAGCGCGGCCGTGTTGATCTTCACGATCTCGCTCGAGCAGCTCGGCATCCCGATCTTCCTCGGCGCCCAGCACAACGTCAACTTCCTCGCCAGCTACCTGTACACGACGTGGAGCAACGCATCAACGCCGGACCCGGCGTCGGTCAGTGCCGGCGCGGTCCTGTTCCTCGCGGTTGCCACCGCGTTGATCATCCTGCGTCGACGGCTCCTCGGCGCCGAGGAGCGATTCGCCGGACGTTCGGATGCACGCGAAGTGCGTCCGCTCCCGCTGCGGCGGTGGCGTGTGCCGGTGACCTTGCTCGTGATCGCGTACCTGGTCGTCACCGCCTTCGCTCCGATCGGCGGGGTGATTCTCGCGTCGTTCGTGAGCCTGCTGACCCCCCTCATCTCCCCGTTTCACCTGCTCACCCTCGACAATTTCCGCACGGTGTTCCAGGACCCGACGATGAGCTCGTCGATCCGCAACAGCCTGATCGTGGGCGCCGCCGGATCGGTCGCGACCACGGGGCTGATCGCCGTCGCGACGCTCGTGGCGCACCGTTCACGGTTCCTGTTGCGCCAGTCACTGCGTTTCTTGATGCTGTATCCGCGCTCGGTCCCCGGGGTCATCATCTCGCTCGCGTTCTTCTGGTCGTTTCTGTTCTTCGTGCCGCCGGGAGCGTGGGTCCGCACCAACCTCGTCGGGGAATGCATCGCCTTGGGCGTCCGCGGAATCCCCCTCGCCTACATGATCATGTACCCCGCGCTGACGCGGATCGCCACCGACCTCGACGATGCCGCACGCGTTGCCGGCGCCGGTTGGTGGGCCACCAGCCGCCGCATCGTGCTGCCGTTGCTCCGTCCCGCGGTCCTCGGATCGCTCCTGATCCTGTTCATCGCGATCCTCAACGACTACGAGGCCGCAATCTTTCTGGCCCAGCCCAACACCCAGCTCATGAGCGTCGAGATGCTCCAGCTCTACGCCCGCGGCACCGAGGGGCCGGTTGCTGCGCTCGCCGTGCTTCAGGTCGCCATCACCGTCGGGGTCCTGACGCTCGGCGGGCTGTTCTTCAAACGCATGACCCGCGGAGGTCGAAGCCGTGCCTGATGTCGTTGTCGAGAACCTGACCAAGCGATTCGGCTCCAACGTCGTCCTCGACAAGTTGAGCTTTGCGATCGCCGACGGCGAGCTGTTCACCCTGCTCGGGCCCAGCGGGTGCGGCAAGACGACGACGCTGTTGTCAATTGCCGGGTTCGTGAAGCCGGACGGCGGAGCGATCAGATGCGGCCCGGCGACCTTCGTCGACGCCGCCGCAAAGCTCGACGTCCCGGCGGAGCGCCGGAACCTCGGGATGGTCTTTCAGTCCTACGCGGTCTGGCCCCACATGACCGTCGCGGCCAACGTGGCCTTCCCGCTCGCGATCCGAAACATCGGCAAGCGCGCCCGCCGGGCGCAGGTCGCCGAGGTCCTCGAGCTCGTCGAACTGACGGACCTGACCGACCGCTTTCCGCATCAGCTGTCCGGCGGTCAACGGCAACGGGTCGCCCTGGCCAGAGCGCTCGTCTACCAACCGTCGGTCCTACTCCTCGACGAGCCGTTCTCAAACCTCGACGCGAAGCTGCGCGAGCGGGCTCGGTTGTGGCTCCGGCGCCTTCAACATCAGCTCGGCCTGACCACCGTCTTCGTTACACACGACCAGGACGAGGCCATGCAGATGAGCGACCGCATCCTCGTCATGGACGGGGGACGCATCCAGCAGATCGCCACGCCCGAAGAGGTCTACCGCCGGCCCGCGAACCGCTTTGTCGCTTCGTTCCTCGGACGGTGCAACCTGCTGCACGGCGTCGTTCAGGCGCGACGCGCGGACGGCACGTTGGAGGTCGGCGTGGACGGCCGGCGTCCCCCGCTCGTCGTCGCCGGATCCGATGTGCCGCTTGGGGCCGGCGTCACGATTGCCATCAGGCCGGAGTCGATCCATCTCGTCGAGACGTCCGACGACCGTCATCCGGATGTCGTCGCACCTACGAACGCCCTCGATGTGTCGGTCACCGATGTGTCATTTCTCGGCGACCATTACGAATACGGCCTCGCCGCCGGCGGTATCGAGCTCATCGCCCAGAGTCAGAAGAACATCGCGGCGGGTGCCGTCACGGCGATGATCGAGCCCTCCGCGTGCGCAGTCGTGTGAGGGTTCCGGAGAGGAGTGGCGGAGGCAGGGGGCGTACGCTAGGTAGCTGATGCCCGGTGAGGATCTGCGTGTGCTCGCCGACGAACAGGCGGCGTTGCGCCGGGTGGCGACACTCGTGGCACGCGGGGCGGCGCCGGAGGACGTCTTCGCGGCGGTTGTCGAGGAGGTGGGGCGCCTACTCCCGGTCGATTTCGCCGACATGGGTCGTTATGAGCCCGGTGGGACGCTCGCGTTCGTCGCATCCTGGGGCAGCCCGGCCGGCCAATCGCCGGTCGGCAGGGGGTGGAGCCTCGAGGGGAAGAACCTCGGCACGCTCGTGTTCGAGACGGGCCGTCCCGCTCGGATGGACGGTTACGCCGACGCCTCCGGCCCGCTGGGCGTCGGTGGTCGCGAGCGCGGGTTCCGTGCAGCCGTCGGCACGCCGATCGTCGTCGAGGGCAGTCTTTGGGGTGTCATGATCGCCGGTTCGACCCTCGACCAGCCGATGCCGGCGGACACCGAGTCCCGCCTGGTCTCGTTCACGGAGCTCCTGGCGACGGCAGTCGCCAATGCCGAGAGCCGCGCCGGTCTCTCCCGGCTGGCGGAGGAGCAGGCGGCGCTGCGCCGGGTGGCGACGCAGGTGGCGCGTGGCTCATCGCCGGAGGAGGTGTCCGCGGCGGTCGTCGAGGAGGTGGGAAGTCTCCTCCCGGTCGACCTCGCGACGATGGGACGCTACGAGCCGGATGGCATGGTCAGGTTCGTCGCCGCCTGGGGCAGGGCCACTGCCGCCTTTCCGGTTGGCAGTCGACTGAGGTTGGGGGGACGGAACCTCACGACGACCGTCTTCGAGACCGGCCGTCCCGCCCGGATCGACCGTTCCACGGATGCCTCCGGTCCCATCGGTGTCAGCGCGCGCGAGGCCGGGTTTCGCTCATCGGTCGGAACGCCGATCCTCGTCGAGGGCCGCCTGTGGGGCGTGATCACCGCCGGCTCGACTAAGGAGCGGCCGCTGCCGGCCGACACTGAGGCCCGTCTCGCCGGCTTCACCGAGCTGGTGGCGACGGCGATCGCGAACGCCGAGAGCCGCGCCGGCCTCACCCGGCTCGCCGACGAGCAGGCGGCGTTGCGCCGGGTAGCGACGCTGGTCGCGCAGGGGGCGCCGGCCGAGACCGTATTTGGGGCGGTCACCCGGGAGGTCGGGCAGCTGCTGTCCATCGAATACGCGCTCCTCGGCCGCTACGGGTCCGACCGGACGGTCACCTTCGTCGCCGCGGCGGGGGGAAATGAGGCTTTGCTGCCCGTTGGCAGGCGGTTGACCCTTGAGGGACGGAATGTCAGCACGCTCGTCTTTGAGACGGGCCGTCCTGCGCGGATCGACAGTTACGCCGACGCGTCCGGCCCTGCGGCCGACGTCGCCCGCGAGCGCGCTGTCCGGTCCTCGGTGGGGACGCCGATCCTCGTCGAGGGCCGCCTGTGGGGGGTGATCGTGGCCGGCTCGACCCGGAAGTTGCCGCTGCCGGCCGGGACCGAGGCGCAGCTCGCCTCGTTCACGGAGCTGGTGGCGACGGCGATCGCCAATGCCGAGAGCCGCGCCGGTCTCTCCCGCCTGGCGGAGGAGCAGGCGGCCTTGCGGCGCGTGGCGACGCTCGTGGCGCGTGGCGCGGCGCCGGAGGACGTGGTCGCAGCGGTCGTCGAGGAGGTCGTGCGGCTGCTTCCCGTCGAATACGCGCACATGGGCCGCTACGAGCCCGATGGCGCGCTCACCATCCTCGCGTCCTGGGGGATGGGCGTCGAGCACATCCCGGCGGGCACGCGGCTGACGCTCGCGGAGACGAACGTTGCGCGGCTCGTGTTCGAGACCGGCCGGCCGGGACGAATGAACAGCTCGGACGATGCCTCCGGTCGGCTTGCTGTCGCCGCGCGCGAAGCCGGGGTTCTCTCCTCGGTGGCGGCGCCGGTCACGGTCGAGGGGCGCCTGTGGGGCGTGATGAGCGCCGGCTCGATCGTCGAGCAGCACCGGCTTGCGGACACCGAGGCGCGGCTGGCGGAGTTCACGGAGCTGGTGGCGACGGCGATCGCCAATGCCGAGAGCCGGGCCGCCCTCGCGGCCTCGCGGGCGCGGATCGTCGCCGCCACTGACCAGGCACGGCGACGGATCGAGCGCGATCTCCACGACGGCACCCAGCAGCGGCTGGTCTCGCTCGGCCTGGAGCTGCGCGCGGTACAGGCGACGGTGCCGTCGGAGCTGGCCGAGCTCGAGGGCGATCTGTCGCGCGTTGCCGAGGGGCTGACGAGCGTGTTCGACGAGTTGCGGGAGATCTCACGCGGGATCCATCCCGCGATCCTCTCCGAACGTGGCGTGGGCCCGGCGCTCAGAGCGCTGGGCCGCCGTTCGCCCGTGCCGGTCGAGCTCGACCTGCACGCCGAGCGTCGCCTCCCGGAGCCGCTCGAGGTGGCGGCCTACTACGTCGTGTCCGAAGCCCTGACCAACGCCGCGAAGCACGCGCAAGCGACGGTCGTCCATGTCGAACTCGACGCAGGCGCCACGACCGTACGACTGGCGATCTCCGACGACGGGATCGGCGGGGCTGACCCCGGAAAGGGATCAGGGCTCGTCGGACTCAGGGATCGCATCGAGGCCCTCCGCGGCACGGTCCAGCTCAGCAGTCCCGCCGGGGGCGGCACCACACTGCGGATCGAGATCCCGGTGGAACCTCGTCACAGTGCGGTGCCGCGGGACGATGGAGGAATTCTGGGCGTGCCCGGTGTCGAGTGACGACCGGGTAGTGGGCGTCGTGTCAGGCCGGGGCCGGCACCTCGTCTTCGACCGGGGAAACCACGGTCTCCCCCTCGATGTCGAGGTGCGGCAGCCGGCGGTTGAGCCACGCCGGCAGGCGCCAGTTGGCGTCACCGAGTGTGTGCATGACCGCCGGCACGAGCACGGTGCGGACGACGAGCGCGTCGAGCGCGATTGCGGTCGCCATCCCGAGTCCGATCATCTTGATCGTGCGGTCGGTGCTGAGCACGAACGCGAGGAAGACGACGACCATGATGATTGCCAGGGCCGTGACCGTCCGGCCGGTTATCGCCTGACCGCGGTTGACGGCCCGGGCGTTGCTCCGCGTCTTGAGCCACTCCTCGTGCATCCGGCTGACGAGGAACACCTCGTAATCCATCGACAGTCCGAATAGGACCGCGAACATCAGGATCGGAACAAGGGGCGAGATTGGCCCCGTCCTCGAGATCCCAACGAGCGAGCCGAGGAAGCCGTTCTCGAAGACGGCGGTGATGACTCCGAATGCAGCGCCCGCCGACAGCAGGTTCATGACCGCCGCGGTCGCGGGAATGAGCACGCTTCGGAATACGACCATCAGCAGCAGGAACGAGACCGCGACGACCGCCCCGACGAACAGTGGGAGCTTCGCGGACAGCTGAGTCGCCTGATCGTCGGCCAACGCGGTCGGTCCACCGACGTAGACGGCCGGCGTCGACGCATGAACCGCTCGAGGGATCACGGTGTCTCGGAGGTGCGTGATCAGATTCGATGTCGAAGCGTCCTGGGGGCTTCCGGTCGGATAGGCCTGGGCGACGGCGACCGCGGGATGCCCGGGCCCGGCGGGCAGGATCCGCGTCTGTGTGACCCCGGCGACGCCGGGCGTGCGGCTGACGGCGGCGACGACATGGCCGAACGCCGTCCGGTCTCCAGCCGTGTGCAGCGGTGCGACGAGCTCCAGGGGCCCGCTGAACCCGGGCCCGAACCCGCGGACCAGAAGCTCATACGCGTGGTGAGTCGTCGTGGTCGTCGTGGTGGGGTCGGTGCCGTAGTCAGCCGAGCCGAGACGCAGTGAGCCGGCGGGAATCGCCAGCCCGACCATCACCGCCAGCGCGGCCAGTCCGAAGGCGAGCCGGTGCGTTTGCACGCGCTCGGCCCAGCGGCCCCAGCGCGCGGAGGCCTCCGGGGGATCGGTCTCGCCGGCGTCCAGCGCTCTGCGCTGTCTGCGGGTCAGGACTCGGCGTCCGAGCAGGCCGTTGAGCGCCGGCAGCAGCGTCTGGGCGGCCATCATGGGGAACAGCACGGAGATCGACGCCGCGATCGCGGCTCCGGACAGCACGCTGACACCGACCATGAACATGCCGCACAGGGCGATGCACACGGTGATCCCGGCGAACAGGACGGCGCGTCCGGCGGTCGCCGACGCATCGATCACGGCCTCCTCGGTCGAGAGACCCCGGCGCAGCCCGGTACGGGTGCGGGTGAGGATGAAGAGCGAGTAATCGATTCCGACGCCCAGTCCGATCAGGAGGCACAGTTGCTGAGTGAAGCCGGCCATCGGGATCGCGTCGGACAGCGCGCCGACGAGAGATGTTGCGGCGACGAGCGCGATGCCCGTCGAGAGGAGCGGGAGCAGTGCAGCGAGCAGTGAGCCGAACACGACGAGCAGGACGAGAAGCGCGGCAACCACACCGATCATCGTGCTGCTCTGCGACGACGGGTTCGTCGAGCTGGCGATCTGACCGAGCACGTCAACCTGCAGGCCACGGCCGTTCGGAGCGCGCGCGGTGTTCACGAACGTCGTTGCCTCCGATGACGAGACGGCGTTGGCGTCCTTGGTGAAGTGCACCGTCGCAAATGCGACCGTGCCATTCCGGCTGATCTGGTTTGAACCGGCCGGGGTGTACGGCGACGTCACGCCGGCGACGTGGGGCAGTAGCGCCACTCTGGCCAGCATCGGCTGGATCCGCGCACGAACGGGGGCAGACGTGACCGAACCGCCATGTGTGGCGAAGACGATCTGCTCGGAGTCGCCGGCGGCGGCGGGCGACGCCCGCTGGAGCAGGCTCTGGGCGATCGCGCTCTGTGTGCCGGACAGGCTGTTTGAACTCGAGTAGTTACTGCCCGTGCTTGAGCCGATGAACACCGAGCCGACGACGACGGCGAGCCAGACGGCGATTACGGTGAGGCGATGGGTTACACACCATCGTGCCAGGCGACGCATGCGGTTCTCCTTGGTTGGCCCCCGCAGGCCGGGGGGAGTGCCCCGGAGAAGCTACGGTCCAAAGCAGCGCCCGTCGTCGGCCGTCAGAACGCACCGTGGCTACTCCGCGCGGAGCCTGATGCCGGGCCGTGTGAGGTCCCGTGCTAGTCCGTGAGAACGACACGCGAATACATCTCACGGCGCAGCCGGCACACCCGGGGCGCGCCGTGCATGACGCGCCAAATCTCTCACCGCTTAGACGATTTGGCGCACGGCGCACGGCGAAATCCGGTTGATCACCGACACCCGCGCCCCAGAGCGGACGCGCCGCCCTACCGCTCGACGATTCCGCTCTGGTAGGCGATGACGACGAGCTGCACGCGGTCGCGCGCGCCCAGCTTCATCAGGATCCGTGACACGTGCGTCTTCGCCGTCAGGGGACTGAGGTGAAGCCGGTGGGCGATCTCGGCGTTCGTCAGGCCGGTGGCGATGAGGCCCAGGACCTCACGTTCCCGGCTCGTCAGCTCACCCAGGCTCTCATGCTCGGTCAGGGGCGGGCGCTGCGGCCGCGACACGTAGCTGTCGATCAACCGGCGCGTGACGCTGGGCGCCAGCAGGGATTCCCCTCCCGCCACGACCCGGATCGCGTGAACGAGATCGGCCAGCTCGCCACCTTTGAGCAGAAAGCCGCTGGCGCCCGCGTCCAGCGCTCCGAACACGTATTCGTCGAGCTCGAACGTCGTCAGCACCAGGACGCGCGTCCCGCTCAGCGACGGATCGGCCGCGATCCGCCGGGTCGCTTCCAGGCCGTCCATCTCAGGCATCCGGATGTCCATCACCACGACATCGGGTCGCAGGGCGCGGACCTCCTCCAGCGCTTCCACCCCGGTGGCCGCCTCGCCGACCACCTCGATGTCGGTGCGTGAGTCCAGCAGCGAACGGAACCCGGCCCTGACCATCGGCTGGTCCTCGGCGAGCACGACGCGGATCGGAGTCATGAGCGGTCACCGCCGCTGAGCGGAAGCACCGCGTGGACCCGCCAGCCGCCGGCGTCGCGCGGACCAACGTCGACCCGGCCGCCGAGGGCCGCCGCGCGTTCGGCCATCCCGCGGACTCCAAGCCCCGGAGTGACGGCTGCAGCCTCCGTCCGGCCGTCGTCGGTGACCTCGATGTCCAGAGCGTCCCGTGTCGTCCGGACACCGATGTGCGCGTTCGAGGCGTCCGCGTGGCGCAGGGTGTTGGTCAGGGCCTCTTGGACGATGCGAAATGCCGCCGTTCCGATCGCCGACGGGACGGGTGTGCCGTCAACCTGAACATCCACCTCGGCGTGCAGGCCGGCGGACCGGGCGTGGTCGACGAGCCCGGGAAGAGCGTCGAGGTCGAACGCCGGTGCGGTGGGAGCCGTGTCGTCCTGGTCACGCAGGAGGCTGAGCGTCGCGCGCAGATCGCGCAGCGCGGTGGCCGACACCTGCTTGATGTCGCTCAACGCACCTGACGGATCCTGTGGGTCGTCGAGATCCACGGCGACGCTTGCCCGCACGTTGATCGCCACCAGGGAATGGGCGAGCGTGTCGTGAAGCTCGCGAGCGATTCGCAGTCGCTCCTGCGCGACGCGCCGCCGGCCCTCCTCCTCGTGTTCTCGCATCTCGTGCTCCGCCCGTTCGCGCGCCGCAGCGCGCAGCGACCGGCGGGATCGCACTGTGTCCCCGAGCGCAAGAGACAAGAACACGAGGGGAACGCGTATCGCGACATCGGTCAGGCTCGCGGAGGTTGCGATCGTCAGGACCGCCAGGACCACGACGATCGTCGTCACGGCACCGATCAATGCCGATCGCTGCCGGTCGCCGAGCAATGCGACCGTGTAGAGCTCGACGGCCACCATCGCGGTCGCAGCCCAGCTCGCGTGGAACGCAGCCAGACAGGCGAGCGCCCCAATTCCAACGCCGACCAGCGCCGCCAGCGGAGCGCGCGTGCGCCAGGCGAGCGGCGCGGCGGCGGCGATCGCCAGAACATATGCGCCGGGGGCCAGGCCGCTCTTGGCCCGCAGCTGGCCTTCGACGATCAATCCGGCGGCCGCGGCGACGACAAGCGCAGCGTTCCAGAGCCCAAAGCGCCGCATCAGCATCGTCTCCGAAACGCTACTCGGCTCAGGTGGCGCCTGTCATCGGCCGCGCGGACGGCACGCGAGTACGTCGCGGGATGTACACAGCGCGATTGGCGGGATCTCGGTGCATTCCGGCGCCCAAAGCTGTGCACGTTCACGGCGCTGCATTGGTTTTGCGGGTGCTCGGCGATCATGGGCGCCGTGGATCTGCCGATGACCGGGGCTGTTGGCGGCTCCGGCCGGCGCTTGGGGCCGAGCGCTGCTGGTCTGGTGGCGTCGGGATTGGAGGCCGCGCTCCGTCTGCGTGTGCCGCGGCTGTACGCGTCCACTCCGTTGGTGCGCAAGCTGGCCGTGGAGATGAGCGTGTGGCTCGGGCTCGACGAGCGAGAGCTGAAGCTGGCGGAGCTGTGTGCGACGGTGCGGGATATAGGGATGATCGCGCTGCCGGACGCCGTCGTGGCCGCGCCGGCAGGGCTCTCGCCGGAGCAGTGGAAGTCGATCAATCGGCATCCGATCATCGGCGCTGAGCTGCTGGAGACGGTTCCGGGTCTGGAGATCACGGCTCCGATCGTGAGATCTCACCACGAGCGGTGGGACGGGGCGGGATACCCGGATGGCCTGGCGGGCGATGCCGCGCCGCGTCTGAGCCGTGTGATCGCGACGGCCGACGCGTTCGTCGCCATCGCCAGCGACCGGCCGCACCGCAATGCAGCCGACGCGGATGTCGCGCGCGAACACATCGCCCAGCTCCGCGGCACGCAGTTCGATCCGAGCACAGTGGACGCGCTCCTGGCGGTCCTGGGCAGCCGTGACCCCAGGCTCGCTGAGTCCAGACCGGTGGCACGCGCCGCCGGCGGCGACCGACCGCTCACCGTCACCCCGGCCGAGCAACGCGCGCCGGGTCTGGGTGAGGCGGTGCGGGCGCTGGACCGGCTGCCCGTGTTCACCCCGGCGCATGAGCGCGCGATGGCGGCCGCGACATCGGGCGGAATGGCTGCCCAGAACCTCGTTGGCGCGATCGAGGGCAGCGCCGGGCTCGTCGTCGCGGTCCTGAGCGCCGCACAGCACGCTCCGGGCGGGCGCGGGATCGCAAATGTGCCTGACGCGATCCGCCTGTTGGGTGGTGCCGGCGTCGCCGATGCCATCTCCTCGGTTCCCCTCGTGCCGTTCCCGTGGCAGACGATCGAGCAGGCATTGCAGTACCAGATTCGCGTGCACGGTCAGGCGGTGGCCCGGGCAGCGCAACGGATCGCCGAGGAAGTCGGATTCCCTGACCCGGACGACCTCATCGCCGCAGCGCTCATCCACGACGTGGGCAAGCTCGTGGTCGCTCGTGCCCAGGGCCCCGGCGCTCAGGTGCTCGACGAGAGAGTGGCTACGCCCGAGCGGCGCGTGCAGCAGGAACGGCGCGCGCTGAGGGTTGATCACGCTGGCCTGGGCGCCCTGCTCGTCGAACGGTGGGGTCTGCCGGCGAGCCTTGCCGCTGCGGTGCGCGAGCACCACTCGTGCGCGTCGCCAGGTGAGGCGGCGACGTTGCTGCGGCTCGCCGACATGGTCGCCCGTCACTCGGACGGTCACGCGGTCGATCGCCGGTTGATGCTCGAACTGGCCCGTGACAGCGGCCTGACGGTTCCGGCGCTGAGGACCGTGCTGTTCGACCTGCCCCAGTCCGGCAGCCAGCGCCGACGCGCCGAGCCGTCCCCACTGTCCAGGCGAGAGACCGACGCGCTACGCCAACTCGCCGGGGGCAAGGTGTACAAGGAGGTCGCGGCTGCGCTCGGCGTCTCGGCGAGCACGATCCGCTCCCACCTGCACAGCACGTACACCAAGTTGGGAGTTGAGGATCGCGCGCAGGCCGTGCTGCTTGCGACCGAGAGGGGGTGGATCTGACTCGCTACGCCGATGCGGTCGCCGGCCGCGGCCGACTCACGGGCTGAGCTTCAGGGCGAGCTGCTCTGGAGGCTGGACGACGTTGTCAGCGGACTCGCCGGACCTTCTGCGCCCCGCCTTGCGCCAGTGGCCGACGATCTGGTTCGCGTTGGCGTGCCTCCACCCGGACCCGCGCGAGATCGGATTGAAGTAGACGATCCGGTCTCGGATCTCGAGGACCTCGCCGTAGATCACGCGTCCGCCGATCGACGCCTTGACGATGTCCCCCAGCGCGATCCCATCGATCCTCATGAGCCCGCTGCCGTTCGTACAGGAATTGCGCGTGAAATCCCGTCAGCGGGCGGCGGGCGCCAGCGGGTGGCACGCGTCATCGACGGCCACGTCCGGCTCGGCGCCCTGAACGGCGCGCGTGAGCAGCCGCTGGAGCGTGGCGCGCTCGTCGGCATCGAGGCCTCTGAGCACGTCGTCCTCGATGCTTTCCTGCGCGCGCGCGGCGTGCTCCAGCGCTTCCCGGCCGGCGGCGGTGATGTGCACGCGGTGGCGTCGCCGGTCCTCGGAGTCGCGGCGCCGAACCAGGTGGCCCCGGTCCTCGAGCTCATTGAGCAGCAGCACGACGTTCTTGGCATCGATGCACAGCACGTCGACCAGCTCCTGCTGAGGGGCGCCATCGTGGTCGCCCAGGTAGCTGAGCGCCATCAGCAGGCGCAGGTCCATGCCGAGCAGCTCCGGGCTGCTGCGGCGCATGATCTGCTTCGACAGGCGCGGCAACAGCATCATGGTGCTGGTAACGCACGATGGATCATCGGGCCTCATCGCCGGCCAAGTATATCGCAAAATCGGCCACCGTTTACATCTAAGACATAGTTCCTGGTTCGGAATTGATTACCGAGCCATGGGCTATTCGTGCTATGGTGCCTGCTCCACACCGATCCGAGAGGGACCGATGAGCATGAGCACCAGCAGAGCCAGACCAGCCGCCGTCGAGTCCAACCGCTGGGCCGTTCTGGCGCTGTTGGGAGTGGCGCAGTTGATGGTCGTCCTTGACGCGACGATCGTGAACATCGCGCTCCCCTCCGCCCAGCGGGCGCTGCATTTCTCGACCGACAATCGCCAGTGGGTCATCACCGCGTACGCCCTCAGCTTCGGAAGCCTCCTGCTGGTGGGGGGCAAGCTCGGTGACATGTTCGGGCGCAAGTGGACGTTCATCGGTGGCCTGATCGGGTTTTCGCTCGCGTCTGCGATCGGCGGCCTGGCGCAATCGTTCGGAATGCTCGTTGCCGCCCGGGCGTTGCAGGGGGCGTTCGGCGCCATGCTCGCCCCCTCGGCCCTTGGACTGCTGACCGTGACGTTCCAGGGCTCGAGCGACCGGGCCAAGGCATTTGGCATCTTCAGCGCGATCGCCGGCGGAGGCGCCTCGTTCGGACTGCTGCTCGGCGGGGCCCTGACCCAGGCCATCTCCTGGCGCTGGTGCCTGTATGTCAACCTGGCGATCGCCGTGCCCACGGCGATCATGGCCCTCCGGCTGTTGCACAACCAGAGCCGGCCCGAACGGCCCCGGATCGACCTCCCGGGTGTCGCCGTGGCCTCCGGCGGTCTGTTCGCTCTGGTCTACGGGTTCTCCAACGCCGAGACCAGTTCATGGTCAGACCCGCTCACGATCGTGGCGCTGAGTGCCAGCGCCGTGCTGCTGACGGCCTTTGTCGTCATCGAGCGACGGGTGAAGGCCCCGTTGTTGCCTTTGCACATCGTCTCCGACAGGGCGCGCGGTGGTGCATACGCGTCGATCGCGCTGGCGGGCTCGGCGGTGTTCGCCGTGTTCCTGTTCCTCACGTACTACATGCAGCAGAACCTCGGCTTCTCCCCGCTCTCGACCGGCCTGGGCTTCCTGCCCATGACCGCGATGATCGTGCTGACCGCGACGACCGTGCAGACGAGGGTGCTGCACCGGACGGGCGCCAAGCCGCTGGTCCTCGGCGGCATGGCGGTCGGGCTCGTCGCCATGATCCTCCTCACCCGCCTGACCCCCAATGGGGGCTACGTCGGCCAGGTCCTGCCGGGGCTGCTCCTCACCGGTCTGGCGATGGGCTGCATCTTCGCCCCCGCCTTCTCGACGGCCACGCTCGGGGTCGAGAGCACGGACGCCGGCATCGCCTCGGCGATGGTCAACACCTCCCAGCAGGTCGGTGGCTCGGTCGGCACCGCGCTGCTGAGCACCATCTTCGCGAGCGCGGCCGCCGGTTACGTGTCGGCTCACGCGCGGGCGGCCGGGCTGGCCGGGACGGCCTCGATCCACGGTTACACCACGGCCTTTGAGTGGGCGGCCGGGCTGTTCGGCCTGGGCCTGCTCGTCGCCCTGGTCATCCTGCCGTCAGACGGTGCCGAGCGTGCGCGCAGTGCGAACGCTGAGTCCGCCGCCGACCTCGCGTTCAGCGCCGAGGGCGCGTGACGAGGCTCGGCTGAAAGCGGCCGCCAGGCAAATCGAATCACGCCACCGGGAGCCAGCGTTGACCGCCACCAGCACACCGTTCCGGGAGCAGCCGGAGTTGTCGCCACCGGGGTCCGGGCCATCGGATCGCGCCGAACCGCCGCCCGCGATCGACCGCTCGGCGCTGCGCCGGCGACTGGTCACCCTGGGTCTGCTCGTCCTGTGCGTGGTCGGCGCTCTGCTCGCGGTCCCTGATCTGCGGCCGGTGGCGCGCGCGATCGATGCCATGAGCCCGGTGCTGGTCTCCGTGGCCATCGCCCTCGAGCTGGCTTCGTGTGTCAGCTTCGTCGTGATCTTCCGGCTGTTCTTCAGGTCGCTTCCCACGGTTGAGGCGCACGAGTTGGGGTGGGCGCAGCAGGGCGCGGGCGCCCTGTTGCCCGGTGGCGGCATCGGCTCGCTGGCGGTCGGCGGCTGGCTGCTTCACCTCGGCGGGATGCCGACGCGGCGGATCGTCCAGCGCTCCAGCGGGCTCTTCTTCCTGACCAGTGCCGTCAACGTGCTGACCCTCGCCGCCGCCGGGCTGGTGCTGTTGCTCGGACTCGCCGACGGGCCTCACGACGTGCTGCTTGACGGGTTGCCGATCATCGCGGCGGCGGGCGCGACCGCCGTCGTGCTCGTCCTGCCGCGCCTCAGGCGCCGCGGCTCCGGCGAGCGTCCCGGTGCCGGCTGGATCGATGACATCACCGTCGGGATCCCGGCCGCCCGGCACGCCCTGGCCCGGCCGAGCTGGCGTCTGCTCGGGGCTCTCGGCTACCTGCTGTTCGACATCGCCGTGCTGTGGACGACGTTCGCAGCCGTGGGGCCGCTCCCACCGCTTGCACCGCTTGTGATCGCCTACCTCGTGGGCTACCTCGCGAATGCCATTCCGATCCCCGGGGGCATCGGAGTCCTCGACGGCGGCCTCGTCGGCGCACTCGCCCTCTACGGCCTGCCGGTGACCCACGCGGCGGCCGCCGTGCTCGTCTACCACGCGATCGCGTTCTGGACGCCGACGCTCGGCGGGAGCCTCGCCTACGTTCGACTCCGGCGCCGGCTTGACCACCGTGGCTAGGAGACCCGGGTTGAGGGTCTCGCGGCAGGGGGTGTGTCATCTGGTGGCTGATATACGACCATAACTTGTCACACCCCCCCGGGCTTGGGTCTCTCCGGGCCGGCGGGATCCGAGGCTCCGGACCCAAGGAGAAAAGGCGACCGCGACCGTGCCGTAGGATCGGCACCGTGGTCCTGCCGCCCGGCCCGCGCGCTCCCGCCGTCTGGCAGACGGTTGCGTGGATGACACGCCCCGGAGCGTTCCTCCGCCAGGTGCATCACCGCTTCGGCGACCCCGCGACGATCCGCACCTACTGGACGCCGGAGCCGATGGTGCTGTTCTCGCACCCGGACGCCGTGCGCGAGGTGTTCCGGCTGGACCCGGCGATCGCGCCGGCGGGGCGGAGCTGGGAGTTCCTGCGCCCGTTCGCGGGCCCGCACTCGATCCTGCTCCTCGACGGCGACGAGCATCTGCGGGAGCGCCGGCTGCTGCAGAGGCCGTTCCACGGGGATCGGATGCGCCAGTTCACGCCGTTGGTCGCACAGCTCGCCGAGCGAGAACTCGCGGCGTGGCGCGGGCGAGTGGTGGCACTGGAGCGGATGCGCCTGCTCACGCTGGAGATCATCCTGCGTCTGATCTTCGGCGCCCGCGATGACGCCGAGGTGGCGGAGCTGCGCGACGCCATCGAGGACACACTCGCGGGCGTCCGGTCCCTGCCGCGTGTGCTCTCGATGGTCCTCGTGCCCCGCGACTTCGGCCCGCGCAGCCCGTGGGGACGGTTCCGGATCGCCGTCGAGCGGTTCGACGCCCTGCTGCTGGAGCTCCTGGCGCGTCGCCGGGCCGCGCCGGACGAGGAGTCGGTGCTCGCCCTGCTGCTCCAGCAGCGCGACGAACACGGCGTTCCCCCCTCCGATCAGCATCTCCGCGACCAGCTCGTCGCCCTCCTGGTGGGCGGGCATGACAGCTCGGCGGCGTCGCTGGCCTGGGGGTTTGAGCTGTTGGCTCACAGCCCCAGGGTCCAGGAACGCCTGCGCGAGGGCGATCCGGCGTACCTCGACGCCACCGTCAAGGAGGTGCTGCGTGTGCGCCCCGCGCTCACGATCGCGCCGCGGCTGTTGCTGGAGCCCGTCCGGATCGCCGGCCGCACCATCCCGGCCGGCGTTCAGGTGGCAGCGTGTCTGTGGCTGGCCATGCGCCGCGGCGATCTCTGGGGCGACGCCGACGTGTTCCGGCCAGAACGGTGGCTGGAGGGTCGAGAACCGAGTTCGATGTCGTGGATTCCGTACGGCGGCGGCGTGCGCCGCTGCGCCGGCGCCCCGTTTGCCGAGATGGAGCTGCGGGAGGTGCTGCGGGCGGCAGCCAGGCTCACGATCCGTCCCTCCCGTCCGGACGCCGAGCGGACGCGGCGCAGCATGCTGGTGCTCGTCCCGCACCGCGGCGGCGAGGTGCTCGTCGGCTGACCGGGTGACGGGGGCGGCCGCGGTGCTAGGCGGCGGGCCCGCAGCCGGCGGAGGCGGCCTGGCGTGCCTGTGCCTCGTATGGGTTGTGGGCGTAGCCGAACCGCAGGTAGGACAGCGGCATCCGGACCGGATGATGCTGCATCTGCCAGACATGGCAGAGCTCATGGCACACCAGCTCCGGGTCGTCGAGCAGCCCGGGAGAGCGCAGCAGAATGAGGTTCCACATCGTGTAGCCGTCAAACCGCCGGAACCACGGCAGACGAAACAACCAGGCGACGCACCGTATCTGCACCCCGTCGATGTCCACCGGGCGCGCATAGAGGAAGAGGCCATCGAGGCGCGCCTTTGCGCGGGTCAACGCGTCTGCCGACGCTGGGCCGACCGCTCCGAGCACAGGTTCAGTGTGACGGCCGGCCGGCCCGGCCGCGCGAGCGGACGCAGGCTTCGACTGAGCCGTGGTGGCCGGACCGCCCGTTTGCGCGATTGAGCCGCCACTGTCATAGTGGCCGCGCAAGGTCCGGCTCCGGGACCGGGCCGGAACAGAGAGGAGTCGGCATGGCCGATCACGTGCTCTTCATCAGCTGGAGCACACCGGTGCGAGGTCGCGAGGAGCGCGGTCTGGAGGTGTTCAACGAGGCGGTTGGGCTGTACGGCCGGATGCAGCAGGAAGGGCGGATCGAGACGTTCGATGTGGTCCTGTTGGACCCCAACGGCGCGCTGAACGGGTACATGGAGCTCCGCGGCAGCGCGGCGCAGATCACCCAGGTGCGCGCCGATCAGGAGTTCCGGCGGGTCATCGCGGATGCCGCGCTGATCGTCGACGAGCTGCGTGTCGTTGACGGCTACTGCAACGAGGGCATCGCCCGGGAGCTGGCTCTGTACCAGGAGGCGGTCTCCCGGGTTCCACAGAAGGTCTGATCCAGCCACACCGCGGAGCGGGCGCCGCGCGCGATGGCGCGGGCGCCCGCCCAGCGTTGGACGGCGGCGCGGGCGGCGCGTCGCTGGACCATGGCGCAGGTGCTTCCGCAGGCCACCCGGGTAGCTTGGAAGGGTGCCGCGCCCCGTCGTCCCCGATCCGGGCGCGCATTCCCCTCCACCATGGATCACGACGAGCTGAGCAGACACGTAGCCATGGCTTCCGGCCGGAGCGGCCAAGCCTCCGGTCTCGCCGCGGAGATCGCGGCGACATGTTGGCCAGGCGGCCCGCAGGATCGGCTGGAGAGAGTCGCGCTGCAATGGGTGCGCCGGTGGCGACCGCGGAGCGCGGGGACTGTCCCGCCGGCGTGCTCGTGTCGGAGCGGCCGCTGCCGCGTCTGCAACTAGTGGGTCCCTGAGCAACCGGGGCGATCCGTCGCCGGGAGAATGGGGCGAGGTGAGAGACGCGCCGCCGGAGTCCGGGTAGGACATCCCTGTGGGAGAACGGCTTGAAGCGGTCCTTCGCTGGGCCCGCCGTGCGACACGGAGGCGCCCGCGATCGACGCGCCACGCTCCAGCGCCGGCCCACCTGACCCTGGCCACGCAGACCCGGTGTATTCCGCGGCGACGGGGTAAGGAATCAGTATGTACGCGTGTTGTCCCGCCGGTCACGGCTGTAATGACCACAACCACGATCAGCCGTGCGTGCTGCGGGTCTTGGAGGTGTCGGCGCCGGCGATTTCGGAGGCAGCGACTGCCCTGGCCCAGTGGGAGGCGTTCTGCAATGCCGACCTCCACGGGGCCGGAGCCGCCGAACGGCGCTTCCGTCGCCGCGTCTATGAGCGGGCTCGCGACCAGGCGTTGGCGACGGTGGCGATCGAGTACGCAACCCGCGCTGTCGAACCCAACGCGTGCCATCGTCCGGCATCGCGTTTCCGGCGGGCCCGGGGTGCCGGGGTGCGCCGGGTGCGCGTGCCGCCGGGCGGCGGCGACACCGGCGACACCTGAGCAGGACGGCCGCCGCCCGTTCGGCGTCGACTACCGTTTCTCGCCATGAGGATCCTGACGCCGGCGAACCTCGGCCCCGTGCCTGTGGGAGGTCGACTGCCGGCGCCGGGCTGGGCACCCCTCCGGGAAAGGCGACGGCGGCCGCGGTCGCGAACGCTCCGCAGAGCGACGAGCGCTCGTTCGAGGGGCTGATGACGTTCGGCGGACACTTCCCCAGTCGGACGCGCCCGTCCACATCTGGCGGATCGGGGCGGGCGGTCCCGGCGGGTGAGACGGAGCGGCCAGGACGAATTCCAGAGAACGTCAATGGGAGGAGGAGCACAGCCACATGGAGCATCGGATCGATCCGCGGCGGATCCACCACTCGTGGGACAACACGCTGGAGCCGACGCTGAGGATCAGCTCCGGCGACACCGTTCACTACGAACTGCTGATGGCCGGCCACGGTCAGGTCCATGAGGGTGACACCTTCGCGCAGACCAGCTTCGATTTCGACACGCTCTACAACCTGCTCGGTCCGGTGCACGTCGACGGGGCTCGGCCCGGTGACACTCTGCGCGTCGACATCCTCGAGCTGGTGCCTGGGGAGTGGGGCTGGTGCGTCATCCTGCCGGACCTGGGGACGCTCCCGGACCAGTTTCCCGACCCGTACCTGCGCACGTTCGACCTGCGTAGCGCGACCGAGGCCGAGCTCGTCCCGGGCGTCCGCATCCCGTTCTCCCCGTTTCTGGGCACGATGGGCACCCACCCGGATGAACCCGCGACCGCACCGGCATTCCCCCCACACAAGGGCGGCGGCAACATCGACACCCGCCACCTGACGAAGGGGTCGACGCTGTGGCTGCCCATCTGGTGTGACGGTGCCCTCTTCTCCTGCGGCGATCCCCACGCGATGCAGGGCGACGGCGAGGTCTGCGTCGCCGCGCTGGAATGCGACATGCGCGCCACCCTGAGGTTCACGGTCGAGCCGCGCACCATCCCCGCCCCGTACTTCCGCACCGCCGGTGCCCTGACCCCGCTCGTCGACGCCGCCGGCCACCACGGCGCGATGGGCATCGCACCGGATCTGATGGAAGGCACGCGTAAGGCCGTGGCGGCGATGGTCGATTGGATCGTCGCCGCGCATGAGCTCACGAGAGAGGACGCGTACATGCTCTGCAGCCTCGCCGGCGACCTCAAGATCCTCGAAGTCGTCGATGCCGGCATGTGGAACGTGGGACTGACCCTGCCGCTGTCCGTGTTCGTCGATCAGGGGTAGGCTCGCTGTGGGCCTACCTGATTGAGGGGTTCATCGCCGTCAAACGTTGCTACTCGGTCAGGCCATGTTCCTGCCCGCCAGCGTTGCGTTTGGCGTGGGCACGTACATCCACTCCCTGGCGCCGAGCCTGTCGACGCACTGCATCGCTCCGGCGATGATGATCCTGGTTGCTCTGATCGCGTGCTTGGACGTCAAGCTGCACGCGGTGATGATCTCGCGGCGGGTGGCCGGTGAGACCGATCGAGCCGGCGCGCCCCCGGCCCCAGGCCGCCGGAGCTGCACACCGCGTGATCAAATATGCAGATCGCCACCTCCGGAACGCGGTCCGGGCACACCAGCCGGAGCCGTCGATGCAGCGCGGTCAGCGAACGCTCGTAGACCGGCCGCCGGCAGCTGATGAGGAACGACAGCAGCCGGCGCAGCATCACCGGCTCCAGGGTCGGCCGGATCCACAGCGGTCCTGAGCGCGTCCTGAGCCAGCCCAGGGACGTCGATGGCGGACCGGGACCGGGACCGGAGCGACGGTGTGATCCAGCCCGCGTTGCCCGCCGACGCGCCCGCCCCGGGTCCGCCCCGGACTCCGGCTATCCGGCGGGCTCTGGTTCCACGAGCGCAGCCTTGTCCGCTGTCGCCGGTTATCAAGTTACGGGCGGTGCCGGCTGTGTGTCACCGCCGCCGGCACGGGCGCCCATTCAGTGGGGGACGGTCCAGTCCCAGTGGTGACACGTCGACGCCTGGATCACAACCGGCGGGGAAGCCTGGAGCAGAGGCGATACGCTCTCCGGCCGCGGACGTGCTGTTGCGCGTTCAGATGGCGGCAACATCGCCTCCATCTGCCAGACACGCTTCAATTGCTCACGCCGCCGCACGAAAATCAACCGGAGGAATGCATTGCCGCTTACACAGACGCAGTTGATCGCCGCAATCGCTGATCGCGCCGAAATGAGCAAGGCCGAAGCCAAGCGGGCCCTCGCCGCGCTCGACGAGGTCGTGCTCGAGGAGCTGGGGAACGCACAGAAGGTCCGGATCGGCGGGCTGGTTCAGCTCACCGTTCGCGTCAAGCCCGCGACCAAGAAGCGCAAGGGCCGCAACCCGGCAACGGGTGAGGAGATCGACATCGCCGCCAAGCCGGCGAGCGTCGATCTGCGGGCGAGGCCGCTGGCCAAGGCCAAGGGCGCGCTGCCGTCGGTGCAGAAGGCCCGTCGGCGCCTCGCGGCCTGAGCGAGGACGAGACCTGCCGCTGTCCGCACCGGACAGCGGCTCGTCCTAACCTAACCGTTCGGCACGACCGGTAGGGGCCGTTCGCAGTTCACTCTGGCGCCGCGAGCTTGGCCACGCGTCGCTTGAGCTCATCCGGTGACAGCGCCTCGATGCGCTGACTCAGCATCCACTGCTGGCCGAACGGATCACGCAGCCTCCCGCCGCGCTCCCCGTAGAAGTGATCGGCGAGCGGGTAGATCACCTCCGCTCCGGCACCCACAGCCCGTTCCCACGCCTGGTCCACGTCGTCCCAGTACGTCGCCATGATCGCGGTGACGACACCGTTCAGCGACCGTGGCGACCTGGCCGGCGCACCGTTGTCGGCCTCGTCGGTGACCATCACCACCGCGTCGCCGATTCGGATCTCGGCGTGGATGACCAGACCGCTCGGTGTGCTGAATCGCTCGCCGGCCTCCACGGCTCCGAATGCCCGGCGATAGAACTCGATCGCCGCGGCGCCGTCACGAACGACGAGCCGCGGTGTCACCGTGTGCAGGTGCTCGGGGACGGGCCGGACAGATCCAGCGGGGTCTGGCGTCATGGGGTGCTCCTTGCAGGTTTGGTGGAACGATCGTGTTGGCGCCGCGGCTCACGTCTGGGTCGAGGCGCGAACAGGTCGTTGGCCGCCGGCAGGTAGTCACGGGTGAGCCAGTATGCCTGCGCCGCGTCACGGTCGACAGTCAAGATCACGATCCCGTTGCGGCTGACCAGCGGCAGCTCGCCAATCCCCGCCGACCGGTCTCGCCAGTGAACTCGTACGAGCTGGCGCCGGCCCCGACATTCACCACGCTCATTCGCGTCGGCGAGCGGGGGCATGGACGAGGTGCTCGATCCGCGGGTCGGCGCGCCGCCTCCGGGCATAGGGTCGCCGATTCGCTCGTACAACAGCGTGGCCATCGGCGCCGCAGTCTAATGCGCCACCGGTCGCGCGAATCGACGACATCAGCCGATGGTCACCGGCTCACGGGGGATCAGGCCCGGCTGGAACTCGTCCAGCAACTCGCCCGGCGGACAGCAAGGGGACGCATCCACGGCCGCGTATCTTGCTGAGCTCCCCGCGAGTCGACATGGAGGCGCTCACTTGGAGATAGTTCTGGCTCTGGTCTCGGCGCTGCTGTTTGCGCTGGCGACCGTCCTGCAACAGAAGGCCGGCTTTGCCGCGCCTTCGCCGGGGGCCAGCTCCGGACTGCTGCTGCGGATGGCGCGGCGTCCGGTGTGGGTGGCCGGGATCGCGTGCGATGCGCTCGGATTCATCGCCCAGGCGGCTGCGCTCGGAGTCGGCCGTCTGGCCGTCGTGCAGCCTCTGCTCGTGGCGAGCGTCGTGTTCGCGCTCCCGCTCGGCGTCAGGCTCACCGGGCAGCGCGTGCACCGCATCGACGTCGCGGCGGCGGCTCTCGTGGTCGCTGCGCTGGTCGCCTTTGTCACGATCGCCAGCCCGGCCGGTGGCCGGGGCGAGGCGCCGCTCGGGGATTGGCTGGTCGCCATGGTCGTCTGCGCCGGCGTCTGCCTGCCGCTCGTCCTTCTCGCCCGGAACGGGCCGACGCCGCGGCGCGCGGCGCTCCTGGCAGCGGCCGCCGGAATCCTGTTTGCACTGTCGGCGGCCCTGACCAAGGCGGTGGTCGACGAGCTGCACAGCGGCGTCGTCCACGTGATCGGCAGTTGGGAGCTGTATGCGCTGGCCGCGGTCGGCTACGTGTCGATGACGCTCAACCAGCTGGCGCTCAACACCGGGGCGCTGGCCGCGACGCTCGCCGCCAGCACCGCGCTGGACCCCATCGCGAGCCTGGTGCTGGGGCTCGCCCTGTTCGACGAGTCGCCGCGCTCCGGCGGACTGCAGGTGGTCGGCACGCTCGCGGCGCTGGCGGCGGCGCTCGTGGGGATGGTCATGCTGGCCCGGGCCGAGGCGCACGTTCCCACCCCGGCACCCTAGCTGTGCCCGGGGCGGCGTCGCCGAGCTCCGGACGCGGCGGCTCCTACTGGCCCATCCCCAGCTGTTCGCCGAGCCCCATCGTCGTGATCACCGCGCGCAACAGCACCGGCGGATCGCGCAGTTCGAAGTCCGGGACGGCCATCGACCACTGCAGCCAGAGCGAAATCGCCGAGCTGTCGGCAAAGCTCACCCCGCCGACGTCGACGACCATTCGAGTGGGGCTCTTGGCCAGCGCCGCCGCGACCCGGTCGGCCAGATCCGGCAGATTGCTGATATCAAGCTGGCCCGCGATCGAGACGACCGTCTCGCCGGTGCGGTGCTCGACGACGGAGAAGCTGGCCGAAGCGCGGTCCGGCGGCTGGGAATCGTCTGCTGGTGCCCCGGAGGGAATCTTGGTGATGGGTGTGTTGTAGCGAACCCGGCGGCTCCGCTACCGGTTCCGGGTGATGGTCGCCCCAAGCGCGGCCCCTTAGCCTTGTGCCTGTGGCAGTTGCCCCGGCCCGGCAGAACAGACGGATCGTGAGTCTCTGTCTCTGTACGAGATCGCGTTCACGGAGTGGCTGGCGTGCGCGTGCGGTGGCCGCGATGCCCGCGCTGGGGGCGCCGTGCGCTCCTCCGGCGATGATCTGCTGACCTCGGTTGCGTTTGCGGCGACAGCCGGGCACGTCTTCGACTACGTCGCACACACGCTGCTCGGCGGCCCGCCGCGCGTGCACGACTTCACTGCTGTCGACGCGGACACCGCTGAGCGGGCGGCCCGGGTCTGGGTCGGAGTCGACGATTCGCTGCCGCAGTTCGGTGCTGTTCTCGCGGTCAACGGCGTCGAACTGGCGCGCGTACCGTGCCCGACAGGTGCTCCGGAGCGACCGGCGACGGCCTCGCAGCTGGCCCACAAGTTGACCGATCTGGCCGGCGATCGCCTGCGGGCGGTCTTCGTCGATCTGGACGCGCCGGCGGCCCTCGCTCTCGACACCGCCGGCCTTCGCTGCCGGTAGGGAGTCGCCGGCTGGAAGATCGGGTCGCGGCCGGCGTGGCCGCGGTCGAGACGCGTACAACGGCGGCCATGAAGGGGTGATCTCTCCTCTCTCCTCTCTCCTCTCACCTCACGCTCCTGGCGTCCCGGCCACGCCGTTCCACCGCTTTTCAGCGTGCGATTCGCGCCAAATCATCGATCTCCCAGGTGATTTGTCACCACGCGCAGGCACAGCCTCAAAAATGCGCCAGATCATCCAGCGCCGCCCTGGTTTGGCGCGCTGTGCAGGTTACGCGCGCCGGGATTCGCCGCCGACGCAACACCCCTCCCTGCTTCGTTGCCAGATGTTCGTATCCCGGTACGGCTGGGAGGGGAATGCGGAAGCCCGGCGCCGGCTGTGACGCGCCGGAGCTGGCCGTCGTCGCCCGGGGCTGCGATCCTGTCGGCCCATGACGACCATCGACACCACCCGGACGCTGCGCAACATCGTCGACGGCGGCCTCGTCGACTCGCTCGGCGACCACCTCGACACCGTGCTCGACCCGGCGACCGAGGAGCCGCTGGCTCAGGCCCCGCGGGGAGGCGCCGCCGACGTGCAGCGTGCCGTCGACGCCGCGCGGCGAGCCGCGCCCGCCCGGGGCACGACCACGCCCGGCGAGCGAGCTCTCACGCTGCTCCGAGTGGCCGACCTGCTCGACGAGCACGCCGGCGAGCTGGCGCGCCTGGAGGCGTTCGAGGTCGGCAAGCCGCTGGCAACCCCCGCCGAGGAGCTGCCGCTGTGCGCCGACCACCTGCGCTTGTTCGCCGGCGCCGCGCGCGTGCTCGAGGGCCGGGCGGCCGGCTTGAGGAGTACACGCGCCTCAAGCACGTGATGGTCTGCCTGGCGTGAGGCTCGCGGCAGGCCCGTGGCCGGCGACGCCGCCGACGCCGGCGGACCGCGCGGCGTACGCCGACGCCGTCTCCCGTCCGTATTGGCTCGACCGGCTGCCCGACCGCCCGCCGCGCCCCAGCGTGGCCGGCGTGATCGATGCCGACC